>NZ_KB889847.1 GCF_000372805.1 Marinobacter gelidimuriae | reverse complement strand
CCTGTCGATTCAATAATAGGCTGTCTCACGATTGGTAATCTTGGTGACTCAGAGGGTCATGATGGACTTTTGGGGCTTAAGTTGATGACATTGGGTAACTGGGTACCGCGCAAATGTCTAAGTGAATTCTTTGAGCTGGCATATCTGGACGCTCAGGTTGTGTGTTTACTTGGAGTTTCCAGGTATCTACATTTCCCTGCTTCTCGGCTTTGGGTTCTGTTACAGAGATCGGCAGTCCGTATTTCTCAGTTAACCGCACTTCCAGCGTGACCTTCAGCTTATCCAGCTCATCCCTGTTGAAACCAGATCCGCCCGTAAAATCCAGATCCTCGCTTAGCCTGCTAGAACCATAACAGGCGCGGAGGCAGGTTCCGCCTATGAAGGTCAGTTTTTTGAGAAGATCTGCATGGCTTAACTCGCGCAGAATATCGTGATGTAATATTTCTTTGATGACAACAGGGCGCAGCGCAATTAGCTCACGCTGGTTCCTGATGGCCTCGCTAACCAATGCGTCAAATAGCGTCATCCTAAACCTCCGTAACAAGGTCGATGGTGGGCCGGTTAAATCGCTGCATGTCCGCCAGTGCCAATGTGGGTGAGGCCAGGAATAAGTGCCGGCTGACGTCGTAATTCAGCTCGCCCGCTATCTCGGACATTACACGTTCGGTGTGCAGAAACTCTATTGTTCCAAAGCGGCCGCAATTAATTGTGGCTGACCTGGCAGTGCTTACAATCGTAATCCAGGCTATCGGAACTTGGGAAATCAGGCCCGCATCGCTGAGCGCGGTTTCAAGGCTGATGTAATTAAAATTTCGAGCACGTAAAAGCGCAGCTGCGTGAAAAAGGATTGAACCGCTGCTGTCAGGATTTCCCGCATATTGGTAGATGCCTTTACACACGCGCTCCAGCAATCCGCGCTTTTCAGCACGACGAAGTAGCGATCGATAGGCGCCTGCACTAAGGTCTGGGAAGAGTGATCGAAAAGCCGCGGCTGAATACAGGTACGCATTGATTCCAGACTTTGTTCGTAATAGCCACTGTTCTAGCTGCTGTATAGGCTGCATACTGCACTCCGCGCTTTGTTTTTCTTAGCGTAACAAAACGCAGACCTAAATCAAACCCAACTTTCTAGTATTACGGTGTCGTCTTCTGGTTGTCGCGGTAGACGGTAAGGCGCGCCCTGCCCCATCTTAGCGGCTTCCTCTTGCACCCAGTCACGGACAGCCTCGGCACTGGCGCCCACGAAGTAATCTCTGGTGGGCTGGTCGAGCTCAAATCTCCGCGCAACAAATTTACCTGGGAAGTCCTTGGTATTTTCGTAGATAGTCCAGATGTTCAGTTTCTGTTGCACGATGTGCCTCGCTTATCGTTGCTCAGTCAATTTTGGCAGATTATGAACGCCCATGAGCGTTCTGAATTAGATCGGGTATTGGCAGTCGCCTCGCATACCTTCAGTGCAGCACTTATCACAGGTTGGCCTGTATGTCCGCGTCGGCCTACTCGCAAGCACTGCTTCGCTGGGCACCGTATCTTGCTTGACTCTGGGTGTACCCATCACCGGTGCTCGCCGAGAGCTGTTCAATGAGCCCTTTGCAAGAAAAACCGGAATTAGTGGAATAGAAAAAATATCCTAAAAAGCATCAAAAACCTATGCCAGAAATCGAAATCTGGTTTTTTTTGAGCATACATGCTTTTAT
>NZ_KB889846.1 GCF_000372805.1 Marinobacter gelidimuriae | reverse complement strand
CCAGCTTTCACCAAGTGCCGGTTTACACAGACCAGTAATTGAGTAAGCTCAGTAAGTTATACCCATTGCGGGTGAAATCAAACCATGGCACATACCCCAAATCCCCAGATAGAGCCCCGCTAGCGCCTCAAGGGCCTCTGAGTCCCTCTTTCACGTCTTATTGCTGGCCAGCACAGCGGATATGGCAGAGAGGTTTAGTCAAAAACCGTTCCTCGGCGCATATTCAGTGCCTATTTGGCCATTTTGGACGGACCTATCCTGTATAAGCCGTCATTCCTGTTCGGTATTGGGTTAAATGGGCGGCGGCTCAAACTCCTTCAGTGCAAGTAGCACCTGTTCTAACAGTGTTCGATTGTTTTCTTTCAGCTTTACAAATAACTGACGCCCAGTCTTGACGACTTTTGCCGCCATGGCATACAAGCGCCAGCGCAGAGTCATCGCACGGTGGTGCGCCAGTTCCTCTGGCAGCAGTTGACGCATCAGGGCAAATAAATTGTAGGAGAGCGAGGAGATTAAAAAGTACAGTGCATTGGCGTTAAAATCTGAACACGGCAGGGTGTCACCGCCAAAATCCAGCTTCAGTTCTTTGATGCGATTTTCGCTGTCCTCAGCACGCTGGTTGTACCAGTGGACAATCTGACTGTCGCTAAGTTTATCCCGATTGGTGGCAATCGCACGGTAAACATAGCCTCCCCGGCTGATTGCATTTGAGTCCTCTTGTGAGTCCAGGTCCAGATTTGCCTGGCCTTTAATCGCCGTTCTTTGAATGATGAGGGTAAAGGCTTTTTCATATTTACCGATACAAAAGCTGGTGCGGTAGGTGTCCTGGCCGCTTATCTCCTTACCTTTTTTGTCAATCAAAGGCTGCCAGTCTGCATCACCTGCCGCGTCTATCTGTGCCCGCATGGCGGGGCTAGTTTTG
Source organism: Marinobacter gelidimuriae (assembly GCF_000372805.1). Taxonomy (GTDB): domain Bacteria; phylum Pseudomonadota; class Gammaproteobacteria; order Pseudomonadales; family Oleiphilaceae; genus Marinobacter; species Marinobacter gelidimuriae. The sequence goes on along the minus strand of NZ_KB889846.1, from coordinate 882 downwards.
GCGCGAATGGCGTACTCGATACCTTGCTCATCACAATACTCAATGATTTTTATTTGATAGCCTGCGGCATCGATACGCAGGGCGTTCAGGGCGCAGCCTTCCGGTAAAGCCTGCTGACACTGTTTGATAAACGCCAGATTATCTTTCGCTGGCGGCACATTACCCTGACGGAAATCCACGGCTACAACCTGCCCGGTTTCCGCAATGTGCCCCACCATGGGCATAAAGCCTTTGTTCTTGTTGTAGGTCCACTGCGCGTCCGCTTTATGGGCAACAATTTCAGTAGCATCGATGTCCAATGTTACTTTTTTGCAGCGGTGCAAGGCTGACTGCAACACCGCCTTATTGACCTTCACCCAGGCCTCCTGGATTTGTGGCTGGCTACCCATTCTCCTCAGCCAATCACCGATCGTGGTCGCCTGGGGGAGTTTTTTGAGATCCAATACGGTGCGCAGTGCCTCATCATCCTGTATGTGACGAACCTCATCCAGGTGAAAGCTGCCTTCATGTTGCATCAAGATGAGGGTCTTGATGAATTCCGAGGGCTTATATCCTCGATTACTTTTAGGCTGGGGAAAGTGCTTATCAATACGCTCAGCGAGGCTCAATGTGTCCATTAATTGACCAGTGGCCAATAAACCGGCACGGGAGGTGAGCAAATCGTTCGTTGTATCGAGTTTGTAGGGTAGAATCATCGTAAGCCTTGAGTTGTGCACCCATTGGGTGATGGAGAGTTTCGTCGCTAACCATTATACAGCCAAGGCTTTCTATGTTTTAGAAATTTCTATCTGGGGATTGGGGCATACAAATCGAACCATGGCATATAAAAAAGGATTCTCATGGACGCTATCGAAAACGTATTTAGTGCAATTAACGGGCTGG
>NZ_KB889845.1 GCF_000372805.1 Marinobacter gelidimuriae | reverse complement strand
CTTAGATTGAAATCTAGGATCATTGAAGTAGTCGTTCATATGGATTCGTTCATCCACCTTCATGGCATAGATGAGTTCGTAGCCATTACTTTTTGGGGAAAACCCGGCTATCCAATCACCATCCGTGACTGCACAGCCTTGGTGATTCGGGGTACAAACTGCCAAAGTGCACCAGCCGCTGAACGGGTTTGGTGCCAATCCAGAGTCGACGGTGACGATGTAAGTATAAAGCCTGGTCAAAAATCCCCCAAAATGCCTAACGCCCAGCTGTCGGACTGGTGCTGATTGTTAGGCTACGGACACTCAGGCAAACTTAATAAATTATTGGGCTGCTCGCCGTCATTTTGTGTTTTTAGATATTTATTACCACTTGCGCTTTTTGAAACTACAACCCAGACAGACTGACCGTTTACACTTACGTAAAATTTCCATTTTCCGCTTTCGATACCTGCTATAGCTTCATCAAGACTTAATTTCCAACGTGTGCCACTCGGATTTACACCTCCGACATGGGATATGCGCTCATGCGCGCTAGTACGATTGGTCTTATTGATACATTTAATCTGAACGTTATCGGTCATTTTTCACTTCCTCGTTGTTGAATATATAAAAGCCTAACGCTTGCAGCATGCGCGCCTTTGGAATGGAGCCGAAGGCGCAATGTAATGGGCGTCGCCGTGCCTGCACTGGTTATGTGCTGTGAGCTACGTTTGGAAACCTCTCAGGATGCTCAATAATTTCCGTCGTCAGGTCTACATCAAGCTCAGGCCAATAGAAGTGCCCAGGAGACTGCTCCTCGACATTCACAATTGCACTGACTGGCTGTTCCTTGAACCAAGGAAAATTTTTGTACGGCATAAAAAACTCACGGTCGTGTGCAAGAAGCCACACACCATGTGCAGAGATATTTGTCACCTCAACTGCTGAAGTGCTGTTTCCAAGCGCTGACAAGCTCATCGCGGTGATCCTCCACCAATGATTCGATTTCTTTTAATTGCTGCCGGTTGTACCCGTAATTTTTGGCGAGCTCAAGATCTGGTTCAAGCCAGAATTTAGCCTCGCCATCACCTGAGACTACATGAACATGCATGCGTGATTCTTCTCGCGAAAAGAAAAAGAAGCGATATCCCTTTTCTCTGAATACTGTAGGACTCATCCATACTCCTCACACATAACGCCTGCAGCACGCGCGCGCTTAGAATTGAGCCGAAGGCGCAATGGAAAGGGCGTCGCCGTGCCTGCACTTGTTATATACTGTTAACTACAGGCAAATTCTTCAAATGCTTTTCCAGCCAAACGATAGCCTACTCATTCGTCTTGTGGTTTTGCACCTATTGATTTATAGAACTGTATCGCCGGTTCATTCCAATCGAGTACGTTCCACTCAAAGCGGCCACAATTTTTCGCCAATGCAATTTTTGCAAGGTGCTTCAGAAGAGCTTTGCCTGCACCCACACCTCTATGCTCAGGAGAAACATATAAATCCTCAAGATATAATCCATGCTTACCGAGCCACGTCGAGAAATTGAAGAAGTAAACCGCAAAACCAATTGGTATTTCATTGAAACTGGAAATAACGGCATGAGTAGTTGTTTCGGCGCCAAATAAAGATAGTTCTATATCAGCGACTGTAGCCAGTACTTCATTCTCTGCTTTCTCATAAACGGCAAGCTCTATAACAAATCTATGAATCAGAGCCGAGTCTTCAATTGATGCCTGACGAATTTCTAAACCTGACACTGTATTCTCCCATTTCTAGCAATATATAACAGTAACTTGATAGGCCCCTCCGCGAATGCGGAAATCTGACCGCTTCATGATTACACGTTCGGGCTTCCACAAACGCTTGCCTATAGAACTA
>NZ_KB889844.1 GCF_000372805.1 Marinobacter gelidimuriae | reverse complement strand
GCGAAAGCTCAGTTCGAAGAGATTGACTCAGCAGGCGAAGAGTTCATGCAAAGAACCATGGATAAGTTCAAGAACCTATGAGCAATGCGGCCCAACAAGGCGCTCCAGCCGACGGTTTTGCCGCCGCTTCGCTCCGGCAACCCCGCGGCTGAGCTTGGGCGTTAAAATCCCTTCGGAGGTATCGATGAAGAGTCTATCTGTAGCACTTCTCATGCTCTTAATGACCGGTTGCGCGACAACAAAAATGCAAACGCACGTCGATCCCGAGCATAGGGATCGAACTTACTCGAAAATATTAGTTGACGCACCGAATGCGAATTTTGAGTTCAAAGACTTAATGATCACTGAGCTGTGCAGTGGTCTAAGGGAAAGGTCAGTAGAGTGCATAACGAAGGATGACCTGTTCCCCCCTACCAGAGAATACTCAGAGCCTCGAATTTTCGAAATCATTGATCAGAATGGTATCGATGGTTGGCTAATCGTTGGTATCGGATCAGGTGCGACTAACAGCCAGTATATGGGGTCTCAAACATTTGGATCTGCTACAGTTTACGGCAATACCATTTCGGGTAGCGCGAACTCCATGGCAATGTATTCCTTCAGTCGGCAGCAAGGCTATTCGATAACCATGTTTGATATGGAAACGAAGCACAAGGCTTTCATCATGGAAGCCAGTACCTCTGCATCGGGCTTGGCTAACATAACTAACACGGTTTTCGCAGAGAGTTTGGCAAACAAAATAATCAATGAAATGTCCACTGCTGGCTTTGTTGAGTAGCGAATTTTAACAAGGCCAGGCACGGCGACGGCTACTGCATTGCGGCTTCGCCTTCATTTCGTAGCCGCGCATGCTGGCAGCGTTATACCTCAGTAGGCATCACGCAGAATTGGGAATTTAAATGTTAAAGAAAGTTGTTCTCGTTGCTACGGCTTTAGCTATATCTATTGTTGCTGTGGCTTGTTATTTTTATTTTGATCAGTTTTCGGGCGGCTTTAGCTCTAAATCTTCCGACTGGGGGGATTTTGGCGCATATATTGGGGGGGCTGTAGGGGCTATTTTTGCTTCATTATCATTCTTAGCGTTGCTGTATACGGTTTTCTTGCAAAGAGAAGAGTTAACTACTGCGATTAATGCTCTTGAAGATGGAGCTGAATCACAGAGAAAGCAGGTTGAAAATCATGAAGCTCAGAAGTTTGAATCTACATTTTATTCTTTGTTAGATTTGCATAATCGCGCTGTAAAGGACCTGGATTTTAAATCGGTTGATTTTAGTGGTTACCTCCATAACCTAGAAACCGACGATAGTGTAAGTGTCGATAGTTACTTGGCAGCGCGACAGGAACACATATTAGAGAACGTCGAGTTATCACAGTACTTTCGGGTTCTATATCAGTTGTTGAAATTTATAGCTAAAAACAACATTAGAAATAAAGAGAAGCAGTTTAGTGAGTTATCTTTAGAGTGTAGAGATACGATTAGCAAATATGAAAATGACGAAAAAATGTACGCAAGCCTAGTAAGGAGCTTTGTCCCTGTAAGATTACTTCCAGTCCTTGCTTTAAATTGCATTCCCACTTATACAGGTCTAAATAATTTAAAAAGATATTGGGCTTTACTGGAAAGGTACAGTTTCTTGGAACACATGCGATTGGATCATCTGCCTATAAATATGTCCAGTTTTCTAATTTTTCACCGCTACTCTTATGCCATGGGCGAGAAAGGACAAAATGTGATCGAGGACCTAGTTCGTCGGCTTAAGTCAAAATATCCGGATAAATTCCAAAGTGATTTAATGGAAGGCGGCTATTTACATACTTATGCAGACCATGTGTAGAGGTATAACAATAGCAGGCACGGCGACGCCCATTACATTGCGCCTTCGGCTCCATTCCATGGGCGCGCATGCTGCAAGCGTTATATATTGCTAGAAATGGGAGAATACAGTGTCAGGTTTAGAAATTCGTCAGGCATCAATTGAAGACTCGGCTCTGATTCATAGATTTGTTAT
>NZ_KB889843.1 GCF_000372805.1 Marinobacter gelidimuriae | reverse complement strand
AGCACTGCTGCCATGGAACGTCAAACTAGAGCGGGTCTCAAAAAAAGTGCCGCAGTTCGACTGAGGGCAAGTGGGTCGGTTTAAGGGCGCTTACACCTTTTGTGCAAAAACATGCACAAAAGCCGCCATCAAAAATTTGCTCGGTGAGCTGGGCGTTAGGCGTTCATAACGTCCTGCGTCTAGCATATTTCAATCAAAAGGACATTGGAGAAAGTAGTATGAAAATAAAACACATGATTCCAGCTATTGCCATTTTGGCATTTATATCAGGCTGTAGCTCATCAAGTGACACGGATTTAATTAAAAATGGTGTATTGGAATTCAATAAAACACTAACGGTTGGAGAGGCGTTTGATAATTGGGGTGAGTGCCAACAAAAACAATGGAAAGAATTTAGCTCTGACAACGGACAACGAGTAGTGCAATTTAATTGTGTTGCACGAAATGCAGCCCCGTTTATGCAAAAAGTAAAATCAATACTCACCAATGAAAGTAAATACGATCATTTTGGCTTATCCGAAGTAACTGCTAATTTTCAATGGACAATTAACAAGGATGACTCATTCCAGCTTAATTATGTTGGAACAATATGGAAATGGAGTGATGGAAAAGCTAAAGAGGTAAAAGGAGAAGTAGGGCAAATGCTAAATTCTGTTTATAACAATGAAAGCACATTCGATCTTTCAAGTTTAGAAGATACCGAAAGTCTTGTTGCAGTAAAAACAGCTAGAGCATATGCCGACATGATGTATGTTCTATATGACTCAGCAAAATAGTAATAATTGCCTGCCCTTTTTAGGGCAGGCAATTATGGAGATTTAATATGAGTAAATATTGGATTGTTGGGGCAATGTTCGGTGGTAGCGATGATGCGTTTGATATATTCATTAAAAGAGGTTACTGGTATTGCTGGGAGCCAGATATTGAATATGATGGCGAAGCAGCAGTACAAAGACAACAGGAAAAAGTAAAGAAAATCGTGCCCGGAGATAGAATAGCGATCAAAAGAATGCTAGGAAGAGGAGCCTCTGATATTGAAATACGAGCTATAGGTATTGTCACTGATATTGATCATGAAGAATGGCGTATTTACGTTAAATGGTTGCTAGAGTTCGGTAATAAAAATCCACGTTTAGTACCATTGAATGGGGCGGCGGCATCTATTCACGGACCATATGAAGATAATGATCCATGGGTTCACAGAGTCTTCAGTATATAAAATCGCCTAACAATCAAAATTCACTCGGACAGCAAAAAGCGTCACTCCTCGTTCCTCGTCGCTATGCTTTTTGCTTCCGGTGATTTTGGGCGTTAGGCTACTGAAAACTGCCCAGTGTCTATATTCTAATTTTATTGGCAGCATAATTCAGGATTGTAATTATGAAAGTAGTATGGTCATTTTTTAATGTAGTAGCTATTGTCGTTATTAGTGCTTTATCAAACCTATACTTTATGAGTGATGGAACAATCCCAATCTGGAGGTTTGTCACAGCCATCCCTTACTTGACCCCTGAGCTCATAGCCGATGCCGCAGGAAAATTTTTATTTGCTTTATTTTTCGGTCTTTTCGGTTTCTTGTATAAGCCTCACCGAGTGTTAGGCTTTATACTAGTTTCATGGATTGGACTTTTTTTTATGGTTTACGTATCTTATTCTCAGATAATCCGTTAATGAAAATTAAATGCACCAATTGTGAATATCCTGAATAAAGATGGATATTTTATTCTACAGATACTTTAGAAAGGAATAATAGTGACTATCGCTGTAATCGGCTGGCAAATATTTATATTTATTACTATCGTTATCAGTGGGCGTAAAGCTGGCTGGGCTTCCGCATTTTGGGTAATCTGGACGCTTGTTCAGGTATATGCTTTGCCCTTGAGTGTCATTCAGTTTATCACAATTTTTATTGCGTACTCTATTGCACCAAAGGGCAGTAAAGAAACCTAATCGGGTAGCCGAGGGTATCTAACCCTCAGCCCCCACAACACCCTGCATGCGGGTCCGCACAGGGCGTTTCACTTAGGATAGTGAAGCTTG
>NZ_KB889842.1 GCF_000372805.1 Marinobacter gelidimuriae | reverse complement strand
CTATGCAAGTCATTCGATAACGCCGAGCTGGACGATTTTGGTGGGTCTGGGTGGAGTTGAACCACCGACCTCACCCTTATCAGGGGTGCGCTCTAACCAACTGAGCTACAGACCCGATTATCACGTCATCTTGTTGTGCCTGGACTGCGTTGCGACTCTCGCTCAGTTGGTCACGTACTACTGTACGCTCCCGTCTTCGCTCCATCCGCGCCTTGCCAGACTCAACAATCTGTCGCGCTAATTCAGCGGGTCGGTCGAGACCCTTTGCTCTCTTTAATCAATCAACCAAGTAATTCGTGTGGACTCTGACCGAAGCGTTCGGCATCGTTTAAGGAGGTGATCCAGCCCCAGGTTCCCCTAGGGCTACCTTGTTACGACTTCACCCCAGTCATGAACCACACCGTGGTAATCGTCCTCCCGAAGGTTAGACTAACTACTTCTGGTGCAATCCACTCCCATGGTGTGACGGGCGGTGTGTACAAGGCCCGGGAACGTATTCACCGTGACATTCTGATTCACGATTACTAGCGATTCCGACTTCACGGAGTCGAGTTGCAGACTCCGATCCGGACTACGACGCGTTTTGTGAGATTGGCTCCCCCTCGCGGGCTTGCAGCCCTCTGTGCGCGCCATTGTAGCACGTGTGTAGCCCTGGCCGTAAGGGCCATGATGACCTGACGTCATCCCCACCTTCCTCCGGTTTGTCACCGGCAGTCTCCCTAGAGTTCTCAGCATTACCTGCTAGCAACTAGGGATAGGGGTTGCGCTCGTTACGGGACTTAACCCAACATCTCACGACACGAGCTGACGACGGCCATGCAGCACCTGTGTCAGAGTTCCCGAAGGCACCGATCCATCTCTGGAACGTTCTCTGCATGTCAAGGCCAGGTAAGGTTCTTCGCGTTGCGTCGAATTAAACCACATGCTCCACCGCTTGTGCGGGCCCCCGTCAATTCATTTGAGTTTTAACCTTGCGGCCGTACTCCCCAGGCGGTCAACTTAGTGCGTTAGCTGCGCCACTAAGGATTCAAGATCCCCAACGGCTAGTTGACATCGTTTACGGCGTGGACTACCAGGGTATCTAATCCTGTTTGCTCCCCACGCTTTCGCACCTCAGTGTCAGTGTTGGTCCAGGCAGCCGCCTTCGCCACTGGTGTTCCTTCCTATATCTACGCATTTCACCGCTACACAGGAAATTCCACTACCCTCTACCACACTCTAGCCATGCAGTTCGAAGTGCCGTTCCCAGGTTGAGCCCGGGGCTTTCACATCTCGCTTACATAACCACCTACGCGCGCTTTACGCCCAGTAATTCCGATTAACGCTTGCACCCTCCGTATTACCGCGGCTGCTGGCACGGAGTTAGCCGGTGCTTCTTCTGCGAGTGACGTCAATCCTCAAGCGTATTAAGCTTAAGGCCTTCCTCCTCGCTGAAAGTGCTTTACAACCCGAAAGCCTTCTTCACACACGCGGCATGGCTGGATCAGGCTTGCGCCCATTGTCCAATATTCCCCACTGCTGCCTCCCGTAGGAGTTCGGGCCGTGTCTCAGTCCCGATGTGGCTGATCATCCTCTCAGACCAGCTACGGATCGTTGCCTTGGTAGGCCATTACCCCACCAACAAGCTAATCCGACTTAGGCTCATCTAATAGCACAAGGTCCACTCTCCGAAGAGAACGGATCCCCTGCTTTCCCCCGTAGGGCGTATGCGGTATTAATCCGAGTTTCCCCGGGCTGTCCCCCACTACCAGGCAGATTCCTAAGCATTACTCACCCGTCCGCCGCTCGACGCCTGGTAGCAAGCTACCATCGTTTCCGCTCGACTTGCATGTGTTAAGCCTGCCGCCAGCGTTCAATCTGAGCCATGATCAAACTCTTCAGTTTAAATCATACAAGATCCGAAGATCTTAAATCTGCTCAAGACAAAAACTCAATTCTTGACGAGTCGTTGACTTGGTATTTCTTACCGAAATACTCCCGTCAGCGCCCACACGAATTACTTGGTTGATTTTTTAAAGAGCGTTTGAGCCGTGGCTCAATCAGGAGGCGAATCATACATCGTTTCGCTGCCCTGTCAACCGTTTTCGCGTTCAAAGTTTGAAT
>NZ_KB889841.1 GCF_000372805.1 Marinobacter gelidimuriae | reverse complement strand
CGCTAGTGGTTAGCGTTCAATCGGGTAAAACCGGCTGAACGGTGATCTTCCCACAGGGGACTTTCACCCCATTAGTTCATGCCCATGCTGGGCGTACACAAAAGCATCCAGCGGACAGTTAAAAGCACCTCTCGTTCCACGCTCTGCTTTTAACTGCCGCTGATGCTAGGCGTTAGATTTCACAGGAAACTTATGACAAATCATTTCGAAAGTCTCGAGAAAAAGCTACCAGAGCTGAAAGCTGTGGCGAGTGAACTTGGACCTAATGCATTTTATGCTCAAGAGGCTATACGTTTTAGGTCAATGGTAGGAACACTAAAAGCAATTACCTTCAAATTAGATACTAGCGCCGAAGTAGATGAACGTCATATCACGCATGTCTTATCTAGGTCACTGTTAGAGAATTATTTTTGGTTACTATACATTTTTGATGATGATAATAAGAAAGGTGATAGGTATGGAGAGCTAATAAATTCATTTAAAAAAGACTATTTGAAGCTTACCAATGAGCCAATGCTTCCTCACAAAGACAAGCTCGAAACAGCAGATGCTTCTTGGGCAACATTACCTAATGCGCTTAACGTTAATAGCATGCTTGCTCAAGTAAAAAATGATCGCGGTGAACGTCTTGATTATTTGTATTTCATTTATAGGATCACTAGCTTTGATACGCATGGTAAAAATTTGGCAACCATCGGTCAGTCGACATTTGGAAAAATAGCGAACTTTCCCATTCTTGATTTAAAAGCAGTCTTTGATTTAATTGCTAATCATTATCTTGTGATATTTGAAAAGTTGCGTAACGCAGGTGAAATCTAACAAGAACATTAAGTCGTTCGCTTCGCTCTCTGGGATGCTCCCCCGCTCCGCTCGTGCCTCTTATGTTGGCGTTAGAGCAGCAGTCATAGGAATTGAGCCATTGTGATTCAGTATCTTTTTCGTAAGCCTAAATATCCGGTTCTCATCGAAACGGACGAAAGAGTCATGGGTGCGCGTAGTGGAGAAAGGATCGGTCGTCTTTGCAATCAGTCGTCGTTCGATGCCAAGGAGTCGTATATTGTTATCGATTCTTCCGGAGAAGGTTGGAGCTTTTTTCCTGCTCATGAAGTAATAAGTCCACTTACCACGCAGAAGAGGTGGACAAAGGCAAAAATCATAGAACTGTTCAACGCGTCGCTGGCCGGAACGGGAAACGACGCTCACTATGAACCAGGGAGCCTATCGAGTAGGCGGTTGGAACAAATTGTCCGAGAAATCGTTGAACATGAGAGCAAGCTCTAACAATCACAATCACAGTCACGGCGACGGTTACTGCGTTGCGGCTTCGCCTCCACTCCGCAACCGCGCGTGCTGTTGGCGTTATATTCAAGAAAGTGAATTGAAGACTGTGCCATGCTAAAATAGAGCAATAAACCTTAGGAGTAGTCAAATGTCAGCAGTTTTCAATCGAGTAATTCAGAACATTGGGAAATTAAGCTCTGATGAAAAGGCATTGGTTGCCCATTGTTTAATATCTTCGTTAGAGTTAAAACATGACGATAATGTTGATAAGGCATGGGGGGAGCTTGCTCAAAAGAGATTTATTGAGCTTGAGTCTGGAGCAAAGAAAGGTGTTTCTTGGGAAAGCATAAAAAAGGAGGTCACAAGATAAATGCTTGATATCGAGTTTCACCCCGATGTTACAAAAGAAATAAAGTCTTCATATCAGTGGTATCAAAATCAAACTGATGGTTTAGGTCAAGACTATTTATCTGAACTTGAATCAAGTTTCCAAACAGTTCGTGAGCTTCCAAATACATGGCCTAAGTTCCAAAAAGGATTTCGTAGGTTTCTTCTAAGTAAATTCCCTTTCTCGGTAATATATCAATCTAACGAAAACACTGTATTTGTTGTTGCAGTAATGCACAACAGTAGACAACCAGGTTATTGGAACGATAGATCATAAAAAATATAATCGGGTAGCCGGGGGTATCTAGCCCCCAGCCCCCACAACACCCTGCATGCGGGTCCGCACAGGGCGTTTCCCGAAAACGTTCAGAGTAAGATGGCCGATTACCTCCTTCTACCCCAATGATGGCTTCTGATTTTGCGCCAACGTTCCTCAGTCCGGTCGGACATGGAATCGTTGAGCTGCACAGGCTCCTCATTGATTTTCGG
>NZ_KB889840.1:4054-76931 GCF_000372805.1 Marinobacter gelidimuriae | reverse complement strand
TGCCAGACGTGTGCTCGTTCGGTTGGGGTCATGCTGATTCCTCATGGAATGGGTGAGGAAGTCAGTGTGTGCAATCGGCGAGCCGAAATGTAGGTGCTGATTTATTGGCGCTTACGGTGATTTCGCCAGGTTCAACCTTACTTGGACTGTCTGCTAACCGTTTGGGTTTGCGCGAACGCTATTTGCTGAACGTGGTGCCGATGATCATGTTGGTGTGGGCGTGATTGCTTTTATCAGGCTACAGTAGAGCTTAGATGGGCCGCCAGGGTCAGCTCCACACTCGTCGCTGGCTTATCTGCGGCCTAACGGTTTCAGAGCAACATCTGGCTCCGAGGCTTCCCGCTCCATGATGTGGCTTGCCAGGGCTACGCCGGTTTCGCTCATGGTCAGGTAAGCGTCGTTGGCGCCGGCTTCACGTATTTGGTGAGCTTCGTCCTGGAACATGGTGTGGGCCACAATGTAGCCGGTGAAACCCATGCGCCGCAGCATGCGGGCGGCAATCAGTTTGCCTTCAATGTCGGCCATGGCGAGGATCACTGAATGCACCTGGGGCATATGCAGATTGCTCCAGAAGGTGGTGTCTTCGGCATCGGCAAACACCACATTGCGTCCCGCCACGCCGTGCTGGGTAATTTTGTTGGGGTCAGAATCCAGCCCGACCAGGGTCGGTTCGGTTTCGATCAGCCAGTCGTAAGCGGCGGTACCGGTACGCCCCATACCCATGATGAGAACCCTGGCGTCAGACAGCGCCAGGGGCTGTTCGTCGGGGTGATGTTTATTGGTTTCGTAGCATTCCAGGCGGCTGGCAAAGCGCTCGTAAAGGCTGTGAGCGATGCGATTCAGGGGCGCTGAAATTACAAACGACAGCGCCACGCTGATGGCCAACGGCACCATCCACTGGGGCAAGGCAATGCTGGCTACAATCAGGCCGAATTCGCTGTAGTTGGTCAGCGCCAGCGACGTCAGAAAACTACTGCGCGCGCGCAGGCGGAACAGAATCATCAGGAAGAAAAACAGAAGTCCTTTCAACGGCAGAATCAGGCTGGCAGCCAGTGCAAACATCAGTGAATGGGTGTCTGGCAGCCCGCCAATGCCGATCTGCAGGAAAAACCCCACCAGGAATATTTCTTTCACACTCCACAGAGATTTGGCCAACTCCTGACTGCGTGGGTGATTGGCCAGTACCGCACCAAACAGCAAAGCGCCAAGCTCGGAGCTCAAGCCCACGGCTTCAAAGCCCAAGCCGCCCAATACCAGCGCCAAAAGCATGCCCAACAGCACCAGTAGTTCATCGTGGCCGCTGGCATCCAACAGGCGGAACAGAAATGGCCGCAATAGCGGCAGGCCGAACACAATCAAGGCCCATTCCGACGGCGTTTTACCCGCAGCCAGGCTCATCACGACCAGTGCGATCAGGTCTTGCATCACCAGAATACCGATGGCGACGCGGCCATGGAATGCGCGCAACTCGCGCTTACTTTCCAGCACTTTAGCGGCCAGAATAGTGGATGAAAACGACAGCGCCACCGCCAGCATGAAGGCCACGTACCAGGTAATATCCAGAAACAGATACAGCCCGGGAGTGAACACAAAGCAGGTTATGCCAAAGTGCAGCAGGCTACCGCCAATAACCTCGGGGCTGATGATGGTCTTGAATTTCAGCTTCAAGCCCACCGTAAACAGCATCAGCAACACGCCCAGGTGGGCAATGTGGCCTAATACTTCGGTGGGTTCGGCAGAGATATTGGAACCCGGGAACGCCGTTAGCGCGCTGAGTGTGAAACCGGCCGCCAGATAACCCACCAGGGGTGGCAAATGAACCACCTTGACCAGCAGGCCAAGACCAAACGCAAAGGATATCCAGATAGCTTCAGGCATGAGAAGTTCTTTCAGGGAAAACGGATGATAGTCAGCGTAAGGCTACCTTGTTTTTTCCGGTCGTTGAAGCCGATAACAACAGAGCCTTGCGCCGGTTTGCATTACTCGGCTTTTAAAGCATGGGATTCGGCAAACTCCAGGAACAGACGGGCCGACTCTTCCGGTGCCTCAATCATGGGCACGTGACCAATTCCGTCTAATATCTTTAGTTGCGCGCCGGGAATGGTATCCACAAAAACGTCGCCGTTACGGTAGTCAATCACACGGTCTTCCTTGCCCCAGACGATCAGTACCGGGTCTTCGATGCGAGCAATGACAGTGCGGAAATCCGGTTCGAGGTCGGCGTCCCGGATGGCGGCAAAGATCACTTCATTGATCGTCTGATTAGCAAGAACCTGTTCTTCCATAACCCCAAGAACGGGCCAGGGAATAAACAGCTTTTTCTCAAGAGCGAAATCCATCAGACGCTCGAAATCGCCGGGTTTTGAGGGGATAAGCGGATTGTCACCCGCGGCGACTAAATCAAACAGTTCGCTCTCGTACTCAAGAATACCAGCCGGGTCGAAGAGTACGGCGGTTTTGATCTGTTCGGGGTAAGTGGCGGCATACAGAGCCGTAATGGCGCCGCCCATGGAGTTGCCCATCATGTGCATCTCGGCAATGTCCAGAGCCTGAAGAATACGGGCAAGGTGAGCCACTTGCTGTTCCAGCCGATAACCGAGATCCAGCGGCTTGCTGCTTTCGCCGTGGCCCGGAAGGTCTATGGCATAAACGTTGAATTTATCTGTGAGCTCCCGGGCCATGCGGGTCCAGTTATCTTTGTTGGCACCAAAACCATGAACCATCACGATGGTATCGCCGCTGTTCATTTCTGCGTTTCGCAGGTACGCAATGTCCAGTTCGCCCAAGGTGATGCTGGCAGCCTCAAGTCCGGCGGTGGAACGCTCGAAGTCGATAGCCTTTTGGTATATGTCATGGCGGGAGCATGCGCTTAAAAGCACAATGGATAAGAGCAAGAAAAAGACGGTACAGGGTGACTTTTGCAGCATTTGAGCAGTTCCAGGCTGTTTGTGTGATGGGGCAGGCACGTGAGTTTACATTACCCCATAAAAAAGCCCGGTCAACGGCCGGGCTTTTGCTCAGGATGTCGTATTACGCCTGCTCGCGGGCTATGGCCCGATACGCGATGTCTTTGCGATAAAACGCACCGTTCCAGCTTATCTTTCTGGCAAGTTTGTAAGCCCGTTGTTGGGCTTCGGTCACGGTATTGCCCAGTGCGGTTGCGCAGAGCACCCGGCCACCGCTGGTGACCACCTGGTTGCCATCCAGTTTTGTGCCGGCGTGGAAAACTTTTTCGCCCTCGGTTTCGGTTTCCGACAGGCCAGAGATGGCATCGCCTTTGCTGTAGCTGCCGGGATAACCACCTGCCGCCAGAACAATACCCACGGCGGCCCGGGGGTCCCAATCGGAGCTGCACTGGTCCAGTTTTCCGTCAATCGCGGCCTGGCACAAAGCCACCAGGTCAGACTGCATGCGCAGCATGATGGGCTGGGTTTCCGGATCGCCAAAGCGGCAGTTGAATTCGATCACCCTGGGAGCACCAACAGAATCGATCATCAGGCCGGCGTAGAGAAAACCTTTGTAGGGGTGACCTTCAGCTTTCATACCGCGCACGGTCGGGTAGATGACTTCGTCCATGATGCGCTGGTGCACTTCGGGTGTGACCACCGGAGCCGGTGAATAAGCACCCATGCCACCGGTGTTGGGGCCGGTGTCGCCATCGCCCACGCGCTTGTGGTCTTGCGAGGTAGCCATGGCCAGCACGTTGTCGCCGTCGACCATGACGATGAAGCTGGCTTCTTCGCCGTCCAGAAATTCTTCAACAACCACCCGGCTGCCGGCGTCGCCAAACGCGTTGCCCGCCAGCATATCGCGGATGGCGTCTTCCGCTTCGGCCAGGGTCATGGCCACAATCACGCCTTTACCCGCAGCCAGGCCGTCAGCTTTAACCACAATAGGCGCGCCTTGCTGGCGCACGTAGGCCAATGCTTCATCAACGTCGGTAAAGTTGCCGTAGGAACCCGTGGGGATTTTATGACGCGCCAGAAAGTCTTTGGTAAAGGCTTTTGAGCCTTCTAGCTGCGCGGCGCCGGCGCTGGGGCCAAACACTCTCAGGCCACGCTCTTCAAACAGATCCACAACACCGGCAACCAGCGGTGCCTCGGGCCCAACGATGGTCAGGCCGACGTTGTTGCTGGCGGCAAAATCAGCCAAACTTTTCAAATCCATCACATCGATGGCGACGTTTTCCACACCGGCTTCGGTGGCGGTGCCGGCGTTACCGGGCGCTACGAAAACGGTGTCGGCCAGTTCCGACTGCGCGGCTTTCCACGCCAGGGCGTGTTCGCGCCCGCCATTACCAATAATCAGAATATTCATCATCGATTTTGTCCCTACGGGTTAATGGCGGAAATGGCGCATGCCAGTGAACACCATAGCAATGCCGTGCTCGTTGGCGGCGTCGATCACTTCCTGATCACGCATGGAACCACCGGGTTGGATCACCGCGGTAATACCGGCGGCGGCGGCGGCATCAATACCGTCGCGGAACGGGAAGAAGGCGTCAGACGACATGACCGAGCCTTTTACTTCCAGGCCTTCATCGGCGGCTTTGATGCCGGCAATTCTGGCGCTGTACACGCGGCTCATCTGGCCTGCGCCCACGCCGATGGTGCGGCCCGCTCTAGCGTACACAATGGCGTTGGATTTGACGTACTTGGCCACTTCCCAGGCAAACAGTAAATCGTTCAGCTCTTCTTCGCTGGGCTGGCGTTGGGTGACCACTTTCACATCACTCATGGCAACCATGCCCAGGTCACGTTCTTGCACCAGTAAGCCACCGGTCACGCGTTTGTAATCCAATGCCGGGGCGCGCTCACCGTCAAATTCGCCGCAGGCCAGCAAACGCACGTTTTTCTTGGCGGCTATCAGTTCTACTGCTTCGGCGCTGATACTGGGAGCGATGATCACTTCCACAAACTGGCGATCAATAATGGCTTTGGCGGTCGCTGCGTCCAGCTCGCGGTTGAAGGCGATGATGCCGCCAAACGCCGAGGTTGGGTCCGTTGCATAGGCCAGTTCGTAAGCTTGCAGAATGTCGGCACCAATGGCTACACCACAGGGATTGGCGTGCTTGACGATCACGCAGGCCGGGTCGGCGAAGGGTTTTACACACTCAAGCGCGGCGTCGGTGTCGGCCACGTTGTTGTACGACAGCGCTTTACCCTGAAACTGGGTAGCGGTCGCCACGCAGGCTTCTTTCGGGTTGCGCTCGGCGTAGAACGCGGCGCGCTGGTGCGGGTTTTCGCCATAGCGCATGTCCTGCACTTTCACAAACTGGGCGTTGAAGGTGCGCGGGAAATCCGGGTTGTCGTTATCTGCGGTGCGCCCGCCCAGATAGTTGGCAATAGCGCCGTCGTAGCTGGCGGTGTGTTCAAAGGCTTTTACGGCCAGGTCAAAACGCGTAGCAAAGGTCAGTTCGCCATCGTTACTTTCCAGTTCTTTCAATACCCGGCTGTAATCGCGGGTATTCACTACAATGGCCACATCGTTGTGGTTCTTGGCCGCGGCCCGCACCATGGTGGGGCCGCCAATGTCGATGTTTTCAATGGCGGTCGCCAAGTCGCAATCCGGATTGGCGATGGTGTCTTCAAACGGATAGAGATTCACCACCACCATGTCGATGGGGTTTATGCCGTGTTCGGCCATGACGGCGTCGTCGGTGCCACGGCGGCCCAAAACGCCACCGTGAATTTTCGGGTGCAGGGTTTTTACCCGGCCATCCATTATCTCCGGAAAACCGGTGTAGTCAGACACTTCGGTGACTGCTACGTTGTTTTCCTGAAGCAGACGGAAGGTGCCGCCGGTGGACAGCAACTCTATGCCGCGCTCGCTGAGCGCGCGACCAAATTCAACAATGCCGGTTTTGTCACTGACACTGATCAGCGCGCGACGAACGGGAGTATTTGCCTGATTTGCCATGGGTCACTTTCTTCCGGATCGGATGTCGGGTTTAAAGCAGATCGTATTGCTTGAGCTTCTTGCGCAGGGTGCCGCGGTTCAGCCCCAGCATGGTGGATGCTTTGGTCTGGTTGTTGCGGGTGTACTTCATCACCTGTTCCAGTAACGGAGCTTCTACTTCTGATAGCACCAATTGATAAACCTCGGTTACCGGAGCGCCATCAAGCTGGGTGAAGTAGTTGGTCAGTGCAATTTCTACGCTGTCACGCAGGGTGACTGAGTTACCGCTGGTGCCAACCGTTTGCAGTTGGTGAATGTCATCATTGGCGGATGCGTTCAGGGTGTCGTTTGCCAAAGTTTCAGCGTTCATGCTGCGAATACCTCTTCATTTCGTAAGCTTGCGAAATACTGTTGAATGCTGTCGTGCTGCTCCAACGCGTTGTCTATGGCGTTGAAGCTTTGCCGGAAGCGTTTGTCTTGGTCGTGGCTTTGCAAATACCAGCCCACATGTTTGCGGGCAATGCGCACACCCATGGTTTCTCCATAAAAATCGTGCAGTGCCAGCAGGTGCTCGCTCAGTATCGTTTCCACTTCATCCAGTGGTGGCGGCTTCATGTGTTCGCCTGTTTCCAGAAAATGCAGGATTTCCCGAAAAATCCAGGGCTGGCCCTGAGCCGCACGGCCAATCAGCAGGCCATCGGCTCCGGTGTATTGAAGCACGTCGCGCGCTTTTTCCGGGCTGGTGATGTCGCCGTTGGCGAATACCGGAATGCCAACGTCGGACTTCACCCGGGCAATGGTGTCGTACTCGGCATTGCCCGTGTATTTGTCGGTGCGGGTGCGGCCATGAATGGCCAGCGCCTGAATACCGACTTCTTCCGCCATGCGCGCAATAATCGGCGCGTTGCGGTGATCTTCATCCCAACCGGTGCGCATTTTCAGGGTCACCGGTATGTCTACGGCGGCTACCACCGCCTTCAGAATCTGCAGCACCAGAGCTTTGTCTTTCATCAGTGCAGAGCCGGCCGCTTTATTACAGACTTTTTTGGCCGGGCAACCCATATTGATGTCGATGATCTGGGCGCCAGACGCAGCGTTCATGCGAGCCGCCTGCGCCAGCATCTCCGGATCTCCGCCGGCAATCTGCACCGAGCGGGGTTCAGGCTCACCTTGATGATTCAGGCGGCTGCGAGATTTCCGGGTGTGCCACATTTTGCTATCAGCAATCACCATTTCCGAAACGGCCAGCCCTGCGCCCATACGCCGACACAGCAGCCGAAAAGGCCGGTCTGTTACACCGGCCATGGGCGCAACAACCAGCGGATTGGGCAAGGTATACGGCCCGATTTTTGCCGTTGGCAGCATGATCTGAATCCGTGTTACGGACGTTGACGCAAGGCCTGAATATCGGTGAATTGTTCAATAATTGAACGGCCGAATTCCGGAGGGCGCTAATGATACCGCTGGTGCGGCCGCGATTGAAGAGGCAATGCCGTGGAAAATTGATTATTTTTCGTGCTTTTTGGTTGACTTTCGTGCGCTTGGCAAAAGCTTGTAAGTTGAGTTCGGCCAGCGGGCTCGCGCTGGCTTACTCGGCCTGTGAGCGGAAGTTGATGTTGTAGCTGACAGCCGTTTGTCCCGGGTCCTGGATAGCGATGGCGATGCGTATTGGCGTCTGCGGCGGCATTTCCCGCAACTGTGCGCCCTGGTCCGCCAGGTAATCTACAGGGCTGAATACACGCTGTGTAACCTCTTGCCCGTTCAAGTCTGCGAAGGTGAGAACAATGGCCGGAAACGGCTGTGCGAAGGCGGCACGGTTGATAATAACCGCGTCTACCACCAGTTCGCTGCGGTTGGCAGGGTTGGTTTTTACCACCAGTTTGCGGCTGTCTATGGCGCTCATGTCTATTAGCGGTGGCAGCGTGCAACCGGCGAGTTCGCAGCCTTTCTCGTAAAAAGGGCGCAGCTGGGGAATTTTGGAAAATTTGTCAAATTGAACCCAGACCAGCTGTGAGACGATCACCCCGAGAGTGGCCAGAACAATCAGTGACCAGGCCAACGCCCGGATTTTTCCGCTGTGATTGCGCTGAACCGGAATGGGTTCCTGGCGAAGATTGCTGTAAAGCGTGTGCTGCGGTCGGGCGCCGCTCTCGGCGTAAATCTGATGCTCGGACGGCAACGGCCAGCTGTCGCTGGGTTGCGCCAGGCCTTGCGTTTCAAAATTTTGAGCTTCAGCAGGGGGTTCATTCTTGGGTGGCGCTGCTTCGGTGGGAGGGGCTGCCTTACCGGGTGGGGCTGAGCGCCTTGGGCTGTCGTGACGGCTGGCTTCATCCAGAATGGCGTGGGCCCAGCTTTCATCCGAATCCGGGTTTATATCGCTGCTGCTGTCGCTGAGCTCGTCTTCGGCAAACGTCATGTCGGCTTTAATGTAAGCGCCGTGGGCTGCATCTTCTTCCGGATTGTCCGCAAACACCAAGTCGTTGTCCGGATCCGGGGGCGTTGTAACGACAGGTTTTGGTTCTTGCATGCGATTTTCAAAAGCATTAAAAATCTGCATGCAGCTGCCGCAGCGCACTCGCCCCTTGGCAACCTCCAGTTGTTCCCCGGTTACCCGGAAACGCGTCTGGCAATGGGGGCACTGAGTTTGAAGGTTGCTGGAAGCCATTCTAAATCCCTGAATACAAAGAAACTGAATGCACGGTCGTCTAGATCTTTGGCCTTACCGCTTGATCAATCGTGGCGTCGCCCTGTGAGCCGTATCCATTCACCCTGCTGTTCTGGTTCATCCATAATAAACCAGGGTTCGTAAGCCGCCATCACATCGCGGGCCTGATGATTGAGGATGCCAGACAGCACAATGTCGCCGCCTGGACGGGTTTTCGCTGCCAGGTGCGGCGCCAGTCCGATCAGTGGCTGAGCCAGAATATTGGCGAGCGTAATGTCGGCCAAGGCGTCGGGCTCGTCTTTCGGCAGATACAAAGACAGCATGCTTTCGTCTACGTCGTTGCGGCGGGCGTTTTCACGGCTGGCTTCCAACGCCTGTGGGTCGGTGTCGACTCCCATCACATGGTCAGCGCCCAGCAACAGTGCGGCCAGGCCTAAAATGCCGGAGCCACAGCCATAATCGATCACCTGTTTGCCCTTTACATCAGCGCCGTCTAGCCACTGCAGGCACAGAGCCGTCGTGTCGTGGGTGCCGGTACCAAACGCCAGACCTGGGTCCAGCAGCAAATTGGCTGCGTCTGGGTCAGGCGCGTCGTGCCAGCTGGGTACTATCCACAAACGTTCGCCAAAGCGCAGCGGGTGGAAGTCGTCCATCCAGGCCCGCGCCCAGTCTTTATCTTCAACCAGCGTTACGTCTATGTCCGCCAGGCTCTGCTGGGTTTGCTGGTGCCAGGCGTCGCGGATGTTGGAACACAACTCGGTAATATCGTAAGTAGACTGAAACAGCCCGGTTACGGTGGTTTGGCTCCACAAAGGTGTGGTGCCATGGTCCGGCTCGTACAGAGGCTGGTCAGCGGCGTCTTCCATCGACACCGCATCGGCACCCATTTCCATCAACACATCTTCGAGTTGATCGGCGCTGTCCGGGTCGGCCGGAATCTTTAATTGTATCCAGGGCATGGTGCTTCCCGCATTGTCGACGCAGGACTCAGTCCCGAATCAGTTTTTCAAGGTAATGAATGGTGAAGTCTACCTGTTTAAAGCCGCCATCGCGCACCAATCTGCGGTGCAGCGGCTGATTGGTTTTAATGCCTTCAACCACCATCTCGTCGAGGGCGTTTTTCATGCGCCGGCGCGCTATTTCGCGGTCGTCACCCCAGGTGATCAGTTTGGCGATCAGCGAATCGTAGTAGGGCGGTACGGTGTAACCACTGTAAAGGTGCGAATCTACCCGCACACCGTTACCGCCGGGAGCGTGAAAGTGCTTCACTTTACCGGGGCTGGGCACAAAAGTTTGGGGGTCTTCTGCGTTGATCCGGCACTCGATGGCGTGCCCGGTAATCTTGATGTCGTCCTGCGTGAACTGCAACGGCAGGCCGCTGGCGATACGCAGTTGTTCGCGCACGATATCCACGCCCGTCACCATTTCCGATACCGGGTGCTCAACCTGCACGCGGGTGTTCATTTCGATGAAATAGAAACCGCCGTCCTGATACAGAAATTCGAAGGTGCCGGCACCTACATAGCCAATTTCCTTACAGGCATCAACACAGGCTTTCAGGGTTTTTTCCCGAGCTTCGGGGTTAATACCCGGCGCCGGCGCTTCTTCCAGCACTTTCTGGTGACGGCGCTGGAACGAGCAGTCGCGGTCGCCCAGGTGGATGCAGTTGCCGTGCATGTCGGCCAGTACCTGAACTTCCACATGACGCGGGCGCTCAAGGAATTTTTCAAGATACACGGTGGGGTCGCCAAACGCGCTGCGAGCTTCGGTCTGGGTAATTTGTACGGCCTTGAGCAATGCCGCTTCTGAGTGCACCACCTGCATACCGCGACCGCCGCCGCCCGATGCGGCTTTGATAATCACCGGGTAGCCAATTTTTTTAGCGACTTTGAGAGTCAGGTCGTCGTCTTCGGTCAGCGGGCCGTTAGAGCCCGGAACGGTGGGTACACCGGCACTGATCATGGCGTTGATGGCAGACACTTTGTTGCCCATCAGCCGGATAGTCTCGGCTCTGGGGCCGATAAAGCGGAACCCGCTTTTTTCGACCTGCTCGGCAAAGTCAGCGTTTTCCGCTAGAAAGCCGTAACCGGGGTGGATGCCCACCGAGTCGGTTACTTCCGCCGCGCTGATAATGGCAGGGATATTCAGGTAGCTGTCGGTCGGGCTGTTGGGGCCGATACAGACGGTTTCATCGGCTAAACGCACGTGCATCAGGTCGCGGTCGATCTGAGAGTGCACGGCGACGGTTTTGATACCTAATTCTTTACAGGCGCGCAAAATTCGCAGGGCGATTTCACCGCGGTTTGCGATCAATACTTTTTCTAACATGGCCATGGCTCACATTCACCGGGTTCAGGAAATGACGACCAGAGGCTGGTCAAACTCGACCGGCTGGCCGTTTTCGACCAGCACTTCGACGACGGTGCCACTCTTGTCAGCTTCAATCTGGTTCATCATCTTCATCGCTTCCACGATACAGATAACATCACCGGCTTTGATTGACTGGCCTACGGCGATGAACTCCGGCGCGGTAGGCGATGGCGCACTGTAGTAGGTGCCCACCATGGGTGATTTAACGGTGTGGCCCTTGGGCGCTGCAGGCTTTTCTTCATGGCTAACCGGGCCCGGGGTTTCCGGTGCTTGCGCGTACATAGGCGCTGCATGCTGCGGTGCCATGTGGCTGACGTAATGCGTGCCGGCTGGCTGCTCACGGCGGCGCGAGATACGCACGGAATCATCGCCCTCGTGAATTTCCAGTTCTTCGACGTCGGACTCGTCAAGCAGTTCTATCAGTTTCTTGATTTTGCGAATATCCATGATTTCTTCAGCCTCGTTAATGCGTTTGTTTGAGTGCAGCCTGAAGCGCCAGATCATAGCCCTGGCTGCCGAGGCCGCAGATAACGCCTTTGGCGATATCCGAGAAATAGGAGTGGTGCCGAAATGCTTCCCGCTGATGCACATTGGACAGGTGCACCTCAATAAACGGTATGGCAACCGCCAACAGCGCGTCACGCAAGGCGACGCTGGTGTGGGTAAAAGCCGCCGGATTAAGCAGAATATAGTCCACACCTTCCGTTTTGGCGGCGTGAATGCGTTCAATCAATTCGTATTCGGCGTTTGATTGCAGGTGAAGCAGATGATGGCCCGCGGCTGCAGCGCTGTTCTGCAGGCGCTGATTAATGTCTGCGAGGGTTTCGTAGCCATATACCTCAGGTTCGCGGGTGCCCAGCATGTTCAGATTTGGCCCGTGAAGCACGAGAATACTTGCCATAAAAACCAATACCTTTGTTTTACAGAATTGCCAAATTTAGCGACACAATATGCCCATGGTGCGCACTTATGCTGCTCATATCAATACTTTTTGATTAATTTGGATGGTGATCAGGAGTCTTCATGTGACCTAACGCAGGCCCAGCTGTTCTGATACCTCTATTTATTGTCAGATAGCTCTGCAATAGCGTCCATAAGACGTTGGTTCCATATAGAGCAACCCATTGGCGGATTTGGCGTACGCTTACTACAATAATCGGCGTTATAGCGACTATGATAAGGTAGGTTCGCCATTTGTTAGCGCCGCACGCAACGCCAAACTCCCGGAGCAGTTCATTTATGACCAAGGCACAAACCCGGATGAGTCGGCAGTCAGCCAGCCTGAATCATCAGCGAGATAGTTTTTCGCTGCGCGCTCGGCTGTTGCTTATGGGTAAAGGGCAGAGCTAGAGCGCTGTCTAAAGCACTATCGAGAACACTATGCAAAGACCGGATACACACAGTAAGTTTTTTGGCTATCTGCTCTGGATTTTTGGCTTTCTGGGCGCGCACCGTTTTTATTACGGCAAGCCGATTACCGGCACCATCTGGTTCTTTACATTTGGTCTATTTCTGGTGGGTGTTCTGTACGATTTTTGGACACTGAACACTCAGATTTCAGAGCGCAATCGCGGCAGCCTGCTTCACTGATTGCCGCGCTTTAATGGGCTTTCAGCATAGCCTTGGGTACCCGGTAGAGCAGCCCGCGCTCGCCCGCCTGCTTCTGTAAAAATGCCCGGGTACCCTGGGCTGCTCCGCTGCTATGCAGCTGGTCTTCAAGCAAAGTAGTTGAGTTTTTAGGGGCAATAAAAAAGCCAGCGATTCAATCGCTGGCTTTTTACTAGCACCACTTGGCGCAAACCCTCAGCCACCCATAAGGCGAGTGGCTTGACTCGCCGGTCGGGTTTTTTATGGTTGCCGGATCAATTACTTGATCTTGGCTTCCTTGTAGGTCACGTGCTTACGTACAACCGGGTCGAACTTGCTCAGCTGGATTTTCTCCGGCGTGTTGCGTTTGTTCTTCATGGTGGTGTAAAAGTGACCCGTGCCTGCTGATGAAACCAGCTTGATTTTTTCGCGCATAATATGGCTCCTTAAAATTTCTCGCCACGGGCACGAAGATCGGCCAGTACGATGTCAATACCTTTTTTGTCGATGATGCGCATACCCTTGGTGGATACGCGCAGCTTCACGAAGCGCTTCTCGGTTTCAACCCAAAAGCGATGGCTCTGCAGATTCGGCAGAAAACGACGACGAGTGTGATTCATCGCGTGGGATACGTTGTTACCAGCAACCGGACGCTTACCGGTAACTTGACAAACTCTGGACATACTTGCCTCCGACCTTGAACTATGGTCTTAATAATCGAATTCGTTGATTGCGTCTCTGGTTGCCTAGGGGGCAATTAGAGCTCCCTGTTCGCGTCTAAAAACCGAACGTAGCTCGCCAGACGCCGCCAGAAAGGGACGCTTTTATACCAGAACTGGCAGCCCAACGCAAAAAATTGTTGGGAAATTGTTCAATTTCCGAGCTTGGCTAACCCAAGTCTACATCAAACCCCGTTCTGCTAGTGATATTACCTCACCGTGGCCCACAACCATATGGTCAAGAACCCTGATATCCACCAGCGCCAGAGCGTCTTTAAGGCGCTTGGTCAGTGCGATGTCGGCTTGACTGGGCTCGGCGACACCGCTTGGGTGATTGTGGGCAAATATAACCGCTGCTGCGTTGTCTTCCAACGCCTGGCGCACCACCTCCCGCGGGTACACCGCGGCGCCGTCAATGGTGCCGCGGAACAGCTCGCGATAATGGATTACCCGGTGCCGGTTATCCAGAAACAGGGCGGCGAAGACTTCGTGCGGGTAAGTGCCAAGGCGGCTGGCCAGAAAGCGCCGGGTATCTTCGGGGGATTTTAATGGAGCGCCTTGGCGCAGAGGTTCGTCCGTTACCCGCCGTGCCATTTCCATGGCTGCCTGCATTTGCGCGTACTTGGCGGTACCCAGGCCTTTTACGCTGCAGAACTGACGGCTGGATGCGGTCATCAGGCTGCGTAATCCGCCAAAGGTTTCTAAAAGATACCTGGCCATTTCCATTACGGGCATACCGCGGGTGCCGGTACGCAGGAATATGGCCAGTAGCTCTGCGTCTGACAAAGACCCTGCGCCGTGGGCCATCAAGCGCTCACGGGGGCGTTCATCAATGGGCCATAATGCTGCAAATGGCGCAGCCCCTGCGCTGGCGAACGGTGCTGCAGCGCTGTCTGCTACCGCTGAGGTTGCCTTGGTAGGTGGCACCCGAGGGGTCTCTGTAGAGGGTTTAACGGAACTGGATGTCGCCTGGGGCTTTCTCATGATTGCATCCTTGCAAATGAAAGGGCGGCTGGCTCGAACCGCCGCTTATGGGAACTGGTTCCAGATTACTGGAAAAAAAGTGCGCTGGTAAGCCGGGCGTACTCAGCGGCGGGCTGTCTGTGGCGCTGTGGCGTGATATGTTACGGCTTTTGCAACGCATGAGGACAAAGCCCCTATGGCTGGCACACAAATTCTTGTTGGCGTTACCGGCGGCATCGCGGCTTATAAAACGGCGGAACTGGTGCGGCTGTTAAAAAAAGCGGGGCATTCGGTGCAGGTGGTGATGACCCGTGGCGCTGAAGCTTTTGTGACTCCGCTGACGTTTCAGGCGTTGAGCGGGCAACCGGTGCGTACCTCGTTGCTAGACCCGGAAGCCGAGGCTGGCATGGGCCACATTGAGCTGGCGAAATGGGCGCAACGGATCATCGTGGCCCCGGCCTCGGCAGACTTTATGGCGCGTCTGGCGGCGGGCATGGCCGATGATCTGCTGGCTACGGTGTGCAGTGCTGCCGAGGTGCCCATTGCCCTGGTGCCGGCGATGAATCAGGCCATGTGGGCTAATCATCGCACCCAGCGGGTGGTGCAGCTGTTACAAGCGGACCCCCAGATTCGCCTGTGGGGACCGGCAGAAGGCCAGCAGGCCTGCGGTGATAACGGCCCGGGGCGGATGCTGGAACCAGAGCAGATCATGCAGGCGCTGGCTCAGGAACAAGCGCAAATCGATAATAGCGCCGGCGGTGTGTTGGCTGGCAAGCGCCTGGTGATCACCGCTGGGCCAACCCGTGAACCTATTGATCCAATACGCTATATCAGCAATCACAGCTCTGGCAAAATGGGCTACGCTATGGCCATAGCCGCGCATGCTGCCGGCGCTGAGGTTGTGCTGGTCAGCGGGCCGGTGAACCTGCCTCCGCCCGCGGGTATAAAACTGCGCTCGGTGATGACCGCAGAACAAATGCTTGAAACGACTATGGCGGCGGTTGATGAGGGTTGTGATCTTTTTATCGCCACCGCTGCGGTGGCTGACTATCGCCCGCAGGATTATGCCAGCGACAAACTCAAGAAATCCGCCGCCCAGATGACGCTGGCGCTGGTGCGTAACCCGGACACTCTGGCAACCGTAGCCGCGCGGGCAGACGCGCCATTTACCGTGGGTTTTGCAGCGGAAACCAATAACGTTGCCCGCTATGCCATCAGCAAGATGCGCAAAAAGGGCCTGGATATGATTGTGGCCAATGATGTGTCGGTACCTGGCCTGGGCTTTAACAGCGACAACAACGCCGTCAGCGTATTCACCGCCACCGACCAGGTCCACCTTGGACCCTGTGCCAAGCAGCAGATTGCGCACGAACTGGTGGCGCTGATTGCGCCGCGCCTGAATGCACTCCAAAATAATTCTGACCGGAAACCTTCATGACCCGCAAAAAACTTCAGATTCGTGTATTGGATGAGCGTATTGGCCAAAGCATAGGGTTTCCCGCCTATGCCACCGATGGCTCTGCGGGCCTGGATTTACGTGCCTGTCTGTCGCAGCCTCTAGTGCTGGAACCGGGCGATACCCAGCTGATTGGTACTGGCTTGGCGATTCACATTGCGGATCCAGATCTGGCTGCGCTGATACTCCCGCGCAGCGGCCTGGGCCACAAACACGGCATTGTGCTAGGCAACCTTGTGGGCCTGATTGATTCCGACTACCAGGGCGAGTTGATGGTGTCTTGCTGGAACCGCGGCCAAACCCGGTTTACTGTTGAGCCCGGAGAACGCCTGGCGCAACTGGTGCTGGTACCGGTAGTGCAAGCTGAATTTGAAGTGGTTGATGAGTTCGACAGCAGCCACCGGGGTACGGGTGGGTTTGGTTCAACCGGCCGCAACTAGCGTTGGTGATTGGCAACAGCGCCCCAAAGTAGCTGCGTTGCAGCTATACTTTGCGAATTAGCTCAGCGAGACCGTCGCAATTACCAGGCCCGCAAGTGAGTGTGAGCCGGAACAATGACAAACGCAGGAAAAATCCATGAAGCTGGGCAAAAAGAAGACCCCGGACAGTCAGGCCCCGGACCATTCTGAGGATGCCAAGCCCTCGATGCGGGCAAAAAAAACGTCTGCCAAATCCGATAAGGACGCAGGTTCGGCGAACCGTATGCGAACACTGGGCAGTGTCGCTCTGAGCCAGGCATTGATTGTTGTTGTTGCCACTGCGCTGGCTTTGGCCCTGGTTTTTTTCCTGATTTTGCAGCCGGCGAGTGAGCAACAGTTCGAGGTAACGGCCCAGGCGGCAGCTGACAACGCCGCAAGCCGGGTTAACGGCTACCTGTCGCTGTTACAGCAAAGCGTGCAGGGCCTGGCAACGCAGCCCGGCCTTGTCGATACCGTCAGCAGTGGCGGCGATCTGTTGCAGGCTGCGAAGCAGTTACAAAACAGCTTGCCCGGTGTCGCCGCCGTTTATGTATTTCCACGTCGTGCCATCCCGCGCTCGGCCACCAACGACCCGATGCTGGGCTTTGCCGGTCTGGAGCTGGCGCGCAAGGCGGAAACCGGGCGGCCGCTTTTTCCGGACGCTTTCCCTCGCGACAACCGCTGGTTCATCCATCTGGCCGCGCCGGTAAAAATGTCGGGCGACAATCCCGTAGCCGGCACTTTGTTAATGGTGTTTGACGCCACCAGTCTGCAGTCCCTGCTGGCAGGTCGCCAGAATAACGGCGCCCTGGCGCTGCGCCAGACCGTATCAGGAACGACCAGCATCTTGTTAAGTCAAGGCAGCGGCGGCGGAGAGCCTCGCGTTGTGACCCTGAAAAATCCGGATTGGAGCATTGCGTACACGCCCGCAGGGCAGGCGAAAATGCCGATAAATATTCTGTTGGCAGCGCTACTGCTGGCGGTTCCGCTGCTGGTCGCAGCTATTGTTGTGTGGGTATTGCTTAACAGTGCCCGGCGCTCGCTACGCCAAGACACTACCCTGGTTATCGAATGGGCTCACAAAGCTTACTCTGGTGAGCGCAGCAAGTTACCGGCTTTGCACTGGGATGCAGTCGCGTCGATCGCCGAGGTGCTTTATCGGCTGTCCCAGGTAGTGGAAAAGCGTGTCAGCAAGGCCGGTGAAGGCGCCCGCCCGGCAGCTGCGGGTAAAAAACGCCCCACTGCAGAGGCTGAACCACTGTTCCAAGCTAAAGACCTGCCCGATGTGGATATGCTTGATGGCGACGAAGACGTTCTGGGTTTTGGCGCTGTGTCTGCCGAACCGTTGTTTGGTGCCGACGCCCTGCCTGATGTAGAAGAGCTGGACCAGGCACCGGAGCTGTCAGCGGACATTTTCCGTGCTTACGACATCCGCGGCATTGTTGACGAAACCCTGACCGAAGCCGGTGTTGAACTGATCGGTCGGGCGATTGGTTCGGAGGCTTTGGCACGGGGCGTTAGCGCTCTGTGCGTGGGTTGTGACGGTCGCCATTCCAGCCCTGGGCTGGCAGACGCGGTTGCTCGGGGGCTGATGGCCAGTGGGTGCGATGTTATACACGTTGGCGCAGTGCCCACTCCGGTGTTGTATTTCGCCACCCACCAGCTTGATACGGGCTCCGGTGTCATGGTCACCGGGAGTCATAACCCGTCCAACTACAACGGCCTGAAGATCATGCTTGGCGGTGAAACCCTGTCTGGCGATGCCATCAAATCCCTGCATCAGCGCATTCTTAACGGGAACCTGGCTCAGGGTACCGGCAGCCAGTCGTCGGAAGACGTAAGGCGTGCCTATCTGGATACCATTGTTGGCGACATTGCCGTTGCCGCGCCGCTGAAAGTGGTGGTAGACGCCGGTAACGGCATCGCCGGCGAGCTGGGCCCTATGCTGATTGACGAGCTGGGCTGTGACGTTATCCCGCTGTATTGCGATGTTGACGGCGACTTCCCCAACCACCACCCGGATCCGGGCAAACCCGAGAATTTGCGGGACCTGATCGCCAAGGTTGAACAGGAAGGCGCTGATTTGGGTATTGCCTTTGATGGCGATGGTGACCGCATTGGCGTGGTGACTAACCGCGGCCGCATTATCTGGCCTGACCGCCTGTTGATGCTGTTTGCCCGTGATGTGGTGTCACGCAACCCCGGTGCCGACGTGTTGTACGACGTGAAATGCAGCCGTCGCCTTGCAGGGGTGATATCCCAGGCTGGCGGCCGGCCCGTCATGTGGAAAACCGGACATTCGCTGATGAAAGCCAAAATGCGGGAAACCGGCGCTTTGCTGGCCGGGGAGATGAGCGGTCACATATTTTTTGCCGAACGCTGGTACGGTTTTGATGACGGCCTTTACGCCGCTGCGCGTTTATTGGAGATTCTCGGTATTGAAGACCGCTACAGCGACGTAGTGTTCGAGGATTTCCCCGAGGACATCAGCACGCCGGAGCTGAATATCGAGGTCACCGAAGCGTCTAAATTCGGCATTGTTGAGCGTTTGAGTGCTCAGGGTGAATTTGGCGACGGCAGTATCAGCACGATTGACGGGGTGCGGGTGGAGTATGGCGACGGCTGGGGCCTGTGCCGGGCTTCCAATACCACACCGGCGCTGGTGCTGCGTTTTGAAGCAGAATCCGAAGAGGCGCTGGCGCGCATCAAAACCGTGTTTCGTGAGCAGCTTCGGCAAGTGGCACCAGAGCTGAATATCACATTCTGAACCCTCGTGGTGACATCCGAATTTTATAACAGTAAGGCAAAAGCATGTCGTTGAATCGTGAAACAGCCGTTCAGGTAGCGTCAGTACTCAGCAAGGGGCTACCCTATATCCAGCGCTTTACCGGTAAGACCGTGGTCATCAAATACGGCGGCAACGCCATGGAAAACGAGGACCTTAAAAGCAGCTTTGCCCGTGATGTGGTGTTGATGAAGTTGGTGGGTATCAACCCCATTGTAGTGCACGGCGGCGGGCCGCAGATTGGTGAGTTGCTGGCGCGATTAAATATCGAGTCACGCTTTGTGAACGGTATGCGGGTGACCGACGCCCAGACGATGGACGTGGTTGAAATGGTGCTTGGCGGCCAGGTTAATAAGGAAATTGTGTCGCTGATCAACGCCGAGGGCGGCACGGCCATTGGCTTGACCGGAAAAGACGCCAATTTGATCCGCGCCCGAAAACTGGAAGTGGTTGATCGCAGCCCGGAGCTGGAGCGCCCCGAAATTATCGATATCGGCCGTGTGGGTGAAGTGGTCAGTGTGAACGTGAGCGTTATTGACATGCTCACCCGCGGCAACGTGATACCGGTTATTGCCCCCATCGGCGTTGGCCCGGATGGCAAGTCTTACAACATCAACGCCGACCTGGTGGCCGGCAAAGTGGCTGAAGCCATGAAAGCCGAAAAACTCATTCTTCTGACCAACGTTTCCGGTTTGAAAAGCAAAGATGGCAAGGTGCTGACCGGTTTGACCGCCAGCCAGGTCAACGACCTGATTGAAGACGGTACCATCCACGGTGGCATGTTGCCGAAAATACGTTGCGCTCTAAGTGCGGTTGAAAACGGCGTGCGCACGTCGCACATTATTGACGGCCGTGTGGCCAATGCCTGCCTGCTGGAAATCTTCACCGACGAAGGTGTGGGTACCTTGATCTCCAGGAACTGATCTCTAAAAACGGATCCTATGTGCAAGGAGTGAAGGCATGAAACGCCTGTTGTTATGGCTGCTGATTTTAACCGTTTTGGCCTGGGCCGGTTACAAGGGCGGCGTCTGGTGGCCGGCGGCGAAGTGGGATTCCAGTAATCGTGGTGTGATTGATTTGCTACCGCCGACGAGGAGAGCTCGATGAATGGCGCTCGCGCTCTGCGCCAGGCCATTTTAGAAAAGATAGCGCCAGTGACCAATGAGCGCGGCCTGAAGCTCAAGTTTGAACCATTATTTGACGGCGTGCCGCCGTTTGAAACAGCAGCGGATGCCGCTCTGGTTGCGGCCTGCGAAAAACTCACTGGCCACACCGCAGGATCGGTCGCCTTCGCCACAGAGGCGCCGTGGATGCAGCGCTTGGGTCTGGAAACTCTGGTTATGGGCCCCGGCTCTATTGACCAGGCTCACCAGCCCGACGAGTTTCTGGCGCAATCACAGGTTGCACCGACCGTTAACATTCTGCGTCAGCTTGTGAGGCAGTTTTGTTTGTAATATTCCTTTTGCCCGGAGATTTGAATTGAACGCCAACGGCTGGTTGCACGGCTTTCGCCATTCGTCGCCTTACATTAATGCACACCGCGGCCGTACCGTGGTACTGACCCTGCCGGGCGATGCCATCAGCCAGGAAAATTTCATCAATATCGTTCACGATATTGCCTTGCTGAGCAGCTTGGGCGTGCGATTAGTCGTAGCGTTCGGTGCCCGCTCCCAGATACAACAGCGGCTGCAAGACGCCGGCCTTGAATCCACCTTTGCCCGCGGCTTGCGGGTAACCACCGAACAGCAATTGCCGCTGGTGATGGAAGCCATAGGCGGATTGCGGGCATACATTGAGAGCCAGTTGTCTATGGGCCTTGTCAGTTCGCCCATGCACAATGCCCGCATACGGGTGTGCAGTGGCAACTATGTGACCGCTAAACCGGTTGGCGTATTAGACGGTGTCGATTTTGGTTATACCGGCAAGGTTCGGCGCGTTGATGTTTCCGGTATCGAAAAGCTGCTCGACCAAGGCCAGATCGTGTTGTTGCCACCCATGGGTTTCTCCCCCACCGGTGACGTTTTTAATCTATCCTACGAAGACGTTGGAAGCCAGGTTGCGGCCGCTTTGCGCGCTGAAAAGCTGATGATATTTATCGACGCCTCAGGCCTGTTGACGGCGGACGGCACGCTGGTGCGTGAATTATCTGCGGCTCAGGCAGCCGACCAGTTGAGTGCTGGCCAGGTGACAGGCCACGATGCAGAGCTGCTAAAGGCGGCGTGCGTTGCCTGTGTCAAGGGCGTGCGCCGCGCTCACATCATCAGCTATCTGGATGACGGTGCGCTGCTCAAGGAGCTGTTTACCCGTGACGGTTCCGGTACTCTGGTCAGTGGCGACACTTACGAGCAGATCCGAGCTGCCAGGGTAGAAGACGTGGGCGGTATTACCAATCTGATTTATCCGCTGGAAGAGCAGGGCATTCTGGTGCGGCGCTCGCCAGAAATGCTGGAAACCGAAATTAGCCGTTTTGTGGTGGCCGAACGCGACGGCACCATTGTTGGGTGCGCCGCGCTATACCCTTATGGCCAGGATGACGCTGGCGAGCTGTCCTGTTTTGCAGTAGACCCCAATTACCGCCGCGCAGGACGCGGCGATGAACTACTGGCGATGATTGAACAGCAGGCTCGTGCTCAGGGTTTTCAGCGCCTGTTTGTGCTGACCACGCAAACCGAGCACTGGTTTCGCGAACGCGATTTCAAAGCGATGCCGGTACAGTCGCTGCCGGGCCCGAGACTGGCGGTTTACAACACCCAGCGCAACTCCAAAGTTTTTTGTAAAGCTCTTTGAGCCTGACAGAGGGGGATAGTCAAAGCGCCCTCAGGGCGCGGCTACAATAACGAAAATGAGGGATCACATGACTGACGCGATCACGGTTCTCATAGTGGACGACATGGAGGACGCCCGCTGGGCCCTTTCCACCTTCGTTCGGAAAGTGGGCTTTGTGCCGCTGCAGGCGGAGACCGGAAGAGACGCACTGGCGACCCTGTCAACGCAGAGGGTTGATGCAGTGTTGCTCGATGTTCGTATGCCTGATCTGAGCGGCCATGAGGTGCTGGAGCAAATCCGCAAACAGCATGACACCCCTGTGATTATGCTCACAGGCTACGGGGATACTCAGGATGCGGCGGCGTCACTCAGGCGCGGCGCCAATGACTACGTAACCAAGCCTTATGACCATCAGTTGCTCGAACGCAGCTTGCGGCGCGTACTAGCGAAGCCGGTGCCTTGGCTCGAGCCAGAAAGTAGATCGGTGCCACGCGTTTTGATGCAACCGGAAGAGGCAGAGACACTGGCGTGCCTGATTGAGTCCATGGGGGTGGGGACTAAAGCCCAGAGAGTTATTCATGCCGTGAAACACGTCGCCCCGACCGATTTGACGGTCTTATTACATGGGGAAACGGGGACCGGAAAGGAGCTTGTGTCCCGGGCCATCCATGACCTCAGTTCCCAGAGGGCCGGGCCGTTTATCGTGCTGGACTGCGGCGCCATCCCCGAGTCGCTGATCGAGTCCGAGCTCTTTGGGCATAAGAAAGGGGCGTTCACTGGGGCTGTTGAATCCCACCCTGGAGTGTTCGACCTAGCCCAGGGGGGAACCCTTTTCCTCGACGAAATCAGCAGTCTTCCGCTGCTGATGCAGACCCGTCTCATGCGGGTCGTCGAGGCCCGGGAGTTTCGAAGGATTGGCGGAACGCACACGCGCCGGCTAACGGCCCGAATCATTGCAGCGAGCAATGTGAGTCTCGTACAGATGATTCAAAAGAAGGAATTCCGTTCGGATTTCTATTACCGGCTAAACGAATACCCTGTAGTTCTTCCACCCCTGCGCGAACGCAAAGAGGATATCCCCGATCTGGTCCGACACTTCTTGGACATTGAGCGCCGAGAACACCGCACGTCCGTCACCGGCATTTCGGAAGAAGGACTCGATTTACTCCAGCATCAAGACTGGCCGGGCAATGTCCGCGAACTGCGCAATGCGATTCGCCACGCGCTGGTGCTGAATATGGATCAAAACGGCATGGTTACCGCTGATGCGATCTCCCAACACTTCGGGCTATCCCCCAACACTTCGGGCTATCCCCGTGACCTTGGTCCAACACCCACACCGCAGACTTCCCGTAGCTTGTGCGACGCATCGTGTCCGCTCCACCTGAACGCCTTCCCGCAAGGGCCGGACGGACAGGTTCCGTTTAAGGATATCATCGACGCGGTACGCCACTCTGCAGAACGACAGATATTGTCCCGGATGTTGGAGCAGACAAATAACAACAAGGCATTGGCCGCACGCCTACTTCAGATCGATTACAAGACGCTTTGCAGTAAATTGAAGTTTCACAAGATTTTAGGGAAACGCGATGCCCCTGTTTAACGTACGATATAGCCATCGAATTTTGCCACTTTTTTTGCTGAGCCGCATACTGGCGTTTCTTAAATTTCCTCTCGTATAAAAGAGCCCTTCAAATTTCTTTCGAATCCAAGCCCACCCGTAAACACATAAGGGAATTTGCCATGCGATTGCTTATCCTAGTCCCCATTATTCATACAGAGCAGGACATGGGGTCCTTCTCCGATCAAGCCAAACAGGAGTACGTGCAAAAGTACGGCTTGACCAAATGGGAGCAGCATCTGGAGGTGATTCACGGACTCTGGACTGGCATTCGTCAGTTGATCTGGCAGTTGATCGAGGCCATGGCCTTGCCGTATGAAAGAATTCGTCTTTACCAGGACGGCTTACCTGAATGTGGACGCGAAGAAGAGCTCGTGAAGGAGGTGGCCGGTCGCGGCAGCAAGAACCATCAATTGCTGCTGGACTTGATGCAAAAAGGGGCCACGTTGATGGGAACCGAATCCTCGGATTTACTGATGCAGGAGCTCACATTGCTCCGCGCCGGACTGGCGGCCCCGTCTGCATCCGAGAAAGCCGATGCCGCGCCGGCGATCGACGAGGGCCGCAAACTCCTGGCCGAACGAGATCACTACATTGCCCAACGCATCAACAACACCTTGTGCGACGACGAGATCGGTTTCCTGTTCCTTGGACTGGCTCACTCGGTGGAAGCGCTTCTGCACCCGGATATACAGGTAAAGCACCTTCTGCCATCACTTAGCGCCAAGGGGGCCAAAACGAAATAGGGGCAACACTCCCGGTAAGCTTTTACCTATTTTTATGTAAAATAGGAGAAATATTCCCTACATCTCAAATTCGAAGCGTGAATGCTTATCCCTCCCCCGTGCTAAGTCACCTGGACACAAGGGCCAAAGAAGCTCGGCACAAGGACAGCGCTCTCCCTGAGTTTGCTGAAGAGTTTTTATAACGTGTTGATTTTTAATTTTTATTTATTATCCTGACTCGTCCAAAACGGACCTGTGCAGACCTTCCCTAATGCGCAAATATCCCCTTGGGAGCGGGGAAGGTTTTCATTCCCCTGCGTTTTGGCACGTAATCTGCTTATACCAAGTGCGGCCGGAAGTTAACCCTATTCCGGCCGTAACACATGGGTTTAGACCCTACAGAAGAAACTTTAGGAGCTATTTAAATGGCGAACGTACAAAAATCAACAGACTCTTCAAGTCTGGCAGAAGTAGTTGACCGTATCTTGGACAAAGGTATTGTCATTGACGCCTGGGTCAAAGTATCTTTGGTCGGCATCGAACTACTGTCGATTGAGCTGCGCGTAGTGATTGCGTCGGTCGAAACTTACCTCAAGTATGCGGAAGCTATTGGCCTCACAGCCAGTGCAGCATCGCCGGCGTAAGGTAGCTCAGTAATGGTTGCCCGACCGAGAGAGGCTTGAGGTCTCTTCCGGTCGGGCGCTTCCTAGGTATCAAAATCTGGATGCTGAAAAACGGGGTATTTGATATGAATAGAGCAAATGATTTGGCGCGATTGCGCGAAGAGATGCAAGTCGGACAGCGCGACCGCGTGGAGTTCGTTGCCGACATAACGAACAGGGTTGCTGAGCTGAGAAAAGAAAATCAGGCGGATAACAAAGAGTTGTTTATCGGGGTTGCTGAGCTGAGAAAAGAAAATCAGGCTCAAAACACGGCCGCCCATGCTGCTTGGTATGGCACAGCGTGAAAACCACGTTGGCTCGGAACGTTAAGCCTGACAAGAGTTGGTTCGGTGGTGCAGAAGCAACATAAAATGAATCAGCCCTTTAGCCAAGGGGCTAAAGGGAGGTGAGTATGAGCAGCGCAGAAAATTTGGGGCGACTCCGCGAGGAGATACAAGCTGGACACCGCGCCCGCACGGAATTCGTGACCAACCTGATGCGAACGGTTGCTGACCTCAGAAAGGGATTCATAGACGAAAACCAGGCCGCTCATGCGGCCTGGTTTGGGCCTACACGGGCACAAATAGCTGTGAAGGAAGTAGAGCGTGTCGCTGCCGCAGCGAAGAAAAAAGGGAAGCCATCAATAAAAAGATCTAGGTCGTTAGACGTCCCTGCTAACGCAAGATAAGTATTGAGGTAATGATGAAAAATGAACTTGGAGTCACAATGGAACATGTTCGCTGCGCTTTTTGTCGAGGCAAGGGAAAGGACCCCTTCGGGATCATGTCCTCTCTCTCTACGTGTTGCGTCTGCGGAGGGAAAGGCACCGTGCAGGTGCAGGCTCCCTACGTGGGGTGCGCACACTGTCAGGGCAGCGGGGCGATCAAGACGCTTACCTGCACGGTCTGCCGCGGCGCAGGGGTAATTCCCGCACCGGCCGGGCCCACAAGGGTCTGCCCGGAGTGCCAGGGCACGGGCGACGATACCTCGGCCTCGGCGATGTGCTGTCTGACGTGCCGTGGTCGGGGCTGGGTCTCTGCGGAATGAGCAAGGCGAATGAGGTTTAAGAGTCAATAAAGAACCGTATAAACAATGATTCAAGGAAATATCAATGAGCAACAATGATACAGGTAAATATAGTGAGGGCATCGAGAAAGTCCAGATAAATGACGATACCATCCTACCTGAGTCCAGTGACGAATTCGTCTTAACGACGCACGTCCAAGAGCTGGCTGACCGCGCCTTGGCCTATCTGGGGGCGGGGTACGCGGTCCACTTTTCCGGCCCGGCGGGAACAGGGAAAACCACCCTTGCGTTCCACATCGCCGCGACGCTTGGCCGGCCAGTCAGCCTCATCCATGGGGATGATGAGTTCGGGAGTTCCGACCTGGTCGGCCGTGAATCCGGCTACAAAAAGAAAAAACTGGTCGACAACTTCATCCATTCCGTGTTGAAGACCGAAGAGGAGATGAAGACCTTGTGGGTGGACAACCGCCTCACCTCCGCCTGCGCGAACGGGGATACCCTGATCTACGACGAGTTCACCCGTTCGCGCCCAGAGGCGAATAACGTGCTCTTGAGCATCCTGTCGGAAAAGATTCTCAGTATGCCAAAGCTCCGCGACTCTGGAGAGGGGTACTTGGAGGTGCACCCGGGCTTCCGGGCCATCTTTACGTCGAATCCGGAGGAGTACGCGGGCGTTCACAATCTCCAGGACGCCCTGATGGACCGGATGGTCACCATCAGGATGGATCACTATGATCGAGAGACAGAGATCCGGATCACTATGGCTAAGTCGGGCATTGGAGAGAAGGATGCCGAGGTCATCGTGGATATCGCGAGGGAGCTGCGCGGTGTCGGCGTAAACAACCACCGCCCGACGATCCGGGGCTGTATCACGATTGCGCGAATTCTCGGTAGCCGCGGGGCGCACGCCCGGTGGAATGACCCTGTCTTTCAGTGGGTCGCCCGGGATGTGTTCGTTAATGCGGAGACGGCCAATGTCACCCGTGAGGGCGAGTCGCTCATGCCTCAGAAGCTGGGTGAGGCGATCCAGAAATTTTGCGGGCCTGCACGGAAACTCGGCAACAGGGCCGAATAGCGATAGTTCTACGAAGCGAAAGGAGTGAAGACATGGCCATACCCAGAAACAATCCTCGAAAAGGATTGCGGAGCATCCGATCGGTAACGGATTTGGTGAGTGAGACGAAAAACCCTCAACGGAAATTCATGAAGCTCGCGATACTGGCGATGGAAAAAGTGCGTCGAGACAACGATAGAGTGAGGGCGCAAGACCGCATTGACGATGTTGACGTCCGCCTAGCGGAAATCGAGGCCGAAACGAAAGTACTCATGCAAATGTGCAACGCCAGTGAAAGCAGCAAGCTCAGCGAGACTCCTACCCCCCCGGGGAAGGTCTCCCCTCGCCAGGCCAGAGGTGGG
Organism: Marinobacter gelidimuriae; assembly: GCF_000372805.1. Lineage (GTDB taxonomy): Bacteria > Pseudomonadota > Gammaproteobacteria > Pseudomonadales > Oleiphilaceae > Marinobacter > Marinobacter gelidimuriae. The sequence goes on along the minus strand of NZ_KB889840.1, from coordinate 49,814 downwards.
TTCACGCTCAAGTACTAAAACTAAAATGAGAGTGTAATAATGCTCACGATCAAAAGTATGAAACATATCCGCCAAAGCCGAAACGTCAAGAGTTTCCGCTCGGCCCCTAACGCCACCGGAGTGGCGTTGGCACACCATGACACACAGCGACTCTGCCGTGAAGAAGAGAGACTGATGGTGCACGAGGCGCAGCGCCTCTGGCTCAACAAGCAGTGGCATGGGCATTTTGGACGTGTGGCGGGTCCATTACGTGTGCTCCCGCCCGCGGCCCGCGGCCTACGGACAGAAGGGAGATAGCCAAATGGAATACGCCCAGCAAATTTTGTCCAGGTTGGCAAAAGTCCAAGGGAGAAATTCCCGAAAAAAGCGCTTCGTGGACTCGGTCCCCTGCGCCTTCTGCCGCGGCAGCGGCGAGGATCCGAAGTATGGCAACGCAAGCCGCTGTTCCGTCTGTGGCGCCAGCGGCAAGCTCAAGGTGACCCCGCCCGTGGTCACCTGCCTGAAGTGCCGCGGCTCTGGCCGCGAAGGCAGCGGGATGACCTGTCTATCCTGCAAAGGGCGGGGGGTGGCGTCCGTCTCCAAGGATGCCGGCACCTGCGTCAAATGTTTGGGGACGGGCAAAGACGGAGTGTTTTACTGCACCCCCTGCAAGGGGCAAGGGATCGTATGAGCGCGTAGACAAGCGTCAGGACTGGCAGGCAACTGCAAAGGAAAATTTCAGCATGACAAAGATTCTTGATAGCGTCACCATGGCGCAACCGATACAGCATACAGATACAGATACAGATAAATCTAAATCGGAGGGCCGCCTGCCGGGCATCGCAGAGGTTCAACAGGCGGTCTACGAGTTCTTGAGGCAGCAGCCGGAGGTGTTGGAGGTGCAGGTGACAAAGCTGGTCCAGGTTGATGCCGAGGTGGGATTATGGGAGGCGGAAGCGGACGTCTACCTGCCGAATGAAGCCATACGGGCTTTAGCATTACCAGTCCAGAAGGAAGTGTTCGACTGTAAAGCATACCTGGTTAGGGTAGACCGCGATCTCAACATCGTTGCCTATAGCCTGAGAGACTTGGTGGCGGATAGAACGGTGGAATAGATAATATGAATAACTGTCTGGCTTTTGCGGGCACAGCGTGGGCCTTGATGAAACCTACGACGATTTTGAGGGCGAGGAGCGTGGCCAGACCAGCATCGAAGAAAGTACGAGTTGAACCATACAATATTAGAGGATTTCCGATATGAACATGGTTAAGCCGTCCACACCACAGCGGTACTTGTACGCCATTGTCGATGCCAGCCAAGCCGGCAAATGGGAAGATATCGGCATCAACGGCGCACGCGTGACAACGATTATCGAAGGCCCGGTTGCAGCAGTGGTCAGTAGCATTGCCGCTAAACGCGTGCGGCCCGAGCGCGCCAACCTGGCATCTCACAATGGCGTGATCAAACTGCTGATGCAGGAGAGCACCGTACTGCCGGTGGCTTTTGGCACTATTGCCGACAGCTACCAGGCGGTGCAGAATCTTCTTACCAAAAACAGCGCGCTCCTCGTCGAACAACTTGACAGCTTGAGGGGGAAGGTAGAAATGGGGCTGCGCGTGCGCTTCGATGTGCCGAACATTTATGAATATATAGTCAGCACACACCACGACCTGAGGGACGCGCGTGATACCGCGTACGGGGGTCTGCAAGAACCCAAGCACGGGATCAAGATCGAGCTGGGAGGTCAGTTCGACCGTGCGCTGGCCGAGGACCGGGAGACCCATACGGCAACGGTTCTGTCGGTGCTGAGTAACCACTGCGCGGATATTAAACACAACCCGGCACGCAATAATCTGGAGGTGATGAATCTGGCCTGCCTAGTCAAGCGCGAAGACCTCAAAGCATTTGAAGACGCCGTGTTGGCGGCGGCCGGTCAATTCGACAATAACTTCGCGTTCGATTTCAACGGTCCTTGGGCTCCTCACAATTTCGTCCATATCGAGCTTAATATAAAGAGCAGCCATGTTTCTCGTCGATAACATTCTGCTCGCGCCGTTCAACGGCCTGTTTTGGATGTTCAAGGAAGTCCACAAATCGGCGCAGCAGGAAATTGACGGAGAGGCCGATAACGTCACCCACGCGCTGAGCGAGCTTTACATGCAGCTCGAAACCGGGGAGCTCACGGATGAGCAGTTTGCGGCCGAAGAGAAGGTGCTGCTTGACCGGCTAGATGAAATCTGGGAGCGCGAGGGGGGCGCACTAGACGAGACTGAAGCGATGGATGAATCCGAGGGCAATGAACCGTGACGATTAGCGCCTCTCGTTCCTTGCCGGGTTTCCTTGGAGACGAGGGCTTGCGTCTGCTGCTGTTTGGCGGGAAGGGCGGGGTGGGGAAAACCACCTGTGCGGCTGCGGCTGCGCTCCACTTGGCCGCGAAGCATCCCGCACGTTCGTACTTGCTGGTGTCCACCGACCCGGCCCATTCTCTGCGTGACTGTCTGGCTGGCGGCGCGTTGGGTCAAAACCTGACGCTGCGGGAAATTGACCCGCAGGGCAGTCTGGCGCGGTTTCGGGCGCGGCATCACCATCATCTACGCACTATCGCGCTGCGCGGCACGTTTTTTGATGAGGCAGATATCGCTCAACTGTTGGACTTGTCGATGCCGGGTCTGGATGAAATGATGGCCTTGCTAGAGATCGTGGCATGGGTCAAGGAAGAGCGTTATGCCTGCATCGTGGTAGATACGGCGCCGGCTGGCCACACGCTTCGGTTGCTCGAGCTTCCCGAGCTGATGCGCAAATGGCTAGTCGTGTTGGACTCGATGCTGGCCAAACATCGGTTTATGGTGAAGTTGTTCAGCAAACGTTACGCCAAGGATGCAGCAGATATCTATCTGCAAGAGATGGCATCCGACCTGCGCTACCTGTGGACATTGCTTCAGTCGTCAACACAATGTCGCTTCGTGCCGGTGTTGCTGGCCGAGAGGCTCAGCGTGCATGTCACGCGCCGGATGCTGGAGGAACTGGCCTCGCTTCAGATTCCAGTGCGCGAGCTGGTGGTTAATCGGCTGCTCCATTCTCAGCCTGATTGCCCGCTCTGCTCGGCGCGGGTGGCGACTCAAACAGCGCTGATCGCCGACATCCAGCGGACCTTTCCCGGCCATGCGCCATGGGGCTTGCCCTTGTTCCTTGAAGAAACGCGGGGCACGGAGCGACTGACATCCCTGTGGGCGCAGTTGCGGCCGCTGGACGCGTGGCAGCCGCTTTCCCCTGCGCCTGCGCCTGCTCTCGCTTTCGGGTCTTTCGCTGCGGTGGAAAACCCGGCTTGCCTTCCCTCTTCCTCGATGAGGCTGCTCTTGTTTGCGGGCAAGGGCGGGGTGGGGAAAACAACCCTGGCATGCGCTTCGGCACTGCGGCTGGCTGAAGAGTGGCAAGGCAAGGAGATTCTGCTTGTTTCCATCGATCCGGCACATTCACTGTCCGCCTGCTTGAACCGGCAGATCGGACCTGAAGAGGTGCGGCTGAGCCGCGGTCTGAGCGCGATCGAGCTCGATCCAGAAGCTGAGTACGCACGATTAAAACAACTCTATGCCGATGAAGTGGCGGGGGTATTTGAGCGCCTCTCCGCGCAGGCGCATATCCATGTTGAATTCGATCAGGAAGTGATAGAGCGCCTCATGGACACCGCCCCACCGGGTCTGGATGAGATGCTTGCGATCACGCGGGTCGTGGAACTGCTGGACCAGGGACGCTACGACCTGGTCATTCTGGATACTGCTCCAACTGGGCATCTTCTGCGCTTTCTGGAGATGCCGGAGCTGATCGAGGCCTGGTTGAAGACTTTTTTCGGCATATTCCTTAAATACCGGCAAGTATTCAGATTACCTCACATTACGCAGGCCATGGTGGAACTCTCCAAGAAGGTGAAACAGTTCCGGCGCGTTCTGACCGACCCGGAACGGGCGGCGTTGATGGCGGTGACGATTCCCACCGAGATGGCGTATGAAGAAACCAGGGACCTGGTGGCTGCTTGTGAGCGGCTGCGGGTCGCGGTTCCGGTGCTGTTCGCAAATATGCTCACGCCGGAGTCTTCCTGTCTGACCTGTTCCGCGCTGCGGAGCGGGGAGCTGCTTCTGTTGGAGCAGTATCAGGAGACATTTCGAGAGCAAAACCTCACCATCGTATACCGGCAAGAATCAGTTGAGCGGGAGCGGCTGGGCAGCTTGGGGCGCTCACTCTATGACGGCTTGAACCCAAGCCCACACGATCAACAGCACGTTGAACATTACTAAAAAAGGAAACTTGTATGCAAGAAGAAACAGCATTAGGTATGACGAAACCGGCGATTGCACCAACCGGTGGCGCGCCAGCGAGTCGCTACTTTTGCGATAGCTTGTTTTGGGCATCCGAGGCCAAGCAAGCAGCAAAAACTTAACGCGACCATTAATGCCTTCGGCTCCCCAGCCGTCCTCCGTCCATAGCTTTCCGCCACACTGTCGCAAGCTCAGGTCTGGCTACATACTATTACCACAATGAACTCTACGGCAACAGAAAGCCTTTTCTAACATTATTCTCCACTGTTCGCTATCGCTCTATTACGAAAATGCAAAAACGCGTTGCCTACTGGCGACTAATCGACTTCGCTTTGCTCTCCATGTCGATCAGCGGGAGAAGCACTCCACAGATTCGTCCACACTCGCCGATGTGCTGGAGCGTATTCTGGACAAGGGCGTGGTGATCGCCGGCGATCGACGAGGGCCGCAAACTCCTGGCCGAACGAGATCACTACATTGCCCAACGCATCAACGACACCTTGTGCGACGACGAGATCGGTTTCCTGTTCCTTGGACTGGCTCACTCGGTGGAAGCGCTTCTGCACCCGGATATACAGGTAAAGCACCTTCTGCCATCACTTAGCGCCAAGGGGGCCAAAACGAAATAGGGGCAACACTCCTAGAAAATTTCTACCTACTTTCATCAGATATAGGGGAAATATTCCCTATATCTGAAATTAGCACCATGAGTGATCGTCCTAATCCCTGAGTTCAGTTCCTTGATATTCAATGGCAAAAGGAAACTCTGCACAAAACACCTTAGTTTGGCTATGGTATGCAACAAGTTGTCGTTATACAGGTTTTTGGCTTCGACTGGCCCAATCACACGGACTTATGCGGACCTTCTTTAATGCGTAAATCCCCCGTTGAGAGTGAGGGGGAACTTCCCACTACTGTGTTGGCACTTAATTTGCCTGTAACTAATTGCAGCCGGAAATTACTCCCCTATTCCGGCAGTAACGCACGAATTTCGATCGTTCGGTCTAGACCGTTTGGGGAAAAAATGGAGCTTATAACATGGCAAACGTACAAAAATCAACAGACTCTTCAAGTCTGGCAGAAGTAGTAGATCGCATCTTGGACAAAGGTATCGTCATCGATGCTTGGGTCAAAGTGTCCTTAGTCGGGATTGAGCTGCTATCAGTCGAGTTACGCGTAGTGATTGCGTCGGTCGAAACTTACCTTAAGTATGCGGAGGCCATTGGCCTCACAGCCAGCGCAGCAGCGCCGGCGTAAAGTCGATCCTTGACAGTTACCCAGCCGGGCGAGAGACTTGCTGTCGTCCGGTTGTGGGTAATTTATGGGCATCAAAATCTGGATGCTGAAAAACGGGGTATTTGATATGAATAGAGCAAATGATTTGGCGCGATTGTGCGAAGAGATGGAAACTGGACATCGCGACCGCGTGGAGTTCGTTGCCGACATAACTAACAGGGTTGCCGAGCTAAGAAAAGAAAATCAGGCGGATAACAAGGAACGCGCGGCGAACGAGGTGATGCGCAAGCGCGAGGGGGAGCAGGAGTCCAAAGTGCGCGTGGAGTTCGTTGCCGACATAACGAACAGGGTTGCTGAGCTGAGAAAAGAAAATCAGGCAGAAAACAAGGAACGCGCGGCGAACGAGGTGATGCGCAAACGCGAGGGGGAGCAGGAGTCCAAAGTGCGCGCGGAGTTCGTTGCCGACATGAAGCGCGGGGTCGCTGAGCTGAGAAAAGAAATTCAGGCAGATAACAAAGAGTTGTTTATCGGGGTTGCCGAGCAGAGAAAAGAAAATCAGGCTCAAAACACGGCCGCCCATGTGGCTTGGTTTGGCACGGGGGCCACAAGGGCTAACCAAGTAGCCGCCAGGGCGGAGGATGGGGCTTTTGGAATGGAGGGAAAGCTGATCGAAAAGTTGGGGTTTGGAACGCGCGAGACTGAAGAGCCGGTAGCTCGCCCAGAAACCGAAGCAAAATCGCAGCCAAGCACACACGAATCCGAGATGTCAGATGAGGAAAGAGTGCTCCAAGTCGTGCGGGAAAACCCGAGTGGTATTTCTGCCACCCAAATCGGCGAGCAGGTGTCGTTGTATGCCATGGCAGTCGGTAAAATCATGAAGGGGTTGATCGAAAAAGGAAAGGCCCAGAGGGACGACGAGACGCGACTTTATACGCCATCCAAGGGTGGCGAATAGTCCCATTGCTGCGCCTGGTCTGAGAGTGATAAGACGGCGGCTCAAGACAAATTGCGGAAAGTCATCCTGCCGCTAACTTTACTCAAGGTCCAAGCGTGGCTCTTCTGCGGCGCGGTGAGCGGCTTCTGTTGGAGCGGTATCAGGAGACATTTCGAGAGCAAAACCTCACCATCGTATACCGGCAAGAATCAGTTGAGCGGGAGCGGCTGGGCAGCTTGGGGCGCTCACTCTATGACAGCTTGAACCCAAGCCCACACGATCAACATTACTAAAAAAGGAACATTGTATGCAAGCAGAAACAGAATTGGGTATGACGAAACCGGCGATTGCACCAACCGGTAGCGCGGAAGAAGCTACGGGGGGCAGTTTACTCGATCGTCTGCTGGGCATGGCGCACCGCTACCGCAGTGAAGGCAATATGCGGCAGGCGATGGAGATGTACTGGGCGTTGCTGGAAAACCATCCCGAGACGGCGCAAGCGCTGGTCGCACACGCGACCCTGCTGAAATTAGCTGAAGCACATGAACGCGACGGCGCTAGGCATGCGGCACGCTACATGTATGAGCGCTTGTTGTGATTTGAAGGAGTTCTGTGACGATGAATAAACCTGTCAGCTATTCAGACAGCATGTCTTTGTGCGAAACCCTGGACCGGGTTTTGAACACAGGCGTGGTGGTGGTCGGCGAAATCGTTATTTCGGTGGCCGATATCGATTTGATCTATCTGGGCCTGAACCTCACACTGACTTCGGTAGAAACCGCCAATGAAGCGAAGCTGAAGCGGGCACTGGAAGGACAAGCATGACAGAACCCGAAAGCCCGGCGCCGTCGCCGCGTATAGCGCTCGATCCGGAAAATATGCGCAAAGGACTCGGGCAACTTGTTCTGACGTTGGTTGAGTTGATCCGGCAATTGCTGGAAAAGCAGTCGCTCCGGCGCATAGAGGGTGGCACGCTTTCGGAGGAAGAAATCGAGCGCTTGGGTCTGACCCTTTTAAGATTGGGTGAGGAAATGGAATGGCTGAAAAAAGAGTTCGGACTGACCGATGACGAACTGAACCTTGATCTAGGTCCGCTGGGAAAATTACTTTAGGACAAACATGATGGATAACAACGAAAGCTCAATGACGCACTCCACAGATTCGTCCACTCTTGCCGATGTTCTGGAGCGTATTCTGGACAAGGGCGTGGTGATCGCCGGCGATATCAAGATCAACCTGGTGGATATCGAATTGCTGACGATTCAGATCCGCCTTTTGATTTGTTCCGTGGACAAGGCCCAAGAGATGGGCATTGATTGGTGGATGACCAATCCCTATCTCAATTCGGGGGCGAAGCAGCAAGATGACAATCAGGAACTCGATACGCTTCGAGCGCGAATCGCCCATTTGGAGCAAGACCTTGCCCGCCAACCGGCCGCACCGAGCTGAACGGCTTCAAGGACGAAGCGCCAACAAACTTAGGAGAAACACATGGCAAACAAGGACAGATCAGGGCAGTTTTCCGAAGGCAAACAGCGCCTGGAAGAGATCCGGCGCCGGCTCGGGGGTCTGTTCGCAGGGCCGGTAGCGTCTAAGCCTGAAGAGTCGGGCTTGCCCGGATTTTTAGGCGGGCTCGGCGGGCTCATCGACCAGCTTGGAAAACTGGCTGACGAGGCGGACAAAGCCGGCGGCGTCACGAGCAAGAGCGGCGAGTTCGATCTGGGGCCGGACAAACGTCTGCAGGGCGTGTACGGGTTTTCGGTCAAGACCGGCTTGGGCGAACAAGGGGTCAAAGTCGAACCCTTCGGCAACATTCGAAAGGACGAGCGCAGCGGCGTCGTGGAAGTCCTGGAAATTCGGGAACCCATGACCGATCTGTTCGATGAGCCAACGCATATCCTGATCGTCGCTGAAGTGCCAGGCATCACGCAGGAAGATGTGCGGCTGGAAGTCCATGACGATATCCTCACGCTGGCAGCCGAGCGGGGTGAGAAAAAATATCGTAAGGAAATGCTCTTGCCGACCAGCTTCTCATCGGACAAGATGAGCTTTATCTGCAGGGGCGGAATCGTGGAAATAAAGCTCAATAAATAAGCGCACCCCTTGGTTCTCTCGTCTTGTGAAATGAGGGGATGACCGCGTGGCGAAAACCGGAGAGTTCGATGCAGAAAAAAACCCGTGAGACGAAGAAGCCGGCCGAAGGCGCGCTGCGGCTTAAAGTCAGTGAAGCCCTCGGCAAGGACGCTGGTCGGGCGCTAGCCAGGATGGATCCGGCCGATATTGAGGCGCTGGGGGCCAAGATTGGCGAGATCATTGAAGTTTCCGGGAAACGCAGCAGTGTCTGCAAGCTGATGCCCGCATACAAGGAGTCCAGGAACGGGGCCAAGGTGCAGCTCGATGGCCTCTCTCGGGGGAATGCCGGAGTGGCACTCGATGAGATCGTGACAGTACGAAAAGTGGCCACGCAGCCGGCGCAGAAGCTGGTTCTTTCGCCCACCGATGTCGTGCCAGGCGAGCGTGATATGAAGTATATCGGGAGCCTTCTGGATGGCCTTCCAGTGATTCAAGGCGATCGAATCCGTGCGACTTTGTTCGGCAGTCGGCACACTGAATTTATCGTCCGCGAGACGACACCGAAGGGGCCGGTTCTGATTGCACCGACCACCCTTTTGACGGTTGATGTGGCACCAGTGGGGCAGGAAAAACGCAAAGCGGTGGGCCCCTCCGTGTCCTATGAAGACATCGGCGGACTAGGTCCAGTGGTGCAAAAGATCCGCGAGATGATCGAGTTGCCGCTGCGTCACCCGCAGATTTTCGAGAAGCTCGGCATTCAAGCACCCAAGGGCGTACTGCTGCACGGCTCACCCGGAACCGGCAAGACATTGGTTGCGCGGGCGGTGGCTAACGAGACTGATGCTTATTTTATCTCTATCAGCGGGCCAGAAATCATTGGCAAGTTCTATGGGGAGTCGGAAGCCAAGCTGCGCTCGGTGTTTGAGGAGGCAGAGAAGCACGCCCCCAGTATCATTTTTATTGACGAGATCGAGGCTATCGCGCCCAAGCGCGAGGAGCTGGGCGGAGAAAAGCAGGTTGAGCGCAGGGTCGTCGCACAACTGCTGACGCTGATGGACGGCTTGAAGAGTCGGGGCAAGGTGATTGTCATTGCCGCCACCAACCTGCCGAACTTGCTTGATCCGGCACTGCGCCGTCCTGGTCGCTTTGACAGAGAAATTGTGCTTCCGGTTCCGGACCGTCATGGACGCTTGCAGATTCTGGAGATTCACAGCCGCGGCATGCCCTTGGCGACGGACGTTGACATGGGCGAGATAGCCCGTATCACACACGGGTTTGTAGGCGCTGATCTCGAAGCTTTGTGCCGTGAGGCAGCCATGACCTGCCTGCGACGAGTTTTGCCAGAGGTCGATATGGCACAGTCCACTCTCCCCTATGAGACGTTGATGCAACTGGAAATATCAAAGAATGATTTTCTGTCTGCCCTGTGCGAAGTGGAGCCCTCGGCGCTGCGCGAAGTGTTCGTCGAGGTACCAACGACGACGTGGGATGACGTGGGAGGCTTGGAGGAGGTCAAGACACTACTACAAGAAGCCATCGAGTGGCCGCAGAAATATCGAGAGTTGTTAGAAGCGGCCGATGTCAAGCCACCGAAAGGGATTCTCCTGGTCGGGCCTCCAGGTTGCGGCAAAACACTACTCGCCCAGGCAGCGGCCAGTATGTCCGAGATGAATTTTATTAGCATCAAGGGGCCTGCCTTACTATCGAAATACGTCGGCGAGTCGGAATCGGCGGTGCGCGAGGTGTTCCGCAAGGCTAAGCAGGCAGCACCCTGTCTGGTGTTCTTTGACGAGATTGATGCCTTGGTGCCGCAAAGAAGTGGCGGCTCTTCGGAGTCTCATGTCAGCGAGCGGGTGGTGGGTCAATTCCTGGCGGAACTGGACGGGATCGAGAAGCTGACCGGGGTGCTGATCCTGGCTGCAACGAATCGCCCAGACATGATTGATCCGGCTCTGTTGCGTCCGGGGCGCTTCGACGTGAAGGTGACGATCCCACCCCCAGACGCACGGGAACGCCTTGCCGTCTTAAAGGTGCACACGCGCAAAAAGCGCTTGGCCAAGGGCCTTTCCATCGAAGAACTAATTCCCCGGACCGAGGGGCTTTCGGGCGCCGACCTGGCCGCGATTTGTCAGAACGCGGCGCTCAATGCCGTCCGGGAACGGGTGCAAAGCACTCGCAAGATTGAGGGTGCGGTGGTTCTCCAGCAGCGGCATTTTGAAGCCGCCCTAACAGGTATCAATCGATGAACTCGATCTATCTATACTGTCTGGCCGGCCCGGCTTGTGTCGCTATGGTGAAACAACTGTCTCAACAGGAAGGTGCAGGAATTGATGAACACTTTCCCCTGTTGACGCTGGAACGAGACGGCGTCGTAGCCGTGATCGGAGAAATCGATGCCGGTGAATTTAATGAGCAGAACCTTCAGTCCATGGAATGGGTGGGGCCACGGGCCTATCGTCATGCCGCGCTCGTGGAAAAAATCATGGCCGTCTCATCAGTTCTGCCGGTTAAATTCGGCACGATCTTTGACTCGGCGGAGAGCTTGACCCGACTCCTGACCCAGCATCGTGAGCGTATTGCCGTGTTTCTTGAAAAGCTGCGCGACAAATCGGAATGGAGCGTCAAGGCTTATCTGGACGATGAGCGCGCTCGATCTAGCGTGAGCGCGGAGAATCCAGCTATCCAGGACCGGATTGCAAAAATGTCTTCAGCGCCGGGTGCGCGGTATCTGCAGCAGAAGCAGGTCGATGTCATGCTCGATGCGGCATTACGGGTGTGGGTGACGGATCAAACTCGCAATATGGGCGATGTGCTTTCGGCCCATGCTGTGGAAAACGCTGAATTGCGGCTTCTTTCCAGCGAGGCGTCCGAACGCCCGGAGAGCATGGTTTTCAACGGCAGTTTCCTGCTGTCCGACCCGGCCTTGCCCGCCTTTCGTGCGGCGCTCTCTGCGTTGCAGGAAGCCGGGCGCGAGGACGGCTTGACACTGGAACTGAAAGGCCCGTGGCCCCCTTATAATTTTTGTCCAGATCTGCGGGTAGAGACCTAATTTGCAATGATGACTATTATTACCCTATCAATATGCAAGGCAGAGGGATGAACATATGCAAATAAAACGCTTTATTTACGCAACCATCGATAACCGGTCAGGCACGCCGGATTTGGCTGCCTACCAAGGAGGGGGGATTGATGCTGCGCCCCTCGAAATGGTCAGCTATCGAGATATTACGGCTGTGGTGAGTACCATTGATGTTGACCAGTTCGACCTTGGTTTGCCTGGTGAAATATCGACCGAACAACAGGCAGATAGCCATAAGGCATGTCTGCTAAAGTATCAACAGGTGAATTTGTTTGTCTTCGAACAGACCGGCAGTAATGGAATGCTACCGCTAAAATTTGGCTTTACGGCAAAAAATGATCAAGAGGTTGCAAGGGTTCTGGAGCAGGCCTATATCCAATTGAGAACCTACCTTGACAAACTGCAAGGGACGATGGAACTGGTGATCCAAACCTCGTGGGAATTGCCGAAGATACTTCAAGAGATCCTCAAGGATAACCCCGGATTGGCGGGTGCAGACCAGGTACAGACAGGTAAGCTACTGTTTGAAGCGGCCGAGATCAAAAAAGGAAAAATTCTTGCCGCGATTCATGACAATCTCTCCCCGCTTTCAAAAGACTACTCGGACGCCCCCCTCAAAACAGAGGCAATGATCCTGAACCGAAATTATCTGGTTGACAAGGACAAGGAACACCAGTTTGACGACGCGGTGAATGTAGTGGCAACAGAGTTTGAAGAGGCTCTAACATTTCGTTATATAGGACCCCTGCCAGCATACAGTTTCGTTAATATCGAGCTGAATCAGGGAAACTTTGCGCTGGTGGACAAGTCACGAAAACTATTGCAATTACCTGAGAAGGCTTCTTGGGAAAGTATAAAATCCGCCTATCGACAATTAATTATAACCCATCATCCAGATAAAAACCCTGATGATCCGCAAGCGGCGAAACGCACCAAAGACGTGGTCGCAGCTTACGAGATTGTCAGGGCGTATTGTCAGAGTCTCCCCGGATTTGAGGAACAGGGAAAGTCCGATAGGTTTTGCTTCTCGAAGGAGGCGGTCGAGCAAGCTTTTATCGTTGACGACAAGGGTGCGGTATTGGCTCGAGTGAAAGGCTAAAGATCCCACATGAGCAAGACTATCGGCATCGATTTGGGTACTACGAATAGCTGCATGGCGGTGCTAGTCCACGGCAAGCCTGTCATTATCCCGAACGCAGAGGGTGAGCGCACGACGCCATCCGTGGTCGCATTCACCCAAGCAGGGCAACGGCTCATAGGCACGGCTGCCAAGCAGCAACAACCCGGGAATCCACAGGGAACCCTCTCCTCAATCAAGCGATTCATGGGGCGTCAGTGGGAAGAGGTTTCCGAGGAGATGACAATCGCTGCCTACCCTGTCGAAAAGGGTGAAAGCGGCGATGTCAATGTCACCGTTGAGGGTACGCTGTACACCCCTCAAGAGATCAGTGCGATGATCCTCCAGAAATTGAAAGCTGATGCCGAGGATTATCTCGGTGAGTCCGTGACTGAAGCTATCATCACTGTCCCGGCTTTCTTTAACGATGCCCAGCGCAAGGCAACCAGGGATGCCGGCAGAATCGCTGGGCTCAATGTGTTGCGCATCATCAACGAGCCGACCGCTGCCTCGCTCGCCTACGGGCTGGACAATGCGGATGACCAGACAGTTCTGGTTTTCGATCTCGGTGGAGGCACATTCGACGTCTCGATCCTCGGCCTTGGCGGGGGACTGTTCGAGGTGAAAGCTACGAACGGCGACAACCATCTGGGCGGCGACAACTTTGACAAGGCTATTGTCGATTGGCTGCTCGAGGAGTTCAATCGAGAACATGGGATTGATTCATCTGTCGACCCGATAGCCTTGTTGCGCCTTTATGCGGCGGCTGAAAAGGCCAAAATTGAGCTCTCAACAATGCCAGCGACTCAGGTTAATCTGCCGTTCATCACTGCCACGCCAGCAGGCCCGAAACATATCAGCCTCGAACTCACGCGTGTGCAGTTGAACGGACTAAGTGCCTCGCTGATCGCCCGTACTACGAATCCCATCATGCAAGCGCTCGCCGACGCGGGAATAGAAGCACGCGAGATCGATCAAGTCGTACTCGTCGGCGGCATGACCCGCATGCCAGCAATTCAAGACAAAATCAGGGAATTAACCGGAAAAGAACCGCACAAGAGCATCAACCCGGACGAGGTTGTCGCCATGGGTGCCGCGATTCAGGCGGGCGTTCTCCTTGGTGAAGTCAAAGATGTTCTGCTACTTGATGTCACCTCGCTTTCGCTGGGTATAGAGACCAAGGGTGGCGTTTTCACAAGACTGATCGAGCGAAATACCAGTATCCCGACCCGCAAGACACAGACCTTCACGACTGCCGAGGACAATCAGTGCTTGGTGGAGATTCACGTCCTCCAGGGCGAGTCGGAGATGGCTGCCTTCAATAAATCGCTAGGCACGTTCCTGCTTGTCGACCTCCCGCTAGTACGACGCGGCCTGCTTGAGATCGATGTCACCTTCGACATCGATGCAAACGGAATCATCCGTGTGGAGGCGCAAGACATAGTCTCCGGCAACGAGCAGCAGATTCGAATCGAAGGCGGATCTGGCCTTACGGAAGATGAAATAAGCCGTATGGTAAAGAGCGCCAAGGCGTATGCCGAGGCGGCACACCGATTGCGCGAACTCGCGGACGTGCGCAATCATGCCGAAGTCCTTGCTGCCGAAATCGAACTCTCGCTTAATACGTTTTACACCCAGATTAAGGCGTCCGAGGCTTCGATGATCACAGAGCGAATCGCGGATCTGCGCCAAGTAATCGAAGGAGTCGATGTACGTGAAATTCGTACGCGCACTGAAGCTCTCGTGGAGGCTGCGCAAGTTCTCAGACACGAAGGGCAAGCGGAATAAAAAAAGCAGACAGATGAGTTTACTGGGTTTACTAGGTGAATTCGCGTTTAAACTGGAACTGAATGGCCCGTGACCCTTATAATGACTATTATTACCCTATCAATATGCAGGTTATGCAGGTTATGCAAGGCAGAAGAATGAGCATCGGGTCGAATACTTTATCGCCATCGGAAAAATGGCAAGAACAACTCTACGACATGCTGCTTGAGAGTATCCCGTCCTCAGTGCTGCTGGTGGACCGGTCGCTGCGGGTCATTTCGGCGAACCGGAATTTCCTCGAGAAGGGCCGCCGCAAAGCGCGTTCGACGATAGGCGCACCCATGAACGAGGTCTTCCCGACGCCCATTCTGGAATTCACTAAAATAGAAGCCAAAGTTCGGCGAGTGTTTGAGCAAGGCGAGTTGTTGCGTGGAGAGCAGATTACCTATCGCGCTCCGGGAATTCCAGCCCGCATCTACTACTACACGGTGGTTCCCGTCAAGGCCGCAGGTCGGGTTGAGTGCGCCATGATCCTGATGGACGATATTACAGAAAAGGTGCGCCTGGTGGAGCAGGCTCATCTGGTTCAAATGCGTCTGGCGAACGTGGTCGAATACGCCAACGATCTCCTGGTGTCTGCCGATGCCGAAGGCTGCATCGTCACCTGGAACCCCGCTGCGGAGCGAGTCACCGGCTTTTCATCCAGAGACGTGCAGGGTCGCGCTATGTGCAATCTGTGCGAACACAGTGATCAGGAAGACATGAAGTCAATGATTCAGCAGGTGGCTCGAGGGAAATCGGTACGCCCGAGGGAGTTGCGTCTCGTCGCTAGTTCAGGGGCACTGATTCCGGTGGCGTGGGCATTCTCTTACATGCGCGACGAATCCGGGAAAGTGAGCGCTCTGGTGGCAGTCGGCCGTGATCTGACTGAGCGGCATGCGTTCGAAGCGCAACTAGCTCAGAACGTGAAACTGGCCGCGCTGGGGGTCATGGCCGGAGGAATCGCGCATGAACTGCGCAACCCTCTGTCCGTCAGCTATTCGGCCGCACAATTTCTGAATGAGGGTGCCCCGGACCCCGCATTCCACGCAGAATGCGTGCAAAAGATTCTCGCCGGCATAGAGCGGGCGTCCGGCATTATTGAAAACCTTCTGCGCTTTTCCAGGCCGTCGGAGGCCGGCAACATGAAGATCATCGACCTCGTGCCCGTCGTACGCGAGACCGCCCGTATCCTTAGCAATCAGGGGGCGCTGCAAAAGGTCACTGTGACGGAGAACTATCCTGCAGACAGCGTTCTCATCAACGGCAACTGGAACCAGCTCCAGCAGGTGTTAATGAATCTGATTTTTAACGCCTATGCCGCCATGCCCGAAGGGGGTGAGCTCAAGATTGCCATCAGCCATGAGGGTGGACGGGCAGTTATTGTTGTTCGCGACACAGGTTGTGGCATTGCCGCGGCCAATAGGGCCAAAATATTTGACCCCTTCTTCACCACCAACGCTGCTGGCAGTGGGACTGGGCTGGGACTGTCGATCTGTCACACCATCATTAGCCAGCACGAGGGCCTCATCGATGTGGATAGCGAGGTCGGGAAGGGAAGTATCTTCACGATTGATCTGCCGGCAAGGGTAGCGCGGGCTCAATGATGAGTAGAGACCCGGCTCCATTGCGACAGGCCCCAGCGCAGCGTCACACCGTATTGATCATCGATGACGAGCCCGGTGTGCGTTGGTCCCTGCGGCACCTCTTGGAAAGCAATGGATTCACGGTTGCGAGCGCATCATCCGGTGTTGAGGCGCTAAAGAGTCTGAAGGCATCGAAATTTAGCATCGTCTTGGTGGATGCCAAACTCCCCGACATTGACGGGATTAATCTGGCACAACGAATTCGGATTGAAACACCCTGTCAATCGCCGTTGATTCTTGTCTCCGGCTATTTCTATGACGATGATGCGGTCGTTAGTGAGGTTTTGAGTTCAGGACTCTTTGCCGCTTTTGCTACGAAACCGATTGTTCATAATGCTCTTCTTCTTATTATCCGAGATGCGATTTCGAGCGCTGGAACCCCAGAATGCTCTTGATCCGGGCGCAACAATTTCATAAACGCTCTCCATTTCGATTATTAAGTTTCAGGAAATCTACGAATTTTGGCACCTGAACTCGTGTTAGTTTAACGAGCTGAAGTAGAGGTGGGCGCTTTGCTTGCTGAAATTGAGGGTATCGCCGTTATCAAATCGAACTTCAAAGGCTCTTTCATCCTCACTAATAACGGTTCCAGCGCCAAATATGGCGTGTTGCAGCCGTTCCCGCTGCCATAAGGGCTGGTCATTGTCTTCCTGGCTAGTTTCGCCGCTCAGGGTTACGCCTTCGCGGCGACCGTAACGCTCGCTAATCGCCGTTAGCGGGACGCTCAGGGTTATCGCGTTGCTGCCTTCTAATTGATGCAAAGCGCCGCCTAGTTCATCGGATAGCTCAAAACAACACTCTGCAACAAAGCGGCTGGGGCCCTGTTCGCCGTCCAGGTGAGGGCGGCCGCTTGCAGGGCGCGTAATCAAGTGCAACTGCTGCCTGCTGCGAGTAATGGCCACGTACAACAAGCGCCGTTCGCTTTCCAGGTGGGCCCGCAGATTGCCTTCGGCGCGGGGGCTATAAGGCAGGTACTTTTCCTGTAGGCCGGGCACGATCACCGTCGGCCACTCCAGACCTTTGGTGCGGTGAATAGTAGATAACAGAACACCGATGGGCGTAGCGTCTTGCCCGTCGTTGCGGCGGGCGCCGGCTTGTTGTTTCAGCGTGTGCAGATGAGCCAGGGCTTTTTCGGCGTTAATATCCAGGCTTTTCAGGTATTGGCGAAAGCCGTGAATGGTGTTGGTTCGCTCCTCCGCGTTGTCGTGGGTCAGGGCCAGGCTGCGAATGCCGTCGTACAGGTCGGTGCTGTCGGCGTATACGCTGATCAGCCCGGCCACCGGGCCGCGATAGCCACTGAGCTGGTTCAGTGTTTCTGCCAGTTTGCGCAGCTTGCGGGCGGCCATGGGAGCCAGGGCGTTAAAGTCCATCGCCAGTATGCGTTGTGCCCAGTCTTCGCCAAAACCGGCTAAAAAGCGTGCGAGCTGGTCCAACTCCGGCTCTTTCAGGCCAACGTGGGGAAACCGCAGCAGTTGCCGCGCCAGCTCCAGGCGGTCGCTGTCGGGTAATTGCTTGAGCTGTCCGGTTACTATCTGCAGCAGTGCTATCATGGCCTGCACTTCGCGGCTGAACAGCGCACCTTTGCCGGCATCAATGCGGTAGGGTACTTGTCGCGCCAGCAGTTTCAGTTCAATGGCCACGCTCTGGCTCCATACCCGGAACAGGATGGCGGTATCGGTTAATTGTTCTGCTGTCATGGCTTGCAGCAGCTGCAACACGGTATCGGCGTCATTGTCTTGGCGGTGCAGGGTAATAATGGTGACGGGCGTAGACGGATGCGCATGGCACAGTAAGTCTTTACGGCCACTGTTGTTGTGAATCAGATGGTTGGCCAGCAAGGCCACCCGGTGGCCATAACGAAAGCTGTAGCTCAGGGTTTGTTCCAGCGGGCTTTCAAACTCGTCGCTGAAGCGGCGCAGAATAAACTCCGGTTTGGCACCACGGAACTCGTAAATGGTTTGGTCCGGGTCGCCCACCACGGTTACCCGGGCCCGATCGCCGGCTACATAGCGCAGCAGCAAGTGCTGAATTTCGTTGGTGTCCTGGTACTCGTCGACCAGAATCAGGTCCATTTTATTGGCCACCAGCCGTTGCAGGGGCGGGTTCTGGTGAATGGCCATGACCGGCTCGTACAGCATGTCGGCAAAACTGATACGGCTCTGGCCTTTGCGCCATTGCTCGAAACTGTGGAACAGGTCAATCAGGTAGCGCTGGCGTTCGGTGAACTCCATGTCTTCAAACACGATTTCCGCAGGCGAAAGGCTGGTTTTCACCCGGTCAATAAAGCCGATGGCGGTTTCTATAAATTCTTTTTTGTTCCGCCGCAGCTCGTCTGCCAGGTCTTCCGGCACCAGCCGGCGGCTGAGCTGGAACACCTGATAGTTAATTTCCTGGTCGCTGAGAATGTTAGCGGAAAAATTGGGCAGGTAGCCCTCCCGCACAAAGCGCCGGTAAAGCCGCAGGCCCATGGCGTGATAGGTGCGTATTTCCGGCATCGCCAGGCCGCTATTGCCGCACACCGCTTGCAGTTTGCGTTCGAAATCCATCTTGGCGCTGCGGTTGAACATCAGCACCAGCATGCGGGCGGGGTCGTGCCCCTGGTGCAGCAGATAGCGAATACGCCAGGCCAGGGTCGTGGTTTTGCCACTGCCGGCGACCGCGGTAATTACCGCATGTTCAAAGCCGGCGCTGATAATGTCCCGTTGCTCATTAGTCAGAAACTCGGGCAGAGGGATTTGTGCCGCTGGATTCGCCAGGGCCGTTGCGGCAGTGTGGGGTTGATGCTGGTAATCGGTAGCGGGTGGTTGCTGTGGCATGGCGCCATTGTAATCGGCAACTGGTCGCGGGCACAGGCCTGTTCCATAATGGCGTCGTCATTTTCCATATTCAGCAGTTCAAGAGCACCCTTATATGACGTCTACACCGGATTCACCCAGCACCCGCGCATTGCAGCTTCTGCGGGCTGAACTGCGGCACGCCGGTGAGCGTAGGCTGGTGCTGATTGAGGGCGGCCGCAATGCAGCATTGAACTGGTTGGCGGCAGAACTGCCATTTCTGAGTGCAGATCAGGGCTTGTGGGTTAGCACCAAGGCCGACAGTCCGCTGCCGGCGTTGCACGTAGCGACACCGGCGCAAGCAAGAATTTGGCTGGGGCGTGAGCTAGACCTGCTGGTGTGGGACGGCTTCAGTGGCAACCCGCCTGACGGGCTGGCGGCGCTGGCTGGCACATTAACGGCTGGCGGCCTGTGGTTCTGGTTGACGCCGCCGCTGGCGCAATGGGGCACATTTGCTGACCCGGACTACGCCCGCACCGGCCTCGATCAGGCCACTGAACACCCCTTTGCTGAGCGCTTGGCGAAGATACTGTGTGATGCACCGGACGTCATTCGGCTGAATATGAGTGAGGGTGCGAGTGTAGATGAGAGAGTGGTAGAAAGTGCGGATGAGCGCGCGAGCGCCACCATAAACTCAGAACTGGGCCGTGTGCGGGATGAATTAAGTCGTCGCCGACCCGCAACGGCTTTTTGCGTTAGCGGCGGGCCCGAGCAGGACCAACTGGTGCAAGCGCTGGTGCGTTTTGGCTTGGGGCGCCGGCGCCGTCCGCTGGTGGTTACCGCTGATCGCGGCCGCGGCAAATCGGCAGCCTTGGGCTTGGCGGCCGCGGAGTTGCTGTTGCAGGGCCGCCAGCGAGTATTGCTGACTGCGCCTTCGGCCGAACAGATGGCTACCGTTATGGCCCACGCCCGTGAGCGCCTGGGAGCCCGACTGCAAAGCCAATCGACTACTGAATTGACCACCACCAGCGGCGCCAGCCTGACATTTTTATTGCCGCAACAGCTGCTGGCGGACAAATCTGCCGCAGAAGTTGTGATGGTAGACGAAGCCGCCGCCATAGCCGCGCCACTGTTGCAGCGTATTTTGCTGGGCTGGCCCAGGGTGGCCTTTGCCACCACGGTGCACGGTTACGAAGGCGCCGGGCGGGGATTTGCGGTGCGCTTTCGCGAACAGTTGGACCAACACACGCCGCACTGGCAAGAGCGTACTCTGTCGCCGCCGGTGCGATGGGCCGCCAGTGACCCGTTGGAACCGCTGGTTTTTCGCTTGTTCTTGTTGGCTGCACAGAGCCCGAGTAATACACAGCAGCAGACTCCTGATCCCTTGCCAGTGTTGGAGGTAGAGCGCTGGCAGCCGGCTCAGGCAACAGAAAACGACTTGGCGGAAGCTTTCGGGCTATTGGTGGACGCTCATTACCGCACTACGCCCGCAGACTTACGTCAGTGGCTGGATGATCCCGCCGCTGTCAGCTGGCGCGCTCGTGCAGGTGGACGCACGGTGGGATTGTTGTGGGCTCAGGGCGAGGGTGAGTTCTCAGCGCCCTTAGCGCAGCAGGTTAGCCTTGGGCATCGTCGGCTGCGTGGGCATTTGTTGGCGCAGTCGCTGGCGTTGCACGCGGGCCTGCCACAAGCGGCTCAGCAGCGCAGTTTAAGGGTAACGAGAATTGCGGTGGCGGCCCCGCAGCGCCGCAACGGTATTGGCCAGCGCTTGGTGGCTGCCGCTCAGGCCTATGCCAAAGCGGAAGGCTTTGATTATATCGGCAGCAGCTTTGGTGGCACGCCTGCGTTGCTGGCTTTTTGGCAGCACCAGGGGCTGCAGCCAGTGCGCCTGGGCTTTAGCCAAGAGGCCAGCAGTGGTGAATATCCGTTACAGGCAGTGTGCGGGCTCAGTGCAGCGGGCCAGCGTTTGGTACAGGATTTACAGCAGCGCCTGGGCCGACACTGGTTGGTGTTGGCCGGTCGCCAATGGGTCGAATGTCAGCCGGAACTGATGGCTGCCGTAATGCGCAGTCTGCCAGCCGGCCCGCAACTGGATGCCGAGGACAGTCGCGATTTACATTATTTCGCCGGCGGCCATCGCGGCTTTGAGTTAACCCTGCCGGCGCTGCAGACTCTTAGCCGCTGCGCCGGCGCCGCAGACTGGATGAGTGGATTGCCGCCCGCGCAGTGCGCGCTTTGGTGTCGCGCTTTGGTGCAGGGCCGCAGTTGGGCTGAACTTCAGCGCGAGAATCTGTGCAGCGGTCAGCGCGATGCCGAACAGCAGCTTAGGTTTATGGTCGCAGGCTGGCTATCACTGGGTTAATTGGCCATACACTGATACCACCACTCACTGTTGATAGCCGCCGCCAGCAGATTGCGTCTTGATTTATCGCATTTGAACAGAGTTTGGCGCGTGTTATAATGCTAAGCTGTTATATTAATAGGATGTTTTATTCGCCGTTATTCGCCGTTATTCGCCGTTATTCGCCGTTATTCGCGTATAAGAAATTACAGGCATTCGATTCGAAAAATGAGAGGGTTACCCTAATGAAATTGAAGCACTTTGCTGTTGCAGGTCTTTTTGCAATAAGTGCCGCGCTGCCGATGATGGCCAGTGCCGGAGATGCGGCCGCTGGTAAGGCAAAAGCGGCCGTGTGTGCCGCCTGCCATGGCCAGAACGGTATTGCGTTAATCCCGATGTATCCGAATCTGGCGGGCCAGCACGAGATGTATTTGGTGTCGTCGCTGAAGGCCTACAGAAGCAAGGAACGTAATGGCGGCATGGCGGCCATTATGCAGGGCCAGGCAATGGCACTGAGTGATGACGATATTGCCAACCTGGCGGCGTACTTCGCCAGTCTGCCTGCAGGCGGCAAATAAGCCATCCCGCAGTCAGTTGTTGCAAAATAGTGAGGTGTTGTTATGTTTGGCTAAGGTGTCCGTCAACTTAGCCAGATGACATGCTACGCCCTGCTGATAATCCGGTAACTTGGTCGATAAGCCGAGGTGCCGGGTAGTTTCATCCGGTTTTGAGCCACAAACTGTTCCAACATGGCTTCCAAAGGCTGAATCAGGCTGGGGTCGCCCGCAATTTCAAACGGGCCATGGGCCTGCACCTTCCGAATTCCTTCTTCTTTCACATTACCCGCAACAATGCCGCTGAAGGCTTTACGCAGATTGGCCGCAATCATGTGTATCGGCTGATCGCGATGCAGCTCCAACGCGCGCATATTGGCGTGGTCCGGCTCAAATGGCAGCTGAAACACAGGGTCTATTTTTAACGTCCAGTTGAAGTAATAGGCGTCTTGCATGGCGCGGCGGAAGGTTTCGACCTCTTGCATGCCGTGTTTCATGGTGCGCGCTACCCGCACCGGATCGTCAATGATGATTTCATAGCGCTTCGCGGCGTCGTCACTCAGGGCGTTGCGGATGAACTTGTCGATCATTTCAAAATAATCAGCGTTCTCGCGCCTGCCGGTAAACACCACAGGGAAAGGAATGTCGGCGTTGTCTGGATGCAGCAAAATACCTAACAGGTAAAGGATTTCTTCTGCTGTGCCGACGCCACCGGGGAATACGATCACGCCGTGGCCAAGGCGTACGAAGGCTTCCAGGCGTTTTTCTATATCCGGCATGATCACCAGTTCGTTCACAATCGGATTTGGCGCTTCGGCCCCGATTATGCCGGGTTCGGTAATGCCAATGTAGCGGCCGTCTTTTACTCGTTGCTTGGCGTGGCCTATGGTGGCGCCTTTCATCGGGCCCTTCATGGCGCCGGGGCCGCAGCCGGTGCAAATGCTCAGTTCACGCAGGCCCAACTGGTGGCCCACTTCTTTGCTGTATTGGTATTCTTCATGGCTGATGGAATGGCCACCCCAACACACCACCATGTCTGGCTGTCGCCCCGGTTGCAGCACACGCGCGTTGCGCAGAATGTGGAACACCATATTGGTCAGATCTTCCGGCCGCGGATGCCGCTGGGCTTCAATGAACAGCGGGCTGGAATGGGTGTATACGATGTCGCGCAACACCGAAAACAAATGTTCGCGATTGGCGCGCAGCATTTCATTGTCGACAAAGGCATGGTGGGGTGCGTTGATCAGTTCCAGTTTCAGGCCGCGGGGCTGGGGCACCAGGTGCACCTCAAAGTCGCTGTGGGCCGTCATCAAATCCTGGCAATCGTCGGTAACCACTCCGGTATTCAGTACGGCCAGTGCGCACTGGCGAAACAACCGGTAAAGGCCGCCTTCGCTGCGGTCTTTCAGGCGGTTTACTTCATGGTTAGACAGGATTTCCAGGCTGCCTTCGGGCGACACCAACGCGTTGATGGTGGGTTCATTCATCGGTCGTAAAACTCCTTGGTATGCGGCCAGCATCCTCCACCACACGGGTGCTCGTCCGATTGCCGGCGGCCGAGGCGCTACACTAAGTGTTTTTTTGCCGATGTGCTACCCAATAACGCTGGATTCCAGACTGGGCTGGAATCCACCGAACCTGTCTTCAACGTGCCTTACCGCAACAGGGCTCAGCCAGTCAGGCCCTTAAAAAATTGCTGCACGTTGTGACTCAGGGTGTCCAGGTCATAGCCGCCTTCCTGCACCGTCAGTGTTGGCAGACCCAGTTGGCGAATGTGGCTGCCCAAACGACAGAAGCCCTCGCTGGACACTGACACTTTGGCTTGCGGGTCGTTCTTGTAAATATCGAAGCCCAAGGCCAGTACAATAACATCCGGCTGGTACAGCTTCAGCGCGGTCAGGGCTTCTTCCACCTTGCTGAAAAAATACTCTTCATCAGAGCCGTGGGGCATGGGTAGGTTGATGTTGTAACCGTAGCCTTCGCCTTCGCCGCGTTCGTCTTCGTAACCGGCCACCACCGGGTAGAAGTTGGTGGGGTCGCCGTGCACCGAAACGTAAAGCACGTCGCTGCGGTGGTAGAAAATCTCTTGAATACCCTGGCCGTGATGCATGTCGGTGTCGAGTATGGCTACGCGCTGATAACGGCTGCGCAGGCGCTCGGCAGCAATGGCCGCGTTATTCAGATAGCAGAAGCCACCGGCCGCTGCGCGGCGGGCGTGATGGCCCGGCGGGCGGCATACCGCATAGGTGGTGTGCTCACCTGCCATCAAGGCGTCGGCCGCGCCCAGGGCGGTCTGTGCCGACCAGTAGGCGGCGTCCCAGGTGTGCTCGCCAATGGGGCTGCTACCGTCGGCCTGGTAGCGTGCGGCCTCGGCCAGAACGCCCTTCAGCGCGTTGGGGCTGCGCACAAAAATATTGGACATAACCTCATCGCCCCAGTCATCGCCCATCGCCTTCCAGCGCCGATGGGCAGATTCCAGAAAACGTAGATAGCTCAGATCGTGCACCTTGCCAATGGGGCCCGCGCCCTGGTCAGCCGGATGCAGCACCGGAATACCGCTGGCCTTCAGGCCCGCCAACATTTCCCGGGTGCGGTCTGCAGTCTCTTGCGGTTGGCGCATTTGGCCGCGGGTAAAGTACGACTGTGGGCTGTGCTGATCTTGTGCGGGGTGGAAAAATGCTTTCATATTGCTGCGGCCTTTTTAGAGAGCGGTAGTGTATGCTCACCCGAGTATAGGCACTGACTGGCGTGGGTCAAAAAAACGTAACCCTCAAAAAGCGTTGTCAGCTTTACAGGTTGCCGGACAGCATCCACTATGACTAGTGAAAAGATTAGTGAGAATTTGCGCTTCTGCGATCGAGCGTTCAGGTCGTATCGCAGAAGCTTGAGCGGTATCGCAACAGCCTGGCTATCATGTACAGCCTGACTATCATGTAAGGGAGCCTGAATGATTGAATCATCGTTATTGCAGAATATAACCGGATACGCCGGTGGCCAGTGGCAACAAGCCGCTGCTGATACCTTTGACGTGGATAACCCGGCCACCGGTGCCGTTATTGCCAAGGTGCCGTTTGTAACCGAGCAACAGGTGCAAGAGGCCATAGCCGCGGCAAAAAAAGCCGAAAAACTGACCGAGCCCTACCCGCTGGAGACCCGCCGCAAGTGGCTGGAAGACATTCGCGATGCTCTGACCGCCAACCGCGCAGAAGTGGGCCGCATTTTATGCCTTGAACACGGCAAACCGCTAAACGAAGCCCAGGGCGAAGTGGACTACGCGGCCGGGTTTTTCGATTACTGCGCCAAAAACATCGAGGTTTTGAGCCCGCGTAATCTGGACGCTAAGCCCAAAGACTGCAGCTGGACCGTGCATTTTCGCCCGGTGGGCGTGGTGGGCCTGATTACGCCCTGGAACTTCCCCATTGGCATGATTGCCAAAAAGCTGTCAGCGGCTCTTGCAGCCGGATGCCCGTCGGTGATCAAACCTGCCAGCGCCACCCCGCTGACCATGATTGCGCTGTTCACTCTGATGGATAAATACGTTGATCTGCCCGCGGGTATGGTAAATCTGGTGATGGGTAAGGCCAGCATGATCGGCAAAGCGCTGAGCGAAAGCCCGGATGTGCCCATGCTCAGCTTTACCGGTTCCACTGAAGTGGGGTGTCAGCTGATCAAAGACACCGCCGACTCGGTGAAAAAACTGGCCCTGGAGTTGGGTGGCAACGCGCCGTTTATCGTGTTTGACGACGCCGACCTGGACGCCGCGGTTGATAACCTGGTGGCCAACAAATTCCGCGGCAGTGGCCAGACCTGTGTCTGCGCTAACCGTATTTTCGCCCACGAAAAGATTGTCGACAGCTTCAGTCAGAAACTGGCCGAGCGAGTAAGAAAAATGACCGTGGGTGACGGCATCAACGGTGATGTGGACCTGGGCCCTCTGATTAACCGTGACGGTTATAACAAGGTGAAACGCCACCTTGAAGACGCGTTAGAGCAGGGCGCCACCGTGGTAGCCGGTAAAAAGCCGTCAGAATTAAGCGATGACGATTTGTTTTTCCCGCCAACAGTCATTACTGGCGTAACTCCGCAGATGTGTTGCTCGCGGGAAGAAACCTTTGGCCCGTTGGTTCCCATTGCCAGCTTTAGCGATGAAAACGAAGTGATCGCGGCCGGCAACGACACCGAGTTTGGCCTGGCCTCTTACGTGTTTACTGCGGATGTTAAACGCGCTCAGCGTGTAGCGGCCGGGCTGCGCTTTGGTCACGTGGGCTGGAACACAGGCACCGGCCCCACGCCGGAGGCGCCGTTTGGTGGTATGAAAATGTCGGGTACTGGCCGTGAAGGCGGCGAAGAAGGGCTGTTTGAATTCACCGAAGCGCAAACCGTACCCCGCGGGTTTTAATCGCGCCGGCTAGCCAAACAAGCGTTAGCGCTTGTCAGTGAAAGCGTGAAAGAGTGAACCAAAACGGTGGGCTGCGGCTCACCGTTTTTTTGGCTAAAACCCATGGAATTTGCCCCATGCACCCGTATTCGGCAAGGGCGATTCAAGGCTGGTATACTCCCCGACCTGTTTATTTAACCAGTAGCGACATTTTATGGACGTTTCCTACATTATCGACGGCCTGAACGACGCCCAGCGCGAGGCGGTGACGGAACAAAGCGACCACTTGCTGGTTCTGGCCGGCGCCGGCAGTGGCAAAACCCGGGTGCTCGTACACCGCATGGCGTGGCAGATGCAGGTGAACCGGGTACCGGCAACCGGCCTTCTGGCGGTGACTTTCACCAACAAGGCCGCCAAGGAAATGCGCCACCGCATTGAAGAGATAATGAACATACCCTCTCGCGGTCTTTGGATTGGCACCTTCCACGGCATTGCTCACCGCCTGCTACGCTCCCACTGGAAAGACGCCGGCTTGCCGGAAAACTTTCAGGTGTTGGACAGCGACGACCAGCTGCGCATGGTGAAGCGGGTAATGCGCGAAGCCCAAATCGACGAAACCCAGTTCCCGCCCAAACAGGCCCAGTGGTGGATCAGCAGCAAGAAAGACGAAGGCCTGCGTGCCGATCATATTCAGGAAAACCCCGGCGACCACTTCACCAGCACCATGGTAAGGGTGTACCGCCAGTACGAAAAACTGTGCCAGCAAAGCGGCCTGGTGGATTTTGGGGAACTGTTGCTGCGTTCTCACGAACTCTGGCTGCACCGCCCGGAATTGCTGGCCCATTATCAGCAGCGCTTTCAGCACATTCTGGTGGACGAGTTTCAGGACACCAACACCATTCAATACGCCTGGCTGCAAGTGCTGGCCAGCAACCGCGTGCCATTAACCGTGGTCGGCGACGACGACCAGTCCATCTACGGCTGGCGCGGCGCCAAAGTCGAAAACATCCAGCAGTACCAGCGCGATTTTCCCAACGCCCGCCTGGTAAAGCTGGAGCAGAACTACCGTTCTACCAAGCTGATCCTGAAGGCCGCCAACGCGGTGATTGACAACAACCAGGGCCGCTTGGGTAAAGAACTGTGGAGCGACGGCGTTGACGGTGAACCCGTCAGCCTTTACGCCGCGTTTAACGAGCAAGACGAAGCCAACTACATTGCCGACACCATCACCAGCTGGGTGCAAGACGGCAACCTGCGCGCCGAATGCGCCATTCTTTACCGCTCCAACGCCCAGTCCCGCGTACTGGAAGAATCGCTGATGCGCCAGGGTATTCCATACCGGGTTTACGGCGGCCTGCGCTTCTATGATCGCCAGGAAATTCGCAACGCGCTGGCTTATCTGCGCCTGGTGCACTACCGCCGCGACGACGCTGCGTTTGAGCGGGTGGTAAACCTGCCACCGCGGGGCATAGGGGCCAAAAGCCTGGCCGATTTGCGCCAATACGCCGGCGAGCAAAGCATTTCAATGTGGGAGTCCGCCCAGCGCATGCTGGAGGCAGGCCAGATGAAAGGCCGCGCAAAAACCGGATTGCAGAAATTTCTGTCGATCATAGAAGAACTGTCTGCGCTGGCGGAACATGGAACCCTTCATGGCCTGATGCAGCAGACCATCGACGACAGCGGCCTGAAAAACTACCACGCCAGCGAAAAAGGAGAAAAAGGCCAGGGACGGGTGGAAAACCTGGAAGAGCTGGTAAACGCGCTGACCACCTATGAAGTGGAGGAGGGTGTTGATCCGCTGTCGGAGTTCATCGCCCAAGCCGCGTTAGATGCCGGCGAAGCTCAGGCGGATGACCACGAAGACAGCGTGCAGTTAATGACCCTGCACTCCGCAAAAGGGTTGGAGTTCCCGCTGGTGTTCATGGCCGGCGTTGAAGAAGGTCTGTTCCCCCACAGCATGTCGTTGGAGGAACCGGGGCGTATGGAGGAAGAGCGCCGTCTTGCGTATGTGGGTATTACCCGCGCGATGAAGAAACTGATAATCACCTACGCCGAATCCCGCCGTTTGTACGGTCAGGAAAAGTTCAATGCGCTGTCGCGGTTCGTGCGGGAAATCCCTGGCGACTGTATTCAAGAGGTGCGGCTGCGCAATACGGTGACCCGCCCGGCCATGGTGGCGCGGCCCAACGAAAGCATGTTCAGCCAGGAATCCGCCAAGCAGTCTGGTTTCAGCCTGGGGCAGCGCGTAATGCATCCGAAGTTCGGTGAAGGCACGGTGATGAACAGCGAAGGCAGCGGCCATCATACCCGAATTCAGGTTAACTTTGATGACGGTGCCAAGTGGCTGGTATTGGCGTATGCGCCGCTGGAGGCTGGCGTCTAGTGTTCAGTCCAGCCAATGAGCCTTGCCCCATGAAGGATGACGGGGGTATCGACTGGGCCCAAGTGACCATAGTGTGTATTGAATATATAGGGGACTATCATGACTGAGTTGAGTGCTGCCTTTGCGCCAGACTGGGTCTCCCCGCCTGGCGAATCCATACTTGATATATCCGAAGAGCGCGGCTGGACTCAAGCCGAACTTGCTCAACGTTTGGGGTACACAGAGAAACACGTTAGTCAGCTTATTAACGGCAAAGTATTGCTTAGCGTTGACGCTGCACTTCGTCTGGAGCGCGTAGTCGGTGGGACTGTTGATTTTTGGCTAACTCGCGAAGCTAATTATCAAAATCATAAAGCGCGACTGGAAGCTGCTGAAAAGCACGCTAATTGGGTGCCTTGGCTTGATGACTTACCGGTTAAAGCATTAATGGATAACGGCGCCATTGCTAAGCAACGCTTGGTTGAGAAGAATAAACCAAATGTGGTTGAAGCGTGTCTGCGATTCTTTGGCGTTGCATCACCAAGTGAGTGGAGAGCGCACTACGGTGGTATGCAAATGGCATTTCGCAGAAGCAGGGCTGAGCAATGCGATGTTGGTGCGATCTCCTCATGGCTAAGGTTAGGAGAGCAACACGCGGAACAAGTTGAAGTGCCTAAGTACAACAAAGCTCGTTTTGAAAAAGCTTTGCGCGTTATTCGCACATTCACATGCGAGTCGCCGGAAGAGTTTGAACCAAAAATGAGGCAGTTGCTTTCAGGGGCAGGTATAACATTTTTTTTGGTGCCTGCTATCCCAAGAGCCCATGTAAGTGGTGTTGCTAGGTGGCTAGGCCCTACACGGCCTTTTATACAGCTTTCCTTGTACGGTAAAACGAACGATAAATTCTGGTTCACTTTTTTCCATGAAGCAGCGCACATTTTGCTGCACTCTGGGAGTAGAGAAGAGAAAAAATCTGTCTTCCTTGACGATCCTAACGCTACTCATACTGACGACCCACAGGAGCATGAAGCAAACAGTTGGGCTGGAGACTGGCTAATCCCTGCTCAATACACCGACAAGTTGAACGGCTTAAATAACAAAGCGAAAGTTCGCCATTTTGCGGATGAGATTGGAGTTCACCCAGGTATAGTAGTGGGACGTTTACAGCATGATGGAGTAATACCGCCGTCATGGATGAATGGCCTGAAAAAAAACTTCAAGTTTAAAAAAGCGTCTACTGACTAAGCACTTAATAATGGACCGGCTCCAAAATCTACATCAGAACCGCAAAAATCACCCCAGCCAGAATCACCCGGTAAACCACGTACGGCCACATACCCACTTTATTCAGCCACTTCAGGAAGAAGTGGATGGCGGTGATGGCCATCACGAATGAAGTAACGCCGCCGATCAGAAAGCCCGTCCAGTCTACAGCGGTGTCCGTCATCGCCACTTCCAGGATTTTTACACTCGCCGCCAGCGCCGTAATCGGGATGGCCAGCAGGAATGAAAAGCGGGATGCTGCTTCGCGGCTGAGGCCCAGAAACAGGCCGGCGGTGATGGTGATGCCCGAGCGCGAGGTGCCGGGCACCAGGGCAATGGCCTGGGCCAGGCCAACAATCAGCGCGTCTTTCCAGCGAATGGAGTCCAGCGAGCGATCGCGTTTGGGTATCCAGTCGGCCACACCCAACAGCAAACCGAACACCAGGGTGGTGGTGAAAATGATCGCAGGTGAGCGTAGCTCGTTATCAATCATATCCAGCAGCGCCAATCCTGCCAGGCCTGCGGGGACGGTGCCTATCACAAGATAAAACGCCATGGCGCCCTGGCCCACAATCCGGCGCTGGACCATGGATACCAAGCCGTCG
Organism: Marinobacter gelidimuriae; assembly: GCF_000372805.1. GTDB lineage: Bacteria > Pseudomonadota > Gammaproteobacteria > Pseudomonadales > Oleiphilaceae > Marinobacter > Marinobacter gelidimuriae. The sequence continues at coordinate 19,353 of NZ_KB889840.1, read as the reverse complement.
CGGGCAATGCCGAACACATCGCGGCGGAAGTAGAGCACCACCGCCAGCAGAGTGCCCACGTGAACGGCCAGGTCAAAGCCTACGCCCTGGTCCTGCCAGCCCAGCAGGGCCGGTGTAAGAATAAGGTGGGCAGAGCTGGAGATGGGCAGAAATTCTGTCAGCCCCTGCAGCAGGCCAAGAAAAACCGCCTGAAAAAAGTCCATATCGTATCAATCCAAGGTTTCACAACAATCCGGGGCGCTAAAGCAGACCAAGGTATTACACACATCAAGGATCAGGACTGGTCTGGCACTTCGCGGATACGGCCCACTTCATCAATCGCCACGTAAACGAAGCGGCCTTCGGTCACCTTGCGGCGATCTTCGGAGTAGCGGTCCATCGTCCACACTTCTACTTTAATATTCATTGAGCTACGGCCAATTTCGATCAGCTCGCAATAGCAGCCAACCTGCGAGCCAACCCGCACCGGCGACAAAAACTCCATCCGGTCCATAGCCACAGTGGCGCTGCGGCCTTGGGATATCCTGGCTGCCATAGTGGCCGCAGCAATATCCATTTGCTTCACCAGCCAGCCCGCGAATACATCGCCGTTGGCGTTGGTATCGCCGGGGAATGGAATGATTCGCAGGATTAACTCGCCGAGGGGCATTGGGTTGTCGTCGTCAAAAGTGCTCATCACACAGGCCTTTAAGAAAAGTGGCGGAATGCCAGTTTGGCAAATTCCTTAATTGTTTGGCTGCATGGTAATGCCGCGCCTGCCATTTGTCAGGTGTGTTCGCGGTTCTGATGGTGAATTTAGATAATTTTAGCCTTTGTCACAAACCTGTCACAGAGAATGCCTAGTCTTGGGCCATCAAAACAGCAGATGTCGATATAAAAAGTGATGCAACCCAGGAGAAACACGGTGACTAAACTCTATAAAGCTCTGACAACAGTAACCCTTGCTGGCGCAATTGCGGCACTTTCGGCTCCGGCCATGGCTCGCGACACCATCAGCATTGTTGGTTCGTCAACGGTATATCCTTTTGCGACCGTGGTTGCCGAGCGTTTTGGCCGTAACACCGACTTCGCGACGCCGAAGATTGAATCTACCGGTTCCGGTGGCGGCCTGAAGCTGTTCTGTCAAGGTGTTGGCACCCAGCACCCGGACATCACCAACGCTTCCCGTCGCATGAAGAAGAGCGAATTCGACATGTGCCAGGCCAACGGCGTCAAGGAAATCACCGAAGTGCGTATCGGTGCTGACGGTATCGTTATGGCAAACTCCAAGGAAGCGGAAAAGCTCGACTTGTCCCTGAAACAAATTTTCCTGGCGCTGGCTAAAGACGTACCTAACCCGGACGGCAGCAACGAGCTGGTTGCCAACCCTTACATGAACTGGAACGAAATCGACTCCAGCCTTCCGGATATTGCCATCAGCGTAATGGGCCCGCCTCCGACGTCAGGCACCCGCGACGCGTTTGTTGAGTTGGCGATGGAAAGCGGTTGCAAACAGTTCCCCATGATCGCGCAGATGGAAGACGACAACGAAGACAAGTTCAAAACCGTGTGTCAAAGCATGCGTGAAGACGGCCCGTTCATTGAAGCCGGCGAAAACGATAACCTGATCGTTCAGCGTCTGGCCCAAGACCCAGAAACTCTCGGTATCTTCGGCTACAGCTTCCTGATGGAAAACACTGGCCAGATCCAGGCCGCGACCGTGAACGGCGTCGAGCCGACTCCCGAAGCGATTTCCAGCGACCAATATCCGGTAGCCCGTTCACTGTGGTTCTACGTCAAGAAGGCGCACGTGGGCGTTGTTCCGGGTATTCAGGAATACATTTCCGAGTTCACCAGCGAAGGCACCTGGGGTGATAACGGCTACCTGGTCGATGTAGGCCTGATACCAAGCCCGCGCAACGAGCGCATGAAGATTGCTAAAGCAGTGAAAGAACTGGCGCCGATGACGGGTAACGAGTTATAAGGCCGGTCAGGCAACGTCAAGGATGACGACAAAACAACGCAGGCTTTCAGGCTTGCGTTGTTTTGTTGCGGTTGTATGAATATTTTTATGCGGCAAGCTGGCAGAATAGGCGCTCAGTTAACTTACAACCACCAACACAGAGACTGATATGCAGACGTCCAATCTTCTGCCCCTGATTCTGGTTCTCGCCGTGGTTGCCTATGGCCTCGCTTATATGCGATCCCGGGCTGTGGCAGCGCCCCTTGGCGGCATCCGGAATCTCAAGGCTCTCCCTTTTTACTACGCTGCGCGTGCAGCACTTTGGTGTGCTATCCCGGCACTGATTGTGCTGGCCGTCTGGGCCGGTTTTGAAGGCAAGGTCATTCAGGGCATTGTGATTGCATCGCTGCCCCAGGATACCTGGCCCGAATCGGCCGGACAGGCAAGCCTGATTCTCTCTCAAATCAGCAACGTGGCAGCGGGCAGCCTCGACCCTGAGTTTGTGCCGGAGCATATTGCCGGGGCGGCATCGTTGCTGGAAGCCATGCAAGACAAGAGTGGCAACTTTAAGGCAATTCTGGTGGTGTTGATTGCCGTGTTGGGAGCAACCTTTGCCTGGACCCGCGTAGCGCCCCACATAAACGCCAGAAAAAACGTAGAAACAACCCTGCGTCGAATCTTCTTTGTGTGTGCCGCCTTGGCCGTGTTGACCACGGCAGGCATCGTATTCTCGGTCTTTCTTGAAACCCTGCGTTTCTTCGACAGAGTGCCGATTACCGAGTTCCTGTTCGGGACCAGCTGGAGTCCTCAAACCGCTTTACGGATCGATCAGATAGGTTCCGAAGGCGCTTTCGGTGTTATTCCCCTGTTCACCGGCACCCTGCTGATTTCTGCCATTGCTTTGTTGGTTGCAGTGCCCGTTGGCTTGCTGTCCGCCATCTATCTTTCAGAGTATGCGAGCAAGCGTATGCGGTCGACGATAAAGCCTGTGCTGGAGATGCTGGCGGGCATTCCTACCGTCGTTTACGGCTTTTTTGCTGCGTTGACCGTTGCCCCGTTTATTCGTGACCTTGCCGAAATAGTGGGCCTTGAAGCCTCTTCTCAGAGTGCTCTGGCCGCTGGCCTGGTGATGGGAATCATGATTGTGCCGTTCGTGTCATCGCTGTCAGATGACGTGATCAACGCGGTACCTCAGACCATGCGCGATGGCTCGTTGGCTCTGGGTGCGACGCAGTCGGAAACCATGAAGAAGGTGATTTTTCCGGCGGCCCTGCCGGGCATTATTGGCGGCATTCTGTTGGCGGCGTCCCGTGCCATCGGTGAAACCATGATTGTGGTCATGGCGGCAGGACTCGCGGCCAACCTGACGGCCAATCCGCTGGACTCGGTGACCACCGTAACCGTTCAGATTGCGACACTGCTGGTGGGTGACCAGGAATTCGACAGCGCCAAGACGCTTTCGGCCTTCGCCCTGGGCATGCTGCTGTTCATTGTCACGCTGCTGCTCAACGTAATCGCACTGAAAATCGTACGTAAATACAGGGAACAGTATGACTGATCAACGTTCTCAGGCGGAGATCGTCCGCAAATCGCTGAAACGCCGGTACCGTACGGAACGCCGATTCCGGCTGTACGGAATTCTGGCGATTTTCATTGCACTCGCGTCCCTGTTTATCCTGTTCGCCGATATTATCAGCAAGGGACATACAGGGTTCGTAAAGACCACCATCACCCTGGAAGTGACTCTCGATTCGGGAATGATGTACCTGGATGATCCGACGGATAAAGATCAATGGTCCAGCGCGGATTTTAAGGCGCCGATTATCGCCGCACTGCAGGCGCAAGTTCCTGAGGCGGCCAGCGCGGCTGAGAAGCGTGAGCTGGGCCGTTTTCTGGGTACCTTCGCAGACAGCGAAATCCGCGATTTACTGACAAAAAATCCGGAGCTTTTGAATACAACCCAAACCATTGAGTTCCCGGCCCATGATCGGGTGTCGGTATACGTCAAGCATGCGGACAATCCGCGGTACAGCATCAAGCTTTCCGAACAGCAGCAGCGCTGGGTGGACGAGCTGTTGCAGAAAGGGATTATCGACACCAGCTTCAACGACGTGCTGTTCAGTCGAGGCGACTCCAGAGAGCCTGCCAACGCCGGTGTTCTTGGCGCGATTGTCGGTTCCCTGTTGACCATGCTGGTGACCCTGGCCATTTCATTCCCCGTGGGAATTTCGGCAGCAGTCTATCTGGAAGAGTTCGCGCCCCAGAACAAGCTCACCGATTTTATCGAAGTGAATATCAATAACCTGGCCGCGGTACCGTCTATCATCTTCGGTTTGTTGGGCCTGGCGGTGTTCATAAACCTGTTCGGAATGCCTCGATCGGTTCCTGTAGTCGGTGGTTTGGTGCTTGCGTTAATGACGCTTCCAACCATCATTATTTCCAGCCGTGCCGCCATTAAAAGTGTCCCGCCTTCAATACGGGAGGCGGCCGAGGGTGTTGGCGCCTCCAAGATGCAGGTGGTGCTTCACCATGTGGTGCCCCTGGCGATGCCCGGTATGCTGACCGGTTCCATCATCGGGATGGCTCAGGCTCTGGGTGAAACCGCACCGCTGCTGCTGATTGGCATGGTGGCGTTTATTGTGGATGTACCTGACGGGCTTTTCAGTTCAGCCACCGTGCTGCCGGTACAGATTTATCTCTGGGCGAGCAGCTCCGAGCAAGGTTTTGTAGAGCTGGCATCCGCCGCCATCATGGTGCTGCTTACCTTCATGATCATTATGAACGCATTGGCGATCTGGCTGCGCAAGCGGCTTGAGCGTCGCTGGTAAGGAGAATGATATGAACACGATGAGTCCGAGTATTTCCGCAGAAGCCGACATGCAAAGCAAGGGGGCAGCGGTTCCTGTGCCTGAACACAAACGCAAAGATACCCTGATGGAAGACAAACCCGAAGATACCGTGATTGAAGAAGGTAAGACGGTTGGAAAGCCCTTTACCGACAACCCTAAATTCAAGCTGCGTAATGTGGATGTTTCCTACGGTGCAGACCGGGCGATCAAGAATATCAGCCTGGATATTGGCCGAAACGAGGTTATTGCCTTCATCGGTCCTTCTGGTTGCGGTAAATCAACTTTTTTACGATGTCTGAATCGCATGAATGACAGCATTGAGATTTGCCGCGTCAAAGGCTCTTTTGAGCTGGACGGTCAGAACATCTATGAATCCAAGCGGGACGTGGTTGAACTGAGGGCCAGGGTAGGCATGGTGTTCCAGAAGCCGAATCCGTTCCCGAAATCGATCTACGACAATGTGGCCTATGGGCCCCGAATTCACGGGCTGGCAAACCGCAAGTCCGAGCTTGACGACATTGTCGAAAACAGCCTTCGCAAGGCGGGGTTGTGGAATGAGGCTAAAGACCGTCTGGATGCCATGGCAACCGGCATGTCCGGCGGCCAGCAGCAGCGCCTGTGTATTGCCCGCGCCATTGCCGTCAGTCCGGAAGTGATCCTGATGGACGAGCCCTGTTCGGCCCTTGACCCGATTGCAACTGCACGGGTGGAAGAACTGATTGCCGAGATGTCCGAAAGCTACACCATCGTCATCGTGACTCACTCCATGCAACAGGCGGCCCGAGTTTCCAACCGCACCGCTTATTTTCACATGGGTCACCTTGTGGAAGTGAACAAAACCGACACGGTGTTTACCTCTCCCCAGCACCCGTTGACCGAATCCTACATTACCGGCCGTTTCGGCTAAACCAGCCTGTGCCGGTAGGGCCAGAATATTTACGGAGCAACACAATGCCGAACAACAAAGATCAGATGTATGGCGACCACATCTCCGAGCGCTTCAACAACGAGCTGCTGGAACTGAAAACCCGTTTTCTGGAAATGGGCGGGCTGGTGGAAGCGCAGCTTGGCAATGCCGTGCAGGCGCTGACGGCCAATGACAGCGTTCTGGCGGAACAAGTGCGTACAGGTGACCGTGGCGTTGACCAGATGGAAATTGACATCGATGAAGAGGCCATACTCATCATCGCCCGGCGTCAGCCCGCGGCGCGGGATCTGAGGCTGGTGATCGCGGTCATTAAAATGGTGGTTGACCTGGAGCGGGTGGGCGACGAGGCCAAAAAAATCGCCAAACTGGCGTTGAAGCAGGAGGAAGAGGGCCAGACATCACGCGGCTCCGTGGAAGTCCGCCACATTGGCAGCCATGTGCACGCCATGCTGCACAACTCCCTGGACGCCTTTGCGCGGCTGGACGCCGAACAGGCGCTGCGAGTGATGAAAGAAGACAAACGGGTAGACGAAGAATATCAGGCCGCGGCCCGCACCCTTCTGACCCATATGATGGAAGATACCCGCAACATATCCCGCTGCATGTCGATCATGTGGGTACTGCGGGCTCTGGAACGGGTAGGAGACCACGCCTGTAACCTTGCCGAAAACGTGATTTTCATGGTTAAGGGTGAGGATGTACGCCATACGCCGATGGAAGAAACAGAGCGGGTGGTGGGGCGGTAGGGCAAAGTTCAGCGCTAAGCCGAGCTTCGTGTTAATGCCTTGCCTGCTTGGGATTGAAGCGCGCTGGTTTAATTGACGTCTGCAGTTGTTATTTCCGATCTGCCTGTTCGGCAGCTACACCCTTTTATTACAACAGAGATGTATTAAAAGGGTGTGATGGTTGGTTTCCAAGTCAGAAGGTTGTAAGTTATTTAGTGGTGTAGCTGTCGACCGCATTAACTGGTATTTCTGACTGTCTTGTCACAAGCCATATCTTGGACTTGGAGCGCGATAGGGGGGGGTCGCTGGTTTTCGTCTAGGCTGGAGCAGAGATAAGAGTGCCGACATTCGGAAAGCATGAAAAGGGAAGCTCGTGACTGAACAAGTTAGCTATATCGCTCACGTTAAACAAGATTCTAAAGGGGGCTGGTCCGAGCCCCACCTGCTTCATGAACATCTCGAAAAAGTGGCGGAATTAAGCGCGCGCTCCACCAAAAAGTGCCAGTCAGAAGCTTGGGGTTTTGCTGCAGGGCTTTGGCACGATCTGGGCAAGTACCGGTCCGGCTTTCAAATGTACATCCGTGATGCATCCGGCTTTGAGCGTGAGAACGCACATGTTGAACAGGGAGCGCACTCTCCCAGAGTTACGCATTCCACAGCTGGCGCCGTTCACGCAATTAATCAGTGGCCGTCTATTCCAGGCTACATTCTGGCTTATCTCATCAGTGGACATCACGCTGGACTACCAGATTGGTCGGGAGGCCGGGGGTCTTTGGAACACCGGCTTGCTGAAGCAACAAAAGAATACCAAGAGTCTCTTGCCGCTGGGATCCCAGAACAACTGTTAACGGCAGAGCAACCCGCTGTTCCAGGTGCGGCACGCAGTTTGAAATCTATTGCTCTCTGGATGCGCATCCTGTTTTCAAGCCTTGTTGACGCTGACTTTCTGGATACAGAAAGTTATATGTCTCCTGAAAAGGTTGATAAAAGAAACCAATACCCGCAGTTAGATGAACTTCATAGTCTGTTTTTCGACAAAATGAGCACGCTTCAGAAAAACGCCGAGCAAACGCCTCTGAACGTCATTCGGAAATCGATTTTTGAAGCATGCCACCGCGAAGCCTATGAAGCCCCTGGTATTTTTAGCCTCACCGTGCCGACAGGCGGCGGTAAAACGCTGGCCAGTTTGGGGTTTGCCCTTGAGCACGCAAAGCAGCATGGCAAGTCCCGAATCGTCTATGCCATTCCCTTTACTAGCATCATCGAACAAAACGCGGACGTATTCCGGAAGTTTCTTGGGGACACCGCTGTGCTGGAACACCATAGCAGCCTGGATATTGATCAGCGTGCTGAAAACGCCGGCTCCAGACTGGCAGCTGAAAACTGGGATGCGCCTCTTATTGTGACAACCAATGTCCAGCTGTTTGAGTCACTGTTTGCATCCCGCACAAGCCGTTGTCGAAAGCTGCATAACCTGGTTAACAGCATCATCATTCTGGACGAAGCACAGCAGGTTCCCCGGGATTTTCATGCACCGATTACGCAAGCCATGCAACAGATGAGCGATCATTTCGGCGTGACCTGGGTTCTCTGTACTGCGACCCAACCTGAACTGGGCCAACAAACGGATGCCTTTGACCGAACCCTCCACGAAGGTTTGAGCAACATAAGCGAAATTATTCCTGACCCAATTGGCCTGGCCCAGAATCTAAAGCGAGTCGAGATTGAACTTCCGCAAAATGTTGACCAACCTACAACGTGGGAAAGCCTTGCATGGCAGGTCGCCAATGAAGCCTGCGCTCTGGTTATTGTTAACAAACGCCAAGATGCTAAAACAGTCTACGAACTTTTGCCGGATGATGGGGATACCTATCATCTATCGGCCAATATGTGTGCGGAACATCGCTCTGTGGCACTCAAGGAGATTCGTCAGAAACTGATAGCAAGGCGTAATGGTGATACAACGCCTCTTCGGGTGATCAGCACCCAGCTGATTGAGGCGGGTGTCGATGTTGATTTTCCAGTTGTCTTTCGCGCAATGGCTGGCCTGGATTCGATAGCCCAGGCTGCCGGGCGCTGTAACCGCGAGGGCAAAATGCCCCAACCCGGCAGGGTGGTTGTGTTTCAGCCTGAAACCTTACCGCCGCCAGGTTTTCTGCGCCAGGCGGCCCAAACGACTCTGGAACTGCTCAAGAGCGGCCAACTCGACGACCCCTTCAGCCCTGCGGCTATGCAGGCATTTTTCACCAAATTGAATTACCTGGGCAACCGGGATGCTCACGGAATTTGCGAGTTACTGCACGCAAAGACTTCGCCGGACGCGCCTTTAGAGATTCAATTCAGGGAGGCCGCCAAAAAATTCCGACTGATTGACGACGTCGGTATCGGCGTTGTGGTGCCTTTCTGCCCGGAAGGGCATGAAGAAAGCCCGGTACATATTTGGTTGGCCGCACTGGAGAAAGACTCTTCACAAAAATGGGCCCATCGGAAACTCCAGCGCTACAGCGTCACTCTGCCAGAAAGACTCGCTAAGCAACTTCATTCTGCCGGCGCTTTGTACGAACGTGCTGGCAAATTTGTTATTGAAACCAGCAATTACCACCCGGTTTGGGGCATGCAGCCACCTGGCAATCTACTGTCTGCGGCGGGTAGTGTGATTTAGGAGAAAATATGGGATTTTGTCTGGAAATCAGTGGTGAGTTCGCGTGTTTTACACGGCCCGAAATGAAAGTTGAGCGGGTCAGTTACGACGTGATTACGCCCTCCGCTGCCCGAGCGATCTTTGAAGCCATTCTCTGGAAACCTGCAATTCAATGGCATATCACTCGGATTGAAGTGCTAAATCCTGTTAAGTGGATGAACATCAGGCGTAACGAAGTTGAGTCGATTGTTTCTGCCCGCACTGCGCAGACGGCGATGAAAAATGGTTCTGGCCATCTCGGTATTTATGTTGATGAAGAGCGCCAACAAAGAGCCAGTCTACTTTTAAAAGATGTTCGTTATCGACTGCACGGCGAATTCACGATGACAGTCAAAGCGGGGCCGCAAGATTCACCGGCGAAATTTGCGGATATGTTTCGGCGTCGCGCGGAAAAAGGCCAGTGTTTTAATCAACCGTACCTGGGGTGCCGTGAGTTCACCTGTGATTTCGCATTGGTAGATGGCGATGTTGACAGCCCTGACCCGATTAAGGACACCCGCGACTTGGGATTTATGCTCTACGATCTGGATTATTCGGATCCTGCTTCACCGACGCCTTTGTTCTTTCGGGCTCACATGGAACATGGCAGCCTGACCGTGCCCGCCCGGCACAGTCCGGAGGTGCGCGGATGATTTTGCAAGCCTTGTGCGAATACTACGATCGTAAAAAAGCAACGGATAATCCACTGCCTCCGCCTGGGTTCGAGGATAAAGAAATTCCGTTTGTAATCGTATTGAGCGAGGACGGCCGCTTTATCTTGCTTCGGGACACGCGAGAACTGCAGGATAAAGGAAAACCAGTCGCACAAAGTTTCATTGTTCCCCAAGGCCCAAAGCGTATGGGCGGTAAGGCTTATGAAACTGCGTACTGTCTTTGGGATCACTACGGCTATGTACTGAATCAACCAAAAATGGCCCGACCTGGCAGTGATCCTAGCGCCAAAGAAACCGATATGGCGGCGAAGCAACATCAGGCCTTTATTGAGCTTGTTAGCAACTTGCATAAGGAAGTACAAAACGATGACGGTGTGAAGGCTGTACACGCATTCCTGGCGAACGAAGCCGAGAAAGAAAAAGTCAGGGCATCGCCGGAATTTCAGGAGTGCCTGAAAATACCCGGTTGTAATCTGACGTTTCAACTGGTGACCGAAAATCACCTGATCTGTCAGTCAGCTCAGGTACAAAGCTGGATTCACGAGCGGCCATCAGTTGGTGATAATGAGCTTGGTACCTGTCTGGTAACGGGTGAGAAAACGAATATTGCCCGCCTGCATCCCTCCGTAAAAGGCGTTTGGGGCGCGCAGATGGCAGGTGCAAACATCGTTTCTTTTAATATTGATTCGTTCAGCTCTTGGGGTAAAGACAAAGGAAATAACGCACCGGTTGGCGAAGACGCTGCTTTTAAATACACGACCGCTTTAAATCAGCTATTGCGCACAGACAGTCCGACGCGGTTGCAACTGAATGAGACATCCATGATCTGGTGGTCTTCCGGTGAAAATGCGTTGGAGGCCGATATGTCATCGTTTTTCAATGATGCTCCGAAAGATGACCCAGAGCAGGGCACCAGAGCAGTCAAACAACTTTTCGAAAGCCTGCACAGTGGCGCTGCACATAATTCGGAAGGAAGAGAACGTTTTTACTTGCTCGGTTTGTCCCCCAATGCTGCGCGCATTTCCATCCGCTTCTGGCAGGTGGGTACTGTTGCAGAATTTAGTGAGCGCTTAGGGCAGTGGTTCAAAGATACTGAGATCATCTCCAGGAATTTCGAGTACCCGCCTTTAAAGCCGCTGTTGCGTTCCACCGCATTACTGGGCAAAGACGAAAATCTTCCTCCACATCTAATCGGAGAGACTGTTCGCAGCATTTTAATGGGGCTGCCTTTGCCTGCAAGCCTACTTCAGGCCGCTATAAAACGCATTAAAGCAGAGCAGGGGCACATAAGCTTTCATCGCGCGAGCCTTATCAAAGGCTACCTCAACCGTTTGTACCGTTATCGGCAGTCCAGCAACAAGGAAATTACTATGGCTTACAACCCTGAAGAAAAGCGGATTGGTTATCGGCTGGGTTGCCTGTTTGCGATTTTGGAAAAACTGCAAACCGACGCTAACCCTGGTCTTAACGCAACCATTCGGGATCGTTATTACAGCAGTGCCAGTTGCACCCCAAGAGCAGTTTTTGGCACGCTAATGCGGCTCCACGCCCACCACCTGAAAAAGTTACCTCACCACGGACAACGGGTGAATATGGAAAAACGAATTGCTGCGGTTATGGCCGACATCAATGAGTTTCCCGCTCACTTGCCGCTGGAAGATCAGGGCCTGTTTGCTATCGGCTACTACCATCAGCGCCAGGAACTGTTTACAAAAAAAGGCACGGAAACAAGCAAAGTACAAACCGAAGGAGCTGAAGCATGAGCCTGAATAACCGTTATGAGTTTGTTTTTCTGTTTGATGTTAAAGACGGTAACCCGAACGGTGATCCCGATGCAGGCAACCTGCCGAGAATCGATGCTGAAACGGGCCAAGGGCTGGTTACGGACGTGTGCCTTAAGCGTAAAATACGTAATTACGTGGGCATGGTAAAAGAAGAAACTCCACCGTTTGAAATTTACATTAAAGAAAAGGCGGTTTTGAACCGCAGCAATTTGCGTGCGTATGAGGCGCTCGATCTGAAGCACGAGTCAAAGAAGCTGCCCAAGAAAGAAGAAGATGCAAAGCGAATAACCCAGTGGATGTGCCAGAATTTTTTTGACATTCGCACCTTTGGCGCCGTTATGTCGACTGAGGTGAATACTGGTCAGGTTCGCGGCCCAATTCAAATGAATTTTGCCAGAAGTATTGATCCCGTCGTCAGTGCGGAGCACAGCATCACCCGCATGGCCGTCACGACTGAAAAAGAGGCGGAACAACAAGGCGGTGACAACCGCACAATGGGTCGTAAGTTTACGATTCCCTACGGCCTTTACCGTTGCCATGGTTATGTTTCTGCCAACTTGGCTGGGCAGACAGGTTTCAGTGAAGAAGACCTGGAGCTGTTCTGGGATGCGTTGATCAATATGCTGGATCATGATCGTTCAGCCAGTCGTGGTGAAATGTCGCCCTGCGCCCTTTACGTGTTCAAGCACGAATCCGCGCTTGGTAATGCCCCTGCCAGAAAGCTGTTTGAACTGATAGAAATCCACAAAGTTTCTGATGGTCCGGCGCGGGATTTCAAAGATTATGAGGTCACTGTTCACCGCGATAGACTGCCAAAAGGTATTGAGCTGTCGGCACTTCTGGACTGAGCTAGCACCTTGCATTGTAGTGTCAGAGGGAGTTTGATCAGGGATGAAACAATGTTCATCGATATCGTTCACCGGCCATGCGCTTAGGAGAATGTTCGAGAGAGGCCTGATGACAGGCCGCATCCAAGCCAGCTTCGGCTCGGCTGGGTGGGCGAAAAAGCGATTCATGTTGTGGTGTCGCAAGCCTCGGAAAACGATGCCTGTTACGTGATCACAGCATACTATCCAGCGCTGGCCATTTGGGCTGATGACTTCAAAACCAGGAGGTCTTGAATGAAATGCGTAATTTGCAAGCAGGGTGAAACCTATTCTGGCTTCACCACTGTCACGTTGACCCGCGGTGAGGCAACAATAGTGATTAAGAAAGTGCCGGCAGATATTTGTGAAAACTGTGGCGAATATTACCTGAGCGATGAAATCTCGGGTAAAACCCTCGCGATGGCAGAGAAAGCCATGAAACTGAATCATGAGGTTGAGGTCATTCAGTTCGCGGCTTAGGGAGGCCCCGTCGCCAATGCAGGACGAAAAGCTCATTCCGCTCTCTGCGTTGCAGCATTATGCCTTCTGCCCCAGACAGTGTGCGTTAATTCATAACGAGCAGTTATGGGCTGAGAACTGGCTGACGGCGCAAGGGCAAGTGTTGCATAAACGAGTCGATAATGGTCCGCCTGAAACTCGTAAAGGAACGCGCTATGAGCGAGGTGTTCTTGTGAGTGCAGAAACAATCGGCCTAACGGGTAAGTTGGATTTGGTTGAGATTGACCTATCGACCAACGCAGTGAAACCGGTTGAGTACAAAAGAGGAAAGCCGAAGAAGGACAGTTCGGACCGAGTTCAGCTGTGCGCTCAAGGATTGTGCCTTGAAGAAATGAGAGGGCAACCTGTGCGCTCAGGCGCGCTTTGGTATTGGCAGACTCGTCGCAGAGATGAAGTGGCATTTACCGATGAGCTACGTGAGGAGACCCACCACGTTATTCAGAAAGTACGTCAATTGCTGATCAGCGGCGAAACCCCACTGGCAGTCTATGAAAAAAAGTGCGATGCCTGTTCGCTCTACGATTTGTGCAACCCCAAGTTACTGAGTCGAGACCGAAGTACTCGTTATGTTGAAGACCTTTTCGACGACGGAGAGGCCCAATGAAGAAACTTCAAAACAGCCTCTACATCACGCGACAGGGCGCATATGTTCATAAAGAGAGAGAAACCATCGTTATCGAGCATGAGCGTAAAAAACTGATGCAGCTTCCGATTCACTCGGTCTCTGGAGTTTTCTGCTTTGGTAATGTTTTGGTGTCACCAGCGCTGATGGGTTTTTGTGGAGAAAAGGGCGTTAACCTTGCATTTTTTACTGAATATGGCCGTTTTTATGGCCGACTTCAGGGTAAAGCGTCCGGCAATGTTCTGCTGCGTCGGGCGCAATATCATGCAGATGAGCAAAAAATGCTGGAAATTGCCCGTTCGGTGATAGCTGCAAAACTGGTGGGTGGAAGAAATGTTCTTCTACGCCATAAGCGTAACCACGGTGTTAGTGCTCCAATCGAGCATGCGGTGAAGCATTTGGCCGCATCTGTACGTATGGCACGGCACACCAATAATCTGGATTCGTTACGCGGAATTGAAGGCGACGCTGCAGCCACCTATTTTTCCGTTTTTGAGCTGCTCATTAATGAAAAGCTGCGAGGCGACTTCCCATTTACCGGGCGCAATCGCCGCCCACCTCGCGATCCAGTTAATGCACTCCTATCATTCGTTTATTCCATTTTAGGTCAGGATATCAGTGCGGCATTGAACGGAGTTGGTCTAGATCCGCAGGTTGGTTTTTTGCACGCAGACCGACCAGGAAGAGATAGTTTGGCGCAAGATCTGCTTGAGGAGTTCCGGCCCTGGCTGGCGGATAGATTGGTTTTGAGCTTGATCAATCGACGGCAGCTAAAAGCGTCGGATTTTATAACCGAAGCTTCGGGTGCCGTCAGATTAGCTGACGACGCGCGGAAACAGTTACTGATTGCCTACCAAGAAAGAAAGCAGCAAGAAGTGATGCATCCATTCCTCAAAGAAAAAGTACTGATAGGCATCATTCCCCACATTCAGGCCATGCTGCTTGCTCGTCATTTAAGAGGCGATCTGGAGCGATATCCGCCATGCGTACTCAGGTAGTAGTTTGAAATGATGGTACTTATAACCTATGACATCTCGATGGAGGATTCTGGTGGCGCGGCACGGTTGAGACGTGTTGCTAAAGCCTGTTTGGATTATGGCGTAAGGGTTCAATATTCTGTTTTTGAATGTGAGATTGACCCAGCTCAGTGGGCTTTTTTTAGAGATCAATTGCTCCGACTTTATAACCCTGAAAAAGACAGTCTCCGATTTTATAAGTTGGGTAAAAACTGGAAGAACCGTATTGAACACCATGGTGCCAAACCTGCACCAGACATTTTCCGAGACGCGATGATTTTGTAAACGCTAACCGGAAGTGCTCATTAAAAACCCGTGATGTTAGCGCAAGGCCAGTTCCGGTGATGGGACTGGCTTTGTTCGTTTTTAGCGCGAAGTTGTAGCGCGCAAATAATCGTTATGAAATACGTTAGCGATCTTTGCACTGTAGATCGCCCGTTATCAATGAGATATGATCGGGCAGTCGCGCCCCCTGCGGGCGCGTGGATTGAAACAAACCATTGCCGACGTTATGAGCGCCATCGAATCGTCGCGCCCCCTGCGGGCGCGTGGATTGAAACAGCTCATAGCAACCGAAGGCGAGTATGCTGCGCAGGTCGCGCCCCCTGCGGGCGCGTGGATTGAAACTCTGATTAAGTCGCCAGCTTGGAACGAAACATTGTCGCGCCCCCTGCGGGCGCGTGGATTGAAACCA
>NZ_KB889840.1:0-1188 GCF_000372805.1 Marinobacter gelidimuriae | reverse complement strand
GGGTCGCGCCCCCTGCGGGCGCGTGGATTGAAACATGGAACTTGGTAAACCCTGTAACCAATTCATAAGGTCGCGCCCCCTGCGGGGAGTTTTTGTCAATTCTGGTGTATGGAATCAGGCGGCGTTCCTGTCTGATTGATCCGTTACCTGCCCTCCATCCTTGAACTCAACGTTGTTGACCACCAGGGTCAGCAGGTTGAATCTCTTTATCCTTTTCCAGTTCCTTTGTGCCGATTCCAGCAGTTTATAGACCATCGCTAACGTTGTGTCTCGAGAGCCGCAGTTGCGGGTTCGCTTGGTACGTAACCGGACGGTCGAGAACGTCGATTCAATCGGGTTGGTCGTCCTGATATGCGCCCAGTGCTCCGCTGGAAAATCATAGAACGCCAGCATCTCTTTCCGGTCCTTGGCCAGGCACACCATGGCCTTTGGGGTACTTGGCGCTGAAGCGTGTCTGAGCGCGATCAAAGGCCGCGTAGGCTTCATCGCGTGTGGCGGCCATCCAGATATCGTGCAGCGCGGGCACCGATTAGGGCTCTGCCGTTTCTGAGCTGCCTACTCGGCAGTGAAGGTAAGTATCATGTTTATATTGATCCTTATTCTTTTCTGAGCTGCCTACTCGGCAGTGAAGATCGGTGTTCTGTTTATCGGTTAAGGAATTATTAAACATAGAAGCCAGGACAACTCCATTTTTTGATTAGCGTTGAAGCTTGGCTTGATCGATATGATGAGGTGCCGGGGGCAGGTCTGGCGTTTCGCCCCTGCCTTGCCTTTCTATCCCGCCTCAACTAGAGCTACGGAAAGAGTCAGGGAATGTCACGCCTACTGCCTGATGGGCAATCATTACCAGCTTTTGATTGAAACTATCAGCAGGGCTTAAATGCACTCAATAGAGAGTGGGTTCTTGCTGATATTGCTTCCTCTCGGAACGAGGCTTTCGTTCTATCCTATTCGAGAGGCAAAACGTAAAACCTGACCCCGAGGAACTTTGCTGGGCTTTCACAGAAAGGACGATGCGGAGGCGTTCCTGAGTCAGCTGCACCAGAGGCTGGATCGCTTTGGACTGTCGCTCAACGAGGACAAGACGAAGCTCATCCGCTTTGGACGCTTTGCCCGGAAGGACGGTGCGACAGCAGGGCGACCAAAGCCTGAGTCGTTCGATTTTCTGGGGTTCACGCACAGCTGTGC
>NZ_KB889839.1 GCF_000372805.1 Marinobacter gelidimuriae | reverse complement strand
TTTTTTTATTGTGCTCCATAGGGTATTTCCTCGTTGGTGGTCGAGCTCTAATTATATGATATTTTTAGGGAAATGTCTTAAGTTGATGACATTGAGTTCGCGCCTAGTGACGGGTGATTAATCAGCTGCTGCATTCCTGCTTCCAGTTGATCCAAGTATTTATCCGCTTGATCAACACCCCATTCTTCGCAGGTGTACACCCAAATTCCGATGAGGTCTGATTCCGCCTTCGGCGTGACATTCAGATTGAACACTAATTAGCCGCCTTCATACGTTTACGGCCAGCAGTCTTGATAGCCGATATATCAAGCGGCTTAGGTATCCCGCTTGACTCACCCTCAGACAGGGCCTGCCTCAGCGTGGTGAGACGTACTTGGGCTTGCTGGTCTCGCCGGATGAGATAGCGGATATACTCACTATCATTGCCGAACTGACCGCTTTCAATCTGACCTTTCACCCAACCGTTTTGTTGCTCAGTCAGCGTAATAGTTTTCCGGTGCATGCTCATAGCTGGTGCCCCTAACACAGATAAAGTATGACAATATCATACCACTCGCTTGCACTGAATCAATGCCACACTTCTTGGCGCCCAACGCTGAATTAAGCGGCGCCCAACATGGGCATCCAGTGGACGGTCTCCAGGCCGGGAACGAACTTGATTGACTTGGTTAAATGCCATAAGCCCGCTCAACCTTTGCAACCCGGACTTTGAATTCAGAGTACCAGGCTTTATGACCAAGGTACTGGACTTCAAGATGCTCAGCGTTTTGCTTCCAACTTTTGATGGATTCCTCGCTGGCCCAGTACGAGACAGTAATACCGACATCCTCACGGGCTGACTCTATACCAAGAAACCCTTCTTGTTGTGCTGCCAGCTCCAGCATTCTGTCAGCCATTGCACCGTAGCCATGATCACCTTCAGTGCGAGTTGAGCTGAAAATCACTGCGTAATATGGAGGGCTTGGAGTTTTGGCGATCCCTGACATAACTTCCCCTTGGAATTTAAACGCTCGGCTCACACGCCGGTTTGGGGCCGCGGAGCGGCGTAAAATCGGTCGTTGTGCAGCTGATTGTTAAATATTTTTGCGTACGGTATCCTGTACAAGAACAACATCCTGTACAGGAGCGATCTTATGGATGCAATTAGCTACACAGCTGCCAGAACCAATTTAGCAAAAACTATGGATCAGGTCTGTGAAGACCGTTCGCCAATCATTATAACCCGGAGCAAATCGCAATCCGTGGTAATGATTTCGCTTGAAGACTACGAAGCGCTGCAGGAGACCGCCTACCTTCTGCGTGCACCGAAGAATGCCCGCCGATTATTGGAATCCGTTGCCGAATTGGAGCAAGGCGGCGGACAGGAAAAGGAACTTCTTGAATGAAACTCATCTTCTCCGAGAATGCCTGGGAGGACTATCTGTACTGGCAAAAAACCGACAAAAAGGTTCTTAACCGAATCAACAAGTTGATTAAGGAAACCAAGCGCGAACCGCTCGAAGGTATTGGTAAACCAGAGCCCCTAAAGCATAGTCTGGCCGGCTACTGGTCTCGCCGAATCAATGAAGAAGATCGCATGATCTACAAGGTCACGGATGACGCTCTGCTTATCGTTCAGCTTCGGTATCATTACTGATTTAACGCCCGTATCAACGAGCAAATTTTAATGGCAGTTTTTGTGCGTTTTTTGCACAAAAAATGACAGTAAAATTTGTCCGTTGCATGCGATTGTGTACGCCCAGCATGGGCATGAACTAATGGGGTGAAAGTCCCCTGTAGGAAGATCACCGTCGAAAACCATGTTGTGATTAGACGATAACTACTAGCGAATGGCAAGGGCTTGACCGCGAGGTTAGGTGCGGAGGAAGCCGGACGCAAAACTGCGAGCTGATGAACAAAAACATCATATGAGGCGTAGGCTGGAGGCGAGTTGGCACAAGACGACGAAGCCAAGTGATCTAACGGCCACCGTAAATGATGCAGTTGCGCAGGGAAAGTTTATGTTCTTATCTGGGGAGATCTGCTTAACAAGCGATCGGTTGAAAACCAGTGAGGCTCTGGTTAATAAGTGCCTTGGCTCTTTGTAAGCGCCAATAAATCAGCACCTACATTTCGGCTCGCCAATTGCACACACTGATTTCCTCACCCATTCCATGAGGAATCAGCATGACCCCAACC
>NZ_KB889838.1 GCF_000372805.1 Marinobacter gelidimuriae | reverse complement strand
GAATGCGGTAACGCTCGGCCACACTCAACGCTTTGATCTTGCGTTCGATGGCGTAGAGTTTGTTGATGTGGCTCAGAGCCACATCGGCTTTGGAGGCGTTCGTGGTTTTGCCTTTGCCCTGAGGCTTGGCCGCTTTAGTGGCCCCGGCTACCCAATTAAATTGCTATCGTTCACCTTCCAGACCGTGCCATACCCGACCTCGGCGCATTCTGCTCGTTTTCAGTCCCCCAACTATTAAGCCAGCCATGAACCTCACTGGCCTCAACCACCTTACCTTGGGCGGCAGACTCCATTGCCTCCAGCGTTTGCTTCCAACGCTCTTGCTCAAGTTGCTGCTTTTCGATGTATTCCGATAAGGCCTGGTTGATAACCCAGCCTTTGCTCCGATGAAGCCTACCGGCGATTGCTTCTAGATGCTGCTCAACTTCTGTCTGAAGGCGAACTGTAGTGACACTCATGGCTGTACCCTCAAAGGTGCTACTTGTTAGCATTTTTTTGATGTGCCACATACTCATCCAGTAACTCACGAATCATTTTTTGATACTGCATGTGATTAGTTTTGGCGGCCTGCTTAAAATATGCAACACTCTCGGAACTTAATGAAATAGTTACTTTAGTATTTTCACTTTTTAATTTCAGCTCTTCAGGTGAAGGTAAGAAGTCAGCAACAAGTCTTACTTCACCAATTGGCTCATCAGTGTATTGAATTTGCTTGTTCATATAATTTTCTCCCTTTTCTCCAGTAACCAGCACCAATAATTCTGATCTGGTTATTTCGATAAATAAAACGAACAGTTAAGATGCCTGAATTTTCTTGATTTAAACCAAAACAAAAATAACGTTTTCCATCTTGGCTATGTACAACATCTTCGGCAATAACACGTCGATCATCTTTGAATGCATGTTGAGCATCGTAAAACGATACGCCATGCTTTTCTTGATTTTCGAGGTTTTTCGCCTCATCCCACTCAAAGTTTGATTTATTCATAGGGAAATTATAACGGTAGTATGGGCATATAGCCATACTAGATTTGTATTTTTATGCTAACGCTTGCAGCATGCGCGCCAATGGAATGGAGCCGAAGGCGCAATGTAATGGGCGTCGCCATGCCTGCACTTGTTAGCCATATTTGAATAGAAGATTATGCCAGACGTCATCACTCTTTTGCAGGCTTACTCCGAGCCTTTGAAGAGCTTCAACCCCCGCGCGCTCAATAACTAAGTGCAACACTCTCGAATCAGGCGGCCGCGCCTGGCACGCGATAGGTGCACATCTTGCAGGTGTTTTCCTCCTCGATCTGGTAAGGCGTATCGTAGAAGCTGAGCAGTTCCCAGTCGCCCTGAACCTCAAGCTCCAGCATCTTCGCGCGGTAACCGTAATCCTCGAAAGCTCCCTCACGTATCGTGAAAACGATCGTGCCACCGGGGCGGGTAACGCGAATCAACTCGGCAAATGCGTCACCCCTGACATGACCGTAGGTGAAGGTACCGGTGCAGACCACGGCATCGTAGGTATTGTCTGCAAACGGAAGAGGTTTGGTCATGTCCGCCTGAAAAAATGACCGATAGATGCCCTTGGCCGCTGCTTCGTCCAGCATATCCCGGGAATAGTCCAGCGCATCCATGGTGGTGTACCCAAGCGTCGCAAGCTCCTTCCCCACCAGACCTGTCCCGCTTCCGGCATCAAGGATGACCGCGTCATGCTGGCAGCAAAGCGCCTGATCCAGGGTCTTTGCGCTGGCGATATGGGCAACATACCCAAACCGATCCACGAGATCGCTGTCGTAGTCGCTTGCCCAGGCCTGATAGACGTCCATCAGCTCTTCATGATTATCAGCGGTATACACCTTATTAAGGATTTCCGTTTTGGCGATTCTCTGATTCGTCATCGATTCTGTTTCTCCCCCTGCGGCCTGGCAGGCTGGCCCGGATTGCTTATGAATAGATAAAAAGGATCGGCTAAAAGTACCATTTTTTCAATAACCTAAGCAGTCCGCTAAGCAAAAGCAGCCACTTCTGAAATGGTACCTGAAAACTGACCCTCTCGCCACTCTGTTGCCACTCTCACACCGCCCGATCTGACATGAATTTAGGCAAAATCGCCAACTGGACAACTAGGCTGACAGAGGGGGAACTCATCAACTAGCAACTTGAACGAATCACATTCATATTTGTATCTATGATCGAGTTTCACGCATACGGTTGGATCAAGCTTCACTATCCTAAGTGAAACGCCCTGTGCGGACCCGCATGCAGGGTGTTGTGGGGGCTGAGGGTTAGATACCCTCGGCTACC
>NZ_KB889837.1 GCF_000372805.1 Marinobacter gelidimuriae | reverse complement strand
GCTCTATCGCTTCCTGAATGTTGCCCGCCAGTTCGTCCCAGCTATCTGCAGCTGAAAAACAGCCTGGAAAGTCCGGCACTTCCGCGCCATGCGCGAACGGCCCATGTGGGTTGGTCGTGGACAGGCATACCAAATTCCCAGCTTTCTTTATCTGTGTAGTCGGCTTGACGCACAATGTTGTTGTGCATAAGATGATTAAAAAGCGAACAGGGAATGTATGGCTGTTGAATTCAGAGACACATGGCTCGGGGCCTTCTATGAAGAGGATCTGGGCCATAAAAAGATACCAGGCACTGTAAAAGGTGCGCTGTATAGGAAGATTCAGATTCTTGACGCGGCTACTCAAGAGTCAGATTTGAGAGTCCCGCCGGGAAACCGATTCGAGCATCTTCAGGGAAAATTAGCTGGACTGTGCTCTGTTCGAGTGAACAAACAATATCGGCTCATTTTTCGCTGGATGGATGGTATCGCTCAGGATACTTATCTGGATCCTCATGTTTACAAGGGCTAGTGGAGGTAGAAGCTATGAGGAATACAAAGCGTCGTCCGGTAACGGTTGGTCAAATGCTGGCGATCGAATTTTTGGAGGCGATGCATATTGAGATCAGCGAGTTGGCTGCGGCGATGGGCGTTCACAGAAATACCCTGAGCCGACTTGTGCATGATAAAGGAACGCTGACTGCTCCCATGGCAATCAAACTGGCGGCCGCGCTTGGTAATACCCCGGAATTCTGGCTGAACATTCAGCATGCTGTGGAGCTTTGGGATGTGCGCCACAATGTTTATGAACAGGAATCCAAAATGTTCGCTTGGTAAAGCCGCATTTGGGCCGGGGCGAGATAGTTGCAGGTTAGATACGCGGGCGCGACTCTCGCCAGGCCTGGGGTAAATGCGCGGTAATGTCAGTGCCGGTTGTTGATCAACGAACAGCATCCGCTTGTCGTGGTGCAACCGGATGTGTACCGACTCTCCAATCAGCCGCGATGGCACGGTGTAAACAACGCGTCGGACTTCGATCGTTGAGCTGCGCGTCACCTTGAGATGGAGGGTCTGATACTCGGCCGCTGTAAACTCCGGCAGGGGCTGCAAGGCCGCCTGCTCTTCAAGCGCGCGCGATCGGTTGCGCTGATTGAGCTTGTCGACAACGCGATCAATAAAAGCCTGATAGTGCGCAACACCGTCGAAGTCACTGTGACCGCGCAATGACAACTGTTGTGCCAAGCGTTTCTTGAGCGAGCCATTGGCGCACTCCACCACGCCGTTTTCATGGGACGAACTGATCATGGACAGGCACAACATAGCCATGGATGTACAGTTTTTCTGTACGAATGCAAGTGCACAGCACTGGGGTCTGACCCCGAACTCCTTCTATTGTCTCGTCTGGTTAATTCGTTGATCTACTGCGTGACGCTGAGGTCTCTGGCCGGTGTTGCCAGCCCTTGATGTGGAACCACCAAACCTTCGTCACCGCGCCTTGCTCTCAAGGCTCTCAGTGGCTCAGTAGGTCAGCGAATTAACCAGACGAGACACTAGTCATGCAGTCATGCAGTCATGCTTCCATGTTTGGCAAAAATTGGCAATAATTGTCAGGAAGTGTAAGGGAGAGGTCTCTATGGCTACGATGAACGTTTCATTGCCGGAACTAATGAAAGAGTGGGTGGAAACACAAGCTAGGTCTGGCCGATATTCCAATACCAGCGATTACGTGAGGGATTTGATCCAGAGAGATCAAGACCGGGCAGAAAAAGTCGAAAATGTGCAGCGGCTGATTAGCGAAGGCTTGGAGAGTGGTGAGGGAAGCCAGTCAATGGATGGGCTGCGTGACCAGGCTATGGAATTGGCGAAGGGATAACAAACACAATGGAATATGTGCTCAGCCGCAAGGCTGAAGAGGACGTAGTTGGCATATTTTTGGACGGGATTGAGAAATTTGGCTTGGCGCAAGCAGACAAGTATCACTCGAAGCTAGAGGCATGTTTCGAGTTTCTTGCAAGTAACCCCTTTGCGGCAGCGGAGCGTAAAGAGTTTCGACCAGTAGTCCGTATACATCCGGTAGGTGTTCATTTAGTCATATATAGGATGGAAACGCCCCAGATGTTGCGACACCCTGCTGTCGAACTGTTGTTGCGCCTCGCTCACCTTTTCCGTGACAGTATTGATCAGATAAGACCAAAAACCGTCCTGCCGGACTGTTTGATTGCAAAATCTGATCATGGACAGGCACAACGAATATTCTGATTGATCAGATGCTTACAAAGAAAGCCCGCGGATTCGTCCCCGGGCCTTGTTATGCGCCTAATTCC
>NZ_KB889836.1 GCF_000372805.1 Marinobacter gelidimuriae | reverse complement strand
GTTGGGGTCATGCTGATTCCTCATGGAATGGGTGAGGAAGTCAGTGTGTGCAATCGGCGAGCCGAAATGTAGGTGCTGATTTATTGGCGCTTACGTTTTATGGGTGGTGTCGGAACCTTAATATTACGAGTTTTCCTATTTTATTTAATACCTTATGCGAAAACGTCAACAGCCCCTAGCCTTGTAACTAAATGATTCAACCTCAGTCTGAAGTTAGAAAACCATTTCGGAAGCGGAGCATTAAATATCCCTTAGGGGGACCTTTTAAGCTAGCGTGTTCAAACCCTGACGAGTTTTAAAAGTGGTTCAAACGAATATAAAGCGGGCCTCCTTCCTGCTGGTTGCTCAATAACCGAAATGACCCCCTTCTCAGACAAAACACGAGCGAATCGAGCAGCAGTTGCTGAGGGTATTCCACTATTGTTAGTAAATCGATTATTCCGAAATACCGGATTAGTAAACACAAAATCAAGCGCATTCACACTATATTTTGACGACAAAATATCAGAAAAAATGGGCTTCATATCCTCATATAATCCACGTATACCCTCTGCAATACTTAAGTTACGGATAGCCTGCTTTTCTATTGCATCAAGAAAAAATAAACACCACTGGGTCCAATCACCATCTTCAGAAACCTTCCTCATAATATCTATATACGCATCTTTATTTTCTTCAAAATATCCACTTATATAAAAATGAGGCGCTGAAATAGTTCCTGAACTCCAGAGCATTAGAGTGATGAGCATCCTACCAATGCGGCCATTGCCATCTTGAAAAGGGTGTAGGGATTCAAATTCCACATGTGCCACAGCGGTCTTTATCAATTCCGGGTGATCACTTTCATTAATATAGTTGAATAAGGCCTCAAGCCCATCATTCAATTTTTCCGGACTAATCGGTACAAATAGAATGTTTTTCTTTTGTCTGTCGGCTAAATAATTTTGCTCTGTTTTAAATTTCCCTGGCGCTTTGGTCGCTCCCCGACCTAGGGAGAGCAATCTTTGATGTATTCCTTTAACCATTGAAATAGATAACTTATACCCATCCTCCATAGCTCCTTGCGCTGAGCGCAATGCACGCTGATATAGAATAGTTTCGATCACGTCAGATCGGACATGGGAGGAATCTGCACCATCGTTTCCATAATCGGCCTCATACTTGAGAATCTCATCCATAGTGCTCACAGTGCCCTCCATTCTGGAAGAGATTACAGCCTCTTGGTTACGTAAAGGAGCTAAGAAGATCTCGCTATTGTGCATATTCTTGATCATTTGGTCATAACGCGCAATTGCGTCCGTAGCTTTGACGAGCGCGCCAACAAACCTCGAATAGTCGAGCTCTTGCGGCGGAAACTGGTCATAGTGGTATTGAACGGCGTTCTCGAGATTAAAGTCCATTAGGTATTCCTAAGAGAGTGAAGTCTTCAGTCATCTTAGCTTCAACACTTCTTGATATCAATATTTTTAGATTTGTTAACGACAAGTGGGTTTGTCTCTCAGGGATTCGTCACAAATCACCTTGAAGTGAAGTTTTCGCCGGAAATGCGAAACAAGGGTTTTTGACATGAATTTCTGATAGACAAAGAAGTTTGAGGTTGATATTACAGAAAAAATTCACGCCAAGACGTGTGCTTAAGCTATCTTTATCAACACTTAGGGGCTTGATGTCAGTAGAGGCACTACGAGCTGGCGTTGAGGCAGTGGAGCGCCAAACAGCGTTTAGAACGGCGCGAAGAAACTGGAATGTAATGGGCTTGACCATTCACCATCAGAGTTACGCCCAGCCCGTCGACGTATTCAGGTGATTCTAGCGATGATCGGAGCAAGTGTTTGGGTATTTTTACAAGGTGAAAATACTCCAAGGCAACGGGTGCCCACTGCCATAGAAATTCCGCATCCGTGTTGTAAGCGTTCAGTGAACTTACGGCAGCACAACTTCGCGCTATGCTGCCGTAAGTTCACGCTGGAGTTCAGAATTGCTGTAAACGCGTAATAGCATGCTGCAGCATCTGATCACTGAACAGCCTTGCTTTGCGTTCCGATGCTTGTTTTCCGGCTGGCCAGTTTTCAAGTCCATTTTTTATGCTATCAAGGGATGGCTTGCATCCTTCCCGCTCGAGGAGCCAGTCCACAGTCGCTAGGGTCTGTTGACAATTGCTCGTAAGCCTTTGAAAGGTAAGAGCAAGCTCGTATAATGAAGTTCCGAAACAGCAATCATACGAGCCCGCAATGCCCAGATACATGCACACAGAGGAGCTGTGGTCCAAGCTAAGAGAAATATTGCTTCAATTCAGTCTGTATAACAAGGCAGGTTTGCGCAAAACAGTCGAAGGCATTCTGT
>NZ_KB889835.1 GCF_000372805.1 Marinobacter gelidimuriae | reverse complement strand
CCGTTGAGTGGGGTTTTTGGTGTCGAGAACGCTGGCCACAGCTGGGAAGCCTTGCAGCAGGCTGTGGATCGGGTTGTGGCAATCATACAGTCGGACCCGAACAAGGATCGTACCGACAGAATTATTACCCGCTGGCTCAAACGCCATTTGCAGCGACTTGGGGCTGAAGTCGACTGCGGTCAGAAACCAGGCACTGATTTGTAATCCTGGGGAAGTGGGGACAGATTTGAAATCAACCTGAAGGCCCCGAAGAGGCCAGACCCCGAGAAGCAATTCAAGGCATGCAGCAAGGCGTAGAACAAGGCATGCAGCAAGGTGAGGCCGCCGCTTTGAAAAAGCTGATCAGCCTGAAATTCGGTGAGCTTCCCCGCTGGGCCGAAGCGCACATTCAATCTGCCGGTGTTCCAGAACTGGAGGTCTGGCTGGAAGCTATATTGACCTCGGATAGGTTGGATTCATTACTGAATCGGCATTAACGAAACGGCCTACCTGGATTTTCAATCATCGAACCAGGACGTTCCGTAGAGCTCTTCGGTTTATGACTTTCTGGATGAAATCTCTATGGAATGGCAGCGGGAGCCGAGCGTCAGTAGTAAGGGGCAGCATTAATCCACGGAAGGAGAAGGCTTGTATGTATTCAGAACGCTTTGGGCGGGAAATTAAAATTACTCGCCACGCAATGCAGAGAATGCGCACGCGATGCATAACGGATCTTGAGCTGGCGCTATTGATTGCGGAAGGGAACTCGTAACAAGGATGAGCATAGATTATGGGTTGCTCATCGCTTTGAGGAGCGGCTTGATAATATGTTGTGCGCGCCAGTAGTTCTGGAAGAAAAATTCTTGATAGTTAAAACAGTAATGCACCATTTTTCATGGGAGGGCTGAGAACAATGCACACCATCTATGATGAAGCCGATGATATCCTTACAGTCCATCTAAGCGACAAGCAGATTGTGAAAGAGATTTCACAGGATTGGAATACCCACGTAAGTTATGCAACCGATGGTTCCATCGTTGAGGTTGTAGTGCTTGACGCACACAAAATGGTGCGTGGCCTTTGGTGAAAACTCACGCTGCGTAATGGTGGTTTTAATTGGTTCTGAGTTGTGCCGGCAGATCATTCGCCATCAGCCCAAATGCCTGGTGCTGTTTGAGCAGTCTGAGTTTGCGTTGTACGCCATTGAACGCGAGCTTCAGCAGATCAATTCAGTGTTCAGTGGCCTGCGCCCCGGTGAAAAATTATTTGAAGAGCTGTTGATTGGTGACGACGCCCAAGGCACTGCCCACCCGCGCATTATGATGGCCCGTGAAGTGTGTATGACCTGGCCTGAGGTGGCAGGCACGGTGAAACAGCTGCAACACGCCAGTCAGGCGTTTGATTGTGAGGGCGTGTTGACGATTCTTAAAACCGCGCCTACGGGGTTCGCGCCTAATGGGGGGTGTTGGGGATTTGGTGTGGAATTTGAGTCGGCGGCCTGTGGTAGCCCGGGCGACCGATAAAGTTGGGACAGCCGGGTCAGCTGGTAGAGCCGGGACAGATTTGAAATCTGTCCCGAAGGCGGGAAACGGAAAACGGGGACAGATTTGAAGCCGGGACAGACTTGAAGTCTGTCCCGAGGGCGGGAAAGGAGAAACGGGGACAGATTTGAAATCTGTCCCTGAGGGGAACCTGAAGTAAAGCAGGGACAGACTTAAAGTCTGTCCCTTGCAACCGGCAACAAGGAGGTTGTTATGATCAATATTTCCCACCACGGCGCTGTTTCGGGCGTTACTGGCTCCTGCCACGAACTGAGCATTACTCCCCCTGGCCGGTTGCATCCCTCCGCTGGCATTCTGGTTGATTGCGGCCTGTTCCAGGGCGCAGACGCTGCCGGCAGAAAAATTCATGGACAGGCACTCTCTCTAGTCTTTTTATTCCCTCCTGCTGCGCATAATTCGGCGTTATGGCACGGCTGGTCCAATGACAACCATATTTCAGGTCTGCAAGGTCTGTAGTGGTTCATCAGGGGAGGGGTGTTGGGTTCCTGTGGTAAGCTTCAGGCATCGAGATAGGAGAACGCATGGCAACGAATCACCACGACACCGGTTACAAGGAACTGTTCAGCCACCCGGAGTTTGTTCAGCAGTTGATCGAGGGATTCGCACCTTTCGAGATCGCGGATCTGATGGACTTCAGAACACTCAAGAATCACAGCGGCAATTACATCACGCCGCTGTTTGAAGAGAAATTTGAAGACGTGGTGTGGTCTGTCAATATCACTTGGGAAGGCGTGCCTCAGCAGGTGTACCTGTATATTCTGCTGGAGTTCCAGTCCCGTGTGGATCGAACCATGCCGATCAGAATGATGCACTACGTGGCTTGTTTCTATGACCACTTACTGAAAACCAGAGTAACA
>NZ_KB889834.1 GCF_000372805.1 Marinobacter gelidimuriae | reverse complement strand
AGGGCGCTGCCGACACGGCTGCTCATCGCGGCCGTGCGCTGCGCGCCGCGGCCTCAGCGGGTCATCCGGTCGGCTGAGCTTCATTGCTAATCAGGATACATTTTCAGCGCTTAGTCGGCGGGAATTAGCCCATACGATTTGCGAACATCTGGGATGGCACACCGCCAAAGGTGAAAGCAAGATCCAATCCTGCCTGGGCGTACTGGAAAGTTTAGAAAAACTGGGCATTCTCTCCTTACCGGAAAAAGACAAGTCAAAACAAAGAGGCCCGCAAAAGAAAATCGTCTGGACCGATCAGACACATGAGCAGCTCGCGCTTGATGATGATCTTAATAAATTGACCCCGATTCGCCTGCACGTTGCTTCAGAAAAAGACGACATCAAACAATGGAATGAGTCTGTCGACAGATACCACTATTTGGGTTATAAGCGCCCGATAGGCCCGCACCTACGCTATTTCATTATTGACAATCAGGAAAGAAAATTAGGCTGCCTATTGTTTTCATACGCCGTTAAAAGCCTACTTTGCCGTGACGAATGGATTGGCTGGCAAGAAAAATCACACAAGAAACATTTGGATTTAGTGGTCAATAACAATCGATTTTTGATATTCCCCTGGGTAAAAGTGAAGAACCTGGCGTCTAAGGCCTTGTCCATGGCCTCACGACAACTCGCCGATGACTGGAATGAGCGCCATGGTTATAAACCGGTACTGCTAGAAACCTTTGTCGACCTGACAAAATTTGAGGCGACCTGCTATCGAGCCGCCAATTGGCATTATCTCGGCCATACTGAAGGGCGTGCAAGCACTAAGAATTCACCGGGCAAAACCCAAAAGGGCGTTTATATCTACCCACTGGTCCACAATGCCAAGTCCATACTGATCAACGGGGCCAAGCCCCCAGCAAAAATACACAAGCGCCCATCAATCAGTGCGCCGAAGCCGTTAACGTCAGCGGATCCTTTCGTTCAGCTGTGGCAACGCATTATGGGGACTGTCACCACCGTCGCCCATGACTTTGACCGACAATGGCAAAAACGCCAACGCGTTCTCAACACACTGTTGATCATGCTTTTCATCTTTCGATTGGTTTTCTCACACAACAAACAAGGATACGCCATCACCATTGCGGAGCTATGGGATCAGTGCCGAACAATGAACATACCCTTGCCTCAAGCGACCCCGGTTGCGCCATCAGCCTTTTGTAATGCCCGAGCGAAACTGGACGAAAACATATTCAAGATATTACACGCTGAGATTTTGCAACATTACGACAGCCCCTCTAACAACGACCGCTGGCAGGCACACCGAATTTATGCGGTTGATGGATCGAAGATAAATTTACCACGTCAATTGCTCAACCATGGTTATCGAACCCCATCCGATAATGCGCACTATCCCCAAGGTACGCTTAGCTGTTTATACCAGCTAAAAACAAAAACCCCGGTGGACTTTGAGCTTGCGGCGCATGCCGACGAAAGAAAACTGGCGCTCAGGCACTTGGCGTCACTCTCTGAGAATGACGTGGTGGTTTATGACCGCGGCTATTTCTCTTATGGCATGCTTTACGAGCACAGAAAGTACGGCATTCATTCCATATTTAGGATGAAAACCAAAGCGAGCAAAGCTGTGGACAACGTCATCGCCAGCAGCGCAACGGATAAGATTATTCAGGTTATCCCGAGCAAGGATGTTAAAATGACACTGCGCGAGCGATATCCAGACGCCCATTGTGGACCGATAACACTGCGGGTTGTGAAATATACGGTTGCCGGCACCACCTATATTCTGGGAACCACACTGCTTGACCAACAAAAGTATAGAATTGAAGATCTTTCAAATGTTTACCATTCACGCTGGGGCATAGAGGAGCTTTATAAGATATCCAAGCAGCTGATGAAAATAGAAGAGTTTCATGGCCAAAGTGAGCGCGGCGTAAAACAAGAACTTTATGCACACTTTGTCTTGATCACCCTGACAAGGATATTTTCAAATCACAGTGAAGATGGTTTCAATAAAAAAAGTAGCGCCGATGAAGCGCCTCAAATAAAAGCTAACTTTAAGCTTGATTACCGTGGCCAGAAATATTGAGGGCCTGCTACTTCAACAGGCAAAACTGGTGACGGAGACTATCAACTGTGTTGTCGCAAGTATTTCCTCTGTTCGGCAGAAACTGCGCCCCAACAGGTCTTATGATCGGCGTTCCAGAAAGCCCATCGGAAAATGGAAGCCACCCAAGCCGGCCAAACCCACCGGAAGCCAACTACCCATCGCCGTTTAGTCGTCAGATTGGCAGAAAGCCCATCGCCGGGAACCGAATCCTTAAGTGAATAGGTTTTTTTGTTAAGTGAATGCCATTGGGGGTGGATGGTCCGCAGTCCGAGGATTTCACCGCGTTATTGGCCTCGTGGTCGAAGGAGATGGAGCAACGTGGCCTGGCGGTGGCCACGCGGAGTGCCT
>NZ_KB889833.1 GCF_000372805.1 Marinobacter gelidimuriae | reverse complement strand
CAGGGCAGCTGTCAGAGTGGTCTTACCATGGTCAACGTGACCAATGGTGCCCACGTTCAAGTGTGGCTTCTTACGTTCGAATTTAGATTTAGACATCTGACAAACTCCCTAATCAACCAGGACCGTAACGTTGACCGGTAAATAATAATGGAGCTCATGAGCGGAGTTGAACCGCTGACCTCATCCTTACCAAGGATGTGCTCTACCGACTGAGCTACATGAGCACAAGAACTAAATTGGAGCGGGCAGTGGGAATCGAACCCACATCATCAGCTTGGAAGGCTGAGGTAATAGCCATTATACGATGCCCGCGAGCAATAATGGTGGAGGGGGCAGGATTCGAACCTGCGAAGCTTTCGCGTCAGATTTACAGTCTGATCCCTTTGGCCACTCGGGAACCCCTCCGAGCTAAATCCGCTACGCGGACCTGCAAAAACTTTAAATTGGAGCTGGCGGACGGAATCGAACCCCCGACCTGCTGATTACAAGTCAGCTGCTCTACCAACTGAGCTACGCCAGCCCACACTCGCCTTAACAACGAGGCCGGTATATTACGGATTATCTTTTGGCTTTGCAACACCTTGGCGCTTATTAAAGGCAGCAAAATGGATTCACCAAGAGCAACTCGCTATGACCGGATAAGCTGATCAACAAACGAGTGCAGCCTCACTCAAAAACGAGGGCGTAGCTTAGCCGAAATCACCGCGCTTTTGCCACCCTTGACAGGCGTTTCCACCAACTTTTTTAGACCCTAAGTGCATTTGCACTCCTCGACTAACCGCAGAACCGCTCGCGATGGACTTTCGCCAGGCCATCAAGCACCAGTTCCGGCTCTATCTCCCCTTGAAAACCTATGTGCTGCAGTCTTAAGGCATCGCCGCCAGTCAGCACCAGATCTCGTAGCCCATAACTCTGTATGTCTGCCAACACCCGATCTGAAAAGGCAGCGCTTAGCCAGGCCAGCCCGTGATTGACGCATTCGTTGGTGGACAGCCCCGGCCGGGTTTTCAAGTTGGGCTCTGGCTCAAAACCAATACGTGCGGCATCGCTGCTCAAGCTGCGCAACATCATTTGCAAGCCGGGAAGTATGTAACCACCTAGGTGATGGCCGTCTGCAGCTACATAATCGACGGTTACCGCGCTGCCCGCGTCTACGACCGCAAAGCCCTGCCGACGCCTCTGCCAAGCGGCGTACATACCATGCCAACGGTCAGCACCCATCTTTGCCGGTTGCTGATAACCATTAACCAACCCATCGCGCTCACGCTCGGGCCAATAACAGGTCACCGGGGCAGCAAACCGCGATTCCAGGGCCGCCACCAGGTTGTGCTGGCGCTGCTCAGAGGCAACGGTTGAGACTGCCACGGACATTACCCGCTCACCTTTGGGCAAGCACAGCGCCTGCAATGGATCTGCGTCGGTCAAAAGACCAACGCCCTGTACTAGCACCTCGGCACTTTTCTGACGCTCAAGCCGCCATTTCAGACGAGTATTTCCGGAGTCAATCAGCAGTATCACGAGGCGACTCGCAAACTGATTTCACCGGAACGTACAGCGAACTCGCCTTCATTTGTGCGCAGTACATAGTTACCACTGTGATCGATACCTTGCCCAACGCCTTGTAGTTCGCCGTCACGAGCCATGATCTGACGACTAAAGAACACATCTCGAGACTGCCAGGAACTGCGAAACCCAGCAAAGCCAACACTCTGGAATTTGTCACTAGCATCCGCAATACTGGTGATCAGCGTACTTACTAGTGCATTACGGCTCCAAGTCAATTGCGGCCGCGCAAGCGCAAGACTCGTCCAGGCCTGATCAATAGCTGGCGCTGCGGTCATGTGCACATTCAAACCGAGACCCACAATAGCGTGTACAACGCCGTCCTGCAGCTCACCCTGAAGCTCAACAAGAATGCCGCCAACCTTGGCTCCGTCAATGAAGATGTCGTTCGGCCACTTTAACCCTACCGGCGCAGCTCCAAGGCACTCCAGTGCCTCTGCCACTGCCACACCCAGCACCAGACTGAGACCATCCACCGCAGAAAATCCGCCGGACAACGACAACCCCATACTCAGATAGATATTCTCGCCCGCCGGACTACACCAGGGCTGACCGCGACGGCCACGGCCGGCTGTCTGGGTTTCGGCAGTGACAACAGGCGTTGCACGCTCACCTCTGGCCAGCATGCGCATCACTTCTGCGTTTGTTGAGTCAATTTCATCGATCACGCTTAACGTCAGCGGCCGCGAGCTAGCAGACTCGACGTTTTTCACGATGATTTCCTGATCCAGAAAATCCACAGGGCTTGCTAACTGATAGCCATGGCCACGCACGCTTTGTATGTTAAAACCTTCCTTCAACGCTCGCCGTACTATCTTCCATATCGCGGTGCGGCTAACGCCGAACTCGGTGGCCAGTGACTGTCCGGAATGGATCTTGCCGTCATTCAAACGGGTTATCAATACCTTGGTTTTCATTCAGGGGTGCCCGTGTCAATGACTAAGCGCTGGATTAAACACTAAATCCGCACTAATTCAAAGCCTACGCATAACCCTGGAATTGGCGAATCACCAAGCGGGGACGGATTTC
>NZ_KB889832.1 GCF_000372805.1 Marinobacter gelidimuriae | reverse complement strand
TCAAGCTTCACTATCCTAAGTGAAACGCCCTGTGCGGACCCGCATGCAGGGTGTTGTGGGGGCTGAGGGTTAGATACCCTCGGCTACCCGATTAGCCTTTTCTACAACTGGAATCTTGTTTCGCAAAACCAGTCACTTTCTGAAAGACACTCATATAATGCTGCCTGCCATGAATTTAAATTAACAGACCGTTTTCCATCAGCTATATCGGTCAAGTATCTTTTTAACTCAATGCTTCCACTGTCACAATATACTCTTCTTGAAACATATTCGATGCTTGCCAACTCCTCGGCAGCATGGGAAGAATATAAAGGAGCCAGCTTGAAAGTATTAAAATGATTTCTTAGTCTTTCTATCAAGAGGATTTCGCATTCTTGAGGAGGATCTACATAAAATTCTATAGCTACCGGAATAGTTTCTATAATCCTCGCTTTAATCCAAACAAAGCTCTCCACATCATCGTAGTATGGGTGCAGAGTTTCCTGCTCTGAGCACCGCGGTATATCTTCGCTTTTTATCTTATTACAGTCCTGACAAGCTGGAATAAGATTTAGCGGCGAAACTACCAGCGACGGAAAGTGTGCTTTAGGCAAGTGATGATCCAGTGTCGACACGACACGCTGGGAACAAAGCGGACATCTTCCATGCTCCGGAAGAGACATTAACTTATCGTAATAATTACGACCAGGAGCAAGCTTTTTCGCCATGCGCGATGTATAAACATTTTTCATTTCATCAACTGTAACTGCACTAGAAACATTATCTTTAGGAGCAATTGTATGAAGTTGCGCTATAGGAGCTTTTTCATCAAACTCAATAGAGGCTGTTTCTATTTCTTGAATGCAGGATAAAAGCCTTCCTTTTAACTCGGCGTCTCGAACCCGCTCTATGCACGACTGAAAAACATCTACTGCAGCATAGCTTGGCTTCAAAAGTTTTTTCATACTCCTCCATCCTTGACGCCAAACAAGGCTCGCAAAATGCCTTTTGCCTCCAACCCCAACTGGCCATCAAAACTTTGAAAGGCTGAATCATAGTCGTCAAATTTGTTGACCGCATCGTTTAGAAGGTTATGAAAACCCGAGTCTGTGTGCTCCAGCCCAAATACCTCTCTAGTCAATATTCCTACATTTTCACCAAATGATTCTGTTTCTAGTCGTTCGACTTTTGAAAAATGACCACTTCTCCATAGCTTCCACGTACAATTTTTAGGGACTTCCTGAAGCACAACAGGCGAATGGGTAGCTATTATAGAAACAGCATTTCTGTTGATTAGAAGATCAGAAAGCGATCTCACGAAAGCTGACAGTAGTGGAGGGTGGAGATGCGCCTCCGGCTCATCTAAGAATACTAAGCTTCTCTCCTCCATTGTTTCGACAAGCCTTGTAATTGTGAGCAGAACAATTTTATGGCCCGAGCTTAAGTTCTTGAATATTCGCCCTGCAACATTTTCGCACGCCTCTTCATCTTCATGATTTAAAATCGAGACTACATCAATATCACCAAAGACCGGATCTGATTCTAGCTTCCCCACAGCTCTTTTCCATCGCTCGATCTTGTTCCCAGCCTTACAGGCTAATATGCTTTTCACAAATTCATTCTTCAATATAACCGGACTCTTCGGTGGCAAGCTCTTTTCACCTATTTTCTTAACCCTTTTCAATCCAACGTATGAAAATTGTATACCTTTTGATTTGTCTTTCTTTTCAGGTAGCGGTTCTGTCTCATCAAATGCGCTAAACGTCACGGAAATGACATTAGAAAACAGGTCGCCTTCAAACTCATCTGAAGAGGTAAATTTACCAACCTTTGATATAGCTGAACTCTCATCAATGAGTGAGCTAATCATGTTGTTCATTAGGTAGGTTTTACCTACACCATTCCTACCAATGAGCACATGAATATTTGTAGGTGGATTACTCTCAGGGACCACATCAAAACTTAAAAAAATTCGTTCTGTTCCGGTACCTTTAATTACTGGAGATTTATACGTAAAAGAATATTTTGAAAGTCTTGCACCACCTTTTGCAAGACGGCGATATTGTCCCTTAATTGATGTGTGACTAACAGATCTAAGCAGAGATGTACTAGTGACCCGCTCCCTTATTGCTTTGTCGTATACGTCCTCATGTAAAGCAATATCATTAAGCGATGATAATATTTGATCTCTAATGCCCTCCCCAAGACTATTCAACTCTTCATAAAAGCTATCATCTTGACCAACGGAGAAAAACTTCTCATCTAACTCTTCAAATTCAGCTGGTATTGTTGGCCTTCTTTGGCTTTTTTCCATATCGAATTGGCCTACCTTAGTCGAGCCAATTAGGTTCTTCTCCATTTTTGAGTCCACATAAACCAATGTATACATTGTTGAGAACTCGAACCAATCATCCCAATTATCCTCAATCAGGTATGCATGATTTGGTATGTCTACAGGGCAAACCCGTCCTGCCGGAAGTACCTTAAATTTCATATTTTTTCCATTGAGCCAGTTTACTCAGACTTACCTCTAAAAGGCTAACGCCAAGCTCAGCCGCAGCCAATACGGAGCGCTTTTTGTGTTAATGTTTGAGCGTCAGCGAGTAACACAAAAGGTGCGGAGTGTTGGCTGTCGGCCTGCCGCTTCTTGTGTACGCCCAGCATGGGCATGAACTAATGGGGTGTAAGTCCCCTGTAGGAAGATCACCGTCGAAAACCATGTTGTGATTAGACGATAACTA
>NZ_KB889831.1 GCF_000372805.1 Marinobacter gelidimuriae | reverse complement strand
CGAAGAAGGTTCCGGCTCTTCGGCCTCTCAAAAGGCCGCGGCAGTTATTTCTGAATGGTTCGAAACTGAATTATCGCGGAATTCTTGACAGAAAAGTTAGTCTTTCAGCATCCCCGATGATGTTGTTGCCGGGCACGCATAATTGTCGTTCGCTCCGCCGGCACACCGCGCACGCAGTGGAGAATTTAGGTTTAGGATATTTTTCCGGCAGAAGTCAGCGTTGGTGCCACCACCATCAGCAACCATCACCAGCTCAACGAAGCCATATTGCCTGATGTAGGCCGACGTTTTACTTGGCATTCTTCTCTAAAATAGCTCGAGCGCGAGTAGCATTTTGCCACCCCTCTCAGCAAATTTTGATACAATACGGTTTCAATCCGGACAAAGAAAAACACACTTAAGGATGAGTGTCTGATATGAATCATACTCGTGATCTTGTAAAAGCTAATCGGCATAACGGGCATACTCACCCAGGACTGCCATTCATGAATATCGATGAGGTTCTGAGCGGCCTTAACGCTTGGTTAGATTGCCGTCGTAATGATGATTTACCCACGCTCGTTGTTCT
Source organism: Marinobacter gelidimuriae (assembly GCF_000372805.1). GTDB lineage: Bacteria > Pseudomonadota > Gammaproteobacteria > Pseudomonadales > Oleiphilaceae > Marinobacter > Marinobacter gelidimuriae. The sequence continues at coordinate 2,231 of NZ_KB889831.1, read as the reverse complement.
TGAAGGCTCCCCTTTCGTAGGAAAATCCTCACTTTCAGAATGTATGTCGGAGGACGGGAACTCAATCCGCAAGCTCGATAGTAGAAGTCTGCGCGGCTATTCAGATGAACTTGCAAAAAACACACATGCAGCGTTCCAGTTGAACACCAATACCTTCCTAATTGATGACGCCGATCGTTGTGATCAGAATGATCTGTTGAATGTGGTGCTCCGCCTGCTTGATCTTGAAGCGAGAGTCATTCTCTTTGTTCGGACCGCACAAAGAATGGCGGCAGCATTAATAGGGAATGCTGCTATGGTAAAAATGACACCGTTTGGGCTTGGCAAGCTTGCTCAAAAATCCAGTTTACCGTTAATCAGGGAATAGCTTGCTCAAAATTGCCTTCGCAACTGAGAGCAAAATTATCATCTGGTTAGCAAAAGATACTGTTAAATCGAGCAGTGGGCGCGGTCGCACCTGGATCTGGGTCTGGATAAGCGCGACGGACATCTATTTGCAAAAGCGCGAGTCACCGTACCTTTGGGAGCGCTGCTCGATCCGTGGTGTAAGCCGGTGATAAGTGCTCTCGACGCATGACATAGGCAGTTGGACCCGCTGCCCTAGCCATACAAAGTGTTGCCCGAGATTTTCGATTAATCTCATCCATCACCGCCATCAGTCGTTCAGATTTGGCTCTGCCAAGGTTCTCAGTACCAAGCGGTTCAAACAAATCCTCCTGCAACCCCGTTTCATCTACAAGCTCACTCAACATCACACCTGCCTTGGCATAGTCGTAGCCGCTCCGGTATATGGAGCGGAGCTGGCCCAAAGCCTGCTGTACGATCAACCGTGAATCCTGTGTCGAATTCACCAGTTTCACGGATGCACTTTTGGAATACTGAGCGACATTCGTTCTAAATGGGTTCGTTCGGATAAACACAATCAACTCACCTGCAAACTGCTGACCACCGCGAAGCTTTTCGGTGGCTCGGGTGGCATAGTGAGCCACAGCTTTTTCTAGGTCCGGCAGTGACTGTAGCGGCTGACCAAAGGAACGGGAGCACATAATCTGCTTTTTTGGTGATGGCGCATCGTCCCAGGCGATGCAAGCAGTTCCATTCAACTCCCGAGCGGTTCTCTCAAGAACAACAGAGAAGCGCTTGCGCAATGTGGCTAGGTCGGTATCGGCCAACTGAAGTGCGTTGGTAATACCCATCGCCTGAAGTTTGACGCTGAGCTTGCGCCCTACCCCCCATACTTCCTCTACAGGCACGATAGCCAGTAGTCTCCGCTGTCTGGCCGGGTCAGTCAGATCGACAACGCCTTTAGTAGCGGCGAATTTTTTGGCGGCGTAGTTGGCGAGTTTGGCCAATGTGCGGGTGGGCGCAATCCCGACACACACGGGGAGGCCTACATTCTGATAAACAGTGTCTTTTACTTGACGACCAAAGTCTGCAAAAGACACCGCTTTATCAATGCCTGTGATATCCAAGAAAGCTTCATCAATCGAGTAAACATCGACTCGTGGGGCCAAGGCTTCCAATGTAACCATCACCCGGTGGCTCATGTCTCCGTAGAGTGTGTAATTAGAAGAAAATAGTTGTATGCCGTACTGGCGAATTTCTGATTTGATTTGGTGAACCGGCACGCCCATTTTGATGCCCAGAGCTTTAGCTTCCTTCGATCGAGCAACCACGCAGCCGTCATTGTTGGATAGCACCACGATCGGAGTATTCCGCAGGTCTGGCCTGAACAGCTTTTCGCACGAAGCGTAGAAATTGTTGCAGTCTACATGAGCAAACACGGTTTTCATCAAGCTTTAGCCTGTTGCCGGTACAAAGCCGCGCCCAAGGCTTGGAAGTAGTTTTCAAACGCTTCATTAATAGCGGCTCTATGCTGGCCTCTAGGGTACAACCCGGCCTGCGCTTCATCCGAATAAACAGTGCCTCGCACCAGGAAGCTGTTGCTGGGCCTGCTGTCTTCAACAAAAGCTTCAAAGGCCCGAGCGCAAAGTTCCTCAGGGCGGGCGTAATACAGCACTTTCAGCTTTTTATCTGCTTGTTGCGAACATTGAAACTGGTCACTGGGTTCGGTACCGCTCTCATTCAGCAGAATAGTTCGAAAACACGGTCGCAGTAGGAATGCCGGTCACCCGACACCCCCTGCACAGATCCGTACGTGCGCTACTAACGCATACGGCTCCTATCTTGAGTGTATACCGTCAAATCGTTTGTTTGGCCAAGGATGCACA
>NZ_KB889830.1 GCF_000372805.1 Marinobacter gelidimuriae | reverse complement strand
TAGTCGCAGACCTGTCGCAGGCAACGGGTGTACAGATCGATGGTCTTGGGGCTTTTGCCGCGCAGGGTGAGTTCGGTGAGGTAGCGTTGGTGCAGTGCTTGAAAACGAGCGTGTTCGTTAGCGTTCATCACACTTCTCCTGACAGGCCCCTCCGGAATGGAGTGGGTCAGGGAAGTACAGACGAATTTAACCTCTGCCGCATAGCGGCTTCGTTCAACAAGCCACTGCACTCGGAAATTTTACTCGCTTAGCTCCCAAAATTCCGGTGAGTGGAGCGTTAGGCGGCTTAAACCTAAGCGTTAGGTTTTTCAGGAGCAACCGCAAGCGCACTGTCTCCACAAATCGCAGCAAACCCCAAAGGAAGTCGGTCCCATGAGCATCAAACGCATCTTCCCCAGCGCCAATCATCTTCAGCCGGTTGATGGCGAGCCCTTCAGGTCTGTCATTACAGAGTCGGTTGAAGCCGCAATCGTGGCTTGGTACGTAAAGCCAGGCCAAAGAATTTCAGCTCATCTGCATCCTGAGGGTCAAGACACCTGGACAATCCTGTCCGGTCTCGGTCAATACCAACTCGATGCCGCCGGCAGCTCAAAGCAGATCACAGCAGGCGATGTCGTCGTTGCTCACAAAGGTGAAGTTCATGGCGTACTAAACACTGGTCCTGAACCGCTGGTTTTCATATCTGTCGTGTGCCCCGCTCTTTCCGGGTTTGAGCTACTCGAAAGCCAATATGCGCGCACAGAGACCTAACCCTTCCGTCGAGAGAGGCGTGCCCCGGCAAGCCAGGGCACGCCTCTCTTGTCAAACGTTAGACGGCTTAAAATAATTACGCCGTTTATTTACGCTGTGACAATTTGCCTGTACGTGCAGGCTATCGCTCAAACGCCGCCTAGGCTGGCACCTCGGGCATTGTGCAAAATATCTTTTCTGAACAGGCGTCAGCTTTAAGCCCTGCCTAACCAAGGGTTCAAGTCGTTCGCTGCGCTCACTGGGACTGACTAAAGCCAGCCCCTGAACCTAAGCGTTATATTTCAAGGAGTGAACTTTGGAGCTCGTAATAGGGAATAAAAATTACTCGTCATGGTCGTTAAGGCCATGGCTGTTTTTGTCGGTTCACGGGCTACCTTTTAAGGAAGTGCGGATTCCACTGGACCAGGATGATACTTACACCGCTCTTGCCCAGCATACTGATGCAGGGAAAGTCCCTGTGCTTAAGGACGGTGATCTGACCATCTGGGATTCGCTGGCAATTTGCGAATACATTTCAGAGCAGTATCTGGATGGCGGCGGATGGCCGAGTTCCGTTCGTGTACGAGCAGAGGCAAGATCCTGCAGTGCTGAAATGCACTCTGGCTTTCCAGAGATTCGAGGCCAATTGCCAATGAATTGCCGCGCAATCGGGCGCAAAGTCCCTCTTAATGCAGATCTTGAACGGGAGGTGGCTAGGATAGACCGAATCTGGTCACAGTACCGTGAAATCTATTCGAGTGTCGGCCCGTGGTTGTTCGGTGAGTTCTCTATTGCGGATTGCATGTTCGCTCCGGTTGCGTCGCGATTTAAAACCTATGGGATCAAAGTCTCGACTGCATCTGCGGAATACATGCACTTCATTCTCGACCATGAACAAATGGGGGAGTGGGCTAGGCAAGCTCACGCTGAGCCTGAAACCATAGACGTGGCCGAGGTAGGAATATAGCAATCACAGGCACGGCGACGGCTACTGCATTGCGGCTTCGCCTCCATTCCGCAGCCGCGCGTGCTGTTGGCTTTTCCTATAAAGAACGTTCATCAAGAGGAAGGAACCTATGCACATCGGGATGATCGGCGGTATCGGCCCAGCCGCAACAGAGTTCTATTACCGCAACTTGGTTAGAGCAAGCCAGTTATCCGGCAACGCCACTGACCTAGAACTGACCATTTGTCACGCACACGCCAGCGATTTGATACGTAATATTCAATCCAATGCGGTGAGTGAACAGGTAAAAATTTTTGAGGTATTGGCCAATCGTCTGAAGGCGGCCGGAGCCGACGCCCTTGTAGTAACGTCAATCGCTGGCCATTTTTGCATATCTGAACTTGCGAAAGTTTCACCCATTCCCATTATTGATGCCTTATCTGGACTTGAGAGTGAGCTTGTCAAAAGCGGGTACGGAAAAGTGGGAGTGTTAGGAAATAAAGTGGTTATGGAGACGAGGCTATTCAATAGCTTACAGAATACTGACGTTGTTATCCCGCCCGACGAACATCTGGACGAAGTTCACGAGGCCTACATGAGTATTGCTGTTTCGGGGACGGCTACCAAAGAGCAGAGAAACACTATTTTTCAGGCTGGTCAAAAGATGTGTGATGACCAAGGAGCTCAAGCAATCGTGCTTGCGGGTACAGATCTATTTGTGGCATTCGATGGGTATGATTGTGGGTTCAGATACATCGACAGTGCTCTGGTACACATCGCGGATATTCACCATGCATCATTGAGTAAATCAGATAACAAGGCAATGCACGCGACAAGCGCGTGATTGCGGCGTTAGACCACAGGACAGCATTCCGGAGGAGTCATGCAATCAAAAGATCACTGGGAGCGCGTGTACTCCACCAAGGCCACGGATACCGTTAGCTGGTATCAAGAACACGCAGACAATTCGCTCCAGTTAATTGAAGCGACTGGCGTGAGGCACACAGCGTCGATCATTGACGTTGGCGGTGGTGCTTCCACAATGTCATCAACTTACCTGATTACGCATAAGAGTCAGCCATCTTTAGCAGCCTATAGGGCATAGGCGATGTCCGGGCTGCTACTGTCAGGAACCGCGGAAGCATGGCTTTGAGATCGTAGCGCCGATTGAAGCGGTATTCGAACTCAGCGAGGTAGCGAGGGG
>NZ_KB889829.1 GCF_000372805.1 Marinobacter gelidimuriae | reverse complement strand
TGATGACAGCACGGCGGCAAGCGAATTAATGGAACCATTGCCGCCGGCTAAAGCCGTGGTAGCGGACAAAGGATATGACAGTGAAAAGGTTCGCGAACAGATTAAAAACAAAGGTGCCAACGCCGTGATGCCAAGAAGGTCAAATTCGGTCATAGGTAATGCGGATATGGATTGGTCGTTATATCGCCACCGTCATTTGGTGGAAAATGCGTTTGCACGCTTGACACATTTTCGTGGGCTGGCGACGCGCTATGACAAATTGAAACGCAACTATCAGAGCGTCGTCGCCATGGCTTGTGGGTTTTTATGGTTGCCGATGTAATGAAACGTCAACAGACCCTAGGGGCTGTTGACGCCTAATTGCCGCACCAGATCACCTTCGATAACGGTGGTACTGCCCGGCACCCGGGTTTTGGGTTGCCGCAAGCGGGTTGTGGTCAGCACTTCTGGAATGTCATTGCCGTCGGCCCAGGCGGGTGCTATCGCCGCTGTGACTCCCAGCAAGGTTGCCGAAAAATATAGCCGAAAGCTGCTGAATGCCTGGGTTGCACAGCGTAAAATGGTCGTGCGCGGAGCCACTTGCAAAGGCGTTATTGCAGAACGCGAGTCCGCCCGATCACTGTTCGGGCAACAGAAGCAATTCGTAACGGCCATAGTTGTCATTCTATACTCGTGGTGTAGTGCAGTTCGAGCAATCGATTTGTGTAGCGTAAAGTGTATGCTATTGCAGTGGGGCTTGATTGTCTCGCGTAAATGTACTTTTGTTAATAATTGGAGACCTGTAGCAATGAACTGCTGGGACTTACTTGGAATAGAACCGACATCCGATCGCCAGCGCGTAGAACAGGCTTACCAGCAACAACTGAAATTTGCCAGCAGCGATGAGGCGCGGGGCCTGGAACAAGCCTTTCGCGAAGCCACTGGCGCAGCACCAGCCGCCTCCGATATCGAGGCACAAACGCCGCCAAACACTCCAAACGCGCAGCCTGAGCAAGGGCCTGAGCAACCCCAAGAGCTGGACGCTTATTCAGCACAAGTGGCGCGTGAGGTGGTTATTCAGATCAAAGCGCTGCTGAACGACAGCATCCGGGCGGAAAATGCAGACGTATGGAAGGCCATCTTGTGTGAACCACCTGCCGACCAGCCTGCGTTGCGCGCTGACATTGCCCGCCGGCTTGAGTCACAGCTGCGGCCGATGGCCGAAAATGGTGTGTTTCCGGCATCGGTCACGGCATTTCTGGGTGACTGGTTTGAATGGCCGAGCCTGCGCGAAGCGGCGAGCAGCCATGGGAAAGAGCCGCAGCCGGACGAACGTAATTATCCCGAACCAGAGATGATGGGTCAGCAAGACGAGCAGAATGAACAGCCACCGCAATCCGTTAACTTCTGGCCGGCGGTGATTGGTTGGATTATTGGACTGGCTATTTTGACCAGCCTGTTCGGCGGAATGGGCGGGGGCTGACGAACTCCTTAAATCTGATTTAGAAAATCGCCTGCCGGCTGGGCCAGCAGCCGGGCCAGAATGGCAGGCTCGAATCGGCGGCGGATGCTGATGGCGTAAAATTCTTCGAAAACACCGGGTAGGGCACCGTAATCCACCAGGCTTCCGGCTTTCAGTTCGTCACGGACGACCACCGGGGGTAGTACCGAAAAGTAGCGTGTGTCCCTTGCCAGCAGTCGCATCATCGCCATGTCGTCCACCTCTGCTATCAGCCTTGGCCGCACTTTGTGGTAGTCGCAGAATTGATCAAACGCGTGGCGTATATTGTTTTCGGCACCGGGGACAATCAGCCGCAAACCCTGAAGAAAGTCAGGGAATACCACGTTGGTAGCCGCGTCGGGAGGCCCGATAATGCTGACCGGCTGACGTGCGATGCGGCGAGAACGAAATGGATTCTGCTGGTCGCCCTGAACCGGCTGGTTTGACAGCACCAGGTCTAGCCGATGTGCCGACAGGCGCCGCAGTAAATCGTCAAGTCCGCCGCTTTGCAGACTGAGTTCCAGATCATCCTGCTCTAGCAGCGGTGCCAGAAACCCCTCCTGAAAGTTTCGCGACAGCGTCGCCACAGCACCTACCTTTAATGTTTCTCGCGCCGGTTGGTGCCCGCTTTCAAACAAAGCGGACAACTCCGCGCCTTGGCGAAATATTTCTTCGGCGTAGCTAAATGCCACGCGGCCGGCCTCTGAAAGCTTCAGGCGCCGCCCTTCGCGAATAAACAGCGCTTCACCAAAACTGTCCTCCAGCTTTCGTATTTGCCCTGACAGCGCCGATTGGGATATGTGCAAAGCTTCCGCAGCACGGGTCAGGTGTCCGGTGCGAGCCACTTCCCAGAAGTAGTACAGGTGATGGTAATTAAGCTTCATGTATTCGTTCTTTAAAAGTGAATGTTACGTTCTTTATAAACTATTTTTTAAATGTATGCACGGTGGGCATAGTAGCTGCGTTGCCTAATTTGCTGTTCAAGGAGTTGCTGAATGAACCCCATCGCCACCGTTGTTGCAGAACTTGCCCTGTTGGGCTGGCTGCTGGTCCCGTTATCGCTGCTGTTGCTTGCGGCTTATGCCAGCTGGACCAGCAATCCACGCAAGCTTGCCCATTGCTGGACCACCGCCAAGAGCCTGTTCGTTGCCTTGATGGCTATTACGGGCTTTATTGGCCTGATGTTGTTGGCAGATGGCCCGGGCTTCACAACCGGTTTGCCGGAAATTGGCGCCCAGTTTGGTCTGTCCCCCAGTGGCCTGTCATTGTGGATGTCTATGCTGGTTGGCTTTATCGGCTGGGTCATCATTCGTTACGCAGACGATTACCTGCGCGGGGACTCGGGGCGCGAGCGCTTTTTCCCCTGGTTTCTTATTACTCTGGTCAGTGTTCTGGTTCTGGTGTTGACCAACCACCTACTGATTCTTGTGGGTGCCTGAGTGGGCGTGAGCCTTTCATTTCACCACTTGCTTACCCTTTATCCCCAACGTGCCGCGGCGAACGCGGCCGCTTTGCAGAAGTTCATAATCAGCAGGGTAGGCGATGTGTGTGTACTCAGCGCCGTTTTGCTGTTGCAGCACCACTATGGGACCTTTTATCTTCCAGAAATGATGGCCGGCGGCGGGGCTGGCCAATCGTTGGCGTTGCAATCCGCGTCTGTGCTGCTGGCTATAGCGGCACTGCTGAAATGTGCTCAGCTGCCAGTTCATGGCTGGTTGTTGCGGGTTATGGAAGCGCCGACGCCGGTTTCGGCACTGCTGCACGCGGGTATTATCAACCTGGGTGGTTTTCTATGGCTACGTTTGTACCCGGTGTTTGACGGCTTTACTCCCGGCCACGGCATTCTTCTTGTTGTCGGCGGTGTGACCGCGGTAGTTGCTGCGCTGGTTATGATGACGCAGTCGTCGGTGAAACACTCACTGGCGTGGTCTACGTCAGCGCAGATGGGGTTTATGTTGTTCGAAATTGGTTTAGGCGCTTACACCTTGGCCTTCCTGCATCTGCTGGCGCACTCGCTGTACAAGGCGCATTCGTTCCTTGCCAGCAGCCGCACCGTGGTGGCCAGCCATTTGCTGGCAGGGTATGCCGGAGTGGAGCGTGTTCAGGTGATAAACGGCGTACTTGCCGCAGTGGTCGCCGCCGTCATATTGTGGGCGGTGCCGGCACTGGTAGAAGGGAAACTGGTTCTAGGCACGCTGCTGGTGTTGGCTTGTACCGCTGCCGCACTGGGCATTCCAGCCTGGGTAAAGGCACCTGTTCGCGTCAGTCTGCTGCTGTGTACCCTGATGCTGTTGCCACTGTATAGCTTGCTGCATGCGCTGCTGTCGCCGGCTCTGGGTTCAGCCAGCAACTTGGTGCTTCCACTTGCAGCACAAGTGGCGGGCTTGGTCATCGTCGCTGCTCTGGCTGCCGGCTCCCTGATGATTTTACTTAAACCGCAGAGCCGCGTCAGCCAGGCACTCCATCATTACTGCTGCGAAGGGTTAGGGTTAGACCTGCCGTTGAACCGCGTCAGTGCCGCACTGGCAAGAAAAACCCGCGGTTTGAGCCTTAGCGGCGCCAAACCGACCAATCTATACAAAGTTAACCCGTTGAGTTCAGGAGAGCGGTCATGAACCCTAGCCAGGTTGTACCAAACGAATTACAGGCGGCTGTAACCGCGGCTTGCGAGGCCATAGCGCCGATATGGCCACTGGACCAGTTTATTGCCGTTAATCCCTGGTGGGGGATGCGGGAACAATCGGTGGCAGCGGCGGCCGATCAGTTGCAGCGCCGTGGCGGTATCAGCATGTTAATGCCTGCGTCTTTCTACTTGTCGGCCTGGGAGGGCGGGCGTATTCGCCCCGAAGACGTGCAGGATGTGTTGCAGGCGGTTGGCCCTGAACCTGCGCCATCGCTTGAAGACCTGCTTAAGCGCTTGCGCGCGGGTGATTCTGTTCAGCCGCGGGTGGCTGCTCTATTTTCCTGAGCCATGAAGGCCTTGCGCCGGCCGGCGATGGCAATTCCCAAGAAGCCGTTGTACGTCAGACAGGTCGTTTCTGTGCCCGTTACTTTGATCAGCGCCAGGCACGCTGGGCTGCAGACAAGGAACACGGCCTTTACACGGCGTGGCATCAGTATGTAAACGCCAGCCATCTGGTAGACAAGCAGATTGGCGTTAAAGGCTTACAGCGCATGCTTGCAGGCTTACCGCAAGAGACCGAACAGGCCCTGGCACAACTGACCAGCGATCTGGCTCTGCCGCCCGCGGCGTTGGAAGCGCTTTGCCACGGATTGTTGCTGGATATGATTGGCTGGGCGTCCTGGTGCCGCGGAATAGACTGGCGAGCTGAAAATCAAGGGGGCACCAGTAAGATCTGTCGTGAGCTGCTGGCTGTGTTGCTGGCATGGGAATGGGCAGGGTTCGCGCTTGCCGATAACGCTACCACCACGGGTACCAGCCAGGGTGATAATGTACAGCGAAGCAGAACCAATCAGCAGGAACTGGTCCGTCAGGCCGTTCGCGGCGCCAAGTATGGCAGCCTGTCAACATTTACCCTGGTGGAAACCACTGGATTGGCCTGGGCCTGGAAGCTGGTGCGTGACAGTCTTAATAAAGGAAATGGCAATAAGCTGCTGCATTCGGTGATCGGCGGCAATGTGGGCGTGATTGAAGGCGATGGCAGCGATCTGCGGATTGGCTTGCCGTGGCAGACGGTGCACGACGGCAAGAACTGGCGACACGAGCCCATGCGTTTGACGGTTCTGATTGATGCGTCTCAAGAGCGGATTGATTTGGCTTTGGAGCGCACCCCGGCGCTCGCCACACTGGTTAAAAACCAGTGGCTGAGCATGACCAGCCTTCAGCTGATCAAGCGAACCCGGGGTGCCAGTTCCGCTTCGGCCCAGTTGACCGTTGCGGGCTGAGCGTCGTTACCGGTAAACAGATGCCCGACCTGCGGCACTGCATAACGCAGATCGCCGCGAGTGGGGCGCTGACTGTTGCATTCAGCATGGCTGATACCCACTTCCCAGATGTTATCCGAGCCTTCGCTTTGCCAGCCCTCGGGGCGTAACTCAACCCGCACTTCCGAGCCAATCAGGCTGACCGCTTCAATGCGCAGCGGCAAATTGGCGTGCGCCACCGGCGCTGTTGCCAGCCGCACTTCATGTGGCCGCAGGTAGAGCTGGGCGTCTCCCTTGTGCTGCACTCCGGGCAAGGTTACCCAGGCAGTACCCTGGCTCAGGCTGCCTTGCTTTACCTGGCCAGAGATCACATTTACCTGGCCCAAAAAATCGAACACAAAGCGGCTTGCTGGCCGAGCGTAAAGCTCTATGGGTTCATTCACCTGCTCCACTTGGCCCTGGCTCATAACCACCACTTGGTCAGACAGTTCCAGAGCCTCTTCCTGGTCGTGAGTCACAAAAATGCTGGTGAAGTCAAATTCGTCGTGAAGGTTACGCAGCCAGCGGCGTAAGTCTTTGCGTACTTTGGCGTCCAGTGCGCCAAAGGGCTCATCTAAGAGCAGAATTTTCGGTTGGGTCGCAATTGAGCGGGCCAGTGCCACCCGCTGCTTCTGACCACCGGACAATTGCGCCGGATAGCGTTGGGCAAGATGCGGTAACTGAATCAATTCCAGCAGCTCTCTAACGCGCTTCTGAATGTCCGTTTTTGACGGGCGCTGCTTGCGTGGCAGAGAATCCAGGCCGAAAGCAATATTCTGTGCCACGGTCATGTGGCGGAACAGAGCATAGTGCTGAAACACAAAACCGATGTTGCGATCGCGTACGTGAAGCCCAGTAACATCCTGGCCTGAAAACGAGATTTGCCCGCTGTCTGCAGACTCCAGCCCGGCAATAATGCGCAGCAGGGTCGTTTTGCCCGAGCCGGAAGGACCCAGTAAAGCGGTAAGTTTGCCCTCGGGAATATCCAGAGAGACGTTATTCAGCGCCTGAAACTTGCCAAAGCGCTTGTTGATGCCATCAACGGTAATACTCATTAAGCAGTCTCCTGTGCTTGCAGGCGGATCAGGGTACGAGCCTGCCGCCATTCCACAAAACCTTTAGCGGCCAACGTAAACACGGCAATGCCGGCCAATAGTGAAGCGCTGGTGAACGCGCCGACAACGTTGTAATCCTGGTACAACAATTCCACGTGCAGGGGCAGGGTGTTGGTTTGCCCGCGAATACTACCCGCCACCACCGACACCGCGCCGAACTCACCGACTGCACGAGCGTTGGTCAGTACAACACCATAAATAAGCGCCCACTTGATGTTGGGCAGTGTAATGGTCCGAAATATTCTCCAACCCGATGCGCCAAGCACAACGCCGGCCTCTTCTTCCTCGCTGCCTTGCTGTTGCATAAGCGGAATCAGCTCACGGGCAACAAACGGGCAGGTCACAAACACCGTTACCATCACAATGCCGGGCCAGGAGAACATCAGCTGAATGTCATAGTCCGCCAGCCAGCTGCCAATCCAGCCGTTACGGCCATACAGCAGCAGATACAGTAAGCCAGCCACAACTGGCGACACCGCAAACGGGATGTCAATCAGTGTAATCAGCAGTTTACGGCCGGGAAAACGAAACCGGGTGACCAGCCAGGCCAGCGCGACACCAAACACCAGGTTTAGCGGCACGGTCAAAGCGGCCACAAACAAGGTCAGCCCGATGGCGTGTAGGGTGTACTGGTCTAGCAGGTTATCAGCGAACGTGCTCCATCCGGAGCTCAGGGCTTCGCTAAAAATAACCACCAGCGGCATAATTAAAAGGCCAGCAGTGACTGCGATGGCGATGCCAATCAGCAGCCACTTTATGGCAGGACTGTCGCCAACGCGACGGTGTTGTAAAGAGCGTGAAGAGCGGGCTCGGGTGCTTGCCATGGCGCTAGCGTCCTTCCAGGCGTTTGAGGTAGCGCGCTTGCCATACCGTAATGGCAAACAGCAGCACCAATGATGCCAGCAGGATAACCGAGGCGATCGCGCTGGCCGCGGCGTAGTCGTATTCCTGTAGGCGGATAAAGATCATCAGGCTGGTGACTTCGCTGATGTAAGGCATGTTGCCGGCAATGAAGATAACCGCGCCAAACTCGCCAAGGCTGCGGGTGAACGACAAAGCCACACCGGTGACCAATGCCGGCCATAACGCGGGAAAAATGACCCGACGGAATACATGGGCGTCGCTGGCGCCCAAGCTTACGGCGGCTTCTTCATCTTCGGGTGCCAGCTCTTCCAGAACCGGCTGCACAGTGCGCACCACAAACGGCAGGCTGGTAAACGCCATGGCCACCACAATGCCCACGGGTGTGAAGGCGACTTCTATACCCAGTTTGGTCAAAAATTGCCCGTACCAGCCGTTCGCCGCGAACAGCGTTGCCAGAGTAATACCGGCAACGGCAGTGGGCAGAGCAAAGGGCAGATCTACCACCGCATCAATCAGGCGTTTTCCGGGAAATTCATAGCGCACCAGAACCCAGGCCAACAGTAAGCCAAAGGCGCCGTTAAACAGTGACGCTGCTAATGCGGCCAGCGCGGTTACCTTATAGGAGGCCACAACCCGTGGATCAGTGATTACAAACCAGAATTCACTAAGGCTCATGGCCGACACTTCAATAACCAGCCCTGTCAGCGGCAATAGCAGAACCAGGCTGATAAAAAACAGCGAAACGCCGAGGCTTAGACCGAACCCCGGCAATACCCGCTTACTGCGGCCCTTAGTCAACGGCCAGCGCTGTGATTTCACAGCGCTGGCCTGATTAGCAGTGGACATTGATTACTTACGACGCTGCAATTGGTCAAGTTTTCCGCCACTGGCGAAGTGCTCTTTTGTGGCGTTTTCCCAGTTGCCGGCAATGGCGTCTATGGACATTAATTTCACGTCCGGGAAGCGGTCAGACGTTTCTTTTTTCACGGTGTCGTTGTGCACGCGGTAGTGAAATCCGGCCAGCAGGCGCTGGGCGTCTTCACTGTAAAGGTGCTCAAGATAGGCTTTGGCGAGGTCTTCGGTGCCGTTCTGCTTAACGTACTCGTCTATCCAGGTAACCGGGAATTCGGCCAGAAAGCTGACCTTGGGCGTGACCACTTCGTATTCGCCGTTGTCGTAACGGTCAACCAGGTTCAGCACTTCCGATTCGAACGTCAGCAAAACGTCGCCAATTTCGCGTTCAATAAAGGTTGTAGTGGCGCCGCGACCACCGCTGTCGAATACTTTCACTTGACCTAGAAAATCCCGAAGGAAAGCGTCGATTTTCTGCTGGTCGCCGCCAAAGCTGTCTTGGGCGTAGCCCAGCGCAGCCAGGTAGGTATAACGGCCATTGCCGGACGTTTTCGGATTGGGCATAACCAGAGCTACGTCTTCTTTTACCAGATCGTCCCAGTTTTGGATATTTTTCGGATTACCCTTGCGCACCAGAAATGCCATGGTTGAGTAGTACGGGGAGCTGTTGTTTGGTAACCGCTCGGCCCAGTTTTCAGGAATCAAATTGCCGCGGGTGTGCAAAATGTCGATATCCGTGACTTGGTTAAAGGTCACTACGTCGGCTTTCAGGCCTTGGATAATCGATTGTGCTTGCTTGGAAGAACCTGCGTGCGACTGGCTGACTTCAACGCTGTCGCCGGTCTTTTCTTTCCAATATTCATTGAAATGCACGTTGTAAGCGGCAAACAGTTCGCGAGCGACATCATAAGATGAGTTCAGCAATTCACGATCGGCAGATACAGCGGCAGGTGCGAAGAGCGAGGTGCTGAGCGCGAGGCCGGTCACCAGGCCCTTGAGTTTACGTTGCATGACATTCCCCTAAACAGATGATGTGTTGAGGGGTAAGTTAACAAAGCGCGGTTAAAACGGGAAAGAATAAAGGATCACTTAAATATAAACTTATGGAATAAGCGGTGTGACGGCTAAATCAATTGCTTGATGTCGACACCACCGTTCACCGCTATCTAAACCTGTTCTTCATCAAGATACGTTTACGGTAGCGCTGCCCGGCTCTATGCTTCCGCTTAAAACCGTAATAACGCAGACCCCCAGGTAAAACCGCCGCCAAAAGCTTCCAGCAAAACAACCTCGTTACGCTTGATCCGGCCATCACGTACAGCTTCATCAAGGGCCAGCGGGATAGACGCTGCTGAGGTATTGCCATGTTTGTTAACGGTTACCACAACCCGATCCATCGGCATGTTCAGCTTTTTAGCGGTCGCAACGATAATGCGCATATTAGCCTGGTGAGGCACAAGCCAATCGATATCCGATTTTTTCATGTTGTTGTGAGCAAGGGTTTCATCAACAATTCTACCCAGCGTATTTACCGCCATCCTGAAGACTTCGTTACCCTTCATTTCCACATAACCAAGGCCGGCCTTGAACTTTTCAGGGTTTTCGGCGACACCACAGGGCACGTGAAGAAGTTTTTCATAGCTGCCGTCGGCGTGCAGATGGGTGGACAAAATCCCAGTTTCATCACTGGCTTCAAGAATAACCGCACCGGCGCCATCGCCGAACAACACGCAGGTACCGCGATCGCTCCAATCGATAATACGAGAGAATACCTCGGCACCAATGACGAGCACTTTTTTACTGGTTCCCGTTTTGATGAATTTATCCGCAGTGGCCAGCGCGTACACAAAACCGCTGCATACAGCCTGAATGTCAAAAGCGGGACAGCCTCGAATGCCCAGGCGTGCCTGCAGAATACAGGCGGAGCTTGGGAATACTTTATTGGGCGTAGAAGTAGCGAACACGATCAGATCAATATCCGCAGCGTCTATTCCGGCGGCCTCTATGGCTCTTAAGGCAGCCTGTTCGGCCAGGTCAACCGTGGTTTGACCTTTCACCGCAATATGGCGCTGTTCAATGCCGGTTCGTTCGCGGATCCACTGGTCCGTGGTGTCCACGGTTTTTTCTAGATCTTTATTGGTCACAATCTGGTCCGGCAGGTACGAGCCGGTGCCGGTAATACGTGCGAAGGTCATTCGTAACTTCCTGCAGCATCGAATTTTTGTCAATCCGCCATGCTATACCGGTCTGTACCAGCGGCGTTATTAGCGATTTGTCGGTTGAACGTTAGTTTATTCGCCCTCAGCATGGCAGCGAGAGCTATTTGGGTCTAGATTTAATCTTCGACTGTACCGCAATGCACCTGAATTATGACAAAGAGGCGTTTTATAAAATCTACCATTAGCTTTGCTGTCTCAGCCTCGGTTATCCTTTCGTCAAACGTTCAGGCCAAGAGCAGTCACAAATCCTTTGCGGCGGTAGTTGGCAAACCCTTGGCTCAATCCTGATACGGTTATCCAATGACGCTCACTGAAATGGTTTTGCTGGCTGCCTTGGGCGGGGTCGCCGGCTTTATTAACGTGCTCTCCGCCGGCGGCTCAATGCTCACCTTGCCCTTGCTGATGTTTCTGGGCCTACCGCCTCAGGTTGCTAATGGCACCAATCGGGTCGCTATAACGTTGCAGAGCATTACCGCCGTAGGCAGTTTTTTCCGTAACGGGCACGGCCAACTGGGCATTGGTTTGCGCCTGGCAGTGCCGGCCGTGTTGGGATCCTTGCTCGGAGCCTGGCTAGCGACAGACGTCTCTGCAGCCGTTTTTGAATTCATTCTGGTTGCCGCCATGATCGCCACTTCGACATTTTTGCTGCTGCCCGCTCCAAAGCTGGACACTCGTCCGTTAACCCCCGAGCGACTCGGCCCGGTGATCTACGCCGCCATGTTTGTGGTGGGTCTTTACGGTGGGTTTATTCAGGTGGGGGTAGGGGCGCTGTTTATTGTCGCGCTGCACCGTATGCTGAAAATAGACCTGCTTCAGGTGAACGTGCTCAAAGTCTTCATCATTCTTCTATATACCATCCCGGCACTGGCGATATTCGCAGGCAGTGGGCAAGTACGCTGGGCGATGGGTTTGACGCTGGCCGCAGGTAATATTGCCGGGGCGATCATTGCGGTGAAGGTCAATGTTGGGCCACGGGGTGCACAGTGGGTGAAATGGCTGACTCTGATTATGGTAGGCGCCATTATTGCTCGCTTAATTGCTAGTTGAGGGTATCCACTCAACCCTCCCGCAGCAGCAGGGCAAGCGAACTGACGGCGCCCGCCACCAGCGCGCCATCCTGTAGAACGCCTTCGAACCAGAATCGGGTTTGAAGGCCTTTTTGCTGGTACAGGGCTTTGATTTCGGCGGCAATTGTCTGGCCCTCAGCCTGAAACTCCACCCTGTCTCCTACTGTCAGCCCGAGCTGATTGGCTTCCCGATCTTCCATCGCCATGAAGGCGGGCTCACACATCCGCACAGGTCTGGAGCATTTTTCAGCTTTCACAACATAAGCCTCTTTTTTCACGTTTTATATATGTTATAACATAACATCAAAGTGACAAAGCTTCCATCGTGAAAAAGGCTGAAAGAGAATGAGAAAGCGCCAAAAATTAATGGCTACTGCGTTTATAGCGACCTTGTCGTTTAGTGCAAATGCTGTCCCCAATGTAGCGACTGACATCACACCAATTCACTCCCTCGTGTCGCAAGTCATGGCGGGAGTAGGCACGCCGGATCTGCTTGTTCAGTCTGGCGCTTCGCCGCATAACTATTCGCTCAGCCCGTCGGAAGCTCAAGCATTACAGGAAGCGGACCTCGTGTTCTGGGTAGGTGAGGGCCTGACACCCTGGCTGGAAAGGTCTCTGGATAACCTGTCTCCCGATTCAAGGAAAGTCGAGTTGCTGGAGGCGATGGGCACAACGACTTATACCTTCAGAGAAGGGGCCACGTTCGACACTCATGATGACCTCCATGATGGTGAAGAGAAAGAAAATGAGCATAATGAAGGCCATCATCATGAACACAGCGGCACTGACCCACATGCGTGGTTAGACCCCAACAACGGAAAGGTCTGGCTTGATGTGATCGCAGCGGCTCTGGCAGAAGAAGATCCTGAAAATGCCGCTCAGTATCTTGAAAATTCAGCGACGAGAAAAGCTGACATTGATGCCGCAGTCAGTCGTATTGAAATCACCGTAGCGCAGCTCAAAAATAAACAATTCATTGTTTTTCATGACGCTTATCAATACTTTGAAAAACGCTTTGGGATTCCGGCAGTAGGGGCGATCTCGATCGGGGATGCATCAAAACCAAGCCCGGCCCGGATTGCAGAAATCAGGAAAGTTGTGACGGATTTAAACGTAAGCTGTGTGTTCACTGAGCCGCAATACAACCCAGGTATCGTTAAGGCGGTTTTTGGAGGAACGGGTGTTAATACGTCTGGAGTTATTGACCCATTAGGATCAGGCCTGGCTACCGGCGTGAACCTGTACCCTGACTTATTGATCGAGATCGCTGACGGCCTTCAATCATGCCTTGGAGAAAAGTAGGGGGTTACGGACCCTCAACTTTTCTCATACTTTCCGCCCCCGTCCTTCAAACCGCTTGCGAGCCTGATCCGAGTTCACGTAAACCGATTCTGTAAAAGCGGCACTGGCATGGCCAAGTTCTTCGCTGATGTGGCGAATATCCGCGCCGGATTCGATGGCCTGGCTGGCGCCGGTGTGACGCAGGTAATGGGTTTCTGACCGAATTGCTTCGAGCTGCTGGGCCTCGTCCATAAAACCGGCTTCTTCCATACGCCCGGCAGTAAGCACCACGGCCTGTTCATAAACGCGCTGTACCTGACGTTTACCCAGCGCAAGGCCATGGCTTGAAGGCAATATAGGATTGCGTTCACCCGGGTCGGGCATGGACGCTGGCAGGCCCAAGTGGGCACGCCAGCGTTTCAAATAGGGCAGGTAGGCATCGGGTAGGGTGACTGAACGGGCTTTATCGCCTTTACCAAACACAAAATACGACCAATATTGCTCACCTTGAATGACTTTCCGGCGAAAATCGCCAAAAACGGGTATTCGCTCAGCGCCATCGTTTAACGGGCGCGGTGCAAGCTCGCCAACTCGTAAAAATAGAGACTTCATGGTGACAATAATAAAAAGGTGTCGTTCATATTTTGGGTTTTGATTGGCTTCGTCTGTCAGTGTTTCCATAAGCCAGGACCACTGCCAGTCGGTAAGCCTGCGCACGGCAACTTCTAAATCTTTGGCAAGCTGTGGCTTGGCCCGGCGATCGCGGCGACGAAGGTCGGTCAACGGATCGGTCTGCAGGTATTGTTGATAAACCAGGTATTTGAAGAAGGTCTGCAACGCGGTGCGACTGGCATTCAGGCTTGCCTGGCTAGCATTATAAACAGGGTTCTCGTCACTGGACCGCAGAGCAAACGGGCGCCATTGCGGGTTCGCCAGGCGTAATCCGTTTGCATGGGTAAACGCTGAAAAGACACCATGGGCAATCCAGCTATGAGGCGGATTCTTCAGGGTCTTGAAGTATGCTGTCACTACGTCGGCATCAACCTGGGATAGTGTGCGTTTGGTGGTGACCCAGAGATAATTCAAAAAGCGTTGGATTTCACCGCGAAAACGGGAGAATGTGCCCGGAACATCCGCATATTTCATCAAAAATTGCCGGCTGATCTCGTAATCATCGCGCAGCGTCGACAGCGGCTGGGGTAAAGACGCCAGAAATTGCGGTATCGACGGGTGACAATGAAAGTCGGAAAGATCTTCCAGGTAGTTTGCAGTATCGAACAACGGCTGGCCGTTAAATGAAGTTGACACGTTAATCTTTTTAACCCTTGATTCAGTTGGTTCGACGACCACAGAAAGTACTAAATTTCTGGAGCCACAAATCAATAGCTTGGACTCGTGATTCCACGCAAAGTACCAAAGAAACTTAATGTGAATTCTAGTCTGCCGGATCTGGTTGAGTTTCCACACAAAGTAAATTCGTCGTATTGGTTCAGGAACTTGACCATAAAGCGCGCCATTCACAATAGAACCACTCAGGGCTGAAAAAAGCTCAGATTGCTGCTGTTCCCGCGGCTATCATTCCACTTCTCGATAACATCCAGGTCACCATAAAAATCCTCACTGAACCGGTCTATCTGGTAGCAGAGCATCAAGGCGGTGCCACCCTTCAGTACCAAAGGCTTATTTCCTGCTCCGATTACCTCGCAGATCGCCCTCATGATCCTTACGTGGGCTTTTTCGCGCTCAGACAACTTCATGGCTGTCACCTTAATGATTCATCCACTGGAGCATCGAGCTTGCGCCAGTAGAGGACAGGAATGGGCGAAAGCCCTTTACCCACTGCTGCACCTTGCCCATGTCCACCACATCATCGATATCGCTGACCTGAATGTTAGGCATGGGTTTCTGACGCACCTCGAAAAAGTGATACATCAGATTGAACAACGCACGCTCATGTGTCGCCGACCAGATCCGCGCAACCTTGACCCCGAGACTTGTGATTTCTTCTGTTGCATCCCAGAGTTCGTGAGCCCCGAGAAGATGACTGGCACCATCGATGCCTGCACCAGCTATCTGCCAACGACTTGGATTGGACAGTGATGATGAATACCAGAGCGCCGGCATTTCACCTTCTCTAGCCAGTGATAGTGCTGAGGCCCCGGTAAGGTAGTGCTGCGGAACCAAAGGATTGGACGCCGGCGTTGCCATGATCAAATCAAACAGCCACTGAAGACCTAATATTATTATGCCATATGCTTGGAGTTGTTGTCTGACGTCCGCCAGCGCAGCGTCGACATCAATGTTACTGATCTTCATGGATCTGAGTACCAAGAACTTTTTTAGAAAATTTGAGCTAAATAGTTACGTTTTTTAAAGGATATAGGGAAGCGTCATTTTGTCCAATACTCCTAAATATTGGACATTTTATAGTGGGCTCTTCAGAGAGGTTTGGCTCGCAACCTTCGACGCCTTTCCTCGAATTTGGTTGGGCTTCACGCTACCGACATCAGTTAATGGCAATGCCACGTTCTATAAGACGGCTCCTCAGTAACTCGACCCGGCGCCGATTCACTCCCAGATCGTAGAACCCGATAAGCGATTGAGACCTCACGTCCAGATGTTGTTTGTCTGAATCGACCAGCAGTTCGAGATAGTCCGGGAAACCCAGCAAATCGCTGCGACAGGTGATATCCGTATATCCAAATCGAGCACTGTTGAGCGAAGCGCCAGGCAGTTCGATCGCCACGGCTCTGATCAGCTCCCAGGACGACTGACTCAGTGGTTCAGCCAAACGGATAGGCTCCACAGAATAGAGACCATTTGTGGACATGCTCGATACGCAGTTTAAAAACGGCGCACAGCCATCAAGGC
This sequence comes from Marinobacter gelidimuriae, assembly GCF_000372805.1. GTDB lineage: Bacteria > Pseudomonadota > Gammaproteobacteria > Pseudomonadales > Oleiphilaceae > Marinobacter > Marinobacter gelidimuriae. The sequence continues at coordinate 75,751 of NZ_KB889829.1, read as the reverse complement.
GTGACCCCAAATCGTCAAACCGGTGGCTGGCGTCGCCGCCAACGCGCAGCGCGAACTGCTCGATGTCGGCAATACCAACCTTGTGTATTGCGCTCCATACCCCATCATGTGTCGCTAGACTCGGGTAAAGCAGAGAGGCGCTCTTTCATCCAGCTGATCAACCCCCCGCGAAGCAAGAACAGCACTTGTCGTGGCGACATGGTGTGACGCATCTGAAATTTGTACTGGCGCGTGACGTTTTCGACCACCAGTTCGCCGCCCTCTGTCAGCACGTGGCGCAGATTGGTCAGGCGCAGCACGTCGCCGGCCTGAATGCCGTCGTAGTCCGCAGGATCAACGAAGGTCAGCGGCAGCACGCCGAAGTTGATCAGGTTCTGCGCGTGGATCCGCGCAAAACCCTTGGCTAGAACCGCGCGCAGCCCAAGATACTGAGGGCCTAGTGCAGCGTGCTCTCGGCTTGATCCTTGCCCATAATTGCTGCCACCCACCACCACGTGGCCGGGCACCTGCTTGGCTCGCGCGGCGTAGGTGGGATCGAGTCGGTCGAAGGAGAACTCGGCGATCCTGGGAATGTTGCTGCGAAACGGCAGCACCCGCAAGCCGGGTGGCATGATCTCATCGGTGGAAACATCGTCCGCCGCCTTGAGCAGAACCGGCACTTCGATCTCATCAGGCAACGGCTCGAAGTTCGGCAGCGAAGCGATGTTCGGACCCTTCACAAGGTCCACATGCAGCGCCTCCTCAAGCGGTAACGGCGGCATGAACATCGCGCGGTTGATAATCGGGTGGTCTGGGTCCGCGATGCGTGGATAGGGGATGTCCAGTGTGCGCGGGTCGGTGATCACGCCGGTGAGCGCGGACGCCGTGGCGGTCTCCGGACTGACCAGACACACCTTGTCCTCGCGGGTGCCTGAACGGCCAGGAAAGTTGCGCGGCACCGTGCGCAAAGAAATCTCGTTTGTAGCTGGCGCTTGACCCATGCCGATGCAACCGTTGCAGCCAGCTTGGTGCAGCCGCGCGCCAGCGTGCAACAAGTGGGCTACGTGCCCGTCGCGCATTAAGGTTTCGAGCTGCGCTCGGGACGTGGGGTTGATGTCGAACGACACGCGGTCGTTTACTTTGCGATCCTGTACCATCAGCGCGGAAACGGCGAAGTCGCGGTAGCCGGGATTGGCCGACGAGCCGATGTAGGTCTGGTAGATCCGCTCGCCGGCGACCTCGCTGACCGGGCGCACGTTCCCCGGGCTGGACGGCATGGCGATCAGCGGCACCAGGCTGGACAAATCAATCTCTTCGTTCACATCGTAGGTTGCGTCCGTATCCGCGGCCAGCTCGACCCAATCCTCTTCTCGCTGCCAGGCGCGCAGGAAACGGCGTACCTCCAGATCGGAAGGGAAAACGGTGGTGGTCGCGCCAAGCTCGGCGCCCATGTTGGCGATCACGTGCCGATCCATCGCGCTCAGCGTGGCCAGCCCCGGCCCGTAGTACTCGACGATCCGGCCCACACCGCCGTCGACGCCGTGGCGGCGCAACATCTCCAGGATCACGTCCTTGGCGCTCACCCAGTCCGGCAAGCTGCCGGTGAGCTTCACGCCCCAGATCAGCGGCATACGTGTGAAGAACGGTTCGCCCGCCATTGCCAGCGCCACTTCCAGCCCACCAGCGCCGATGGCCAGCATGCCAATTGCGCCGGCGGCCGGCGTGTGGCTGTCAGAGCCGAGCAGCGTCTTGCCCGGTTTGCCGAAATTTTCCTGGTGGCACGGATGACTCACCCCGTTTCCAGGTCGCGAGTACCACACGCCGAAGCGCTGGCAGGCGCTGCGCAGAAAAAGATGATCGTCGGGGTTTTTGAAGTCCTCCTGAATGATGTTGTGGTCAACATACTGGACGCTTACCTCAGTCTTCACCTGGTCCAGGCCCATCGCCTCTAGCTCCAGCATCACCAGCGTGCCGGTGGCGTCTTGGGTGAGCGTCTGGTCAATGCGGATCCCGATCTCCTCGCCGGGCGTCATGTCTCCGTGCATCAGATGCGACTGGATCAACTTCTGCGTAACGTTCATACTCATGGTTCTTCTCCCAACATTGATAAGATTACGGAATCACACAAAGTTAATGTAGCAATCCGATTTTCAGCGTGGCAAATTAGAGACACCCATCAAAAACTCATCCGCCGCACGCGCGGCCTGACGGCCCTCACGGATTGCCCATACCACCAGAGACTGGCCGCGCCGCATGTCCCCCGCGGCAAATACTTTGTCGACCGAAGTCTGGTAGCAGTCGTCGCCATCGGTGGTTGCTTTGACGTTGCCGCGCGTATCTTTTTCGACAGCGAACGCTTCCAGCACTTGCGCCACTGGCGACACAAAACCCATCGCCAGCAATACCAAATCCGCTTTCATTTCGAATTCGGAATTTGGCACCTCCTGCATCTTGCCGTCTATCCATTCGACGCGGACTGCAATCAGCTTCTCGACCTTGCCGCCCTTCCCTTCGAAACGCTTGGTCGCAACCGCCCAATCCCGGTCGCAACCCTCTTCTTGTGACGAGGAGGTACGCAACTTGATCGGCCAGTACGGCCATACCAACGGCTTATCCTCTTGCTCCGGCGGTTGCGGCATCAGCTCAAATTGCGCCAAGCTGGCTGCGCTATGGCGGTTGCATGTGCCTACGCAGTCTGATCCGGTATCGCCACCGCCGATAACGACGACGTGCTTACCGTTAGCCATGATCTGGTCGTTGAGCTTGTCACCTGCATCCACCTGGTTTTGCTGCGGCAGGAATTCCATCGCAAAATGGACGCCTTTCAGCTCACGACCAGGTACCGGCAGGTCGCGCGGCAATTCAGCACCGCCAGCGAGGATGATGGCATCGAATTTTTGATCGAGTTGCTTAGGCGAGATGGTTTCTTTAGTCCAGTTGATGATTTTTGACGGAAAATCTTCGCCGATCAACACACTGGTACGGAACTGCACGCCTTCGGCTTGCATCTGCTCGATGCGGCGGTCGATATGCGACTTTTCCATCTTGAAGCCCGGAATGCCGTAACGCAGCAAACCGCCAATCCGATCGTTTTTTTCGAACACAGTCACATCGTGACCGACACGCGCAAGTTGCTGGGCTGCGGCCAGACCAGCAGGGCCGGATCCAACCACGGCAATTTTTTTACCCGTTTTAAAGGCTGCTGGTTGCGGCATAACCCAACCGTTTTTCCAGCCCTTATCGATGATAAAATGCTCGATTGATTTGATGCCAACCGCATCGTTGTTGATGGCAAGCACACAGGCAGACTCGCACGGTGCGGGGCAGATGCGGCCGGTGAATTCGGGGAAGTTGTTCGTCGAATGCAGTGTCTCTAACGCTTCGCGATAATTGCCGCTATAAACCAGCTGGTTCCAGTCGGGGATGATGTTGTTAACCGGGCAACCGGTCATGCAAAACGGGGTGCCGCAATCCATACAGCGCGCACCCTCTGTTTTCGCTTGTACATCTTTCAACGGCAGGATGAACTCTTTATAGTTCTTGACGCGTGAATCGGCCGGTAAATACGATTCTTTCTGACGCTGAAATTCCATAAAGCCGGTTATTTTACCCATTGCCTACCTCTGTCTTATCTAACTCTCCCTGCCAGGGAGAGGGTTCGGGGTCGAATCCCCCATCCTGACCTTCCCCCGCAGGAGGAAGGTACTGGCGGAGCAAACTTATGTTGCGTTTTTTTCTTTCTGCCGAATAGCCACTCGCGCCATATTCATCTCACCCAGTGCGCGCTTGTAGTCGTTCGGGAAGACTTTGATAAATTTGTTGCGGCCATTGGACCAGTCATCCAGCAAATTGCGTGCGCGCGTGCTGCCGGTGACCTTGAAATGGCGCTCAATCAGGCGCTTTAGAATCACCTCATCAGTCTCACTTTGGTCGCCGCGCAGCTGGCTATGCCAGATCGAGCGATCGACGTTCGCTTCTTGCTCGGCGTGGGCGAGGACAGGTTCCAGCGTGACCATCGCCATATTGCATTTTTTGGCGAAATCACCGTCAGGGTCCCACACGTAAGCAATACCGCCCGACATGCCGGCGGCAAAGTTACGGCCGGTTTCTCCGAACACCACCACTGTGCCGCCAGTCATGTATTCGCAACCATGGTCGCCGACGCCTTCAACCACTGTGATGGCGCCGGAATTGCGCACCGCGAAGCGCTCGCCAGCGACGCCGTTAAAAAATGCCTCGCCGGCAATCGCGCCGTATAACACGGTGTTGCCGATGATAATGTTGTCGTCTGCCGAACCAGGAAACTCTGTATTTGGACGGACGATAATGCGCCCTCCCGACAAACCTTTGCCGACGTAATCATTGCCTTCGCCGACTAGATCTAGCGTGATGCCGTGCGCCAGAAACGCGCCGGCCGATTGGCCTGCGGTCCCTAACAACTGGATGTGGATAGTGTCGTCGGGCAAGCCTTCGTGACCGTATTTTTTTGCAACGATGCCAGACAGCAGGGTGCCGACCGTGCGGTTGAGGTTTCTGACCGGCAAACTGAACGAGACTTTTTTGCCTTGTTCCAGCGCTGCTTGCGCTTGTGCAATCAGCGTATGGTCGAGGGCTTTTTCCAGCCCGTGGTCTTGCTCCTCCACGTGATAACACGCTGAGCTAGCAGGCATTGGCGGCTGATAGAAAATCTTGCTGAAATCGAGTCCCTTGGCTTTCCAGTGGGTAATCGCTTTCGACTTGTCGAGCAAGTTGACGCGACCGATCAATTCATCAAACGTGCGGATACCGAGTTGCGCCATTAACTGCCGTGCTTCCTCGGCGACGAAGAAGAAATAGTTGACCACGTGTTCCGGCTTACCGGAGAACTTGGCGCGTAGCACCGGGTCTTGTGTCGCGATGCCGACCGAGCAAGTATTGAGGTGGCATTTGCGCAACATAATGCAGCCTTCAACCACCAGCGGCGCAGTCGCAAAACCGATCTCGTCGGCGCCTAACATGGCGGCGATCACGACATCTCGGCCGGTTTTCATTTGGCCATCGGCTTGTACCCGGATGCGGCCACGCAAACCGTTCAGTACCAGTGTTTGCTGGGTTTCGGCCAAACCCAATTCCCACGGTGTTCCCGCATGTTTGAGTGAAGACAACGGCGTGGCGCCGGTGCCGCCGTCATGACCGGCGATCACCACGTGATCGGCCTTGGCCTTGGTGACGCCGACCGCGACCGTGCCAACGCCGACTTCGGACACCAACTTGATGGAGATCGACGCGCTTGGGTTTACATTTTTCAAATCGTGAATCAGCTGCGCCAAGTCTTCGATCGAATAAATATCATGATGCGGCGGCGGCGAAATCAAGCCCACGCCCGGCACCGAGAAACGCAATTTTGCGATATATTCAGACACCTTGTAGCCTGGCAACTGCCCACCTTCTCCCGGCTTGGCGCCTTGCGCCATCTTGACCTGGATTTGATCAGCGGAATCCAAATATGCTGCTGTCACGCCGAAGCGACCCGCCGCGACTTGCTTGATCCTGGAACGCACCGAATCGCCATCTTGCAAGGCAATATCGGCTTCAATCTGGTCATGGCCGATGACGGACGCCATGGTCTCGCCCTGCTTGATCGGGATGCCTTTCATCTCCTGGCGATAACGGCTCGGATCTTCACCGCCTTCGCCGGTGTTGGACTTGCCGCCGATGCGGTTCATCGCGACCGCCAGCGTGGCGTGCGCTTCGGTGCTGATCGAGCCAAGGGACATTGCGCCGGTGGCGAAGCGCTTGACGATTTCTTTCGCCGGCTCGACTTCATCCAGCGCAATCGCCTTGGACGGGTCCAGCTTGAATTCAAACAAACCGCGCAGGGTCATGTGCCGCTTGCTTTGGTCGTTGATGATCTGCGCATACTCTTGGTAGGTGCTGAAATTGTTGGATCGGGTCGAATGCTGCAGCTTGGCAATCGCATCCGGCGTCCACATGTGCTCTTCGCCGCGCACGCGAAACGCGTATTCGCCACCCGCATCGAGCGCATGCGCCAATACCGGGTCGTTGCCGAAGGCTTGCTGATGCAGACGCAACGCCTCTTCTGCCACTTCGACGACGCCGATGCCTTCAATATTGGATGCAGTGCCTTTGAAATATTTGTCGATAAGCGATTTATTCAAGCCGATCGCTTCGAAAACCTGCGCGCCGCAATACGACATGTAAGTCGATATGCCCATTTTCGACATCACCTTCAACAAACCCTTGGCGAGCGCTTTCTGGAAATTCTGTATGGCTTTTTCTGGCGACAAATCACCGGGTAATCTGTTAGCCATTTCCGCCAGCGTATCCATTGCCAGATACGGGTGGATGGCTTCTGCGCCAAAACCAGCGAGCAGCGCGAAATGATGCGTTTCACGGGCAGAACCGGTTTCCACCACCAAGCCGGTCGACGTGCGAAAACCCGTGCTAACCAGATGCAAATGGATTGCCGACGTCGCGAGCAAGGCCGGAATCGCCACTTGCTCGGCGTCCACCTTGCGGTCGGACACGATCAGGATGTTGTGGCCTGATTTGACCGCATCCACCGCTTGCGCACACACCGATGCCAGGCGCACTTCCATGCCTTCTTTACCCCAGGCCACCGGATAGCAAATATTCAGTTCGTAGGATTTGAACTTGCCGCTGGTGTGGGCGCTGATGTTGCGCAGTTTGGCGATGTCTGAATAGTCCAGAATCGGCTCCGATACTTCCAAGCGCATCGGCGGATTGATGTTATTGGCGTCGAGCAGGTTCGGCCTGGGGCCGATAAAGGACACCAGCGACATCACCATCGCTTCGCGGATCGGATCGATCGGCGGGTTGGTCACTTGCGCGAACATCTGCTTGAAGTAGTGATACAGCGGTTTGAGCTTGTTAGACATCACTGCCGGCGGTGAGTCGTTGCCCATTGAGCCCGTCGCTTCTTCGGCATTCAGCGCCATCGGCGACATCAGTACCTTGATATCTTCTTGTGTGTAGCCGAATACCTGCTGACGGTCGAGCAAGGATGCGCTGGTTTTTTCTGCCAATGTTTGCGTCTTGATGTCGTCGAGCGTGATTTCGTGAAGCTTAATGTCGTGCAGATTAATACGCACAGAATTGATCCACGCCTTGTAAGGCTTGGCGTTGGCGTAGGTATCTTTGATTTCCTGGTCATCGATGATGCGCCCAGCTTCGAGGTCGATCAGGAACATCTTGCCCGGTTGCAGACGCCATTTCTTGATGATTCTGGATTCCGCAATCGGCAGCACGCCGGATTCGGATGCCATCACCACCAAGTCGTCATCAGTGACGATATAACGCGCGGGCCGCAAACCGTTGCGATCCAGCGTGCCACCAATGTAACGACCATCAGTGAACGCTATCGCGGCGGGGCCATCCCACGGCTCCATCATCGCGGCGTGATATTCGTAGAAAGCGCGCCGGTTGTCGTCCATCAAGGTATGATTTTCCCAGGCTTCGGGGATCATCATCATCATCGCTTGCGCGATCGGATAGCCGGCCATCAGCAGCAGTTCAAGTGCGTCATCGAAGCACGCAGTGTCCGACTGTCCTTCGTCAATCAGCGGGAATAATTTTTGCAAATCGTCGCCTAGCACGGCGGATTTCATTATGCCTTCACGCGCACGCATCCAGTTGACATTACCCTTGACCGTATTGATCTCGCCGTTGTGGGCGATTAGGCGATAAGGGTGAGCCAGCGGCCATTCCGGAAAGGTATTGGTCGAGAAGCGTTGATGCACCAGTGCTAATGCGGAAACGCAGCGCCCATCCTGTAAGTCTTGGTAATAGACGCCGACTTGATCTGCCAGCAGTAAACCCTTGTAGACAATGGTACGGGCCGACATCGACGGGACGAAAAATTCTTTTCCGTGGCGCAAATTTAGCGCCTGTATCGCATGACTCGCAGACTTGCGAATCACGTACAGTTTACGTTCCAGCGCCTCGCTGACCATGATGTCTGGACCGCGACCTATGTAGATCTGGCGGATCACCGGCTCTTTTTCACGCACGCTCGGCGACATCGGCATCTCCGTGTCGATCGGCACGTTGCGCCAACCCAGCACAACCTGGCCTTCGGCGCGCACCGCACGTTCTATCTCTTGCTCACACGCGATGCGAGATGCATTATCTTTCGGCAAAAAAATCATGCCTACGCCATATTCTCCTAGCGGCGGCAGTTCGACACCCTGCTTGGCCATCTCTTCGCGATAGTACTGATCAGGCAGTTGAATGAGAATGCCCGCACCGTCACCCATCAACTTGTCGGCACCGACCGCGCCACGATGGGCAAGATTTTTCAGGATGAGCAAGCCTTGCTCAACGATCGAATGACTTTTATGGCCTTTAATATGGGCGATAAAACCGATGCCGCAGGCATCATGCTCGTTGGCGGGGTTGTACAGGCCGTGTTGCTGGGCGTGTTGGATTTCGGCTTCGATGCCGTGCTTGTGCTCCACAGCGCACTCCTCATGGATGTTGGGGGAATTGGGCTGCGGCGTGATGCGCAGGTAGGGTTTGACGACTGTGTAGCCCTTCGGGAATTTTTTCTTCAACACTTCCAAGTCCTGCAGTGATGGCAAAATAATGATGTCATCACCGACGTTTCAGTTTGCTGGCGTAGCGACGCTGTAACCGTCGGTCAGCTGCAGCGAATCAATCACACACAGGATTTCGTTGACGTTGCGTCCCCAAAACCTTGACGTCGCGGTGCGCGAACTCATCCTTGAGTTTGGTGGTCGTGCCGAACCAGGCGTGAAAATCAATGTTGCCTAAACGTAATGCCATGATGGTTCTCCTTGGTAATTCTGAACAGGAAGCTTAGCATTTTAAAATTTTAGCGGCGAGCGCCCGTGTCCTTATGAAAATCGGTGCCGTTGACGGTCGCGGCGATAAAGCCCGCACGGATGGTGTAGTCACCGAAGTGTTCGCCGTCCTGGCGCTCACCCGCATAAGCGGCGAAGATCGGATCGAGGTTCGCGATGATCGCGCCGTGGTCGATATTTTCGGCGTAGAGCTTGGAAAGCCGCGAGCCGTCGAAGGCGGCCCCCAAATAGAGATTATAGCGGCCAGGGCCTTTCCCGACCAGGGCGATCTCGGCGATATAAGGCCGGGAGCAACCGTTGGGGCAGCCGGCCATGCGGATGACGATATCGTCCTCGGCCAGCCCGTGCGCGGCCAGACGCTCTTCCAGCGCGGTGATGAGGTCCGGCAGATAGCGTTCGCTTTCGGCGAACGCGAGCCCGCAGGTCGGCAGCGCGACACAGGCCATCGAATTGCGCCGCAGGGCCGAGGCGCCGCTCGTGAACCCATGCTCGGCCACCAGCGCCTTGATGGCCTGGCGCTTCTCTTTCGGCACGTTGGCGATGATCAGATTCTGGTTGGCGGTGAGGCGAAAATCGCCGCCATGCACCTCGGCGATCCGGCGCAGGCCGGTAAGCTGTTGCGCGCCGCCCGGCACATCCTTGACACGCCCGTTCTCGATGAAAAGCGTTAGATGCGCACAGCCATTGTCACTTTCGGTCCAACCGTAGCGATCACCGGTTGAGGTGAAGGTGAACGGCTTGGCTACCGCCAGCTCGACGCCACTGCGCAGCTCAACCTCGGCACGGAAGGCATCAAGACCGCGATCCTCGATCGTGTATTTCAGGCGCGCATGTTTGCGGTTGACGCGGTCGCCCCAGTCGCGCTGTACGGTCACCACGGCTTCAGCCACAGCAATTACCTGATCTGTTCGGCAATAGCCCATGACGTCGGCGGTACGAGGATAAGTCTCCTCCTCGCCATGCGTCATGGCCATGCCACCGCCGACCGTGACGTTATAGCCATTGATCTCGTGCTTGCTGTCGAGGATGGCGATGAAGCCGAGGTCATGTGCATAGACATCAACGTCGTTCGACGGCGGCACGGCGATGACGATCTTGAACTTGCGCGGCAGGTAGGTTTTGCCGTAGATCGGCTCGACGACCTCATCTTCATCCTCACCACCGGCGATGCGCTCGCCATCGAGCCAGATTTCGCGATAGGCCGTCGTGCGCGGCAATAGATGGTCGGATAGAGCACGGCCGAGCGCCAGCGAAGCGGCATGGGCATGTGACTGATAGGGGTTCGGATTGCACATCACATTGCGATTGATGTCACCGCATGCCGCAATGGTCGTCAGCAGTACCTCGTCCATCTCGCGCATCGTCGCTTTCAGGTTCGACTTGATGATGCCGTGCAACTGGAAGGTCTGCCGTGTGGTCAGGCGCATTGTGCCATTGCCATAGGTGCGCGCGATATGATCCATGGTGAGCCATTGCTCTGGCGCGCACACGCCGCCTGGCACACGCACGCGGATCATGAAGGAGAAGGCCTTCTCCATTTTCTTGCGGCCGCGCTCGGCGCGCAGATCGCGGTCGTCTTGCAGGTACATGCCGTGGAACTTCACCAGCTGCGCATCATCCTCGATGATCGCGCCGGTGATCTCCTCGCGCAGGCCTTCGGCGATCGTGCCGCGCAGATACTCGCTCGCTTCCTTGATGCGCTCGTTGCGTGAAAGTTCTTTGCTCATATGGACTCCGTATAAACTATTTAAGAACTCACCTTAGTAAGTATCCTGAAGATAGCGGTGCTCACCATCGATATCGTTTACTGCTTGCTCGGCGGCCTCCACGCTTTGCGCCTTTACGTCGGCATAGGCGCGCACGAGCGCCGCACGCACATCCTTCGCCATCGCCTTGGCGTCGCCGCAGACATAGAAATAGGCGCCATTGTCGAGCCAGTCGACGAGGTCGCGGCGTTGCTCCCAGATGAGGTGCTGCACATAGAGCTTCTCCGGCGTGTCGCGGGAGAAGGCGACGTCCATGCGTGTGAGCGAACCATCCTTCAAGGCATCTTGCCATTCGAGCTGGTAGAGGAAATCATGGGTGAACTGGCGGTCGCCAAAAAACAGCCAGGAGCGGCCGCTCGCGCCGGTGGCACCGCGCTCCTGCACGAAGGCGCGGAACGGAGCTATGCCAGTGCCCGGCCCCACCATGATAATGTCGCGCTCTGGCGAGGGAAGAGCGAAATGCCGGTTTGGCCGCAACTTCACGCGCAGCCGCTGGCCTTTCTTTAATTGGTCGGCGACATGGCCGGAAGCGACACCTTTGCGCACGCGACCGAAGCTCTGGTAGCGCACCGCAGAGATCAGAAGATGCACCTCCTCCCCCACCTCGCGGCGTGAGGAAGCGATCGAATAGGCGCGTGGCGCCAGCGGCCGCGTTATCTGCCGCAGCTGGTCGGCAGACAGCCTAACGGGAAAGGACTGGAGAAGATCGATGAGCTGCCGGTCGGCGATCCAGGCGCGTGCATCAGCCGATTCAAGCAGCGCCTTTACCTCCTGGTGGGCGGTTGTGGTGGCGTAGCTTTCCAGGGTCTTGAGTGACAGCGTCGTGACATCCCGGCCCTTGGTCAGCTCGGCCCGCAGCGCAGCGTCGGACGCAAGACCTGCCGCTTTCAGCAGATCGTCCACGTAGGCCGCATCGTTCTCAGGGTAGATATCAAGTGAGTCGCCAGGTTTATAGGGCGGCGCCGCGCCATCGAAACCGAGTTCGAGATGGATCGTTACCTTTTCCGACTGCGATGAATTGAGCTGGATAAGCTCGGTGATCTCGGCCTCGACCGGACCAAGACCAGAGCTGCTCGCCGCCTTCGCGCCAAAATCGACCGCAATAACGCGGCGACCGGCTTCCTCAACTGGCGCCAGCGCCTTCAGCGCCGTCTCGATCCAGTGCCCGGCGGGCTCCGCAAAATCGAGATCGCAATCGACGCGCTCGGCGACGCGCTTGCCGCCAAGCGCCGCAAGTCTTGCGTCCAACGCTTTACCAATCGCGCAGAACTCGGTATAGGCGGTGTCGCCGAGCGCAAGAACGCCGAACTCGGTGCCATCGAGGTGCGGCGCGCCCTCACCCATGAGTTCAGCGTAAGCGCGCATGGCCCGCGCGGGCGGATCACCTTCACCCCAGGTCGCGGCGATGACAACAAGACGCCGTACCGATGCGAGCGTCGCCACATCGAGATCAGCCATGTCGACGACCGAAGGCTTCAACCCCATCTTGCGTGCCGCCTTGGCTATGTCCAACGCTAGCCGCTCAGAGTTTCCGGATTCGGTGGCGTAGAGGATGGTCAGCGGTTCGGCGGGTTGCGCGCCGCCCACCGGCTGCAGCGCCGTCGTGGAGGCGTCCACTCCGGCAAGAAATCCCGCAAGCCACGCGCGTTGGGTGGGGCTTGCAGGCCCCACCACGCGGTTGAGAATCTCGATCTCCTCTTCGGCGAACGGAGCCGTATTCGGAATCGGCGAAGAATTCATGTCCGGACGCTCATAGTTTGTTGTATCTCAAAAGCGGGGGGGCCAACCATGGCCCGCAAAACCCGGCTCAAGACGAGCAGGCGGTTGAGTCTTCAGACTGTCGACGGCGGCCCGTGAATTGGGGATCTGCTGCTCGATAGCCTCGCGGACGATGTCGCAACCCCCGGCGAACTGCCCGCCGACGTACAAGGTGATCGGTGTTGGCCGACCGGCCGAGCTTGGTCGCGAGTAGCTCGGCATCGAGGGTAATCCCGCCGTCTGCGATAGTGATCGCTGATGCGGAACAGGACTCATCGCTGTTCGGCTCTGGTGACAGAACCCTTCACCGTTACGGGTTTGCTCTGGATGAAGTTGATGCAGACTCCGTCGAGTTCTTCCAAAAACAGGGGCTCGCTCATGAACCCGCACGCATAGGGCGCTTGTCCGTCCCGGCTGCAGCCGTCGCTTTCCAGATGTTGACACGACGTGCAGACGCCGAAGCGAGGTTTGCATCTCTCTTGCGTCACCTGATCGAGCAAGCGTTGCAAGGCACTGGCGAAGTGGCCTTGAACACTGGGGGGTAGGGATTCCGCGGCACGGACCAGGGATTCGAAGGGGTCATTCGCGAGAATGCCCCGGGCTTTCTCGGTCAGAACTAGCCGGACACTGCGCCTGTCGTCCTCTGACCGCATGCGTGTTAAATAGCCTTGGGTTTCGAGGCTTTTGATTGTCTGTGACGCCGTACCCCGGGTTGTGGCATGGAACGCGGCGAAGGCGGACGGCGTTTGCGAGAAACGGTTGGCCTGTGCGAAGTATCTGAGCGCCGCCCATTGGGCTGCCGTCAGCCCCTCCGCGAGACCCTCGCCGGACGCTATGCGTCCCAAGTGAAAGACCAACTCCGCGTTAGCGCGACCGTTCATTTCCAGCTCCTCGATCATACTTAATTTGGTGGCGTCTAATTTCAAGCTCCTAGATCATTCTTACATAATAGCGTTTAAGAACTATCTTAACAAGATTGTAGTTTCGGAGCGAAACCATAATATTGTCGTATTCGTGAAGGGTGTGAGGCCCTGAACACCTTTGATAGGTCACCTCTTCAATATTTAGACCGTAATGGGATCACGGCCAATACGATAGCGTTTCGATACTATATTGACAAATTCGTTATCCTCATTTAGTATCGTTTCGACACTAATTAAGGAAAAAAGCGATATGGGCGCGCTTACCAGACATCAGGAAGAAAGCTTAGGGCCGTCGCGGATGATGACGGGAATGTGCTTCGATAACAGCTATGCCCGCCTGCCCGGCGCCTTTTATCAACACTGTGAGCCCCTGCCAGTGGCGGCACCAGAATTGCTCGTACTGAACAAACCCCTGGCCGGGGAGCTGGGGATGGATGATTCAGACTTGATGGCAAATAGCGATCACTTAACGCAACTGTTTGCCGGTAACCGGTTGCCGATGGATGCACAGCCACTGGCCATGGCCTATGCCGGGCACCAGTTTGGCCAGTTTGTGCCGCAACTGGGAGACGACCGGGCGATTCTTCTGGGTGAGGTTATCGACCGCTGCCAACAGCGCCGTGACCTGCAACTGAAGGGCGCAGGTCGGACACCGTTTGCAAGGAGTGGAGATGGCCGTTCGCCGCTAGGACCGGCACTACGTGAATATCTGGTGAGTGAGGCGATGCATGCGCTGGGTGTTCCCACTACCCGGGCACTGGCGTTGACGACAACCGGTGAAAAAATATACCGCCAGGGTACGGAGGCGGCAGCCGTGCTGGCAAGAGTGGCCAGCTGCCATATTCGGGTAGGTACTTTTGAGTATTTTGCCCGGCGTCAACAGTGGCAGCCATTAAGGCAGCTGGCTGATTACAGCATTGCCCGCATGGCCCCCGAATTGATGGTCGACCCCGATCCGTATCTCGCTCTGTTGCGCCTGATGGTAGCGCGGCAGGCAAAGCTGGTCGCACACTGGGTGAGTCTGGGGTTTGTTCATGGGGTGATGAACACCGACAACATGTCTCTGGCCGGTGAAACCCTGGATTATAGCTCCTGCGCCTTCCTTGACCATTACGACCCCGATGCGGTGTTCAGCTCGATCGACATCACCGGCCGGTACGCATACAACAGCCAGGGTTTCGCGGCGCAATGGAACCTTGCTCGCCTGGCCGAGGCTCTGCTTGCACTTTTCGAGGGGCCAGAATCCCAGGCCGTGGCCCGGACCTCGCGGGCGGTGCAGGAGTTTTGGCCAATGTACGAAGAACATCTGCTGAACCTGATGCGGGCCCGCCTTGGCCTGGAGGCTGTGATGCCGGCGGACCGTCAGCTGGTTCAGGATCTGCGGCAGCTGTTGGTTCTGCAGAAAGTGGATTACCACACTTTTTTCCTGAAACTGGCAGAGGATGTGGAGGGCGGCGGTATCACTGCGGGGCTTTTCGGTGCTGATGCCGGTGATTATCTGAACTGGTACCGGCGTTGGCATCTCAGGCTGACACTGACCGGCCGCAGCTCTCGCCAGTGTGCGGATGCTATGGCTACTGCAAATCCTGTGGTTATACCACGCAATCATCTGGTAGAACACGCCATCCGGCGGGCTCACGAGGGAGATTTCAGTGAGTTCCACCAACTTCTGGAGGCTGTCACCCGGCCGTTCGAGATGCCGGCAGACGCTCGGTATCTGCAGCCACCGAAGCCGGAGGAGGTTTTACGCAGCACGCTTTGTGGCACTTGAGACGGTTTATTCGTGGGCCCGAGAGGGAGTGTTGTCTCCGGTTTATAGGGTTAAAGCGCTGGTAATCTTGGGTATTAAATGAAAACCGCAAAAAAGCTAAGACTCTTAGAGTCTTCAATGAAAGATAAGGAGTGACGATCATGGCGACCACCGATAAAGAAGTGAACGAGCTGGTCAAGCAGGAATACGAGCACGGTTTCGTGACTGATATTGAATCCGACACTTTCGAACCTGGACTGAACGAAGACGTGATTGCTCGTCTTTCCGGTATCAAGAAAGAGCCGGAATGGATGCTTGAGTGGCGGCTGAAGGCCTATCGTCGCTGGCTGGAAATGGATGAGCCGAATTGGGCGCAAGTGGGTTACCCAAAAATTGATTACAACTCAATTTCCTATTATTCCGCGCCCAAGCGCAAAGAAGACATGCTCCAGAGCCTGGACGAAGTGGACCCGGAGCTACTCAAAACCTACGAAAAACTGGGCATCCCCCTGCACGAGCGTGAACAGATGGCAGGCGTGGCAGTCGATGCCGTGTTTGACTCAGTTTCAATAGCGACAACGTTCAAAGAACCACTCGCTAAAGCGGGCGTGATTTTCTGCTCCATGTCCGAAGCCATTCAGGATCACCCGGAGCTCGTCAAAAAATATCTGGGCTCTGTCGTCCCGTCTGGTGACAACTTCTTTGCAGGTTTGAACTCTGCGGTCTTCTCCGACGGCACCTTCGTGTACATACCGAAAGGCGTGCGTTGCCCCATGGAGCTGTCTACGTATTTTCGCATCAACGCAGCCAACACCGGGCAGTTTGAACGCACCCTGATCATCGCCGAAGACAGCAGCTACGTCAGCTATCTGGAAGGCTGCACCGCTCCTATGCGGGATGAAAATCAGCTCCACGCCGCTGTGGTTGAACTGGTGGCCCTGGACGACGCCCAGATCAAGTACTCCACCGTCCAGAACTGGTATCCGGGCGATGAAAACGGCAAAGGCGGCATCTTCAACTTCGTCACCAAACGTGGTGCTGCCATCGGCAAAAACTCCAAGATTTCCTGGACTCAGGTCGAAACCGGCTCTGCCGTTACCTGGAAGTATCCCAGCGTTATTCTTAGGGGCGATAACAGCGTTGGCGAATTCTACTCCGTGGCGCTGACCAACAATTACCAGCAGGCCGACACTGGCACCAAAATGATCCACCTGGGCAGAAACACGTCCAGCACCATCATCTCCAAAGGGATTTCCGCCAGCAACGGCTCGAACGCCTACCGTGGCCTGGTGAAGTTTGGCCCAGGCGCAGAGGGCGCACGCAACTTCACCCAGTGCGATTCGCTGCTGATTGGCGACCGCTGCGGTGCGCATACCTTTCCGTACATCGAGAGCAAAAATAAATCGGGCATCATCGAGCATGAAGCCACTACCTCCAAAGTCAGCGACGAACAGATGTTCCTTTGTCGCCAGCGCGGTATCAACCCTGAACAGGCCGTTTCGATGATTGTGAACGGCTTCTGTAAAGAGGTGTTCAAGGAACTGCCGATGGAGTTCGCCGTTGAAGCTGGCAAATTGCTTGAGGTGAGCCTTGAAGGCTCTGTCGGTTAAATACAGAATTTCAGATTACAGAGAGAAACCAATACATGCTGAACATCAAAAATCTGCACGCGTCCGTTGGGGGCGAAGAAATCCTCAAGGGCATCAACCTGGAAATTAAAGCCGGGGAAATTCACGCCATTATGGGCCCCAATGGCTCAGGTAAAAGCACCCTGTCACAGGTGCTGGCAGGCAGTGAAACCTTTGAAGTCACCGAGGGTGAAGTCACGTTCAACGGTGAAAACCTGCTGGACCTAGAAACCGAAGAACGGGCCCGTGAAGGCGTTTTCCTGGCGTTTCAGTACCCGGTAGAGATTCCAGGCGTCAGCAACCTGCAGTTCTTGCGTACCGCCGTCAATTCCATGCGCGGCCACCGTGGCGAGCCGGAGATGAACGCGGCTGAGTTTATGAAGCATGCGAGGGAAGTGTCCATGCAAGTCGATCTGGACCCGGCCTTCCTTAAGCGCGGCGTAAACGAGGGCTTCTCCGGTGGCGAGAAGAAGCGCAACGAGATTCTGCAGGCGCTGCTGCTTCAACCCAAGCTGGCCATTCTGGACGAAACCGATTCCGGGTTGGACATTGATGCGCTGCACGTGGTTTCCGACGGTGTGAACGCCCTGCGCGCTAAAGATCGGGCCATCTTGATGGTGACTCACTACCAGCGCCTGCTGAACCACATTGTGCCGGACTATGTTCACGTTCTGGCCGATGGCAAAATTGTCAAATCCGGCGGGCGCGAGCTGGCCTATGAGCTTGAAGAGCGCGGTTACGGCTGGCTCAACGTGAAAGACAAAGAAGCCACAGCCAGCTAAGGAGGCCACCGAATGAAGTCAGCACCAACGCTTTCCAGCGTCTTTCTTGAGCCAGCCGGCAACTACCTGCCCGGGCCTTTGCTCGAATTGCGCAAACAAAAGGGTATGGCTTTGGTGGATATGCCATTGCCGACCCGTAAAACCGAGAACTGGAAGTATTCCAGCCGCCACCTAAAGCTGTCGGATGAGCTTGCCGTTGCCCTCCCCTCCCCTGGTAAGGAAGGCACCAGCCTGTCCATGGCTGGATACCGCGTGGTTTTTCGCAACGGCGTTATGGTTCCGGAAGCCAGCGACTTTCCGGATCTTACCGGCATTCGTATTCAGCGGTTCTGCGACCTTGACGACCAGGACGTCGCTGTGCTGGCAGAACGCCTGGACAACACGTTGGACAGCCAAACCGTGCAGATGGCCCGGCTGAACTCCGCCCGATTTGAGGATGGCCTGTTTATCCAGCTGGACAAAGAAGCCGTTCTCGACCAGCCGCTGTTCATCATCCATGAAGTCACCGCTTCGTCGGTAGGTTCCGCCTATCCGCGGATTTACGTCGATGCGGCAAGGCATAGCCAGATGACGCTGGTAGAAGAGTATATTTCCAGCGGTAGTGAGCCGGTGATGGTCAACACGGTCACTGAATTTGTTCTGGCGGAAGGTGCCCGGATAACCGGCGTGAGGCTTACTCTGGAAGGCGAAAGCGTTCAGCACATCGGTGCAACGGGTGTTCGCCAGGCGACCGCCTCGCGTTTTGAAAGCCACTGCGTTGGCTTTGGCGGCCCGCTGCGTCGGCACGATCTGCAGGTACGTCTTGAAGGTGAAGGCGCCGAGTGCAAACTGAACGGTGTCGTGGTCACTCAGGGCAAGCAGCACTATGACAACCATACGTCAATCGAGCACATAGCAGCCCATTGCGACAGCGAAGAAACCTATCGCAACATCGCTGCTGGCCAGTCTCATGCGATTTTCAATGGGCGCATCCATATTCATCAGGATGCCCAGAAATCCAACGCCAATATGAACAACAAGAATCTGTTGCTCTCAACCGGCGCAGAAATCGACACCAAGCCCGAGCTTGAAATTTACGCCGACGACGTAAAATGCGCCCACGGCGCCACCATTGGCCAGCTCAATAAAACCTCGTTGTTCTATCTGGTTTCCCGTGGTGTTGGTCGTCGCGAAGCCAACACGCTGCTGACCATCGCATTTATCAACGAGCTGGTTGAACAGATCCCCGTCGAGGCAGTTCGAGAAGCCATGCAGCTTCGGCTGAATGACTTTTTCAATCAAACGTTTCAGGAGGCCTGAGCCGTTATTCACGGCCCTGCAGAAAATCCAACGTCTTTTCGCCTGATGGAGGTGGAACCATGACAACCGAAGTATTCACACCAACCGTTGCCGTCACAATGACGCCAAGCGCGGTCAAACATGTGCGTAAACAAGTGGACAGGCACACGCAAGCCAAAGGCATCCGCCTGACCATTCGGAAGAGCGGTTGCTCCGGGTTCAAATACGAAACCCAATGGGCCGAAGATGTCGCAGCGGACGACAAAATCTTCCACATTGACGGTGTCGATGTTTACGTCAAAGAGGAGCACCTGGCGCTGGTCAACGGTATCGAAATCGATTTCGTGACGGAAGGCGTGAACTCCGTGTTCCTGTTCCGCAATCCGAATGCCACCGCTGAGTGCGGTTGCGGGGAAAGTTTCACCGTCTCTTGATTGACATCAAACAAGGCCCGATAAGGCATGCAAGAACGTGAAGTGGTCCTGACCAAACGCGAGGTAGACGCTCGACCGATGCTGACAGTGTGTCAAGAGCTTCCCTCATTTTCACAGTGCCTGAGGAGGTAACGATGACTTGCAACATGCCCGAGCATAGTAAAGACGAGAGCTGGGATCAGCACTTGAGGTGGCTGGATCTTGTAAGCAAAGAGTGTAAAACCAACCAGCTCAAGCGCAGGCGTGAAAACACAGAACACGGCGGGTATAGCTCGTGAACATTAATGCTGAAGTAACACCAGAAGCCCATGACTTCCTGATGTCCTTGCTTGCAAAGCAGGAAGTGCCTGGAATGGCGGTACGTGTTTATGTGGAGAAGGGTGGCACTGAGAAGGCCGAGACCTGCCTCGCCTTCTGCCCACGCGGCGAAGAGGCAGCCAAGGATGTCAGGAAAGAGTTTGATGACCTGATCTTCTATTTCGAAGCGGCGAGCCTGCCCTATCTCCAGGACATGCAGATCGGCCTTGAGGAAGAGGGTGGCCTTCAGACCCCGACGATCAAGGCACCGAACTTGAAAAAGCCGCCCAAGCCGCCCAAGACATTCGTTTTGCCAGAAGACTGTAGTGCCCTAAAGGTACCTTCCGGTGAGTCTGTCACGCTGACGCAGGGAGCGTCTGTCTCGATAACCCAGGCGCTCGGCGGCAGTTTCACCGTTAACTACCAGGGCAATCTGTATCGACTGTCCCCAGAAGTTACCCAGGAGCTGGGCTTTCAGTCAGACGCCATCGTGTTCGAACACCCTGAGGATGGGCAAATCAGTGAACAGCAATGCTGGGATGCGATGCGACTGGTCTATGACCCGGAAATTCCGGTGAATGTTGTCGGTCTGGGTCTCATCTATAAACTGGATATTGACCAGGACAAGTATTTTGTATTTGTTGAAATGACCCTGACGTCGGCGGGTTGTGGAATGGGCGCCATTATTGGCGGCGACGTAAAAGACAAGTTATTGCAGGTTCCGAATGTCAAAGACGCCAAGGTGGATGTGGTGTTTGATCCGCCTTGGAGCTACGACAACCTGGAGGAGGAAGCGCGGCTGGAGTTAGGGCTGATCTGAGCCAGTATCGTGACCAGTACTGGCCAGGCAGGCGACCATCAGAAACAAGTGGAATTTCTGGCCTACTCAGATCCCGCCTTGGAGCAACAACATACTGACCGATGAAGCCAAACTGATGCGGACCGCCAGAAATGACCGTACCACCCACAAACGAGCCGGATCTGTCGCAAATCTCATGGACACCCCACACTCGCCGGGCCGGGCCCAGGCCATCGCTTATGCCAATTTTGCCCTTGTCAAGTATTGGGGCAAACGTGATGCGGACTTGAACCTGCCGGACGTCGGGTCGATCTCGATCACGCTTGACGCGTTGTGGACCCGCACCCGGGTGGAACTGGATCCGGCACTGGAGCGGGACAGCTTCGAGCTCGATGGTCAGATTGAGGCCCACGGTTCGGGGCGCGTGACGGCACTGCTAGAGCGCATGCGCTCCATCGGTGGAAGTAAAACCCGGTCCCGGGTTTTTAGCCGAAACAATTTTCCTACCGGTGCTGGTCTGGCCTCGTCGGCGTCGGGTTTCGCCGCGCTGGTGACTGCGGCGGATCGCGCCTATGGGTTGGTTCTTTCTCCCTCCAGGCTTTCGGAGCTTGCGCGGATCGGGTCCGGGTCCGCCGCGCGCTCGATTTTTGGCGGATACGTGGAGATGCACCGCGGCGAACTCCCCGACGGCAGCGACAGCGTTGCCGAACCGTTGGCCGCGGCGGCGGACTGGCCGCTGGAGGTCGTGATCGCGGTCAGCGACCGCGGCCGCAAGTCGGTGGGATCCACCGAAGGCATGCAGCGGACCGCACAAACGTCACCGTTCTATTCGGCCTGGGTAAACAATCAGCCCGACGACCTGGCGCTGGCGCGAACGGCTATCGCGGCTCGTGATTTCGATGCGCTGGCGCACGTTTCCGAAGCGAGCGCACTGGCCCTGCACGGCCTGGCCATGTCGGCCCGGCCTGGTCTTCTGTATTTCAATGCAACTACCATGGAATGCCTGCATCGCATACGCGGGTTGCGCGGCCGGGGCGTTGCGGTGTTTTTTACCGTCGATGCCGGCCCGCAGGTCAAGGCGATATGTGCACCGGAAGCGGCAGATACGGTGGCCGCCGCGCTCGAGGATGTGGCCGGCGTAACTGAGGTTCTGCGTGCTGGGCTGGGCTGCGGTGCGGTGAGCATGGACGACGGTCAGACGTGAACGTGAACTGCGTCCAGGCCTCTGCGCCGGGCAAACTGCTGTTGATTGGCGAATATGCCGTGCTCGACGGGGCACCGGCGCTGGTGATGGCGGTGGATCGGCGGGTGAAAGTCAGGTTGCAGCGGGCATCGAGCGGTACGGGCTGGTTGAGTGCCGTCCAGCTCGGGTTCGAGCGGGCGGCCATGCGGGTCGAGGGCGAGACGCTGCGCTGCGATGGCGCGGATTCCTACGTGCTGGGCCTGACCGGGCGGTTGATACCGGGCATCATGCGGGCGCTGGGTCGGTCACCCGGCGAGATCATGACAATAAACATCGAGATCGATTCTGGGGCCCTTTTCGAATCCGACCGCAGACGGTTGGTAAAGCTGGGCCTGGGTTCCAGTGCGGCCGTCTGCGCAGCATTGGCGGTGGCGTTGACCGAATGGTTCGCGGGGTCGGCAGGTCCGTCGGATCCGCGCGAGCGTCTGCGTCGATGGTTGCCGGTCTATCGCGAATCACTGGGCGCCCGTGCCAGTGGCGCAGACCTGGCCGCGGCGTTTTGCGGTGGTATCAGCGAATTTCGATCCACCGGCGAATCCGCGATCTGCACGCCGGCGAACTGGCCGGAAGACCTGTATTGGCGCGCAATCTGGACCCGTCAGGCTGCCCAGACCACGGATTTTGTCGGTGCGTTCGATACCTGGAAGCTGGCTGATCCTGTTGGTGCAGGCCGGATCCGGTCCCGCCTGGACGATATTGCGCGCCACGCCGTGGCCAACGCGCACGACGGGGCTGTGCTGTTCGATGCCTGCGCCGCATACGCCGTTGAGATGGTTGCGCTGGGCGATGCCATGGGCAAGGAGGTCATGACCGCCCCCCATCGACGGCTGGCCGAGCATGGACACGAGTGCGGCGTGGTCTACAAGAGTTGTGGCGCCGGTGGTGGCGACCTTGGAATTGCCCTGGCGCGTGACCCGGAGAGACTCCGGGCATTCGAGCTCGGCGTCTCAGATTGTGGCGGGGTTCCATTAAACTTGGCAATGTCAGAATTTGGCGCAGAGGCTGTGCGGCGCCAGGTGCCCGAATCGGGCAGAGAACACTCATAAGGAACGAGCATGGCAAGAATTCCCGAGTTCTACAAACTTTCGGTTTCGCAGCGGGTTCGCGAAGTTCGCAAGCAGGGCCTGCTTTCGAGCCAGGATTACCAGGCGCTGGCCAGCGGCGATCACACGCTCTCGATCCAGTCGGCCGACAAGATGATCGAAAACGTCATCGGCGTCATGGGGCTGCCGTTGGCGCTGGGCCTGAATTTCCTGATCAACGACAAGGCATACGCCATTCCACTGGTCGTGGAGGAGCCTTCGATCGTTGCGGCGCTGAGCTCTGCGGCCAAGATCGCACGGGCCGGCGGCGGCTTCCGGGTGGAAAGCTCCGAGCCGATTTTGATTGGCCAGATCCAGGTCGTCGACGTACCGCATCCGCAGCGCGCCAAGGCGGCACTGCTGCAGCGCAAAAGCGAAATCCTGAACCTTGCCAACAGCCTGCACCCGAACATGGTGGCCCGCGGCGGCGGGGCCAAGGACCTCCAAGTGCTGATTCACCCA
Source organism: Marinobacter gelidimuriae (assembly GCF_000372805.1). Taxonomy (GTDB): domain Bacteria; phylum Pseudomonadota; class Gammaproteobacteria; order Pseudomonadales; family Oleiphilaceae; genus Marinobacter; species Marinobacter gelidimuriae. Next base: position 52,727 of record NZ_KB889829.1, on the reverse strand, counting down.
TCGTCGGGCCAGCGCGGTGACATGGTCGTCGCTCACCTGCTAGTGGATACGTGCGACGCGATGGGCGCGAACCTCGTCAACACAATGTGCGAAGGCGTTGCCTCGCTGGTCGAGAATATCGCCGAAGGCAAGGTGTTCCTGCGGATTCTTTCAAATCTGACCGATCGAGCCCTGGTCAAGGCCCGGGTCTCGATTCCGCTGGACGCGCTGGCCGGCCGCGGCTTCGATGGTGAGCAGGTGCGCGACGGAATCATCCTGGCCAACGAATTTGCCTCGATCGACCCCTACCGTGCAGCGACCCATAACAAGGGCATCATGAACGGAATCGATGCCGTGGCGCTGGCCACAGGCAACGACTGGCGCGCCATCGAGACGGGCGCCCACGCCTGGGCTGCGCGCGGGTCCCACTACACGTCGCTGACCCAGTGGACGCAGGGCGAAGACGGCTCGTTGGTAGGCCAGCTCGAGATTCCGATCAAGGTCGGTATTGTCGGGGGTCCGCTGCAGTCCAATCCCACGGCGGGAATGAACCTCAGGCTTCTGGGCGTGAGTTCGGCGCGCGAGCTGGCCGAAGTGATGGGCGCGGTGGGTCTTGCGCAGAACTTTTCGGCAATCCGCGCGCTCGTGACCGAAGGCATCCAGCAAGGCCACATGACGCTGCACGCCCGAAGCGTGGTAGCCGCGGCCGGTGCAACACCCAAAATCTTCGAAACCGTCGTCGACCGGCTGATCGAATCCGGCGAGATCAAGATCTGGAAGGCGCGCGAGTTGATCGAGCAGGTCGTCAACCCTCGCGTGGAGGCCGCTGAGGAGCAGCCGCAGTCCGAAACCGCTGCCGAGGAACCTAACATATCCGGCGGACACGGCAAGATCATCCTGCTGGGCGAACACGCAGTTGTTTATGGGCGGCACGCGATCGCGACGCCGGTACCGCTGGCCATACAGGCGCACGTGCAGCGCGGCGGGGACGGCGTGCAACTGATCATTCCGCGCTGGGGCGTGGAGCAGCGATTGCACCGAAGCGCGGAAAAGCAGCATTCTTACGAGAAATCCTTGGCGATTATCTTCAAGACGCTCGGACTCGAACGCGAGAGCATGCGCGTGGAAATCTTCCCCAACGTACCGCGAGCCATGGGGCTGGGCGGGTCGGCGGCGATCGCGGTGGCCACCATTCGCGCGCTAGACCGCTGTTTCGAACTCGGCCTGGACGACGAGCGCGTCAACGAGCTGGCGTTCGAGTGCGAAAAGATCGCGCACGGTACGCCATCGGGTATCGATAACACGCTCTCGACCTATGGCCAGACCATGCTCTTCCGTTCCGGTGAATCGCCGCTGCGCAAGGTGATCGAGATCGATCAAGCCGTGCAGCTGGTCGTCGGTATCAGCGGTATCGAGAGCCTGACCGCGGCGACAGTCGCGCGTGTTCGCAAGGCACGCGAAGCGCACCCCGAACTGTACGAGAATATCTTTAACCAGATCGATTCGCTGGTGATCGAGGGCGTGGATGCGCTGGTCGGGCACAAGCTCGAAACGCTGGGAGAGCTGATGAACATTTGCCAGGGCCTGCTCAACGCGATGCAGGTGTCGAGCTGGGAACTGGAGGAAATGATCCAGATTGCCCGCCGCCACGGCGCTCTCGGGGCAAAGCTCACCGGTGGCGGTGGCGGTGGTTCCATCATTGCCCTGTGTCCGCCGGAACCCGGCGCTGCCGATCGCATTGAATCGGGTATCCGTGAAGCCGGCTATCAGGCGATTCAGGTTACAGTAGGAGGTAAGCCGAAAAATGGTTGAGGATATGCGCGAAAAAGTATCGTTCGATGACGAGCCCCTGATACTCGTTGATGAAGATGACAACGAGGTTGGCTATCGCTCAAAGGGCGACTGCCACGAGGGCCATGGAACGCTGCACCGGGCGTTCTCGATTTTCCTGTTCGACAAGCAGGGCCGGGTGCTGCTGCAGCAGCGTGCTGCGGGCAAACCGCTCTGGCCGCTGTACTGGTCCAACAGCTGCTGTTCGCACCCCCGACGCGGCGAGACGATGGACCAGGCGCTTCACCGCCGTCTGCGGGAAGAACTGGGGCTGGAAGCGTCGCTGAAATTCGTTTACAAGTTCATCTACCAAGCCGATTTCGGTGATCGTGGTGCAGAGCACGAATTGTGCCACGTATACATCGGCGCATCGGGCGGCGAGGCCCGGGTGCACCCGGCCGAAATTACCGACTGGCGCTGGGTGCCCATGGAAGAAGTGACTCGCGAACTCGAAGACGCGCCATCCGGGTACACACCCTGGTTCAAGATGGAGTGGAAGGCACTGATGGACCAGGGGCGCAACCATATCGACGCACTGCGCGAACGTGGGGCTGATGCTTAGCGGCGAGGGCCGCAATCCGAAGCTTTCCGGAGAAAAGCGTTTTCCGCTGGTATTGATGCTGGAGCCTCTTTTCCAGTGCAATCTCGCGTGCGCCGGTTGCGGCAAGATCGATTATCCGAAGGAAACCCTGCAAAAGCGCCTTTCCGTCGAGGAAGCGCTTCGGGCAGTCGGCGAGTGCGGGGCCGCCGATGGTTTGAGTAAATGACCACCACCCGACTGGATAAAGTACGATCAGGGGTGGTGCTGGAAATCACTGGTTTTCGTATCGACACTAGATAGTGAACGAACTGCCGCAACCACAGGTTGAGCTGGCGTTCGGGTTCTGCACGACAAATTGGGCTCCTTGTAGCCCCTCCTGATAATCGACCATTGCGCCCACAAGATACTGATAGCTCATCGGGTCGACCAGCATACTCATGCCGTCTTTTTGAATCACCGCGTCTTCATCATCTTGCACCTTATCGAACGAGAAGCCGTACTGAAATCCAGAACAGCCGCCCCCGGTTACGAACACCCGAAGCTTCAGGTTCTCGTTGCCTTCTTCTTCGGCTAATTCACGTACTTTGGACACCGCACTTTCACTGAGAAACAGCGGGGTTATGGTGTGTTCCTGGACTATGCTCAAAATTGCCTCCGGGTACTTTGATATTTGACTGTTGAATTTCTGACTAAAACCATAAACGGTTCCCTAGCCAGTCGTCATAGGGCCTTGTTGGGTGAATTGACTGCTTTTTACATCACGTGTTTGGCTGTGCTAAGCGTTGCAAATGTTTTTTAGCGATGGGGTCGCCTTGCTGTGCTGCAAGACGATACCAATGAGCCGCCAGGGTAATATCCTGCGCGATACCCGAGCCATTTTCGTAAAGCTCGCCCAGACTGCGGTGTGCCAAGGCAAAATTTTGTTGTGCGGCGAGCTGCATCCAATAAAAAGCGATGGCCTCATCTTTAGGCACTCCACGGCCGCGCAAGTATCGCATCGCCAATAAACGTTGCGCACGGGCGGAGCCCTGTCCAGCATCGGTTTGTAAGGCCACCACCGATTCTTCCCATGTCAAAAATGCTTTTTTTTCGTTAAGTTGATCAGCCATGCCCATGGCTCCTATCGATCTTTTCGTCACGCCTCATAGCGTCTACGCTCAGGTGGTTTTCGATCAACTTTTCCGTTACTTTTTGGGTCACGATGAGCAGCTATAATACGACGAGCCGCCAACGTCGAAGAGCTCCAGCGGCTTCAGCCGATAGTATTTTTCCTCTACGTCTTTCGATTGCTCGGCGTATGGCTGCGTCATGACGTCCTGCAGTTCTCGCACTAGAGAGTAGTTACCGGCAGCTGCTTGCTGATACGCAGGCACAACGAACCACTCCCGCAAACTGTATTTCGGGTTGACGAGTTTCATCTGTTGAGAGAGTTCCTCACGAGCGCGCGGCGCAGTTGTAGTTGCGTCGGTTGTGCTGAGAATGCCGACATGCATTTTCCATTTTGTGAGCCACTCTGCCCAACGCTTGTCCATGCCTTCGAGGTCTGTTTCAAAAGCTGAGCCCTTGTAAAAGCTTTTTTTGAGTAGGCCAATGTCGTCGGGCACCGTCGAGAGCTGGCGAAAGAAAATGGTGTAATCAACAGGCGTTTGCACCATCAGCGTGGCGAGCTCACTGAACAAGGCCTCGTGAAAGGTGGCGAGTCCAAGTTTGGCAGCCCACATCTTCTCCATTTGTGTTTGCATCGCTTTCGGGAAATCACTTTGAATCTCGTCGAGCTCAAGCAGACAGTCCTGATGCGCCGTCAGCAACGGGCGCAACGCCGAACAAAACATGTGGAAGTTGCGTTCGGCGGCTTCTGGCTGATTCAGAAACGAGAAGTGATGTCCGCCACCCGTCCATGGCTGGAACTGCGGATTAAATACATCGCAGAATCCGAAGGGGCCGTAGTCGAGTGTGAAGCCGCCGGCCGCACAGTTGTCACTGTTGAAGTTTCCCTGGCAGTAGCCGACACGAATCCAGTTCGCCACAAGCGATGTGAGTCGGCCGCGGAACTCCCGCGCAAGCAACACCACTTTTTCGGTGGTTGCCAGGTTCTGATCGATGACGTCACCGTATTCACGGTCGATCAGGTGCAACACAATCTTCTCAAGCTCTTCCACCGCTTGTGGGTGTTCTTTCTTGCGAGCACGGCGACCGAAGAGCTCCAGTTGACCAACCCGAATAAACGAAGGTGCAACCCGCGTCGAGATGGCGACTGGCTCCGATACAAGCGTGTCTGGATCTATCGAGCGTGAGCCCTCCGAATACCACGGCCGCTTGACCTTCTCCGTTTTCGACACGTACAAACTCAGCGAACGTGACGTTGGCACCCCAAGCGCGTGCATGTGCTCCTGCGCCAGAAATTCCCGGACACTCGACCGCAGGACGGCCCGACCGTCCGCACCGCGGCAGTATGGTGTCCGGCCGCCACCTTTTAACTGCATCTCCCAGCGGTGACCGTTAATGACGGCCTCAAGCACTGAAATTGCGCGACCGTCGCCGTATCCGTTGCCGGTTTGGAATGGGCACTGTTGATTGTATTCGGTGCCGAAGATGGAAAGTGCATAGCCACACGCCCAACCGACCTGGCGCATCGGCTCCGGAACGAACGCGATGTTGCCGGAGAACACGCGGATGAAGTCGGCCGACTGCGCCATTTTGTCGGCGAAGCCCAGTTCGCGAAACAGGTTTTTGCTGTGCGCGACGTACTCCGGGTTTTCGATTGGCGTGGGATTGACGGGAACATAGTGGCCCGTGAAGACTTGTCGTGGGGCGTGGTCGCGTCCATTTACTTTCGCGTCAGGGTCGCAGTTGAGGGAATCCATGAGCGAATAGTTTGCCAACGTTGCAAGATCGTCGAGGGTCGACACAATAGGGGCGGCTTTCTGGGGCGGTCGCTTTATCACAATGACGCCTTATGGCGCGGGTAGAAAGGTTGCGTTCCTGCTGCGTGGTCGGTCACATCAATAATCTCCTCGATTTCTGGGGCGACTCTTTTGAGCATGACTTCGAATCCCTGCCTCAGCGTTACCTGAGAGGAAGCGCATCCCTGGCAGCCTCCGCTCATGGTGATAGAAAGCTTCCCTTGCCGGACCCCCACAATAGAAATTTTTCCGCCGTGGTTAGCGATTGAACGATTGACCTCTTTGTCCAGGAGCTCCTGAACAGCCGTAGTGAGCTCTGCATCGGTTTTTCCTTGCCTGCAGTTATGAACAGGCATCTCCAGGATCGCCGGCACGCCACTACGCAGCTGCGTACGGATGGCCATTCCGATACCTGCTTTCAGCCCTGACCAAGAGGCGGCCGGCTCTTTGCAGACGGTCACCACGCTATCGGCAATGAGCAAGTTAGCCACGCCAGGGAGTGCGAACAGTTGCTCTCCGAGCGGCGAACCAACGGCTCGTTCTTTGTTGCCAAAAAAGAACGGGCCGCCAGGATGCAAGGTACGGCTGACGATGAACTTACACGTGTCGGGGTCGGCGAGCGAAAACTCGGCACGAATACTGACCGGCTGATCCGCAAGCAGGAAATCAGACATTTTCAACATCGCCCGCTGCAGCGCTCGCACCCAAGGCACGTAGGTTGTTAAACGAATATATTCCGCTGCTATGGCCGTCGTTCCAATCGAATTTGACCGCGTAGTTACCAATGCTCACGATCTGTTGCGGAGCCACATCAGGCCGTATCGTCTTTGGATCGAGCAGCTTGCGTCCGCTCATCTCCTCGACACAAAGGGCACAATGACATGCCAGGCGCAGATCGCGGACGTCGAAGTCGTCGCGATGACCGTCCTCCCAGAGAATGGATAAAGTGCGCGGATCGCGACGCAGTAAACCGATTGGGGTGTTCTGCGATCCAGCAGGCCGCGCCGCACCCTCCGCCCAGTCAGGTGCCCCCTCGTTACTGTCCCACGTCCAGACAAAGGGTTTTAACACTGTAACCATCGCGTGAAGCTGCTCCACAAGCGCCGTTGCGATGGAGGCATACACCTTGGCGCTGACCGATGTTGGCTGTCCCGCCACGATCGGCCGACCTTCATCACCGCTGGTAACGACATCGGCATCGAGAGGTAAGGCGCCCAGAAACGGGACGCCAAGCTCCTCGCTCATCTGCTCGCCGCCGCCGTGACGAAAGATATCCGTGTTCTCGCCGCAGTGAGGACAAGTGAAGGTGCGCATGTTCTCGACAAGCCCAAGAATCTTGACCTGCACCTTCTCAAACATCCGCAAACCTCGGCGGGCGATCTTGAGGCTCACGGTCTGTGGCGTCGTTACGATCACCACGCCCGACAGCGGCATACTCTGTGCAAGCGTTAATTGGACGTCGCCTGTGCCGGGTGGCAGGTCAATAATCAGGTAGTCCAGCGATCCCCATTGCACGCCGTCGACGAACATTTTTAAGTATTTTCCCACCATTGGCCCGCGTAAGACAGCCGGCTCGTCGTCTCCGGTGAGCATGCCCATCGACACCACCTTCAGGCCGTGCTGTTCCGCCGGAATCATTTTTCCCTCCGGGGTCGTCGCTGGCCGCTCACCGGTTGGGATGCCGAGCATGCCGGGGATACTGGGGCCAAGAATGTCGGCGTCGACGATACCGACGCGCGCGCCTAGCCGCTGCAGTGCCAGGGCTAAATTCACACTCACCGTAGATTTTCCGACGCCACCCTTGCCACTTCCGACGGCGATGATATGACGTATCCCCGGCAGTTTATCGGCGCTAACGGCCGACCGGGATGACGCGTCAGGCGCGTGAGATTGATTATGGTCAGTGGTCTGCATGGTTAAGTTCCTTGTATTTTCAATTAACGGGGGAGAAATTGGCTTTGATCTCTGCCGCCAAAATAACAACCAATCCCAATTCATACGCTTATTGCCTATCATCATTTTTGCGAAAGTCGATAAACCTGAAACTCAATAGGTCGGCATCGTGCCGTCGATTTGCAGAGCCCAAGCATGAACGCCACCTGTAAGGTTGCTAACGTGGTTAAAACCATGCGCCCAGTTCTGGTGCAGTCAAGCTTTGCATCGTTGGAAGCCCGCCCCTCACCGGTTTCAATGTCATCAATCCAGCGCTGATTGGAGCAATTTCTGCAGTTCACCTTGCTCATACATTTCACGCACAATATCGGCACCACCGACAAACTCGCCCTTGATGTAAAGCTGAGGAATGGTCGGCCAGTTGCTGTACACCTTGATGCCATCGCGGATTTCCGGATCGGCTAGCACATCGACAGCAGCAAAATCCTGCACGCCGCAAGCATTTAATACCTGCACAGTCGTATCAGAAAAACCACACAGCGGAGACTGGGGGTTGCCTTTCATGTAGAGCACAACGGTATCAGTTGTGACCTGACTGAGAATTTTTTCCTGTACGTTCATTTTTCATTTCTCCGACGTTATTTGGTGGCTGGTCGCGCCCAGGCTTGGGGCGTAAAAGTGCGCATGGCCAGCGCGTGAATCTCCGAGCGCATCCGATCTCCGAGTGCCAGATAAACCAGTTGATGCTGCTGTATCTTATTTTTCCCGGCAAATTGCTGGCTCACGATGACCGCTTCGAAGTGCTGGCCGTCGTCGCCCTGCACTTCCACATGATCGCAGGTCAGGCCACTCATGATGTAGTCTCTTAAATTATTCGCTGTCAGCATTCTGTCCTCCCAAGGGTTACCAAGGCCTCATGACCTTCACCAATACGGCAGGATTATAGTATCGTTCCGAAACTATAATATTGTCAAGATAGTTTAAAAACGCGACTTTCAAAACATAACGAAAGGGGTTGAATATAGACAGTCGTGCGATCGCAGATTTGGTCTATCACTTGGGGCGTATCGCGAACGCCATCCGCCTTCGACACTTTCCATGGCACGACCCGGGGTACGGCTTCACAGACAATAAAAAACATCGAAACCCTAGGGCCTGTTGACAATTGCTGAAAGAATCTGGCGAAGATAGCGTAAGCCCATGTATTTAATGATGTAAGCTCGTATACTGAATTTCCAACAAAACAATACACGAGCCTACAATGCCCCGAACAATGCTCAGTGACGAGCTCTGGTCGAAACACAGAGAAATAATGCGTCAGTTTACTATATATGACAAGCCTGGCCTGAGAATGGCGGTCGAAGGCGTACTCTTCAGGATTCGGGTTGGATGCCCATGGAGAGACCTTCCAGAGGCGTTCGGTAAATGGAATTCGGTTTATAAGAAGTTCAATCAGTGGTCTAAAAATGGCATATGGCTAAAGCTGTTTCAGAGCCTGACTTCTGATCCTGATACGGAGTGGATGTTCATTGACGGCAGTTACGTCAAGGCTCATCAGCGAAATATTGGGGTCAGACCTATACATTGAACTTTTCAAGCAGACACCTTCCCTATTCTGTACTCCCGTTAATCTGTCGCCTTGTGCAACCGTTCCAGCTGCCTGAGCGAGATTCACCAATGAGAGTACGGTCATGGTCTCTGTTTCCTCCAAAAATCACTCAATGCCCGACCGCGCGTATCGCTGTTTCAGCTGGGCCGGTGCCTACGCTCCGATATTAATGCTGTTTTTCGCAATACTGTTGATCGGAGGTCTTTCCCGGGCGTTGTTGGTGGCGTGGCAGTTTGACCGGGTTGTGGAGACGTCCGTATGGCCCAGCATATTTTTCCATGGCTTAAGGGTCGACCTGATCATGGCTGGCATGGCCGTAGCACCGCTGGTTTTGCTCCTGCCGATTCTGGGCCATCGTTTCAGCTGGACTGCCTGGAAGCGTGTGACAGGGCTGTGGGCGCTGGTTGTCATTTTCGGGTTTCTGTTCATGGAGCTGTCAACGCCAACCTTCATCACTGAATACGATACTCGGCCCAACCGTCTGTTTATCGAATATCTGAATTATCCCAAGGAAGTGCTGAGCATGCTTTGGGAAGGCTATTTGCCAACCGTGGCCACGGGTGTCTTTCTTTGCGTTTCACTGACCGCTGTTTTCGCCTGGTTAATGCGGCCTTGGTTACGAGAGGCCACGCCAGGCCGCTATGGCAGAGCGATTCTGGTATGGCCAATCGTCGTTCTCGCCGTATTTATGAGCATTCGCTCCACCACTGGCCACCGCCCTGCCAATCCGGCGATGTTTGCGTTGACCTCCGACGCACTCGTGAACTCGCTGATTATCAACTCTACCTGGTCCGTGGCGTTTGCGATCTACAACCTCAAGCATGAAGCAGACGCGAGTGCCCGTTATGGCGATATGGAAATGGCTGACATGCTGGCAGAGGTCAAGAGCGCGCCCTGGCTCAGTGGCTCAGACTTTACCTCCCGTCAGTTTCCGACCCTGCACCATCAAACCCCTGTGCAACAGAAACCGCGCCCTCTTAATTTAGTGATCGTTCTTGAGGAAAGCCTGGGTGCGACCTTTGTTGAATCGCTTGGTGGCACTCCGGTTACTCCTCGCCTGGAAGCCTTGAAAGAATCCGGTTGGTGGTTCGAGAATTTATACGCAACTGGCACAAGGTCCGTTCAGACCAGCCCGGTCGGGCGGTGATGCAATTCAACGATTATTACGCGTGGATGGACGACCGCTACAACGTGACAGTATTACGCCCCGATCAAAAGCCGTTGGCAGGAATCTATTCACGGGAAGCCAGGAGCACCCAATATCTGGAAGATGCACCCGAAGAAATTGCCGTAAGAAAAGCGTTGGCCCACGCACTTCTTCCTCTGGAACTGTATCAGGAGAAGGCCTATGGGCTACCTGGCCAGCCTGACCCGGGCCGCTAGATTAATGGATTACTGTGCAGCGAGCCGTGCCTGTCAGGCACGATTGTGAACGTGTATCAGGAACTCCGTTCCCTTGTTGTCTGACTGTGCGATCTCCAGATTCCAGCCCAGTCGTTCACAAACCAACCGCACGATCAGCAACCCAAAGGTTGTGTTACTGAACTCTTCGGCCGTGGAGGTAATGGCACTGGGAGCTCCGGTAGCGCTCAAGTGCTCCGTTATTTTACTAGGAAGCCCGGGGCCGAAGTCTCGCACCGAGATTCTGTTTTCGATCATGCGAACCTCCACCCCGGCATGAGTGTGCCTTAGCGCATTCTGCAACAGGTTACGGACCAACATTCGCACCAGAGCGGGATGGGTTTTGACTCTCAGGTCAAGGTTATTGTTGCAGACAGTGATTCGCCCGGCGTGAGCCGGATTTCCATGTTCCAGGTCATCAATGGTGCTTTGAATGATGTCCTGCAGCACAATGGTTCTGGCGTCGCCTTCGGACGCCTCACTGCGGGCAAGCTCAAGCAGTACGTCGGTATCGTCGCGCATGGTTTGCATGGCTCGACGAATACGGGCAAGGGTTTTCTGATCAGGCGCCGACAAGCTTTGGCGTTGTTCCAATACATTCAAGGCACCGCTCATCACCGCCAGAGGCGTACGCAGTTCATGGCTGGCCAGCTTCACAAAAGATTTTTCCCGCTCGATATGATGTTCAAGCGCAGATAGAAAACGGTTAAACGCCTCGGCAATATCGCAAAACTCCTGATCACGGTAATCCGTGGCGATTTGCTCCATCGAGGATCCGGGCACTGTGTTCAGTACTTCGTGGGTTAACTTTCTGAAAGGACGTATCAGGTACTGCGCTCCTGTGCGGGCAACGAAAAAGCCGATAAGGAGCATTAAACCCGCCACACCCACCAGGACCAGCAGAACCAAACTCTCACGATTCTCCATGATGGTGATATCTTTGGCCAGAAAGAGCTTGCCTGAAGGCGCTTCAAGCTGCCGGCCGTAAATCAGCAGAGTTGTCTGCCCTACTTCGATTTCTTGGGAAAACGGCAAGGAAAGGCTCCGGAAATATTCCGGCATCACTGCGTCTGCCTGGCCTTCTGGTAGAAAAACGGCCACAAGCTGCGCCGTTTTAATGGTCTGAAAACGCCCTTGCTGAAGTTGCTCCGTGAAATACTCGGCTTCAGCCTTGAGCTCCAAACCCAGAATGGTGTCCTCAACGTCATTAACAAACAGTTCGACAATAAACATCGACGTCGCTGTGGTGGCGGCAATCAGAAAAAAAAGCGTTCGCGCCAGGCGTGCGGTCAAAGACGACTTCATGGCGTCTCAGGATTCCCTGTTGCTGGCACTTCCAGGCTGTACCCCCGCCCATGAATTGTTTTTACCAGCCCATTGCCCAAGCCTGACTGCAAGGATTTTCGAAGCGTATAGATATGAGTGCGAAGACTGTTGCCTTCGGTTTCTCCATGATGAGCGCCCCATACCGCATCGGTTAACGCCTCGTGACTGAGAAAGCTCGGGTACGCCCGCACCAGCAATTCAAACAGACGGGCTGGTGTGCCAGACAAAGTCGTTTTTGATCCGCGCAGCTCCACTTCCAGCGTACCTGGATCGAACCTTATATCGCCGGCCGTTAAAACCGGCCTTTGCGGCGAATGGCGTCGATGCAGAGCTTCAATTCTTAGCTGTAACTCGCGCAATTCAAACGGTTTCACCAGGTAATCGTCGGCACCGCAATCAAACCCTTTTTCCTTGTCGCTAAGGGCGCTGAGTGCCGTCATCAAAATGACTGGGGTCTGGCACTGCAGGTCTTGACGGATACGCCGGCAAATATCATAACCGTTGACGCCGGGTAGCATCAGGTCGAGTACGATAACGTCATAACTTTGCGTGGCCAGCAGATGCAATGCCGTCAAACCGTCAGCGGCGAAGTCCAGGGTATAGCGGTCTTCGCCCAAAAACTCGAACAGGTTTTCTGCAAGATCCACCTGATCTTCCACAACCAATAGTCTGAGAGGGGATTGGAAAGGGGGTTTGAGAGAGACCTGGCTAGATGTCATTCGAGCGAACTCCGTTGGTGTCAGACACCGGTTGTTGATCACTGGATAATCCCTCAACGACCAACAGTTGATAGCGAAAATTTTCCATAACCTTTCTAGCGGACGGTAATAAACCAGCCACTTTGTCGCTTGACCATTTTCGGGGCACAGCAATATACAGATTTTGAAATGCACGAGTGCCGGGCAAGTTATCCAAACCGTCCCTCGTGACTTCCAGAGCCGTTCCACCTGAGTAAAATCTGGCTGAAAATGGCAGGTCATTCAGATAGATCAGCGGACTGTCATCGGCTTCCCTGATTTCCTGATAATAGCTTACCAGTTCCTTCTCTGTTTTGAGCGGTGTCCAGCCCACGACGGCGGCACACACAAATCCGGTCAGTAAGACAGGCACAAGCGCGACCAAGCCACCACGCACGGAAGATAACCAGAAAGGCTTACATTCTGACACCCAGCGGCCGATCAAAATGGCGGTAAACGGCAGCGAAGGCAGGATATAAGTCCAGAGTGTATTACCTGCGAGCGTGAAAAATAGCATCGGTGCCAGTGCGCTTACCAGCAAAAAGCTAACGCCCGGGTTCGATAGTATCTTGCTTACGATGCCGTGTCTTTTGCCCCTGAACCACGCCAGTGCCAAGCTCAGCACCGCAACTATGCCCCAGGGGAACGAGGCCCACAACCAGAACATCCAGATCATGCCTTTTGGCTGATTATGGGCGCTACCGTAAAGGTCACCCGCCCACCCCGGATCCAGAAACCGACGAATATGTTCCCCAATGATAAAGTAATCCATAAATCCGGGCGTCTTTAACTCAGCCAGTATGTACCACGGGCAGACCAGCACGACCGTCATCAGTGTTCCTCGCAACCAGGGCAGTCGCCTCAGATTGTTGGCGGCTTCGCGCCATGAGAGCAGCAACCACAGCACGATGGGAATTCCGATCAGCACCACGGCCAAAGGCCCCTTGGACAGCAGCCCGATCACCAAGCCAACAAAGAAAATCCAGCGCCACCGATCGCTTTCCCCCATCATCACCAAACAGAAACTGACTAACGTGAGGGTTGTGCCCAGGGCTAGAAAGGCGTCTGTCATCACCGCGCCGGCGCTGATGTAAGTCAGGGCCATGGTGGCAAAGACCAGACTGCTCCATTGAGCCACCTGAACACTCCAAAGTTGCCGCGCCAGTCGCCAGACCAGCCAGACCATGGCAAGCGTTGCCAGCCAGGAGGGAAAGCGCAGCGAAAACTCCGACACACCAAACACCTTGATGGCCGCCGCCTGAGCCCAGAATGACAAAGGCGGCTTACCCCAAAAAGGAACGCCGGGCTCAAACCAGGGTGTAATCCAATCACCGGTTTCGGCCATCAGGCGGGCAATCTCGGCGTAACGGGGCTCGGTGGTGTCGGCAAAGGGAAACAGCGCCATGCCGATGAAGCGACTGACCATTATTGCAGCCAGTATCAGCAGCCAAACGTTAAACCGCTTTGACATGACGCGTCTCCGTCATTTTTTGCTTAGCCTGTTGTCGCAGACCATCGCGGCTTTCGACCACGTCTTCGGTCAGGTAAATCGGTCGCTGCTTTGACTCCATATAGGTCTTGCCGACGTATTCGCCCACGATGCCTACGCTCATCAGCTGAATGCCCCCCAAAAAGCTGATGAGCGCCACAAGCGAGGGGTAACCGCTGGTCGCATCGCCCAGCATGATGGCCTTAACCACGATCCACAGTCCGAAGACCGCGCCCATACTGGCGGCAATGAGCCCGATCACGGTCGCCCAGCGCAATGGTGAAATAGAAAACGAGGTCAGCCCTTCAAGAGCCAGGCCTACCAGCCCGGGGTAATCCCACTTCGTCTCCCCGGCCACTCGCGGTTCACGGTCGTACTGGATCACCTGAGTGGGCATGCCAATCCAGGCAAACAACCCTTTCATATAACGATTGCGCTCCGTCAGCACCAACAGAGCGCTAACGGCTTTGCGGCTCATCAATCGGAAATCGCCGGTATCCACTGGAATATTCGTCCGACTGGTTCGGTTCAGCAAACGGTAAAAAAGATGTGCACTCCAGCGTTTGAACACGGTTTCGCCTGCCCGTGAACGACGCTGCATCAGAACAACGTCAACACCAGATTGCCAGCATTCGACCATAGCCGGAATTTGCTCCGGCGGATCTTGCAGATCAGCGTCCAGCACGATCACCGCATCGCCCCTGGCGTGTTCCAGCCCCGCCGTCATCGCAGCTTCCTTGCCAAAATTGCGGCTTAGTTTGATCAGACGGACGCCCGGCGTTCGATCGATAACACTGCGAATGTACTGGGCACTGCCATCGTCACTGCCGTCATCAACCAGCACGATTTCCCAGCGCAGGTCCAGTGTGGCAAGCACTGTTAGAACCCGGTCAAAGAAGATGGGCAGCATCGGGCGCTCATTGAATAGCGGCACCACCAGTGATAGCAGCTGCTTGTCAAACGGACCATCAAACGGTAAAGCGTTGAATTCAAAGCGTTTGTTCATGGAAAACCAGCCTTTGGTAGACGATGTAATTCAGTGCGGCAACAAGGCCTGTAGTAACGACTTGTGAAAGCGTGACAGGAAGTGTCAGAACGTTATTGAGCAGGAAGAAAAAAACGAGATTACAGAGCCAGGCGACAAAACAGGCGCCGACATAGCGCCATAGAGTGAACTTATGAGGACCGGCATTACGAAACGCAAGACGCCGCTGTAAACCGTAGTTTAATACCGCTCCAGATACGCTTCCGCTTGCGGTTGCCAGCACTGGATCAAGCCCGGCGGCGATCAGCGCAGCCATAACAAGCCAGTGAAAAAGCGTGGCAAGGCCGCCGGCCGTTATGAAACCTTGCAGTTGGCGAGGTAAAGATATACTCATGATGAAACCACCACTTTGGCGACTAAAAAAGTCGACCTGACATTGAGAGCCTACGATAGCCCACCCCATGTCATGGCTTTGTGGAGGTTTCATCAGGAAAATGTCAAAACTTGACAGATTGCGGTCTATCTCAGAAGATTTTTTAAACTGGGATGTTTGATGATCCGCAGCCATCTTCCCTGAGGCCTCATGCAACTCCAGTATCAGACTGAGAGCTGACGGACACGTACTCACCCGCAGCCATAGACATAGCGCCTGCAACTAAACCAGCAAGTCCTGCTAGCAGAATACCTTCATGAGCGCTGCTGGCCGCAGCAACACCAATAATAAGGCTCGCTGTAGACACTATTCCGTCGTTGGCACCGAGGACTGCAGCGCGTAGCCAACCTACGCGATGTAATCGATGGATTTCAATATGGCTCATAGGCTTCACCAATCACTCAGGTTATAGAGAACGACGCTGTAGACAATTCCTTTAAAGAGAATAGTCCGCAGCAGGCTCAATTCTTGACGGTCAATTCATTATTGATGGTGTGGGCGCCGTCCGCCCCCTGCGCCAGCTTCACAGCAGCATCGATTTGCGTCTGCGTGTCAACGACACCCACCAGGCGCACATCACCCTTCCGCGTGGTCACGCTAATATCAAAGCCATTAATAGCAATATCACCATCGAGCGCCATCTTGACATTTTTCGTCACGTCGGCATCCGCTACGTTGACGGCGTTCGAGATATTCTGCTGTATACCTTCGAAGTTTCCAGGGGGCTTGTTGCAAGCCGTCAACAGCAAAAGGCTGAACAAGGCAATGCTAAAAAATTGTGTTCCACGATAATGACTCATTTTAGTCCACTCATTGCTGGCAGGGTTTCCGCCAATTTATAATTTATCAGACTGCGCCTACACGCGACGCCGGCCTGTGCGTTGCCAAACACCATCAGCCCTTCAGTGACCGGGGCTGAAAGACGAACTCTATTTCAGCGAAACTCAAAAATTTCCTGATGAAAGCGTACCGACACGGACTGTTGCTGGAGTCCGCTTCGCAGGGCTTTTGCCAGGCCTTGCGGCCCGCAAAACCAGACGTCCACTTTGGGGGCATGGATCAGCAGTTGGCTTGCGGTCAATCGCTGCCCCTGCAGGCTGTCGTAGATGTGCAGTGATATTTCCGGAAGTTGCTCTGTCAGTTGTTGCAGACGAGTCACCATTGGGTCATTCACGGCTCCGGCGGTGCAGTAGTGGAGTGTCACCGCTGGATGTCTCTTTTCTTTATTTATCAGTCGGTTGTCCAGTACTGCCAGAAACGGTGTGATGCCGATGCCGCCCGCCACCCAGATCTGCTGGGCGCTTTTTCTGCCGCTGTCGAGATCAAAACGACCATAAGGGCCTTCGAGCGTCACCGCCTGGCCACTGTGTAGCTGCTGCGGAATTTTGCGGGTGTAGTCTCCTAACGCCTTGATCTGAAAGCTGAGCTGACCGGTGGCATTGTCAGCACAAGACAGGCTGAAAGGATGTGCCCCTTCGACCCGGTCGAATGTCACCAGGGCGAATTGCCCGGCGCGATGCCCGGGCCACCGCTTGCCCATGTCACAGACAACTTCCGTGATGTTCGCTGAGGTCTGCTTGACCGCCTGAACCAGCCCCTTGTAGCGGCGACTCCTGCCGATTTTTCCAGTCAGTGATTGCAGGCTCGCGGTGGCACCACCGACTATTAACAGCGCCATCAGCCAGCCGGTGGGTTGTTGCCACCACAGCAGCGGAGCCAACAATAGTGCATGGGCGGCCAGTGCCAGATAAATCAGTGGCATCACCCGGTGCAGGTAACGCCAGTAACCGTAGGGCACCCAGCGAATCAGGGTAATAACAACCAGAAACACCAGCAGATACAGGCCGGGTTCGCCCAGATCTTCAGCGCCATCCTGCAGACTGTCCAGCAAGCCCGAAAAGTGTGCTTCCTTCAAACTGCGATCCGAGCCAAACAGGGCTTCAAGAGCATCATCCGCCATTTCGATCAGCCAGTGCGCCAGGGCAAAACTGACGGCCAGAATGCCGGTCCATTTATGCAACTGATACATTCTGTCCAGACCACCCAACGGGGATTCCAGCCACCCAGGGCGGGTAGCCAGCAGCATAGTGATGGACATGAAGTTGATGGCAAGGTATCCACTGAGTGTCAGAAATTGCTCATAACTCAACCCAGGAGTCCAGAAACTCAACTGAACCGCTAAAAGCAGAAAAAGGACGATACTGGTACGCAGGTTGGGCACAAACAAACTCCGTCTGGGTTTGTTTGAATTGTGCAGGGTTAACCTGACACCAGCCTTAAACGTCCGGCTTTCATTCGACCACAACAATATTGAGTTCGGCTTCAAAACCGTCGCTCTGGCCCGAGGCTGGTGACCGCAGGTTCAGGGTTATACCCGCGCCGCTGGCGATGGCTTCAACAATCGCAAGCCCGATGCCCGAGCCCACTGCTTTTGTGTTGGAGCGGACAAAGCGATTACGCAACAAGGAGAGCTTCTCCGGCGATACAACCTCACCGCGATTGACCACTCGCAGGATACCGTCATCTGTCAGGCTGATATTCACTGGTTGATCGGCCGCGCCATGCCTGAGGGCATTTTCGATCAGATTCCGAACCAGAATGGCGAAGGCATCAAGGTCGAGTAATGACGTAACGTCATCATCAGGCAGGTTGAGCAGGAGTCGGCCGGGCGCCTGGTGGTCATAATCGCTGGCGACCATCCGCAGTATGGGCACAAGGTTATTACCCTGTTCCGATAGGGCACTGCCACCCTCAGCCTTCGCCAGTTCCAGCAGCTTCTCTGACAGTCTGGAGAGCGTGCGAAGAGACTCTTCAATCTCGCTGGCTCGTGCCTTAACTCCTGCATCCTGCGTTTCCGTTTTTAACCGCTGGAGCTTGGCCAGCGCCGTTGCCAGTGGGGTTCGCAATTCATGGGCGCTGTTGGCGGTAAAACTGCGCTCTGCTTCAAGGGCGCGGCGCAAGCGGTCCAGTAACCGGTTCACCGAGATCATGATGGGTTCAAACTCTTCCGGCAAACGCTCGACTGCGACGGGAGAAAGATCGCCACCACCACGGACTTCTATCGACTGCTGCAATAGTACAACCGGACGAAGCGAACGTTTTATCACCCACCACACCCCGACCAGGCTGATGGGAATTAAGAATATGAGGGGCAGGAGCAATGCAAGGCTCGTTTCCAGCACTGCTACGCGTCTGTGAGCCAAAGGTTCGGCAACCTCAATGTACAGGGTTTCGCTGATGGCTGACTCCCCGTATATCCGGTGAGTTAGCGTTTGGGAGAAGCCTTCTCGCGGAATGGCGCCGAAAATTTTTGGGTCCGCGTCGTGGGATTGCAGCAGCAACTTGCCTGACTTGTTACGAATCAGGTAGGTGAGATACTCGCTGTGCTCTTTCAGGGCCAATACCCGCTCCAGACCCGGGTCCCCTTCACGATTCAGTATGTCGGTCACCGCCAATGGCAGGATACGCTGCGCTGTTTCCTCCAATGCACTGTCGAACACCTCGTTCATTTCGTGCCGGGCCACCACGCCTGACGCGATAACACCCAACAGCCAGAGCAAGGTTACGCCAAGGGTAAGCCAGGTGCCGAGGGTTTTGTGTAAGCTGGTTTTAGTGCTCATTTGGTTCCAGCCTGTAACCCATCCCTCTGACGGTCACTATGGCATCGTGCCCCAGTTTTTTGCGCATACGGCTGATATAAACCTCTATGGTGTTGCTTTCAATTTCAGCCCCGAATTCGTACAGCCGGTCTTCAAGCTGAGCCCGCGATAGCAGTATTCCCGGGCGTTGCAAAAACCCCTCAAACAGCGCCCATTCACGGGCAGTAAGCTCTACTGGCTGGCCGTTGCGGTTGATGCGGTGGTCACCCAGATCCACTTCAAGGTTGCCAACACGCACCAGAGGATTCGGGTTACCACGATAACGACGTGCCACGGCGGCCACCCGGGCAGACAACTCTGATAAGTCAAAGGGCTTCACCAGATAGTCGTCGGCACCGGCATTCAGCCCTGCAATGCGGTCTGACACTTGGTCCCTGGCGGTCAGAATGATCACGGGGGTTGTGTCACCGGTTGCCCTCAGTTTTTTCAAAAAATCAAAACCGTGACCGTCTGGCAGCATCAGGTCGAGCAAAATCAGATTATAGGAGGTGGTCTTCACGCTCGTCTCTGCAAAACCGAGGCTCTGAACCCAGTCCACGGCATGGCCATCGTCGCTGATCTGATCCCGCACGGCCTCCCCCAACCCGATTGTATCCTCAACCAAAAGCACCCGCATATTTCACCCTTTCCTCGATCGTGATCAAAAGATACTACAGCCGTTACCTGACCGCAGCCTGAAGCAGCATTGTTACCGTTCAGGCCAGTGTCAGGTAGCAACTTTAAGATGGCTTCAACGGACTCAACGGGAGACATGCCATGAATATAAAACCCATTGTTATCACCTTTTCGTTGCTGCTAATGAGCGGCAGCGCCTTGGCCGACGACGATTGCGATGACCCGGTTGCCGGATGGCAGCCACGG
The DNA here is from genome assembly GCF_000372805.1 of Marinobacter gelidimuriae. Classification (GTDB taxonomy): domain Bacteria; phylum Pseudomonadota; class Gammaproteobacteria; order Pseudomonadales; family Oleiphilaceae; genus Marinobacter; species Marinobacter gelidimuriae. The sequence continues at coordinate 33,081 of NZ_KB889829.1, read as the reverse complement.
GAGAACCTGCGACAGAAGCTTGAGGCGGAAGGTTGGAAGGTGTTCCGCATTAAGGTAGATGACGGCTGTTACGAGGTTAAAGGACGGGACCCGGAGGGTCGTCGTGCGGAGGCCGAGTACTCGCCAGCGACCTTTGAGCTGAGGGAAATGGAGCTGGAAGACGATGACGATGACGATGACGATGACGACTATCGTGGCAAGTCCGGGAACGATAGCAAATCGATAAACAAAGAGCAGGCTCCGCGTAAGGGCATCATCACAGGCCGACCCACAGTGACTGTTGAATAGTGAAAGGAGATTACATCATGAAGAACATTCTGTTTGCACTCGGGCTTGCGACTGCCATGGCACTGCCGGCATATGCACAGGCCCGGGAAGTCACCTTCACCACACAACTGAGCAATTACGGCGGTGATGGAGCTTATCTTGCGCTCTACCTCACCGATGCGGATGGCCAATACCAAGGGACTCTCTGGATTGCTGGCCAGAAGAGTAAGTATTACAAGCATCTGCGTGACTGGGCTCGGGGCAGTGGTGAGAGCCAGGCTGAATACGATGGCCTGACCGGTGCCAGTGTGACCAGTGGGCGCTCCCTGAACGTGACGCTGGAACTTGACGACGCACTCATCGACTCCGGTTACCAGGTTCGTGTAGATACCGCCGTTGAAGATATGCGTGACAACCGTTCAGACGTGGTGGCCCCGCTGACCACGGAAGGTTCTGGCAAGTCGGTTTCTGGCCGTGGCTACGTCCAGTCTTTTGTTTATAACCTCAAGTAACTGACGGGAGCCAGCTTCATGCTACGCAAGCTTCATGGTTGGCCCGGATTGGTCGCCGCACTGCTGCTTTTGGTGCTGGCGACCACGGGCGTTGTTTTGTCCGTTGTACCCGCCATTGAACGGGCGGGCGCAGCCATCCCGCCGACCGGTGAAATCAGCGTTGCTGACCTGTCTGAGCGTGTAGTGGCGCATTATCCGGGCACCGAGCAGATACAACGCTCTCTTTCAGGCGAAGTTGTCGTCTATTACAGCCGAGACGGCCAGCCAGGCGCGGACCTGGTTAACCCCCTGACCGGTGAGAGTATTGCCCCTTATCAGCCCTCAGCCTTTTTGCGCTGGGTAAAGAACCTGCACCGCTCATTTCTATTGGATGATGCAGGCCGACTGCTTGCAGGCGGCTTGGCGGTAATGATGCTGCTGATCTGCCTATCCGGCATGTTTCTGCTGGCTCGACGTATGGGGGGTTGGAAAGCCATTTTAAAGCCGATTGCAGGTTCCGGTAGCCCGCGGATTCACGCCGAGCTGGCACGGTTTGCGGTGATTGGTTTGTTGCTGTCGGCACTGACCGGCAGCTACATGTCTGCGGTGCGGTTTGGCCTGCTGCCGGAGGCTGCCAATGCGGAGCCATCGTATCCGGCGGAGGTCTCAGGCGGCACGCCGGTACCGGTGAGCTCTTTGATCGCGCTAAAAAACGTGGATGCCAATGAGCTCCGTGAGCTGGTATTCCCTTATCCGGATGACCCCAGTGATGTCTACTCTCTGAACACCACCCAAGGTGCCGGGTTCGTTGATCAGTCAACCGGAGAACTGTTGCAGTACCAGCCCCGCCCGACCGGTAACCATTTCCAGCACTGGATGATTCGTCTACATACGGGTGAAGGCCTGTGGTGGTTAGGGCTGGTTCTCGGAGCAGCTGCGTTGACCGTGCCCGCGCTGTCGTTTACCGGAGTGCAGATCTGGTGGCAGCGACGCTCATCATCCGTGCGACCCGCTAAAGGCGCCAGCATCGAATCGGCTGATGTGGTTATTCTGGTGGGCTCGGAAGGCAACACCACCTGGGGTTTTGCCAGGGATCTTCAAAACAAACTCAATCAGGCCGGCAAGAAAGTACATTGCGCGCCGATGAATGACCTGGCAAAACGCTACCCGCAGGCCTCGGTGCTTTTTGTTCTGACATCAACCTACGGTGACGGTGACGCGCCCTCCTCCGCCAGTCAGTTCATGACTCGACTTGAACACTTTCAGGCGAATGACGGATTGGAGTTTGTGGTTCTCGGGTTTGGTGACCAACAGTTCCCAAAATTCTGTCAGTATGCGCTGGATGTAGACGCTGCCCTCAGTAGTAAAGGCCTGCAGCAAATGGACCTTGTTACACGAATCGATCGCGGCTCCGCCATGCAGTTTCGTGAATGGGGCGAGGCTATCGGCGAGCACATGGGCATCTCATTGGCGCTGACCCATAATCCCGCGCCAGCCGCCACTGCGGAATTCGAGCTTGTTGAGCGCGTAGACTATGGCGTTGCGGTAAACGCGCCTACCAGCATATTGCGTTTCAGGCCGGTACAAGATCGCAGAAATGTATGGCAGGTGTTGTCTTTCAGAAGCCGGTCACATCTGCCGAGTTTCGAGGCGGGTGACTTGTTTGGCGTTGCGCCACCCGGAGATAACACGGCCCGATTGTATTCGCTGGCGTCTTCGGCCTCGGATGGGCAGTTGGAAATCTGCGTCCGGAAACAGACCAATGGCCTGTGTTCAGGGTATCTGCACAGCCTCAAACCGGGAGATCGTATTACCGGGTTTATCCAGCAAAACCCAGGCTTTCGTCCGGCGGGCGGTGCAACGCCCATAATTCTCGTGGGCGCCGGCGCAGGAATAGGCCCACTGGCAGGCTTTATCCGAAAAAATACTGACCTTAGTCCGATGTACCTATACTGGGGTGGACGCAATCCGCAATCGGATTTTCTCTATCAGCCGGAACTTGGTGGTTATCTGGATGACCACCGTCTTACCGGACTGAATACGGCGTTTTCACGATCAGCAGAAAAAGCCTATGTTCAGGATGCCATCATGGCTGATGAAACCGCGTTGCGGCAATTGATTGAGAAAGGCGCCCAGGTGCTGGTATGTGGTGGCCGGGATATGGCTTCTGGTGTAGGTCAGGTGTTTGACTCCATCCTCAAACCCTTGCACATGGATGTCGATGAGCTGAGAGCCGAAGGGCGCTACCTGGAAGATGTTTACTGACATGGAATGCAGACGCAGTTGCAGCTCCGTCACACCGTATTTTTGACGACCACATTGATGACCAAGGGCTTAACGGGAAGCCTCTTGCGCCACCGGAAAGTGGCCGCGGGTGGCGTTGGCAAAGCGCACCAGAGCCAGCATAACGGGCACCTCTACCAGCACACCCACCACCGTTGCCAGCGCCGCTCCGGACTGCAAACCAAACAGCGCAATGGCGACCGCCACGGCCAGCTCGAAGAAATTACTGGCGCCGATTCTTCCAACTGGGCGGGGCAAGCGATCAGCGAGGATGTCAGCGGCTCACAGACCTGCGGGTGGCCTGCACAACAGTCATTGACCAGAAATTGGATCGACCTTTGCAATGCTTGCAAGATTTGGATAATCTCCGAGCGTTAATGAGGGTTGGCAGACAAACGTGAAAAATTCCCCAGAAACGCTCCCAACCTATTGAAATATAAATTTTTGGACCACGGTTTTTATCCTGATTCATCTTCGGGCCTCGCCCGATCCTTGGGCTTTCCTTGAGGGGCAAGCTCAGCAAGTTTCAAATCAAATAGCTGTTGCCCTACCGGGCGTCTAAAGTCCAACGTGTAATCTCCGAAACGATTGATATGGCGGGTTCGGTACGGCGATAGTGCTTTCAGGACATCCTCCGTGATGGCGATTCCTTCCGCTGCCATTTCGCGCAACACCCGGCTGAGGGCTTCGACGTTGTGTAAGATCAGCATGTTCGCCACCAGGTGATTGTACTTCACCACCTTTTGCTGCTCGTGCCGGAGGTTGGCCGTAATGATGCCCTCGGCAGTTGTACAGCAGGCTGCGTTTGGAGCGAAACGGTCGCAACATAAAAGGCAGATAGTTGTTGCCCGCATAGGCCAGATGCTCCTCGCATTCGTCCAGCCACCCCTGGCGATTGTCTCCGACAACGGCCTGAAGCGATTGCCAGGGATTTGGCTCGGCCTCCATTGCAGTCAACACGTCTTTAAAGCAGGACACCAGTCGATCTGTGCGCTGAGTCTGTTCCATTTGATAGGTCAGGAGATTTTGCTGGGCAGTGGTTTCAAGTTGCCGGGATTGATTTGACCTCTGGCAATTGCTCGACCATGCCCTTCAACCACCTGAGATGTTGCAGGTAAGATCGAATTTCCTTGTTTGTCGGCTTGCGAATTTCACGCTTCAGACGTTGCCAGCCGCTAAGTGCGATCCCCGGCGGTGATACCAGCAAAGCATTGATCAGTGCTTTTGCTTCGTCGGCGAGTTCGCTGACGCACCAACTCCTCCAGAAGGATATTGATGATATCGGACGGCAAATCAACCGTTGCGGAGAAGAAGCCTTGTTTCTGATAGGCCTTCAGGTGCAATAGTAAAAAGAAGCGATGTTGAAGTTGCTTGGCACATCGACGAGCCCAGCGTTGCTCGTTGGGTGTGGGCGTGTAAACCGCATCAAGTTCGTGTTGCGGGATATCCGTCCGAAACCGTGGGTAGGCCGTGTCCGTGATCAGTGTCTCCACCCAGCATGCTTTGTCGGACGCAATACGGTGTATCTCATCAATCAAATCGTCCATCATTTCGTCCAGCTGGTCATCCGACGTCGCAGGAACCTGGATGTGGTAGTTTCCATTGTTTTGATGTTGCACCTCGAACGGTTTCAGGCAGTGGGTTTCGATCACCGTGCGGGCCTGGTGGTGTTTCCGGCTGCGAGGACGTTGCGGCTCTAAGGTTAGCTGAACGGTCAATGCCCGGTGGCGCGGTTCGGATGTGCTCGCAAGGCGTGGTTGACCGACAGCAGGCGCGACCTCGGTTGGAATTTGCATCAGTGCCTGCTCGAACGGTGACTTGGCTTCAATGTATCGCAAGGCCGTCTGGGCATCCTGCCAACCTACGCACTCCAACTGGAAGCAAAAAAGGTGTTATAAACCATTTATTTCAGCCGCTTACGGCTGTTTTTGGGGGATTTTTCACGTTTGTTTGCCAACCCTCCTAATCGTCCAAAACATACGCATTGCGGCCGGCTTTCAGACCTGCCAGCGCTGCACCTATGCCGATCGCAATGAGAAATCCGCCGGCGGCCTGCCAGCCGCCGAACAGATCGCGCAGCACGCCAACCAACAGTGGCCCAAAGGCCGCCATGATATACCCAAGGCTTTGAGCCATGCCGGAAAGGCGCCCCGCGCCTTCTGCGTCCCGTGCTCGCACCGCCAGTAAGGTAAGCGCCAGGCTAAAACTGCCGCCCTGACCAAGACCCAACAGCACAACCCACAACCACATCTGATCCATTGGCCCGTAAATACAGCCGGCGAGGCCCGCGATAACCAGCAACATCACCAGAGAAATCATCGCCCGCTGATCGCGCATTTGGCTGGCAATTAAAGGCGCTGCGATGGCGCTAACCACTTGCACTAAAATAGACACAGACAGCGCCAGGCCGGCTTCAACGGCGCTGATGCCGCGGTCTTGTAAAATGGTTGGCAGCCAGCCGAATACGGTATACGCCAATGACGACTGTAAACCCATATACAAAGCTATTTGCCACGCCAGTCGATCACGGTATATGGATTTTCCACGGGTTTTCCCCGGTTTGACGCCCAGCTTTTTATCACTTAACTGAACCCACCAGGCCACAAACGCAATAACAGCGGGCACCAGCCAGAAAGCCAGTGCCGGACGCCATTGCTGATGAAACAGCTCCCGCAGGGGTTCGGTTGTGCCCGCCGCAATGGCTGCACCTGAGCAGAGTGCCGCGGTATAGATGCCAGTCATTAAACTCGCATGGTTGGGGAAATCCCGTTTCACAATACCCGGCAGTAACACACCAATAATACCGATGCAGCCCCCGGCTATGGCTGTACCGGTAAACAGCCCCGCTAAGCCAGAATAGGGCCGCACGAGCAGCGCAAGCGCCAACATAACCAGAACAACCAGAACCGTTCTTTCAATACCCAGGCGGCTTGTCAGCTTTGGCGCCAGCGGTGCAGCCAGTCCCAAAAAAAGTACTGGAAGAGTCGTCAGAATACCCAGTGCTGAAGACGACAAGGTAAAACTGTCGCCGATCGTGCGCAGCATAGGGCCGATACTGCTCAGGGCTGGGCGCAGGTTAAGGGCGACCAGCAGCAGACCGATAAACGAGAGTACCGCTTGCCGGGTTTCGAGTCTGCTCATTGCGGTGGGAATCCAATTCTAGGAGTTGAAGCTACATTAGGTTTGCTTAGCAAATCTTTGTAGTTCTTGGAAAAAGTTCAGAAAATGCTGTTCCAGCTGAACGTCGTTAGCGCGAATCTCATCAATAATGCCGGCAAACTGATTGGGGAAACGAATGCGCTCGGCCACCCTGTCCAGGGCGTCGCCAATACTGCCCAGATTCTGGTAAGCACCAAACCAGTCATGGCGCACCATGTGGCGTGTCACCCTCACCATGGGCGCTGGCATCAGGTGTTCGTTATGCTGAAGCTCCTGATACACGCGGTGTACAAACGCATCGCGGGACGCCGGGCTAAAACTCTGCCAGTGGCGCAGCAGGTAATGATCGTAAAGTACGTCCAGGGCTACCCCGGCAAAGCGCCTGCGTTGGGGCGAAAACAAACGTTTGCTGGCTAGCACCTCGGCGTGGCTGTCCGTGAACACGTCAACGGCTATATGATGGCGAACACCTTCCTGCACTTTGCCCGGTAACGCAGATAGGTCAACGCCGCGGCTGAAGTCGCCCAGAATGCTACCAACACGACATTCGGCAGAATCCGGGGCCAGAAAAACGTGGGCAAGATGATTCAAGGAAAGCGTCCTGTCGGGTTATTTATCAATGTATGCCTCTAAGACTGCAACCGGCCATTACAGTGCGTATTTGCGAATGAACTGTCCGACTTCCTTAATTTCCTCAAGGCACACGCTGTGTTCCATAGGAAAGGTCATATAGGCCGGCTGATAGCCCATTTCCTTGAGTGCTTCCAAACTGCGAAGGCCCAGCACTTCCGGAACCATCGGGTCAGAAGTTCCGTGATAGATATTGATTGGAATACCGGCGTTGGCCTGTGAAGGCTTCACCGACTTTGCGGTGGCAAAATAGGTTGAAAGCGCCAGAATACCGGCAAGACGCTTCGGATACGTCAGGCCTAATTCATAGGCAACCGCTCCACCCTGGGAGAAACCGGCAATTACGATGTTTTCGGAAGCGATGCCGCGTTCGATCTCCCGATCCACCAACTTGCCGACTGCGCGGGCCGAAGCCATCAGTTGCTCGGTATCGATAATACGGTCAAGGTCCATGGCTTTGATATCGTACCAGGCCGGCATGGACATGCCGCCGTTGATCGTGATCGGCAGATTGGGCGCGTGTGGGAATATAAAGCGCACGGCGGCATCTGGTAAACCGAGTTCGGGTACTACGGATTCAAAATCGTGTCCATTGGCGCCCAGGCCATGCAGCCAGATAACGGCAGCCGTGGGGTTAGCTTGGGTTTCAATCTCAATAGTCTGTAGATCCTGCACCTTACACCTCGTTTATTTGGAACCTGTAATCGCAACCAGGGGCAAAGCCCGCGCGGTAATATGTTTCTGCATGATCGCACACTCATGAGCAGCCATGAAGGCCAGAATACTGCGCTGCTGGTCGGTAACAGCGGCGGCCTGCGCTATTTTGAGTTCTGCGTGTTGTTGACGGTAGGTGCCGCGCTGCAGTCCAGCGCCGGCCAGTCTTGCGGCGACAAATTCCAGACGTTACTGCTGCGGGCGATTTCTCGTTTCCCTCCCTGCAGCAGCTTGGTAATGGCCTTAAATTCGGCTTTCATTGCTTCTTCGCAAAGTCATGCCGGTTATGTAGAGGTTGTCTTTGTAAAGCGGATCCAGCTGGCTTTTGTATTCCACTGTAATCTGGCTCTGGTCGTTGGGCGCCAGCGAGTCGATCTGTGCTTCCAGCGTGGACAGCCAGGTGGCCGCATCTAATGCCAGACCGCTGCCGCTGAGGGCCTCTAAGGCATCAATTTCGCCGTCGCCAATATCGCCATCCACCACGAACTGCACCAACTGTTCAATCAGCTCGTCCACCGGATCTTCTTCTTCGGGGTGAGAGGCTCCGGCAACGTCGAATTCGACGGTTTGCAGAGCAGCTGCAGGTTCAGTGCCTTGCTGGTCGGTGCCCAAGGTGCGGGCGGTTTGCGCCAGAGTAATCAGGTCTGCGTCGTCTGCCGGGTCATAAATATCACCACGAGCGACGATCGCGAAGGGCACGACATTGTTCAGCGGCGCCGGGCAGTGGCCCAGATCCAGGTCATCGATAAACGGAATGTAACCGCGATTGTTGGCGAAATAGCTTTCAAAGCCACCGACCAATTTACTCAGGCGCTGATCTTCGCGCAGGCGCACCAGCGTCAGGCGCAGCTGATTAAGGGCATAGCTGAGGTTTTTCTGGCCTTGTTCCAACGCAGCCGGCAGATATTTCAGCAGCAGTCGTTTCAGGAACGGATCGTTGCCGGCCTGATCGGCCAGGTCCTGGGTGTTGAAGCTTTCAAACAGGCTATTTAGTTGCCCTGCCCGCTCAATCACTTCGTGGTTCTTGCGAATTCGTAGATCCATATCGGTGATGTAGCTGAAGCCGCTGCTGATGTAAGACGAGAAGGTATCGGTGGCGTTGCGGATGTCTTCAATGATTTCCGACAGGCATTCTTTGATTTCACTCTCAATTCGCGATTTGTCCGTAAACGCTGCGCGCTTTTTGGCTTCGCGATAATCCACAAACAGCCGATTCAGATCGCTCCAAAGGCGGTCAACCTGGGCGCTGGCAAAACGCCGGCGTTCCGATTCGGTGATGTGGTCTAACAGCCGCACCAGAACATTTTTCAGCTGCAGGTCTTCGGTGTCCCCCAGGCGCCACACCAAGCGGTGGTGTTCCAGGGTTTCCAGTACGCCAACGTTGTCGTCGTTCAGGGCAATTCGGTTGCCACGGTTCAGATGGGCTTCCAGAATCACGTCACCGTAGGTGGCCAGCGCCCGCAGGGTGGATTGCGCATCGTGGGTTCTGGCCATCAGACAATCCTCAGCTGCGGGTCGTCTTCGGCGCTGTCTTCGCGGATGCCTTCATGGGTCTGAATGAAGGTCATCACGTCGTACAACCAGCTCCATTTTGCCGTCGCCAGAAACACGCTGCCGCTGGTGCCGATGGGTTTCAGGTAGCCGGCTTTGGTCAGGTTCTCCAGTACCACGCGCAATTGGCCCGCGCTGTCGCTGCGCTTGGTGCGGAACAGGTCTTTTTCACACAGCGAACGCAGTTTGGCTTCCAGCGACGGCGCGGTGGAAATGCGTTCCAGCAATTTGCCTTCACGCAGGTGTTCGCCGGCGGGAATGGGGCGTTGTGCGGCTTCCACCATCATCACCAGCCGTAGAAACTGCACCAGGGCTTCCAGGTGGTTGGCTACCTCTCGAAATTGCTGGCGCACGGCGTCTTTGGCGTCGGGGCGTGACAGATCCTGGTAAGAACATAGCCAGGCATCGTGGCTGCTGGTTTGGCGCAGGGTGCGGTTCATCTGTTGTAGGAAATCCGAAACTTTTTGCTGCACAGGTTGCGTCAGTAAATAGTTATACAGTTCATCGTGGCTGTATTCGCAGATGATTTCACCGGCCAGTAAGGCGCTTACCGTGCGTTCGAACAGTGGATTAGTTTGCATGGTTGCCTCCTTCGGTGGCGCTGGTAAACAGATCGTCTGTTACATCAGCTACCGACCGCGGGCGGGTTACACTGGCCAGCAAATCGCTTTTCGGCGCGCTCGGTGCGGCGCTTTCAAAGTTGTGTACGCGGCCGTGCTGCAGGCTGATTTTGTTTTCAAAGAACTTGCGCAGCGGCCGGTCCAGTTTCGGACAGGCTGAGATCATGGTCAGGTTGTTGTGTTCCAACATTTCTGCCATGCGTGCGATGTTATTGGAGCTAAGGGTGCCCAACTCGTCTATGGGCCAGGTAATGCGGGTGTTCTTGTCTGGGCACAGGTAGCGGGTCAGACCCATGAACACCGCCATAATGGCCAGGTACGTCAGGCCTTGGGAACTGGCGGTCAGGAAGTCATTGTCGTTACGAATCACCGCTTCGCGACCGTTTTCTTTCATGGTCAAATGCATATCCACCATGGATTCCACGCTTTCGCCGAGGCTGGCCGATTTCAGGGTGTCGCTGACCAGCTGGAACGCCATGATGATGCTGTCATCGGGCATTTCACGGCGGTGCACTGCGTGCCAGTCGCGCCACTGCACCACAAAACTCTTCAGTGGCTGCCAGCTTTCGTCGTCTTCAATACGCGGCCTTAGCACCACTTGAATATCGCTTAGGGACTCAATGCGCTGATCGGTGTTGATTTTCTGGCGCAGAGTGCGTGACACGGCTTTCACTTCCCGGGCCATGGTTTCCAGGCTGTCGAAGTAACGGCACAAAGTGTTGGCTTCAGAGGTAAACTGATCAACCAAAGTAGAACGCAGCTGCGGAATGTCGGTGTCCAGAAGTGAACGCAAGTCTTGCACTTGCATGAGCTGGAAAGCTTCATCGTATTCCTGGGCTGGGTCTGTCAGCCGCTGCCGGCGGAATTCACTCAGCTTCTGCCACGCGCTCTGGATTTGGGTGCCGTTGTACTGGTTCAGCACTGTGAGCGCGCGTTTGAAGGTAGCCATTACCTCGCGCCGAAGTTTGTCCAGACGCTCGTAGGCATCCTGCAGTTCGCCGGTCAGATTAACCATGTTGCCCGGCATCGCCATGTCATCGGGGGCGGCTTCGAACTTCTTCAGAATACCTTCGGCTTCCTCGATCTGCTTGGCCAGCGCGCCAATTTTCTGCTGATGCCGAGTGATGTCCGCATTCACCTGTTTACCACTTTCCTGGTACTTGCGCTGACGTTCGCTGCGTCGGGTTTTTATGTCTGCGACCTGTTTCTCCAGCAGGTTGCAGTCGCCGGTCAGGCCGTCTTTACGTGACCAGTCCTTGTCGAGCCAGTTTTTGTATTCGCGCACTAAAGGCTCGGCTTGCTCAATTTCCTGCACCCGGTTTTTCAGGCTTTCAGCCTTGGCACGTGCCTGCTGCACCACTTTCGGATCTATGCCTTCGTCTTCTAGTTTCTGGTTAAACGCCGTTTGTTTCAGTTCCAGGCGTTGTTCGTGTTCGCTACGGGCTTGCTGAACCCGTTGTTGGGCGTGGTCGATGTTTAGCTGCAGCTGGGATTCGCGCTCGGCCCACTGGCCGCGCAAATCCATCAAGCGCTTGGCAAACTGGCTGATGGTGGCGGTTTCGCCCATTTCACTGTCTTTGTTGAACTGCTCCAGGAGGCTCTGCAGTTCGGTCACTTTTGCGCCTTGGACTTGCTTGCGTTCATTCAGCGCCTGGCGGATTTTCTCCCGCAGGGTCTTCAGGTACTCACGCTGCCGAATGAGCGAGTCATCGGTGAGCTTTTTCTCAGTGTTCATGTGTTCTACAGCGGAACACCGGGACTGGTAGGCCTCGTTCCGATTACGCGCGGCTTTTTCTGTGTCATCACGGGTTTTGCGGGCAGCCTGGCGTTTTTGATCAATGTTGTACAAACGCGCTTGCAGCTCTTCTTCTGAGGCCGCAAATTCCGGGGCGGATATCGCATCGGTGTTCAGTACCCAGCCCATGACTTGTCGGCGGTCAGCAGCTGCGGTGCTGTGCATTAGCGGGTTGAGGTCGGTGCGCATCAGCAGGTCGGGATGAATGACTTTTGCCAGGCCTTGGGCCCATTCCGGATCTTGTTTGCGCAATGCCCAGAGCCAGGTGTCGTTATCTGGCGAAATCTGCCGCTGTAAATCTTCAAACGCCGCCGTTAGCGTATCGATCTGCTCTTGAGCGTGGAGAAGGTGTTTCTGGGCGGTATCGCGATCTTCCCGAGCCTGGTCTTTTTTGCGGTTAGCGTCGATCAGCTCGCCAGAAACATGCTGCGCCTGTTCTTCGGCGTTTTGCACGGCCGCTTCGACAGCGGCTATCTGGCCGGTTTCGTCATCGTTATAACTTTGGTTATCGCGCAGGGTTTCGGCGCGGGCCAACTGGCTTTGAATGGCGGAGCGTTCCTGACTGCGCTCTTCGCGCTGCTGGCCTAGTTCACGGGTTTTCTCGTGGTCCAGAGCGCTGATGGCTTTGTCATGTTGGTAAGCCGCGTCTTTGCGCGCGGTCTCCGCGTCGCTGACCTTCCGCTCGCGATCGCCCTGCTCGCGGGAAAATGCACTCTTCAGCTCGCTGATCTCGTGCCTGAACTCGCTTTCTACCTGAGTCACTTTGCTGGTCAGGCCAGCCAGATCCGAATCGGCATCGGCTTTTTGGCGGCGATATTCACCAATATTCTGCAGATCCTGGCTCAGCTCAGGCGCTCTTTCGCTATCGTAGTACTCGCGCTTTTTATAGATGCCGTCAAGGTCACCTTCTTTCACTTTCAACTCGTAGGTTTTATCCGCCAGAACCCCCGCAATCTCGTCGTCGGCCTGGCGCTGCTGTTCGCTTTCCTCGTTAATACGTTCTTTCAGTTTGGCGATGTCGCGGCCAATGTCGGCTTTACTGTCATTGGCCTCGTCGACTGTCGCCGTCAGGCTGGCGACAGTGCGCCGGCTGGCAGCCAGAATGGCCTGGCGCTCATTTTCTTGCTGCAGGCACTCGCGAATTTTGGCTTCTTCTTTTTCAAAGGCCTTGATGCTGCGAATGTCACTCACCAGGCCGCTTTCATCGATGGTTTTGGGCCGACCATGAATGTGAATATTCTCAAACTGAGTTTCGCAAATCATTGCTTTGAAGCTGGACATCAAACGGTTTTTATTCAGCACCACGTGGGTCAGGCGTTCAATATTGCTCATGTGCATGTCGGCACTGCCCAAGCCAAAGTCCGCTGCAAGGCCGCGCAGTTTGCGCGCATCGGCGGCGGAACGTTTCAATAGGCGGGGGTTGCGCTGGATAATGGCGCGGTAATTGGTGATGGTGTCGATTATTCGAGACACATTGCGCTTTAAATTGCGAAGCTTTTCAAAAACGGCGTCGGCGGTGGCGCCGGCTTTTAACATTTCGATGACTTCTGGCGCAAAGAAAGTGTCAGCAGCCGAGCCTTCCACAAAGCGGTAGCACAGCTTCCCCGAGTGGTGCCGAAACATAACGGAGCAACAGGTACCGCGGTGGCGGCTGTACTCGAAAATCACCAGGCTTTGCAGGCTCGGCAAGTAATAATCCAGAAACGACAGGCGGCCGGAACCCTTGCTGACAATGCGTTCGGGTTCTTCGCCATAAAACGCCGGAATCAGCGACAGAATCGAGGTTTTTCCGGCGCCGTTCACGCCGCCTACATGGGTGCGCTCGCGGCAGTCGATGCGAATGGTCCGGCCCTTCACCTGGGTAAATGAGTGGTGCAGAATAATGCTTTCCAGCCCATAATCTTGCTTGGTTTCAACCACCGTTTTCTCCTTGCTTTAATGCCCGATCAGTAGATTTCCGGCGAGTATTCTAGCCTGTTTTAAGCGTAAACCCGTGCTTAATCGAAAGGAATTTGTGCAATCTGCCGCGATCAAGACGTCAACCGCGCTTTATTAGCGGTTTGATCAACGTCGTATCGTCCGGTCACCTGTTGACTGTGCGTAATGTTAGATGTTGAGGCCACGCTAATGTTTTATTATATTTATGCATGTTGGTATAGTTTTAACAAAACAGGGAGTGTAAATGGCTTATTCGCTTTTACAACTAGACACTCTTCAAAAAATTGTTCTGGCGGTTGAATGCCTGGAGCGCCTCTGTGCCGACGCCAAACTCTTGCTGACGCAAGCCACCCCGATTCAGTGCCGCGTCTATCAAATCCCACGCACTGTTCGTGAAAACGAGAGCCAGCCTGTTACCAATATAAATCCCATCGATCTTTCTGGAACAGAAGCCTTTAATGCGGCTCTTCATGCACTGACTGATTGGTACGGCCATCCGCAATACAGCACCAAAGTTGTCAACCGGGTTCCCGGTGCGTTGGTGTTAGCCAACGTCGATGAAAGTCAGGTTCTAGATCGAATGGCTGAGATCAATCGCAGCAAGACCGCCATAGAGGCTCTAATACCAAGCCTTGGCAACCGGGATGATCGTTTCGAACTGCTGCACAGGCATTTTCCCTGGCTGATTCTGGCCCAACTTACCCGACGTTTGCAGGTTTTGCCCTGCTCTCCCCCACTGCAGTCCTGCACCTTTACCTGGGGCATAAAAACAGAGATTAAAAAGATGACTGCGGATCAGGTATGCGAAAGGCTGGAATCATTCCGGCAGCGCCCGCGCTCAACGATTGATGACGTCCCCTGGGACATCAAGATCGACCGAGAAATCATGTCTATTCGCTCATTGCCAGCATCCGCACAACTGCGGTCGCGCCGAGTGCTTCGTGTTCGCCCTTTGGCGAACCTTCGCTATCACGGGATTGATGATGAACCGGCAGAAACCTACATGCGTGAAGCCCACACGCCTATCCTGATCCTGAATCCCGGCCGGCCGGTCAAACTGGGGGCTTTGAAAAACTACGATGTGCAAACGCGAAGCGGTCGCCAGCGGCTCAAAGACCGCGGGCACTATGAGAAAGTGAGTGATTTGTTGCCCATTTATCGGCAGTCGTAGAATTTTTGCGCGCGACGGCCCCCTTTAACGTAACGGCAGCCGTCGCGCTGCAGGTTTACGATTCGGCCTTGTTGTTTTCAGCAATTTCTTCCAGGCTGATAAACTCACATTCTTTGCCGGCAATAAAACCGTTGGCAGAGTCCACCAGAATGTTGTCATCGCTCATGAAACGACGGCTCAAACAAACCCAAGCGTTTCAGCGGGGCGTTTACCGCTCTCATCGGCTTTGTCTTGGGCACTGGCCAGGGGCGCACACAAAAGCGCGGCGACAAGCGCCGTGATGAGCAAGAAACGTGCGTGAATCATAATGCGTCCTGTTTTATGAGAGATAACGTGTACAAGCAGTAAAAGGCCCTCAAGATAACCTCCGATAAAGAATGATAAAAGCACCTGATCATGCTTTTACGGCGATGTAATTGACCGGTAATCAGGGCCATGCACCGCCCTGTTCCCGGCCCGCCAAGTTGCGGAGCTGGCGCTTCGGGAGTATCCTTGGCCGTCTTTGTATAACCTCGATTCGAGTGCCGTTTGAGAAACCTCACACCCGTTGTCTTTATCATCAGCGTCATGTTTATACTTTTGAGTATTTTCATGATCTTACCGCCACTTATTCTGATGGGTTCTGACGCTCCTAACAGTGCTGCGTTTATGGAATCGGCGGGTATTGTGTGCGTATTGGGGCTGCTGGGTATACTGGCAACCTATCGCCAGTCCAGAGACTTGAAACCGCGTTTTATGTTCGTGCTTACCGTGTCGAGCTGGTTCTTCATCGCCATGTTTTCTTCGCTGCCTTTTTACCTGAGCAACAACAACATATCGGCGGCAAACGCATTTTTTGAGGGCGCCTCTGGCATCACCACCACTGGCGCAACGGTATTCAGCGGTCTGGACGCTATGGACCGCGACCTGCTGCTTTGGCGTTCTATTCTGCAATGGATTGGTGGCATTGGCATTATCGGTATGTTCGTTGCTGTGCTTCCATTTTTGCGGGTAGGCGGCATGCGCCTGTTTGCGACCGAATCGTCAGAGTGGACCGACAAAGCACTGCCCCGGATGAAAACCCTGAGCCGCGGATTATTAGGGGTTTACCTATTTTTCTCAGTGGTCGCAGTACTGACCTATTGGGTGTCGGGCATGACATTATTTGATGCCTTTAACCACGGCCTGACAAGCATCTCCACCGGCGGCTTTTCTACTTCAGATTTATCTATGGGCAAATTCAACGACCTGATTCTGTTGGAATCTACGTTTTTCATGATTTTAGGCAGTGTGCCATTCTTTCTGTTTGTGCGGGAATTGCATGGCCAGCGTGGCGTGTTGTTCCGTGACCAACAGGTGCGGCTATTCCTAACCATCCTGCTGATTGTACCCGCGCTGTTAACGCTGTATCGCTGGGCGGTATCTGCCGTTCCCTTCGATCCGGTTAGCAATTACATATCCACACTGTTTAATGTCACCTCTGTGGTCACCACCACCGGTTACGCGTCGGAAGATTACTCTGCATGGGGCCCGTTGGCCTTTGTTGTGTTCTTCTTTTTAATGTTTGTGGGCGGTTGCTCCGGCTCCACCTCTGGCGGCATGAAGATATTTCGCTTTCAATTGTCAGTCATTGTTCTCCGTGAGAATCTGATGCGCCTGCTTCATCCCCGGGCGGTGTTAACCCGTAATTACAACGGTCGTGCCGTCAGCGACGAGATCATTGCCTCGATGATTGCCTACACCTTCATCTTCCTGCTGTGCCTGCTGGTTTTGACGGTCTCACTGGCGGCTATGCAGCTGGATTTCATCACTTCTTTGTCCGGCGCATTGACGGCTCTAACCAACGTTGGCCCTGGCTTGGGTGACATCATTGGCCCTGCCGGAAATTTTGGGCCGCTGCCAGATGCCGCCAAGTGGATGTTGGGTGTAGGTATGCTGATGGGACGTCTGGAAATATTGAGCGTGGTAGTGGTGCTGTCGCCGGCTTTCTGGCGCAGTTAAACTTGCCGCGCCCAAGCGCGGCGGTTCAGTTCTTTCCAGTCAATTCATGCCAAGTTCTCGTCAAGTTCCAGCACTCTTGTCAAGTGTTTAGTCATCCGTGCTCAAGGCGTTCAGCGCACTCGTTACCGGGTTAGCGTACATGTCCAATAGGTAGGGCCGTGCTGCTGCTTCACAAACATTTAGACGTTTCTGCAGCTCGTTCTCAGCGGCTTCCAAAGCCTGGCTCGTGCAGCTTGCGGCTGCAGCTAGAGAAGCAAACAGACCGGCCTTTACCGGCCCCCTGCCCGCCGCAGCTTCACGCAACTGATACGCCACCAGATTGGATGGGTGCAAATGGTAATGGCTGTGAATTTCCCGGTCAATCCGCGCCGCCAAGGCTTTTGGGTCGGCTTCTGCGTCTTCGATGGGTGCGCCGAAGTGCACGTGTACGTGGCCTTTAAAGCCGGTTAGTCCACGCATAATCTGGCTGGTATCTTCGCCTTCTGCTTTCAGGTAAGCACCGGTGCGGGCCCGGGTTTCCAGCTCATTGGCTTTATCCAGATCACAGGGGTCAAATTCATAGGCAATCGATACCGGCACAATACTCAGCCGGTTTATCGCCGTTTGGAAATCCAGTCCGGATTTTTTCGGGCTCATGTGGAACATCTTCACAATAGCAGGATCTGTGCGGTCTATACCGTCTTTAGCCCGCCCTTCACGTTGGGCAATCCACACCCCGTTGTGGGTCTCGATGCTGTGATTGATAAAATCGGACAGCATAAGGTAGGCGTCGCGTATTTCCCGTGGGCTGGTCATGCTACGCCGCACTACAAAGCTCTTGTTTAATCGCATCATTTCAGCAAATACGCGATTTTCGAGCAAATTGTCACCAATGGCGATGCGAGTGGTTTTTAGCCCTTGGTTGTACAACAAGAAATTGACAATCATTGGGTCAAAAACAATGTCGCGATGATTGCAGATGAACAGGTGGGTAGATTCCTGCTCCAGATTCTGTAACCCGCTCTGGGTAACCCGGGTGGTGGTATTTCCGACCAGTTCGCCAACATAGCCCGACAACGACGCTTGCAAATCGTCGATACGGGTGAAACCACCAAAACGGCGGCGCAACCAATAACTCACAATCCCCCGCAGCATCGCCGGCGCCCAGCGTGCAGCTCCGGGCGATTTGATGCGGCCAATCAAGTTCAGAAATTCCCGATCATGCACTAATCGTTGTATTACGGCGGAAGTCTCCTCGTCCGAGTAAGGACGGATGGCATCAAATTTCTGCATTAATAGTAAAACCTTGTGTTAGTCGAGAGCCGCGAGCCTCGGTAAGAAACACGCTTTTGCAGAGGCAGTAAATTTTTAACACTATTGTATCGTTTTAAAAGCCAATTTTCCTTAAACGTTAATGAAGCTGCACGAATTTCCACTGCTCCTTTGCTCTTAAATGACGACGCTGACGTACTACTACTGGGCTCAGGCTTGTATTGACAATCCCACGGGGCAAAACACCCACCCTGAAATCTGCTATGATTCTGCCGCAGAAATACACAGTGCCACTCGGTCGGCGCTGCTCCATTCAGGCTGCTTGCGGGTAAACCGGTTTATTATGTACTCCCATCAGGACTTCGAACAGCTCTCAAGCGAACGGCCCACAGCCGTGCAGACTCCCGAACAGGTGTTGCATGAAGTGTTTGGCTATGACAGCTTCCGCCCGTTACAAGAGGACATCGTAAAAGAACTGTGCGCCGGTGGCGACGCGCTGGTGCTTATGCCCACCGGCGGCGGTAAATCCCTGTGTTATCAGGTTCCGGCCCTGGTACGCCCGGGCACCGGTATCGTGGTGTCGCCGTTGATAGCTCTGATGCAAGACCAGGTAAATGCCCTGAAAGAATTGGGAGTTCGAGCCGCCTTTTTGAATTCCACTATGGACTTCGAGCAAGCCCGAGCTACTGAATACGCTCTGATGTCGGGTGAGCTGGATTTGCTGTATTGCGCCCCGGAGCGGCTGATTCAGCCCCGCACTATAGAACTGTTACACAATACCTCCATCGCTCTGTTTGCAATCGACGAGGCTCATTGTGTTTCCCAATGGGGTCACGACTTCCGTTCGGATTACTTGCAGCTGAGCATGCTGGCGCAAACTTTTCCGGACATACCACGTATCGCTTTGACTGCCACCGCCGATGAGCGCACCCGCAAAGAGATTGCCGAGCGCCTGTCGTTAACCCAGGCCCGACATTTTATCAGCGGTTTTGACCGCCCTAATATTCAGTACAGAATTACGCCAAAAATAAATGCTAACAAACAGTTACTGGATTTTATTAAAACCGAACATGAAGGCGATTGCGGCATCGTTTACTGTCTTTCACGCAAAAAAGTGGACGCCACCGCAAAGTTATTACAAAGCAAAGGTTACAACGCTTTGCCCTATCACGCAGGCCTGGCCGCGGATGAGCGGGCATCAAACCAGGACCGTTTCCTGCGTGAAGACAGCGTTATTATTGTGGCTACCATCGCGTTTGGTATGGGCATAGACAAACCGGATGTGCGCTTTGTTGCCCACCTGGATTTACCAAAAAGCCTGGAAGCGTATTATCAGGAAACCGGCCGTGCTGGACGTGACGGCAAACCTTCCACCGCATGGATGGTTTACGGCTTGCAGGATGTGATTAAACTGCGGCAAATGCTGGAAACATCCCAGGGTAACGATCACTTTAAACGGGTTGAGCGGCAAAAGCTGGACGCCATGCTGGGCCTTTGTGAGGTTACCGGTTGCAGGCGCAAGGTACTTCTGAACTACTTCGGCGACGAACTGGACCAACCCTGCGGTAATTGCGATACCTGCCTGACACCGCCGGAGACCTGGGATGGCACAGTCGCCGTACAAAAGGCTCTGTCTTGCGTATTTCGCACCGGTCAGCGTTTTGGTGTGACCTACCTGATTGATGTGTTGCGTGGATCTGAAAACGACCGCCTGGTTCAGATGGGGCACCAACAGGTGTCCACTTACGGAATCGGTAAAGACTTGACCGCCAACGAGTGGAAATCGGTGTTTCGCCAACTGGTGGCAAACGGCTATCTGAGAGCAGATCCAGACGGTTACGGTGCTTTGCAACTGACTGAACAGTGCCGCCCCTTATTGAAAGGCGAAGCCAGCGTTCAATTACGTAAAGATCCGGAGCCACCAAAAAGCACAGCAAAAGGCAGCTCACGCTCCGCTGCATCGGTACGGGAGCAGATTACCGATCACGACGGCTGGGAAGCGCTGCGGGCCTGCCGCAAACAGCTCGCTGACAAGCAAGGTGTGCCGCCCTACGTTATTTTCCACGACACCACGCTGTTCGACATGCTGGAGCGCCGGCCCGCCACTCTGGAGGCGCTAGCCGAAGTCAGCGGGGTGGGTGCTGCCAAGCTGGAAAAGTATGGAGATCTGTTTTTACAAACGCTGAACAGCTTGCGCAGCTAAACGGAACGTCATGCCTGGATTTTCAGCTTCTGTTAAACTCTATCGTCTTTGACTCTCTGGGAGCGCGTGTTTTCACCGCGCCACCAACTGACTGAACGCCCAAGGGAGCCGCTGTTTATGGCCCATGAAGAACTGCATTTGAACCTTCGCAACCTGACGTTGGATGATTACGACCAGCTGCAAATACTAATGGACCGGGTTTACCATGATATTGGCGGAGCCTGGCCCCGCGATACCATCAAAGCCCTGGTAGACCAGTTTCCAGACGGCCAGATCTGCATTGAAGAAAGCGGCGAATTGGTAGCCGTGGCGCTGACAGTTACCGTGCAGTACGAAAGATTCAGCAATCCACACACCTATGACGATCTTATCATGCGTGATGAGAAGCTTCGACACGATGCAAAAGGCGATTCTTTGTACGGGTTGGATGTGTTCATTCACCCGGAATACCGCGGTTATCGCCTGGGCCGACGGCTTTATGAGGCTCGCAAAGAATTGTGCCGCTCCATGAACTTACGCGCCATTCTAGCGGGCGGGCGCATTCCTTTTTACCATAAATACAAAGACCACTGTACACCGGCCGAATACATCGAGCGGGTAAGCCGTAAAGATATTTATGACCCGATCCTGAGTTTTCAGCTGTCCAATGAGTTTCAGGTAACCCGCTTGTTACACAAATATTTGCCGGAAGATGAAAAATCTCTGGGCTATGCCACCCTGCTGGAATGGCGGAACATTCTGTATGTTCCCCCCTCCTCGGTGCTGAACACACGCAAAACCCAAGTTCGCATGGGTGCGGTGCAGTGGCAGATGCGTGAGTTCGCATCGGTTGAGGAAGTGTTAACGCAGGTTGAGTATTTTGTTGATGCCTTGTCGGATTACAAAAGCGACTTCGCCCTATTTCCTGAGTTTTTCAACGCGCCTTTGATGGGCCTGACGGATCAGGTTGACCAAACTCGTGCAGCACGTTTCCTTGCGGGCTTTACCGAGCAGTTTCGTAACGAAATGTCTGACATGGCGGTCAGTTACAACATCAATATCATCACCGGCTCCATGCCGCTGCTTGAAAACGACCGGGTCTACAACGTCTCGTACTTGTGCCACCGCGATGGCCGCGTTGATGAACAACGAAAAATTCACATCACCCCACACGAACGCCGTGACTGGGTGATTGAAGGCGGCAACGAGTTCAAGGTATTTGAGACAGACGCCGGCCGCGTTGCTATTCTGATCTGCTACGACATTGAGTTCCCGGAACTGGGGCGCATGGCAGCCGAGCAAGAAGTAGACATCATTTGCGTACCCTTCTGGACTGATACCAAAAACAGCTATCTGCGGGTACGCCACTGCGCCCAGGCCCGTGCTATTGAAAACGAGTGCTATGTGGTGATCACCGGCAGCGTTGGCAACTTGCCCAAGGTGGAAAACCTGGATGTGCAGTACGCCCAGTCTTCGGTGTTCTCGCCCTCAGATTTCGCCTTTCCCCACGATGCGGTGATGGCAGAAACCACTCCGAACACCGAAATGATCATGTTCTCCGATATGGACCTGGAAAAGCTGACGCTGGTGCGCAATGAAGGTTCGGTGACCAACCTGAAAGATCGCCGGGTTGATCTCTATCAGCTAAAAACACGTCCATTCTAACAGTGGCTTGCAGTGGCTTGAAAACCCGGTCGACACCGTTATTCCCGACCTAATAACGATCACGTTCATTAGGTCGGGAGCAGCGTTACAGAAAATGGCCTGAACAAGCTCTACACTGATTCATGTAGCAATTCGCGGAATGATTCATAGCGACTCAGTTCTGCCACACATCGCAAATTGATTACCCAACCCGCCTGAGGACACCATCATGGCCAAGAAAGAAAAGCCAAAAAACGTCGAAAAAATTGTAAAAAAAGTAAACAAGAAGTTCGCTAAAACGACGTCACACATTGAAAGTCTGTTTAGTGATGCTCTGAAACAGTTCGGCAATCTGCAAACCCAGATAAAACAACCTGTGCACAAGCTGCGTAAGGACATTGACGAACTGCGCGATCGCGAAATGAAGCGCTTCAACGACGAATTCGAGCGTCGGCTTCAGGAATTTCAAGAGATGCAGAACAGCCTGCTGGAACGATTGGGCATTGGACACGCAGACGAAGATAAGCCGGACAACAAGAAACCGGCGTTGCCGACTCCTGCAGTACCCAAGAAGAAAAAGGCAAAGTCTGAGTCTGTAGTACCCTCGGAATCCGCGCCATCAAAATCAAAAGCACCGAAATCTAAAGCACCCAAAAAAGCCAAGGCAAAAACAACTCAACTGGCAGATCCCTCCGACCTGACCCGAGTCAAAGGCATTGGCCCCGCTACCCAGAAAAAAATGAAAGAAGCCGGGTTGAACACTATCGGCCAGATTGCCTATCCCAGCGCCGAAGACCAGGAAAAGCTGAAAGCGTTTACCAGCATAAAGGGCTTTGACCAACTGGCGGCTGAAGCCAAGAAAATCGTTTAATGCAAAAGCCTGACCAGCCTGTATTACAGGACATTGTCCTGATTGGAGGCGGGCACAGCCACGTCGGGGTTCTGCAGCAGTTCGCCATGAATCCCGTACCTGGCGTGCGTTTAACGCTGATTTGCCGCGACACCGACACGCCCTACTCCGGCATGCTGCCCGGTTACATTGCCGGCCATTACAGCCATGACGACATCCATATCGATTTAAGCCGACTGGCTGAGTTTTCTGGAGCGCGCTTTTACCGGGACGAAGCCATCGGCCTGGATGCTGCCACCCAGCAGGTTATCTGCCGTGATCGCCCGCCCGTCAGCTACGATTTGCTCTCTATCAACATTGGTTCTTCACCACGTACTGCCGATGTAAAAGGTGCCGCCGAACACGCAGTACCCGTGAAACCTATTAACCGCTTTAATCGGCACTGGCTGGACTTGCTTGACCGCATAAAGCAACACCAGGGCCCGTTCACACTGGCTGTGGTAGGTGCAGGCGCTGGCGGCGTTGAAATGGTTCTGGCTATGCAATACCGCTTGCAGAACGAACTACGCAACATTGCCAGCCAGGCGGTAGAACTCCATGTGCATATACTGGATGCCGCTGACACGATATTGCCCACCCACAACCCAAAAGTACGCACCCTGTTTGAACGCACCCTGGCTGAGCGGGGTGTGAATGTTCATTTGGGTGTGGCAGTAACCGAAGTAACCGCCCGAACCTTACACATTGAAGGCGAAAAATCGCCCTTAATGGCGGACGAAGTGCTCTGGGTGACCCGCGCCGGCGGCCCGAAATGGCTGACCCAAACCGGGCTGGCACTGGACGACGGTTTGTTTATTCGAGTTCGCGATACGCTTCAGGTTGAAAACAACGATCGCATTTTTGCGGTTGGCGATATTGCCAACATGATTCACCACCCGCGGGAAAAAGCCGGGGTATTTGCGGTACGCCAAGGCAAGCCGCTGGCGGATAATCTGCGCCGGATGGCCCTTGGCAAAACGCCGTTGAACTATCACCCTCAGAAAAAATGGCTGGCGTTGATTTCCACCGGTGACCGCTACGCGGTGGCGTCGCGCGGAAAGCTGAGCGTATCCGGCGCGTTGGTGTGGCGTTGGAAAGACCAAATCGACCGTCGCTTTATGAAGAAATTCAAAGAGCTGCCGGCCATGCCTGATAAGCTGGTTAAACCGGATACCGACGCTGCACGCTCCACCGAAGACGCCGCCCAAGCGCTGTCGTTGGCCACCATGCGCTGCGGAGGTTGCGGCGCTAAGGTCGGTAGCACGGTATTGTCCCGCGCGTTGTCAAAGCTGCAGCCGGTGAACCGCGATGATGTAATTGTTGGGCTTCACGCTCCGGATGACGCAGCCGTATTGCGCATTCCTCCGGGCAAAGCCATTGTGCAAACGGTGGACTTCTTTCGTGCCTTTATTGACGATCCCTACCTGTTTGGTCAGATTGCCGCCAATCACAGCCTGGGGGATATTTTTGCCATGGGTGCAATACCGCAAAGCGCTACGGCTATCGCCACCGTGCCCTACGGCATCGAAAGCAAAGTGGAAGAGCAAATCTACCAGATGATGGCGGGTGCTGTGTCGGTGCTGAATAACGCCGATTGCGCTTTGGTGGGCGGGCATACCGGCGAAGGCCAGGAACTGGCTCTGGGGTTTGCGGTGAACGGCCTGATTGATCCGGATGTGCTGATGAGCAAGGGCGGAATGCAACCCGGTGACGTCATTATTCTCACCAAGCCCATAGGCACCGGTACGCTGCTGGCCGCACATGCGAAGCTTATTGCCAAAGGCCGTTGGATTGACGCAGCCCTGCGCTGCATGGTGCAGTCCAGTGCCAGCGCTGCCGAGTGTTTTCAGCAACACGGCGCCACAGCTTGCACCGACGTTACCGGCTTTGGCCTGCTTGGGCACCTGGCAGAAATGCTGCGCCCCTCGAGTTGCACTGTGGAGCTCAATCTCGCCGCCATACCGCTACTGGGCGGCGCATTAGAAACCAGCAGCCAGGGCATTCTAAGTTCGCTTCACATGGCCAACAGCGGCGCAGCTAGCCGTATTGAGCAGGTCGGCCAGTGGCAAAATCATCCGGTTTATCCGCTGCTGTTTGACCCGCAAACCGCAGGAGGCTTGCTGGCAAGCGTACCTGCGAACAATGTTGAAGATTGTTTAATGGCATTACGCCAGTGTGGTTATGCTCACGCCGCGGTTGTCGGCGTCGTCAAAGAAGGTGCAGAATGGGTTGTAGAAAAACCCGCAAGCGGCGGTGAAAATGTCGCCAACGCCGACATAACCCTGGTAGATCAGTCGGCCTGAAACACCATCCTGAACGGCGGTTGATCGGCCAGCGGCGTCATGCCTTTTTGCAAGTCTACGCGCCAATTCATAGCGTCGCCGGTGGTACAAAAAGGCGCGGAAAATTCAGCGTAATAGTCATTGCCGTTGCGCGCCAGCGGCACCGGGTATTCGCCCATGTACATAGACTCGCCGCGCAACACCACTAACAGCGGCTGAGGCGCCCCCGGGGCAACAATATCGAGGCGGTAATTGTTCTCGGTGTCGTTATTCTTGGTGATGTCAGACAGGCTGACCCGCCAGTTCTGGCCCTGTTGTGGCCAGTCACAGTCGCTCTTTTGCAGGTTACAGGTGCTGGTCTGCTGCCCGGTCTTTTCGCTATTCGAGCTATCCAGCCAGCGCAGCGCCAGAACAGCGACGGCAATCAATACGATAATCAGCCCTATTTTCAAACTCGAAACCTTTATCCCACGTATCATTGGCACACCTTGCTGGGGAAATCGGCATTATGGACAGTTCTGCCGCCCATTCAAAGGTTTCTAAAGCGACCGAAGGCGCAAAATCGATGATCGCTTGCTATCGTTCCAGCCAGTGTTTACCTATTTGAAAAAAGACCATCGTTTACTTTTTTTAAAACAGGCCAGTGTTTACTTTTTTTTAAAACAGGATAATGCCGTGCAACCGGAAATTTCCGTAAAAAATCTCAACAAATCCTACGATGACGGCTTTCAGGCCCTGAAAGACATCAATCTGGACATCAGCCGCGGCGAAATTTTTGCGCTATTAGGCCCCAACGGCGCGGGCAAAACCACGCTGATCAGTATTATTTGCGGGCTGGTGAATATGTCGTCGGGTCAGGTTCTGGCGGCGGGTAACGATATCATCCGCGACTACCGCAAGGCTCGGCAAGCCATAGGTCTGGTGCCGCAAGAACTCGCCACCGATTCGTTTGAAACCGTTTGGGCCGCTGTATCCTTCAGCCGAGGATTGTTCGGTAAACCGGCAAACCCGGCTCACATTGAAAAAATATTGAAGGCACTATCGCTGTGGGACAAACGCAACAACCACATAATGACGTTGTCTGGCGGCATGAAGCGCCGAGTGATGATTGCCAAAGCCCTGTCTCACGAGCCACGCATCCTGTTTCTGGACGAACCCACCGCCGGTGTAGACGTAGAACTGCGCCGGGATATGTGGGCGCTGGTGCGCCAACTGCGGGAAAGTGGCGTCACCATCATTCTGACCACCCACTACATTGAAGAAGCCGAGGAAATGGCGGATCGTATCGGGGTTATCCGCCAGGGTGAAATCATACTGGTGGAAGACAAAAACCGGCTGATGAACAAGTTGGGGAAAAAAGAACTGCGCCTACAATTGCAGAACAAACTCGAGTTCTTACCCCCCGAATTGGCTGCGGAATCCCTGGAGCTGTCAGAGTCCGGCCATGAACTGATTTACACCTTCAATGCCCAACACGAGCAGACCGGTATTGCTCGCCTGCTGAGAACCCTGGGCGACCTTGGCATTGAATACCGCGACTTGAAAACCCGGGAAAGCTCCCTCGAAGACATATTTGTTGGGCTGGTGCGCCAATAAACACCCTACGGAGAACGGTATGAATTTTTACGGCGTAAGCGCCATCTACAAATTTGAAATGGCCCGCATGAAGCGGACCCTTATGCAAAGCATACTCTCGCCGGTGATTTCCACGTGCTTGTATTTCGTGGTTTTCGGTTCGGCCATAGGCGCTCGCATGGGCGATATTGGCGATGTGCCCTATGGCGCATTCATCATCCCCGGGTTGGTAATGCTGTCACTGCTGATGCACAGCATTTCCAACGCATCTTTCGGCATCTACATGCCAAAATTTTCAGGCACCGTCTACGAGGTGCTGTCGGCGCCTATATCCTATATCGAGGTGATACTGGGTTACGTAGGTGCTGCGGCCACAAAATCGGTGATACTGGGGTTAATCATCCTGGCTACATCGAAGTTTTTTGTGGATTACAGCATTTTGCACCCGTTCTGGATGGTGTCTTTTCTGGTACTAACCTCCGTCACCTTCAGCCTGTTCGGCTTTATTATTGGCATTTGGGCTGACAATTTCGAAAAGCTACAAGTTGTTCCGATGATGATTGTGACTCCACTGGTATTTTTGGGCGGCACCTTTTATTCCATCGACATGCTGCCAGAGGTCTGGCAAACCATCAGCCTGTTCAATCCCGTGGTGTACCTGATCAGTGGATTTCGCTGGGCATTTTTCGGCGTGTCTGACGTCCACATTGGCATTAGCCTGCTTATGACACTGGGTTTTCTGACCGCCTGCTTGGTGACCATCAGTTGGATTTTCAAAACCGGATATAAGCTGCGCCCATGAACCTGGTAGCGTTGAAGCCAAGGGTCATCGCCCTGAGCACATCGCTGCTGATGGCAGCCTGCACCACTGGCGCCCGGGCCCTTGAGTCCCAGGTGTTGCCGGCGCAAGCAGCGTGCTTTGTGGGTGAAGAACAGAGCGTTTCTGTTAGCCTGGAATGGGCCGAAACAGCAGAACAGCGGCGCATCGGCCTGATGGGACGGGAAAAACTGGAAGAACGCAGCGGCATGCTGTTTGACTACGGCAGCCTTCAGCCTGCCGAAAACAGCTTCTGGATGCGCAACACGCTGATAGCGTTAGACATTGCCTATGTAAACGCGCAAGGCAGCATTGTGGCCATTAATCGGATGGAGCCTTGCGAATCTGTTGCGGCGTTCAACTGCCCGACCTACCCGGCGGGCGCCGAATTTGTCCAGGCTATAGAGATGAACGCCGGATTTTTTAGCCGTTATCAATTAACTCTGGGCGATCGCTTACAGACAGCTCCGGCGCTTTGCGCCAATGAATCTTAGCGATCCTGCCACTTAGCCGGCCGCTTCGCCAGAAATGCGCAAATCCCCTCTTCCGCATCCTCAGCTTCCAGGTTCTTCGCCATCACCTGCGAAGTGTAGGTATAGGCTTCGTGCAGGGGCATTTCCAGCTGACGGTAAAACGCCTGTTTGCCAATTTTCAGAGTGTGGCCAGATTTACTGGCGATTGTACTCGCCAACTGCGCAACCGCATTCTCCAGCTCGCTATCGGCAACCACCCGATTCACCAGCCCGATCTGCTCGGCCCGGGCAGCACTGATCATCTCGCCGGTGAGCAACATTTCCATGGCGTGTTTGGGTGATACATTACGGGACAGCGCCACCATTGGCGTGGAACAGAACAAACCGATATTCACCCCGGGCGTCGCGAAACGCGCCGTCTCACCGGCCACCGCCAGGTCACAACTGGCCACAAGCTGGCAGCCGGCCGCTGTGGCTACGCCATCAACTCGGGCGATCACCGGTTTCGGCAAATTCACAATCTGCTGCATCACCTTGCTGCACAACTCAAACAGCGACAGCATAAACGGCGTGCTGCCGAGCTGACCCTGCACCTCTTTCAAATCGTGACCGGCACAAAACACCTTGCCACTGGCCGCCAAAACCACAACCCGCGTGGCGGCGTCATCGGCCAATATCACCAACTGGTCATGCAGCGCCTGAAGCATCGCCATCGACAAACTGTTGCGACCGGCCGGATTGTTCAGCGTCAGCGTGGTTACGCCGTCCGTATTATCGACTAACAGCAGGGAATCCGATTCAGACGTCATGGTTTGGCCGTACCTGGCGCTGCAAGCCTAGTAAAAAGTTTCGAAGCATTTGATCCTTACACTCTCGGTAATTCTTATTACCTGGCTTACGGAAAATCGCACTTAATTCATGGTTACTTAATTGAAATTCTACCAACTGAAAAATGGCCAAAATATCATCAGCCTTTAAATTTAAAGCAATTCGCAGTTTCTGGAATACAATATTATTGGTCAACTGCGTTTCTGGCTCTGGCTGCTCGCCATCGCGTTTACCACGCTTATAAATAATAAAGCCATTAAGAAAAACAGCTAATGCCGTGTCATTAAGCTTCAGAAAAGTATCGTCTTCTTCCTTTTTCAGCCAGGCAGAAACTTGCTCTTCGGTTACGGTAAAATCAGCCAAAGCAAAAATTTCAATCGTGGTGCTGTCATTCAAATCAAAGATATAACGTACACGGCGCAAAACATCGTTATTGGTCAAAATATAACCCCTAGTCTTAGGTGAATTCAGCACTGGATCAAAACAGTCTTTTGGAAGATTTTATTTTACCACAACTGCGAATACGCATTCAGTGATCAAGGCTGTCAGCAAATCGGTGATTAGCATCCCGATCGGGAAGCTGGCTCCGACTGAAGACTCTCCAAAGCAAGAGCAAGCGGCCACCGGGTTCGCGCGGGTCGTTAATTAGCCCTTTTTTCGTGCTTCAGGGCGTTGTTTTTTGGCATATCAAGAACCTACTCAGCTCTCTCCATAAATGCCTGTATGTAAGGTTTGGGTATCACAACTACCATACTGCCATGCCTACGGCCGTTTATTCTAACCTTGAAGTCATTCATTCCTGCTAGATGCCTCGTTCTAGACAACGGAGCAAATCCAATCTCAGTATGATTACACGCCATTTGCGTGCATGTACTCACATTGCGGTCTACTTCTTGGAGCGCAATAGTTTCTTTGCCTAGGGTCGTAATGCTCTCTAAATATTTCCAATCTTTTTGATAGTAGTTATGAACACGTAGGTAATAGTTATCGTTTTCGGTTTTCACTAGCTGAACAGACAGATCATCTACAATGACCATATTGCCATACGACTTTAGCTCTTAACGCGAAGCTTTGCGGCAATTTTGGAGCCGCAAAGCGGTGGAAAAATGGTCCGACAACAGCGGCTGGTTATGCATTATTCGTAGTGACTCCAGAGCCGGAGAACTTTTACCACTCGTTCGTCTTCGAGCACTTGGTAAACAACACGATGCTGGATATTGATGCGGCGAGAGTATGCTCCAGCAAGATCACCAATGAGCTTTTCAAACGGCGGCGGCCTCCTATACGGATCTTCCGCAATCAGCGCCAACAATTCCTGAGCTTTTGGCTTGAGGCTGCTAGAGGCTAACTTCTTTGCATCTTTTTGGGCCTGTTTGGTGTAAACCAACTTCCATGTCACCAGTTCAGCTCCTCATCGCACTGATCCACAGGGGTATCCATTCCCTCTCGAATAGACTCGCGCATACTTGGTACAGATAGCAGGTAAAGCGTTTCCTGAATTGCAGACCAATCTTCCTCGGAAACCAAGACGGCTTTGTTCCGTTTGCCCATGATGATGATTGGTTGGTGGGACTCGGCAGTTTCGTCAATCAACCGATAAAGGTTGCTGCGCGCCTCAGTTGCTGTAATTCCGGTCATGAAGCACCTCTGATGTGTTCAACTTTTCACCAGTGTACGCCTTTGGGTACGTACGTCAAGACGAACGTTTCGTATAACGCCAAAATTACCGGAAGGCAAAAGCGTAGCGACGAGGTACGAGGAGTGTAGCTTTTGACTTTCCGAGTACATTTTAATTGTTATGTTTTATGGTCGAACACTTACGCCAAACACCTCATAAATTTTATCGCCGCACGGTCCTAACCATATAGGTATATCGTGGTTAGAGCTACGTATACAGCTGACACGATGAAGTTCAGTTCCTATAATACCCATCACTGTAACTGAGCGCATTGAGTCATCCATATTTATTTTTACAATGGCAAGCTTCTTTCCTCCGGCAGTAACATATACCGAATTTGCATCTAATTTTGGTTTGAATTCTTTTGGGTTATAACCAAGCGCAGTAAAGTTATTCCTGCCTTTTTTGAGCATCGTTTCTACAATCCAATTTTCAAGCCCCTTTAAACCCTCTTGATCTAGGTCAGCTTCCGTTGCCCCCTCTGCACTTTGAATTGTAGTATAAGCCTTGACTGGTTTTATAGTGGATGACTTTTTAGGTTGCGACTTGGGCACTGATGTCTGTGAAGTTTCAACTGGAGGAATAAATAACGGTGCAGTTGCCATAGCAAGGAAAATGGCACCTGCTAAGTAACCAATAGGTAATAATATTTTGACTATAAGCTTTCCTTTGTTTGGTAATCTGCCACTATTTATCGAGTTGACAAGAAACTTTGAAAGGAAATAACCTAGAGCGACAGTACCAACTGCAATAATGGCGGCGGTTCCTGCGTAGCTTGATGCTGCCGAGTGACCAGAACCTCTAAGGCTTCCAAGCAAAAGTTGTGAAAGCCCACTAACATCAGAATAAGCCTTTAAACAAACCCCTCCCCATAAATGAAAAAGAATCCACCATCGGGAAAGGCTGTCGTTTTCATTTTTTTGATTTTTAATGTTTTTCTCTTCATCAATGTTATCTGGTGTGTCCATCCAAGTTTCTGGGATGAAGTTTCGTGATATAAGCTCTTTTTTCAGTGCTTGTTTTTCTATTTGAGTTAATGTTGATGATTTAAGCAGTTCAGTAAGCTCAGAAGTTTCCATACCTGAATAATGCTGTTGCAATTCTTCCATTGATGTTTCCACTGCCGTCTCCTTTTAAACATAACGCCTTGCTCACCGGTGGAGTAAGTTGGCGCGCGTTTTTGCGTTTTTTTACAAAAAACGCGACAGCTTACGGAATCCGCGTGCAGCAACTTGTTAGCTTTTATTTATACATATTGGCAATTACAAGGCTATTTGTCATAAGATCAAATAGCTTTTCGTATTTTTTAAACCCACCTCGATCGGCCGGATCACCATTTATAGATGTCATTACTTGGCCTTGGATTTGAATCATTTTGTTTTCGTAAAAAATGGTATACATAATCGTTTCCATGCCAACTGTACTCCTCACCCTCGACATATTTGTTTTGAAATGCACCCAAAAACCAGGCAGACTCTCTAATGTTAATTTCCCGCTATTAAGATAGACTCCGCCGTCAGGTATAAAATCTTGAATGTCTTTCGGGTTTAAGATTTCCAATACATCCTTTTCTGTTATTTTCTCTCCGGGCTGAAGTGGTACTTCTTTGATTAGGATGAGCAGTAACTCAAGCCCTCTGCCGTTCTCACTAACAAATTTTTGTACGATATTAGGTCGATTACCTTCTTTCGCCACCCAGGTTTTTGGGGATTCAATAGAGAACGCCACGTTCTTTGCTTTTCCAACACCATTTGTTGAGTACTTATATTTAAAACCGTCAAGAAATTCACGCTCTGGATCATTGTTATAACCAGGCTTAAAAAGTAGCAGCGTCTCAATAACTGGAGATTCTATATTTCCTTTAACTCTTTCGCGGACTAGCTCAACAAACTGGTGAGCTTGCGTTTCTGATATTTTATCAATGTTGATAGAACTAGAAATTTGTGTGGTTAATTGTTTCTTTATTTTATCCCATTCGTTCTTGGCGTATTTCGCCATTAACGCATCCATACCGTCAATAGAAGATTTGAAAGTTGCTGAGAATTCTTTCTCTGCTATGAACGCCAACCCTGATATAGATGGATATTTCTTGGAAATTTTACTCAAGGAATAATTTTGACCTAAGTAGAAGCCATAAGCTTGACCAATATCTTTAGCCAGTGCATTTGATAGCTTGATTTCCGCAAATGCATTTGAAGTTAATGCAATCAAAAGAAAAATCATTGAAATTTGGCGAATTATAATTTTCATGGCTAATCCTTAACTTAGTCTACTTACTATATTCAATTAAGTATCAACATAGCCGCACCAATTCCTGAAGCCCCCCCTAAAACTGCGGATAGTAGAATCGAACCTAGCGTGCCAATTTTTGGTTGAAGCCAGAAATAAGAACCAATGGTAACTAGTCCACCAATCAGCCCCAATGTTTTGGCCAAGATCATTCCTATGATCCCTGGAATAATCCATCCCCAACGACTTGGCTTTTTTGCCTCACTCTCTTGCACTTCAGTATTTGGTTCTTTTTCCATTTACCTTCTCCTTGAGAATAGTTATTGAGTAGCTAAAGTTTCCAACTGTAAAGCTAACGCCACGTTAAGCGGACTAAAACTGTTGGTTATAATGTGTAGCGAAGCGAAACCTAACCAACTGTTTTAGTTCCGTTTTCAACGTCTTGTTATGTGCTANTTTATACTCCATACAAAATCTATTACACTGGCATATTTAGAGTTTTCTGCATTTATGTTTATTGCCCCTTCATAAACATAAGATGCAGCATCTTCGCCATTTCCAACCATACTGACATAACCATGAGAAATTCTAATTTTTTGTTCGTGCAATTTAAACCCATCACTATCAGTTATTA
>NZ_KB889828.1 GCF_000372805.1 Marinobacter gelidimuriae | reverse complement strand
AGTCCTTCAAAGGTCAGCGAAATCTGCCCCGTCCACTTCGCCAAGAAGGAAGGCATTACGCATCGACCGATTAANCCGAGTCAAAAGCGCCGGGTTGATGGTGCTTTCCACATCCAGAACGTGAATGCCTACGACAGCCGGCTGAAGAGCTGGATGATGCCTTTTCAGGGTGTGGNCACGAAATACCTGGCGAACTATCTGGGCTGGCGCCGCCTGCTTGAACGCTACAAAACGCAGCTCAATCCATTGATTTGTCTGGGTGAGTCACTGGGCTACAGGTCCGGGCAACAGCTAACTTAGACATAGCCATAAAAAAGCCAGCGATTCAATCGCTGGCTTTTTACTAGCACCACTTGGCGCAAACCCTCAGCCACACATAAGGCGAGTGGCTTGGGCTTAATGCCCGGTTTTTTGTGAACCGTGTAAAGCAATACGCTTTTAGCCGCCGTAAGCTTTGATGGCGTCAACAATGGCTTTTTTCGCAGCCGCTGCGTTGTCCCAGCCTTGGATTTTCACCCATTTTCCGGCTTCCAGCGCTTTGTAGTTTTCAAAGAAGTGATGAATCTGGTTGCGCAGCAGTTCGGGCAAGTCAGTCACGTCTTGTACGTTGGCGTAAGCCGTGGTCAGCTTGTCGTGGGGCACTGCGACCAGCTTGGCGTCGCCGCCGGCTTCGTCTTCCATGTTCAGTACGCCTACCGGGCGACAGCGAATCACACAGCCAGCCTGAATCGGGTAGGGGGTAATGACCAGTACGTCCAGGGCATCACCGTCGTCGGCCAGAGTGTGGGGAATAAAACCGTAGTTGGCCGGGTAGAACATGGGCGTAGCCATAAAACGGTCTACCAGCAAGGCGCCCATGTCTTTGTCCAGTTCGTACTTAACCGGTGAGCTGTTGGCCGGGATTTCAATGGCGACATAGATATCTTCGGGTGCATTTTTGCCGGCAGGGATGTTGTCGAATTGCATCGGGTGGTCCTTCCTGGGTAGGGTTAAAAAGTGAACGCCATTGTACGAAACTGCGCCGCTCTGCGAAACTAAACGTTGGTCTGGCATGGCAACCGGCCTTGGCTGCCATGCCGTTCGAGTGGGTCAGCCGCGCTTGAGAGTCTGTACGCCGGTTTTTGTGCCCAACAGCAGAAGATCGGCGGGGCGGCGGGCAAACAGGCCGTTGGTGACCACACCTACAATCTGGTTCAGGCGTTCTTCCACCTGAATTGGGCGCGACAGGTCCAGGTTATAGACGTCAATAATGATGTTGCCGTTGTCTGTGGTAAAATCATCGCGGTACACCGGATCGCCGCCAAGTTTCACGATTTCCCGGCCGACGTGGCTGCGGGCCATAGACAACACTTCCAGTGGCAGTGGGAATTCACCCAGAATGTCCACTTTTTTGGACTCGTCGGCAATGCAGATAAACGTCTGCGCCACTTCAGCCACAATCTTTTCCCGCGTTAGCGCGCCGCCGCCGCCTTTGATCAGTTCCAGCTGTTCGTTGACTTCATCGGCGCCGTCTATGTAAAACTCCAGATCTGCGGTGCTGTTCAGCTCATAAACGGGAATGCCGTGGCTTTTCAGGCGTTCAGCGGTGGCTTCGGAGCTGGCCACGGCGCCGTCAAAATCGTTGCGAATGGCCGCCAGCAAATCAATAAAGCAGTTGGCAGTGCTGCCGGTGCCCACACCAATTACGCTGCTGCTGTTCAGGCGGGGGCTGATGTAGTCGATAGCGGCTTTGGCGACCGCTTGCTTCAGTTCGTCCTGGTTCATGGTTGAGCCCGTTGCGGAAAATGAATGGGATGCTTGTAGTATACAGCGTCTGGGCGGGCTGCTTATAGACGGTTGCGGGTAAAACTTTCTACACTACGGGTTCTTCCAGTGATGCCTCACGCCAAATTTCTTTCGAATTACTGGGAATTTCTTTCGAATCATGCCTAATTCATTCTTAAATTACATTGCGGAATCGACATGCCCCAACGCTATATCAAGAAAATACTGAATGCCCGCGTTTACGATGTTGCCAATAAAACGCCGCTGACCGAGGCCGTTAGCCTGTCGCGGCGCTTCGGCAACAACATTTTTTTGAAGCGTGAAGATTTGCAGCCGGTATTCTCGTTCAAGATTCGCGGGGCCTATAACAAGCTGGTGCAGTTGTCGGAGCAGCAGAGGGCCAAGGGGGTAATCTGTGCGTCTGCCGGTAATCACGCCCAGGGCGTGGCCTTGTCGGCAAAAAAATTGGGCATCAAGGCCGTCATCGTAATGCCCCAGACGACGCCGGAGATTAAAGTGAAGTCTGTGCGTGAGCACGGTGCCAAGGTAGTGCTCAGAGGCGACGCTTTCGACGAAGCCGCGGCCCACGCCCACGAGCTGATTGAAAAGCATGGTTACACTTACATTCCTCCCTACGATGACCCAGACGTGATCGCCGGCCAGGGCACGGTCGCCATGGAGTTGTTGTGGCAATTCAGCAAGCCCATCCACGCGGTGTTTATCTGTGTAGGCGGTGGCGGGCTGATTGCCGGTATGGCCGCCTACATAAAATATCTGCGCCCGGAGATAAAAGTGATAGGTGTAGAGCCGGAAGACTCAAACTGCTTGCAGGCAGCAATGAAAGCCGGCGAGCGGGTAATACTGGACGAAGTTGGGATATTTGCCGACGGTGTGGCGGTCAAACAGATTGGTGCCTACCCCTGGGAAATCTGCAAAGATCACGTAGACGAAGTGATCACTGTATCCACCGATGAAATCTGTGCCGCGATCAAAGACATTTTTGAAGACACCCGTTCCATTGCCGAGCCCGCCGGGGCGCTCGGTGTGGCCGGTATTAAAAAATACATAGAATGGGAAAAAATCGAAAACGAAAATCTGATCGCTACGCTCAGCGGCGCCAATATGAACTTTGACCGTCTGCGTTATATTTCGGAGCGCACCGAAATCGGCGAGAAGCGCGAAGCCATCCTGGCGGTGACCATTCCTGAAAAACCAGGCGCCTTCAAAACCTTTATCAACGCTCTGCACAAGCGCAGCATCACCGAGTTCAATTACCGCTACGCGGACAGCAAGCAAGCCACGATATTTGTCGGCATTCAAATTCAGGCCGGTGGCCTGGGTCGCGATGAGCTGGTGCGGGAACTGCGCGAAACCGGTTATTTGGTACTGGACCTGACAGACAGCGACTTGGCCAAGCAGCACGTTCGCCACATGGTGGGGGGGCACGCTCCGGGTATCAGCAATGAAAAAGTGTTTCAGTTCGAGTTCCCCGAGCGTCCCGGTGCCCTGCTGAAGTTTTTGATGTCGCTTGGCACGCGTTGGAATATTTCGATGTTTCATTACCGCAATCACGGTGCGGCGTACAGCCGCGTGCTGTTAGGCGCTGAAGTGGACGATGACGAAGTGAGGGATTTTGAGAAAATGCTTGAGAAGGTCGGTTTCCGCTATGAAAACATGACCGATAACGAAGCCTACCAGCTGTTTCTTGGGGCAGGAAACGGCAACAGCCACTCTAGCTGATTGCGTCGCGGGCGCTGAGTGCCTGCTTGGATCTCTGAGTTACTGAAAGTTAATCTGTCAAAAATTGTAAAATGGCGGAGGAGTGATAGTCTTCCGTCATTCTACTAACGGCGGCATCAGTCCTCCGTTTCCTGTATGGGTTACCACCGCAGTTCCGGAGTTAAGAAATGGGCCGCAAGCCAGATATGATCCGCACCATCGCACTGATATTCGCTGCAGGCCTTATTATTACCGGATTCACCTCGCTGCAAGCGTCTGAACAGAGCCCCCGAGCTGCGGCGCCATGGTATCAGACCACTACCCGATAACGGCCACACTCGGTGACCACCGAGTGTAAAGGCACATCCCAAGGCTCAATCGGTAAGCTGTCCACCCTCTGAAAATCATGAGCCAAGCCAATCAGTTTTGGTGCCAGTTGCGGCCGAATCCGGCTGAAGGCAAATGTGCGGTCGTAAAACCCTCCGCCCATGCCCAGCCTTCCTCCGTGCTCGTCAAACCCTACCAGCGGAAACAATATTGCGTCCATCGCCCAAGCTGGCCGTTTCAGGCCGGCGTTAAACGCAGGTTCCGCAATGCCAAAACGATTGGGGCGCAGGCGGGTGTGCGAAGTGTAAGGGCTGAACACCAGCTTCCCGGGTACTAGCGGATGCAATACCGGTAAGTAAATGCGTATGCCACGGCGACGCGCAGCCTGCATATAGGGCAGCGGGCTGATTTCACCATCGTTTGGACAATAAATGGCAATGTGGCGGGCGCGATAAAGATCTGGGTTGGTTAACAGGCGCTTGGCCAGTTGCTGCGATGCGTGTCTTTGTTGCAAAGGAGACAAGGCATTGCGTTGTTGGCGCAAGTGTCTACGCAACTGATTGCGGGAAGTGTTCTGGTGCGCAGAAGACGATAAAAAAGAGGGGTGGGCGATGTTGTCGCTCAAAATAAAGCTTCCCGGGCTGCCGTTATCGGATGTAGGCCCTTGAACCCGAAGTTCAAGGTCGGTGGCCGCTGTGACATATTAGGCTTTCCCCCGCAGGGGACGTGCACACAATGCCCTAAAGTGGCCACCTGGGTAAAGCGCATCGGCTCGAGGACGTACCCGACGAGCGCACAGTCCAGGAAGGTGATTCTATTATAGGGTCAAGATGGGGGTTTATTGCAAGTGCTCTTGGTTATTCCGTTAAAAAACGCCACTCAATGCTGTTTTATATGCTTTTTTGTTACTTTAGGGCGATGTTTAGCTTGTCGTCCATGGCCTTTAATAAGGTGCTGCTGCCTTCTGACATGGTGTCGCGCTCCAGCATTTCGTTGGTGATATTCAGCGCCGCCATCACCGCAATTCGCTCGGTTCCAAACACCTTACCGCTGTTACGGATCTCCCGCATTTTACGGTCCAAATATCGTGCCGATCGCAACAATGCTTCCTGTTCCTCTTCGGAGCAGGTAACCAGGTATTCCTTGTCGAGAATTTTCACCTCAAACGTAGATTTGGTGGACATTAATGCTGCTCCAGTGCCCGCAGGCGGCCTATCATGGCTTCAAGTTTGGTTTTCGAGAGGTCGTTCTTGTGAACCAGTTGAGCCCGCTCGCGAATCCAGTCTTCCTGGCGACTTTTTAGTGCCTGGTTTTCCAGTTCAAG
Source organism: Marinobacter gelidimuriae (assembly GCF_000372805.1). Lineage (GTDB taxonomy): Bacteria > Pseudomonadota > Gammaproteobacteria > Pseudomonadales > Oleiphilaceae > Marinobacter > Marinobacter gelidimuriae. The sequence goes on along the minus strand of NZ_KB889828.1, from coordinate 169,432 downwards.
TTTGCCGTAGCGCTCAAGAAGCTGATCCAGCTTGTCCGCCAACACCTGTACTTCGGGCTGTTCCATGGGGCGCCTGATCTCGATGGGTGATAAGAACTGTCAACTATAAGTGCGCACGGGATACCGGTCAATTTACAGCTCTGTTATCCCCTTTTGGGTAAAGATTTCAGACGTCATCCAATACTTGCCAACCCGGTCGCCAGGCGCTCAGCGCAGGCACCAAACCAATCACCAGTGCAGCAACCGGCACCGCTGCCAGCAGAACCCACTCGACCTGATTCAGTGGGCGCAGTGTGAGCAAGACGCCGTAGTTAGCTTGCAGCCAAGGGCTGACGGCGGCTATACCGGCAGCGCCCAGCGCCAACGCTAAAACGCAGGCCAGCAGCGCAATTGCCAATGATTCCAGCAGATACAGGCTGGCAATTAAACCCGCAGAGGCGCCGGTTGCACGAAGTATGGCGATTTCGGCTGATCGCTGGGCCTGTAACGTCAGCAGCACCGTGGCCAGGCTAATCAGACATACCACGACCACAAAGCCGGTGATGCCCAGTAGCGCTTTTTCAAACTGGCCCAACAGGCGCCAGAGCTCGCTCAGGGCAACGCCGGGCAGTATCGCGGTTAGCGGCTCTTTACCATAGGTGTTGATGTCGCGCTGGATACGAAAGGTCAGTACTTTGCGTTCTACGCCGGCAAATGCGGCGGTAATGGTAACTATTCAGCTCAAAAAACCTGTGAAAGTTCTTGACAGGGTTTTTGCTTGAATCTCCTCACCTTATCGGCATACGCACCGATGCTACTAGACAGGCCATAAGCGACGACAGGAGAGCGATTGAAGGGCTGTAATGATCGATGACGATCACGGGGCAGCCCCGGTTTTTTTAATCGCCGTATAAGAGCGCTCAGAGCCAAAAATGTTGCCCTGAAAACCCGTGCGATAATGGCTGTCTTACAAAGCCATCCCGGTGGGGGCAGACATTGAAAATAGACACTATCGACATTGATTCGGCCATCGCCTCCGTCAAGAACCTTCTTGAGAAAGAGCGTGACCTGTCGCCTTCATTCAAGGCCGCTCTGGAAGTGCTGCTCGTTTTGGTGGCGCTCCTGCTTAACCGCACGACGCTCAATAGTAAAAATAGTCGTAAGCCGCCCTCAACGGATCCGAACCGTGACACATCTTCCAGAAAGGGTTCCAGCAATAGAAAGCCTGGCGGACAGAAGGGGCGTATCGGAACCACCTTGCAGCAGGTCGATGATCCTGACGCCGTGAAAGAGCTGAAAGTCGATCGACGCTCTCTGCCAAAAGGACGGCGGTATCAAGAGGACGGTTATGAAACACGGCAGGTCATCGATATTGATATCGCGCGATTCGTGACTGAATACCGAGCACAGGTTATTAAAGACGACCAGGGGAATCGATGTGTTGCTGCCTTTCCGGACAGGGTCAATCGGTCGGTTCAGTATGGCATCGGCATCAAGGCCAATGCGGCTATATGTCGCAGTTTCAGCGGTTGCCCTATGACCGAATCCGTGACCACTTTCAGGAGCAGATGGGTATTCCGGTCAGTGCCGGCTCTGTCTTCAATTTCAACAAAGAGGCCTACGAGAAGCTGGATCATTTCGAGCGGTGGGCGAAAGCTCAGCTCGCCAAGTCTGATCTCATGCAGGTTGATGAGACCGGCATCAACCTGAACGGGAAGCGCCACGGGTTGCACTGCGCGTCCAATAGCGCATTGACGCTGCTCTACCCCCACACCAAGCGTGGCACCGAGGCCATGGACGAGATGGGCGTCTTGCCCTTCTTCTTGCCAGCCACTGACGCTGAACGGTGGCGACAGCGCTATCGACAACGTCTCGAAGAAGCAGATATCGAATGTCCACCTCCCGATGAGAGCCTGCGAGAGGCAGGGAAACGCGGCAGGCTAAAACGATCAAAAGCCCGAAACTTGCTGGAAAGGTTGCGAAACTTTGAGAACGACCTGCGCATGACGAAAGTGCAGCAGAAAATATCCGGTTGTTTTCGATCCATGACGGGGGCGAAGATCTTTTGTCGCGTTCGCAGTTACCTGTCAACGTGTCGCAAGCAGGGGGTATCAGCCACAGAGGCTCTGGCTTTACTCTTTCAGGGTAAAAGCCCTGCGTTTATGGATACCGATGAGACTCTATTTTAATGATCATGGTGGATATGAGCTGAATAGTTACATGGATTTTAGAGATGTTAAAGGGTTGCGGGATGTCATGACTGGTTCCTGTAAGGTTATGTTATAACATCTTCGAGCGAGTGTGATGAAAAAGCAACAGAAAGTGCCATGCAGGCGCTGCAATGCTAGGATAATGGTAATCTTTATTATTCATCTATCAGGGTTTTTTCATGTCTTTATCCGATGCTTCCGCTGCTCCAAATATCGAGATTTCTGCGGAATTCGAGCGCTGGGCCAATGTGTTTTTGGCGCACAAAGCGTTCAGCCACCCGTCTGAGTTACACGGCGTGCTGTGTGGTCGTTTCGCCGCCGGTGGGCGTATGCAAGAAGATGAGTGTGCCACCACGGTGTGCGAACATGTCGGGCTGGCTTCGACAGCGTTGGAAGAGTCGCCTGAGCTTAGGGTGTTCGCCGCGGGTATTTACCAGCAAGCCCTGGCGCAGCTCAGCAGTATGGATATGAGCTTTCAGCCCCTGCTGCCAGATGATGACTATGCGCTTGAGCAAAGGCTGGAATCATTAATTTCGTGGGTGCGCGGCTTCCTGGCGGGTATGGCACTGGCGGCGGGTGAGTCGCTTGGCGAGGCGCCGGAGGAAATCCGCGAGCTGATGGAAGACATGGTCGCGATCAGCCAGCTGTCTGACGAAGAAGACGCCAGCGAAGAAAACGATCAGCAGCTGGTAGAAATTACCGAGTATGTCAGGTTGGGTGCGCTGGCGGTGTTTACCGAGTTTAACGAGCCGGAGCAACCGGCCAAGACGCCCCCCACTCTTCATTAAGATTCACTAAAGCCGGTTGGAGACTGTATGACGTCGATGATACCTGTAAAGGAATTTGCGGAACGTCGCCGCAAGCTGATGGACCACATGGCTCCGGATAGTATTGCCATTCTGCCTTCGGCGCCGGAACGCGTGCGTAATCGCGACGTTTTGCATCCGTTTCGCCAAGACAGCGATTTTTATTATTTAACCGGCTTTGGTGAGCCCGAGTCGGTGCTGGTGTTGATTCCCGGGCGCGTTCATGGTGACTCGGTGTTGTTCTGCAAAGAGCGCGACCCGTTGAAAGAACAGTGGGACGGCTTTTTAGTGGGCCAGGAAGGTGCCGTTGAGCGCTATGGCTTGGACGACGCTTTCCCGATTGGTGACATCGACGACATCCTGCCGGGTTTGATTGAGGGCCGCAGCCGCATTTATTACCCGCTGGGAAAAGACCGTGGTTTTGACACCCGTGTGATGGACTGGGTAAAAGTGATTCGCAGCAAAGTGCGCACCGGTGCTCGTCCTCCCGGCGAATTTGCGGCCGTGGAGCATCTTCTGCACGATTTGCGACTTTATAAAAGCGCGAATGAAATCAAAGTGATGGCCAAGGCCGGCGAAATCTCAGCCCAGGCCCACTGCAACGCCATGACACTCGCCCGCGAGGGGCTGAGTGAATACCATCTCGAAGCCGAACTGATTCATACGTTCCGCCAGCACGGCACCCGCGAGACGGCTTACCCGTCCATCGTTGGTGGCGGCGTGAACGGCTGTATTCTGCATTACATCGAAAACAGCGAGCCCCTGAACAACGGTGACCTGGTGTTGATCGACGCCGGCTGCGAACTGGAATGCTATGCCTCTGATATTACCCGCACCTTTCCGGTGAGCGGTCGGTTCAGCGAGCCGCAAAAAGCGCTTTACGACGTGGTGTTGACTGCCCAGTACGCTGCGATTGATGCCGTGCGCCCCGGCAATCACTGGAACCAGCCCCACGAAGCGGCTTTGAATGTGCTTACCCAGGGCCTGATTGATCTGGGCCTGATTGCGGGGCCACTGGATGACGCCATTGCCAATGAAACTTTCAAGCCGTTTTTCATGCACCGCACCGGCCATTGGTTAGGGTTGGATGTGCACGATGTGGGTGACTATAAGGTGGGTGATGCCTGGCGTCAGCTGGAGCCGGGCATGGTCATGACGGTGGAGCCCGGGCTGTACGTGTCACCGAATAACACCGACGTGGATGAGCGCTGGCGCGGAATTGGCATTCGCATTGAAGACGACGTGGTGGTCACCAAAGACGGCTGCCGCGTGCTGACTGACGGTGTGCCAAAAACAATCGACGATATTGAAGCATTAATGGCGGGCTGAGCGTGACGGTAAACGATACGGATACCGATGTCCTGATTGCCGGCGGAGGTCTAGCCGGAGCGACCTTGGCTTTGGCGCTGGCACGCATGGTGCCGCAACTGCGTGTCACCGTGGCAGAGACTTTCCCCCTTGCCAGCAACGCTGAGCCAAGCAGCTACCAGCCCAGCTACGATACGCGGTCCACCGCCTTGGCCTGGGGTTCCAGGCTGATTTATGAGCAGCTTGGTTTGTGGCCTGCATTGGCCCAGCACGCCGCCCCAATACGTCACATTCACGTATCGGATCGCGGTCATTTTGGCGCCGCCCGTCTGCACGCCGCAGAATACCGCCAGGATGCGCTGGGCTACGTGGTGGATAACCGCTGGATGGGCTTGTGTCTGGTGCGTGAGCTGTTAAAAACGCAGGTGCAATGGTTGGCGCCGGCGGAGGTGACTGACATGACCTGCCACGGCGACAATGTGCGCGTGACGGTAACCACCGCAGGTGAAACCAGGGAACTGAGCGCGCGCTGCCTGGTGGTGGCTGACGGCGGCCGTTCCGATTTGCGTGAGCGCCTGGGGTTTCAGGTTCGGCACCAGCCCTACGGCCAGAATGCGTTGATTGCTAACGTAACCACCGCCGACAGTCATCAGTTTGCTGCATACGAGCGCTTCACCGACAGCGGCCCCATGGCGTTGCTACCCCATGGCTCGCCAACGCGCGCGAGCCATCAGTCAGCGCTGGTGTGGACCTTATCGGATTCCGAGCTGGAAGAGGTGTTGGCCATGCCAGACGCCGACAAATGCATGCGTTTACAGCAACGATTTGGCTGGCGCCTGGGGCGCTTCATCCGCATTGGCGAATGCAATCATTACCCGCTGGCGCTGGTGCTGGTAGACAACCCGGTGCGTCCGGGCGTTGCATTGGTGGGCAACGCCGCCCACAGTTTGCACCCGGTGGCGGGCCAGGGTTTCAATCTGGCCCTGCGCGGATTGATGACGCTGGTGGAGCAATTCCGCCTGGCCAGTGAGCAATACCGCAACCCCGGCGAGCTTGCGGTATTGCAGCGTTACCAGCAATTACACCAGAGCGATCGCGTGCAAACCGCTGGTTTTTCTGACTCCCTGATTCAGATTTTTGGCTCGCCACTGCCACCGCTCGCGGCGGCCAGAGATGCCGGTTTAATGGGGTTAGACCTACTGCCCGCAGCAAAACGCTGGTTCGCAGGGAACGCCATGGGCCTGGGCGGTCGCAAAGCCCGCATTCAGCGCCCCGGTTCCCATAACAGCAAGGCGTTGAGCCATGACTGAAGCGCACAGCTCACAAACGCCCGCCGTGGCGGACATTATGATTGTTGGTGGCGGTATGGTGGGGGCGGCCTTGGCTTTGGGGTTGGCGCAACAGGGTTGGCAAGTTGTTCTGGTTGAGTCCAGTCCCCTGGCAAAGTTGCAGGCCGCTGCGCAGCCGGTGACCGGTGTTGATGATTTCGAACCCCGTGTGAGCGCCATCTCCATGGCCAGCCAGCGGTTGCTGGAAGGGCTTGGTGCCTGGGCGGAAGTGGCCGCGGGGCGTCACTGCCCGTACCAGATGATGACCGTGTGGGACGCCGAAGGCACGGGTCGCATCGAATTCGACGCCGCTGAGATGCGCGCCGAAGCGCTGGGCACGATTGTCGAAAACCGCCATATTGTGAGGGCCTTGTTTAACGCTTTGGAAGCCAGCCCGGCAACCATTTTTAGCGGCGCCAAGGTTGCTGACTGGCTGGCGAACGGGCCGGACGGGGAGGGTGGAAATGCACCCGGTATTCGCCTGGAAGATGGCCAGCACCTGCGGGCGCGATTGGTGGTAGCGGCAGACGGCGCGCAGTCGCGGTTGCGTCAGTTAGTAGGCTTGCCCACCCGCGAATGGGATTATGATCAACAGGCCATTGTGGCCACGGTGCGCAGCAAACAGGTGCACCAGTACACCGCGCGGCAAAGTTTCTCCCGCACTGGCCCGCTGGCATTGCTGCCGTTGCAGGCTGACAACGGCGACGAACATTTCTGTTCGATTGTGTGGTCTCAGGACACGCTTGAAGCCCGGCGCCTGATGGCGCTGGATGACGTCGCTTTCAATGCCGAACTGGCGAGGGCAATCGAGCTGCCGGAGGATTCGGTTGAAGCGATTTCCCGTCGCTTTGCCTTTCCTCTGCGCCAGCGCCACGCCATGGATTACACAGCGCCGGGCTTCGCGCTGGTGGGCGACGCCGCGCACAGTATTCATCCGCTGGCGGGCCAGGGTGCCAACCTGGGTTATGGCGACGTGGCGGTATTGCTGGAGGAATTAAAGCGTGCCCGCAAGCTGGGCCTGAACCCCGGCGATGCGCTGGTGCTTGGGCGCTACCAGCGCCGCCGCAAATCGGAAAATTTGACCATGATGGCAGCCATGGAAGGTTTGAAGCAGCTGTTTGGCCGCGACGAACTGCCGTTACGGTGGCTGCGCAATCAGGGCATGAACTGGCTTAACCAGTTGGCACCCCTGAAAAACCGGCTGGCCGCCGAAGCCATGGGGCTAAAGGACTAAACCTTTTAAAAAGCCGGAAGCCCAGCAAAGCTGAGGGTTAGGCAAGCTTACACGCAACCGTCAAACAACCGGCTGACCAGCACAGGTACCGCGGTTTCTACCCGTAGTATACGTTGGCCCAGATGTACAGCCTGGCACCCTGCCTGCTGCAGTTTATTCACTTCGTAATCGGTGAAGCCACCTTCGGGGCCAATGCAAAGGGCCGCCGGGCCTGGCAGGTGCACAGGGCAAGGCTGTGCACTGCCGGGATGTGCCACCAGTGCCTGTTTGCAGGCCAGAAGCGCCGGTAGCTCGTCTTCCACAAAGGGCTTGAACAGTTTGCGAATGTGCACTCTTGGCATCAATGTGTCGCGAGCTTGCTCCAACCCCAGCACCAAGTTGTCATGCAACGCCGGCTCTTGCAGCCATGGGGTCTGCCAAAAGCTCTTTTCTACTTTGTAGCTGTTGATCAGCCACAGTTCTTTTATGCCCAGGGTAGCGCAGGTTTGTAGAGTGCGACGGAACATTTTTGGCCGTGGCATGGCCAGCATCAGTGTAAGTGGCAGAGGTTTTGGCGGGGCTTGGTCAAGGCTGACGTGAAGTTCGGCGTAGTGCGCGGTCAGGTTTGTAACCCGGCCCACACCAATATTGCCGTTCACTTGGCCCACCGGCACGCTATCGCCCACGGCGATTTTACGAATGCTGCGCAAATGTTCCAGGCGACGATCGCTCAAGCGCACGGTATCGGTAGAAATGAAATCCGCGGCGAACAGCAGAGCCAGATTCATTCGCTGCCGGGCTCTTTTTCCTCGCCGGTACCCGCAACTTTGCGCTTCATCAAGCGGCCGAACAGGATGCCGAGCTCAAACAAAATCCACATGGGCAGCGCCAGCAAGGTTTGCGAGATAATGTCCGGCGGGGTCAGCAGCATGCCGATAACAAAGCAACCAACCACCACATAAGGGCGCTTGGCCGCCAAGTCATCCGGCGTGGTGATGCCGGTAATAATCAGCAGAATGGTGGCAATTGGAATCTCGAACGCCACGCCAAAGGCAAAGAACATTTTCAACACGAAATTCAGATAGCTGGTGATGTCTGGCAGTTCCACAATGCCCTCAGGGCCAACCGAGGTAAAGAAACCGAAAACCAGTGGAAACACCACGTAGTAGGCAAAAGCAGCACCCAGATAGAACAGCAGCACTGACGAAAAAAGCAGTGGAAAGGCTATTTTTTTCTCATGGGTGTACAGGCCCGGGGCAATAAAGCTCCAAAGCTGGTACAGAATGACCGGGATGGCGGCAAACACCGCCAGCACCAGGGCCAGCTTCAGAGGGGCAAAAAACGGCGAGGTAACATCGGTGGCAATCATGCTCTGGCCCACCGGCAGCAGGCTGCGGATAGGTTCAGACAACCAAAGGTAAAGTTCGTTGGCAAACGGGTAAATAAAGGCGAAACACACCACCACCGCCAGCACCATCTTCAGCAGGCGGTTACGCAATTCCAGTAGATGTTCAATCAGCGGCATTTCAGGCTGGTCGGGCACGTGGTTAGTGGCCCCGGTCTGTTCTGTCATGAACGCGTATCCGAAGCATCCCCAGAAATGGGGGAAGGTTTGTTAAGGTCGACCAGGCTTTCTGGGGCTTTTCCCAGCGAGCTGTCGGCGGGTTTTGCGATGGAGGGTGTTCCATCTTCGTCCCACAGCTCAGACAGCGCAGACGTTACGTTGCGGTTGGCCTGATCCAACTGGTTCTGCACCGGTTTGACCATGTTTTCGTATTTTTTAGCTTCATCCAGAGCATCACGGACAGTTTTCTGAACATCTTTTAGGCCAACATCGCCAGCTTTGCGCAGCTCCTGGCGCAAGTCTTCGGCCTTTAGCTCACGGTCAAGCTCCGAGGTAAACTGGCTCATCATACGGCGCGCAGACCCTATCCAACGCCCGGCAGCGCGCGCAGCCGAGGGCAAGCGCTCGGGCCCTAGCACCAGCAAAGCAATAACGCCGCAGATCAGTAGCTCAAGAAAGCCGATATCAAACATTCAGCGGGCTCTCCAGCGAATTCTCAGCTTTGGGTTTTATCCCGGGTTTTGTCGTCCGCAGCGGACTGCTGAAACTGTGCGCTGTCTTTCTCCTCCAGGTTATCCGGATTGGAGGTGTCGGTTTTACCATCGTTATCGGTCATGGACTTTTTAAAACCACGAATGGCGCCGCCAAGATCGGTACCGATATTGCGCAGTTTTTTAGTTCCGAACAGCAAAATAACAATGCCAAGTACAATAAGAAGTTGCCAAATACTGATGCCCATGGTGAATCCTCGTTCAAATGTTGGCAGTGGCCGCTATTGTACGCCACTGGTGGCACTGTAAAAAACCTCTTGTGAGGTAGATACCCCTATTCCTGGCGCGACGCTTTTTCTTCCAGGCCCGACAGATCGAATCGCCGTGCCAGTTCGCGAGTAATGTCTTCCGGCCCCGCACCCAGGCGTGACAGCATAACCAAGGTGTGAAACCATAAGTCGGCGGTTTCGGCAATCAGCTCGTCGTTGTTTCCACTGTGCTCGGCGTCTTTGGCGGCGAGCAGGGTTTCAGTGCACTCCTCGCCAACCTTTTCCAAAATTTTGTTCAACCCTTTGGCGTGCAAGCTTGCCACATAAGAGCTATCAGGATTGGCGTTCTTGCGGGCTTCCAGCACCTGCGCCAGTTGTTGCAATACGTCACTCACCGTTGGGCTCCCTGGCACTTTTTGCTGTGTTGTAAATGGCGCTTGGGTCTTTCAGTACCGGCTCTACGCTTTGCCATTGGCCGTGTTGCAGTGATTGGTAAAAGCAACTTCGCCTGCCAGTGTGACAGGCAATCCCGCCTTTTTGTTCGACCTTCAGCAAAATTACATCGGCGTCGCAGTCCAGGCGGATATCCTTTATCACTTGCTGATGGCCCGAACTTTCGCCCTTGCGCCAGAGTTTACCGCGGGACCGTGACCAATACACGGCCTGGCCTTCGGTAACGGTAAGCTGCAGCGATTCGGCGTTCATCCAGGCCATCATCAGTATGTCGCCGCTGTCGGCATCCTGAGCGATGGCGGGTACCAGGCCGTCTGCTGTCCAGCGGATGGTGTCAAGCCAGGCTGGCTGGCATTCATTGGCAGGTGTTTGCTCCATGGGTTCAGTCCTGAAAGCGGGTTAACGGCTGCCGCGCAATACCAGCGCGCCAGCGGCAATAAACAATATCCAGCTCCACACCGGCAAACCGCTGAGCCATTGTTGGCTGGGTGGATGGCTGGCGGCAATCGCAGTTGCGGCTAACAACGCCGCTATACAGCCCCGGCGCCAACGCCGTTCGCTGCGCAACTGCTGTTCTCTCAATAGCGCCAGAGTGTCGCGATTTTGCTGTTCGGTGGGGCCCGCGCCTCGTAGCTGCAATAATGCATCGTGAATCAGCTGCGGCATCTCCGGAGACTGTTCCAGCCAAGCCGGAAAGTGGGTCTGCAAGGTTTTCAAAAACCCGGATGGCCCAATACGCTTGCGCATCCATTGCTCCAAGTATGGTTGCGCAGTGCTCCACAGGTCCAGATCCGGATAGAGCTGGCGGCCAAGACCCTCAACATTCAGCAGGGTTTTTTGCAGCAGCACCAGCTGAGGCTGTACTTCCATGTTGAAGCGGCGGGCAGTCTGAAACAGGCGCAGCAGAAAGTGGCCAAAGGAAATTTCTTTCAGTGGACGCTCGAAAATTGGTTCGCACACGGTGCGAATAGCCGCTTCAAATTCGTTAACCCGGGTTTCCGGTGGTACCCATCCGCTTTGAATGTGTAACTGCGCCACCTGGCGATAATCGCGGCGAAAAAATGCTAGCAGGTTGCGGGCCAGATAGCTTTGGTCGTCTGGGGACAGGGTGCCGACAATACCAAAATCAATGGCGATGTACTGGGGGTCGGCAGGGTTGGAAATATCCACAAAAATGTTGCCGGGGTGCATGTCGGCGTGAAAAAAACTGTCGCGGAACACTTGGGTGAAAAAGATTTCCACGCCTTTTTCGGCCAGCACTTTCATATTCACGCCGGCGGCGTTCAGCGTAGCAACGTCCGCAATGGGCACGCCGTGAATACGCTCCATGACCAGCACCTGCTTGCGGGTGAAGTCCCAGTCGATAAAGGGAATGTAGATCAACGGCGAGTTGTCGAAATTACGCCGCAGCTGACTAGCGTTGGCGGCTTCACGCTGCAGGTCAAGCTCGTCGTGAATGGTGGCGTCGTAGTCAGCGACCACTTCCAACGGATGCAGGCGTTTGCCTTCTACCCAGTATTTTTCAAGCAGGCCGGCCATCAGGTACATCAGGCTGAGGTCTTGACGGATGGTTTTTTCAATGCCCGGACGCAGCACTTTCACCACCACTTTCTGGCCGTTTTTCAGCGTGGCTGCGTGCACCTGAGCCACCGATGCAGACGCCATGGGGTCTGCGCTGAATTCGGCAAACAGCTCGGTGACCGGCGCGCCTAGCGCGCGCTCTATAATGTCACGGGCGCTATCGCTTGGAAACGGTGGCACTTTGTCTTGCAAGGTTTTCAGCGAGTCGGCCATGTCGTCCGGCAGCAAGTCGCGCCGGGTAGACAGTATCTGGCCGAATTTGACAAACACCGGCCCCAGCTCTTCCAGGGCGATGCGCAAACGGTCACCGCGGTCGAGCTTGGGTTGCGGAAACAGATGCCAGGGGGCCAGTATGAAAATGACTTTCAGCACTGGCGGTAGCTCGGCCAGGGGCAGAAAAATATCCAGTCGGTAGCGGCAGAATACCCAAAATATCCGAAACAGGCGTTGCAGACGGCTCACGAATTCTCCTGTTTTTCAGACGATTCAGACGGGAGAGAGGGCGGCTGGCTCTGGGGCAGGAACTCAACGCGGGCGGCCAGGCGCTCAACCCGAAGGCTCAGGGCGTCTATATCCTGAAAGCTGGCCTCAAGCTCGCGGCGGCCGGGTAAGGCGCCGGTTTCTTCGTGCAGGTATTCTTCCAGATTGCTGGCCATGCTCTGTCGCGCATCACGGCTCCACTTCACGCCATTGCGTAAGCGTTTGGCCAGAAAATGCGCGGGCACATCGCCCAGATGGCGAGCCATGGCCGCCTCCCAATCCGGATTCAATTGTTCAATAGCACGCTGAAACTGATGCGCCAGAGCGGTGTCGCCGCTGATGCTCAAACGGCCGTCTTGAATGGCGCCTGTGTCGCCGCTGGTCATGGCATAAAATGCCATAGCCGGCCCACCAATCACCAGCCCGGGCTGAGTGGCCGGCTGGCTGCCCACCAACACGCCTTTGGCGCCTTGGGTCAGGGTAAGGGTTAATGCGGTGGGCGCCGTCAGGTCAAACTGTACCGGGGCCGTCAGCGCTGCCAACAACGATTTGCGGCCGGCCGGGTCAAACTCCAGGGCTTGGTTCAGCGCCGTTTCAACAATGGCGCTGGCAGCGCTGAGCAGGGTAGGGCCAGGGAACATCAGGGTTTGATTCCCACGTGCAGGGCCACAATGCCACCGGTCATATTGTGGTATTTGCAGTTGGCGAAGCCGGCGGTTTCCATCATCGCTTTGAGAGTGTCCTGGTCTGGATGCATACGGATGGATTCCGCCAGGTATTTGTAGCTCTCGCTGTCGCCGGCAATCAACTTGCCCATAAACGGCAAAGCGGTGAATGAGTAAGTGTCATAGGCCTTGCTTAGCAGCGGGTTAGTGGGCTTGGAAAATTCCAGCACCATCAGTTTACCACCGGGTTTTAGTACCCGAGCCATGTCCCTCAGGGCCTGGTCTTTGTCGGTCACGTTGCGCAGACCGAAGGCGATGGATACGGCATTAAAACTGTTGTCCGGAAATGGCAAGTGTTCAGCATCGGCCTGCACGTATTCAATGTTGCCAGCGTAGCCGCGGTCTGCCAGGCGGCTGCGACCGACTTTCAACATGGAGGCGTTGATGTCGGCCAGCACCACTTTGCCACTGGGCCCGACCAAATCTGAAAACTTCATAGTCAGGTCACCGGTACCGCCTGCGATGTCCAGTACCTGGTGCCCCGGGCGCACGCCGGAGAGCTCAATCGTGAAGCGTTTCCACAGGCGATGAACGCCCATCGACATCAAATCGTTCATGAGGTCGTATTTGCTGGCCACGCTGTGAAAAACCTCGGCTACCTGGCCGGCCTTCTGGCTTTTTGGTACATCGCGAAAACCAAAATGGGTAACGTCATCTTTCGGCTTATCCGGTGTTGCGGTGCTGGCTGGCGTTTGCTGCTCGCTCATGGAACTGTCCTGTCAGAATCTGAATCCCGTATTCTAACGTCTGCGGGGTTGGCTACAAGTTTAATACCGCCTTACACTGTAAAACCTGTCATTTCGCGAGAGAAAACTGATTTATGTCCGTTATTGATATTCACCGCACTCACACCATGGACAAACAGCACGCCCGCGAAGCGGCTGAGACCCTGGCCGCCGACCTGTCCAGCCGTTTTAATGTGAATTACGCGTGGGAAGGCGATGTTATGAAGTTCAAGCGCAGCGGAGTGCAAGGCCAGCTCACGATTAATCACGGCGACTTGCACGTCTACTTGGAGCTGGGGCTGCTGTTGCGGCCTATGAAGGGCCGGATTGCACAGGAAATCGAATCCCAGTTAGGTCAGATTATTCGCGTTTGAAGCCGTAAAGCGGCTCGCATCAAAGCGAGGCGGGCAGTTCAAAGGGCTGCAACTGACGGGCGTTATCGCTGTGAACGGCGGTTTCAACCAGGCGCTGGCGATACATGAAAAGGCTCCGGCTGGGCGGTTGAATCGGGGGCGGCAGTGTAACCGAGTAGCGTGACGTGTGCTGAAGTGTCATCAATAGCTATTGGGGACATCAGGCGTCAGCAGTCGCAACCTGCGCTAAATCCGGTATCCATTTTTTGTCATCCAGAATGATAAAGTGACTGGGCGCCGTGGTTTCCACAATCTTCAAGTTTTCGCCACCTTTGCGGGCACTGGCCAGCATGGCGTTGCGGTCGAGCACCCGGTCAGTGGCTGGAATCAGCACAATACCGCGTGTGACGTGCTGGTAAACGCTGGTGTCGGTGCGCTCCATCCAGGCCAGCAGATTGTCGATATTGCGCACAATGGTCAGGTGATCTTTGGTGGCGTGGAACAGTTTTCTGAGCAGTTTTTTCTTGCGCCGGTTCATTTTGCCAAAAAATGTCTGGTTGTAAGCCGAATTGGGAGTGCTGTTCAACAGGCGGACAATCCATGGCCACATACTGGGGCTGAGCGGCTCAAGTAATGCCAGCATCAGTGGGTGAGCGCGGCCCTGGGGCAGTATCGGGGCCTCCAGTACCAGCTCTATATCGCGGTAAAGCTCCGGCCATTGGCGGATAGCTTCCAGTGCCACCGCGGCACCGCGGGAGTGGCCGTGAATGCGCACATTGCTGCTGCCGATAAGGTTGCGCATGGCCTGGTTGAGTATGCATGCATCGTATTCGATGGTGCCGGCCAGATGCTTGATGTCCACCGCCCAGTCGGGCGTCTGCGGCACAACGCCGCTAACGGGCACGTGGTAATTGCTGCAGGTAATCAGGATCAGTTCGGTGGTGGGGGCGTTATAGGCTTGGGTAAAATAGCAGTGATTTTCCATAAAACCGTGTATACACACCACCGTGTTCTCGGCCGGGCCACTGTGATTGCGCACAGAAATCGCACCTTCGCCGATAGAAAATACCTGGCCCGAAAACATCTCGGCGTAAGCGTTTTTGATAGGTTTGATCAGTTTTCGAATATGGCTTGCCTGCATAATCTCTCCTGATCGCTATAGCGAGCGCCCACATTGACAGCACGGTGCCTTGGCTCTGTGCTTATTATAGGCCTGCTGGTAAAGCCGTGCGCAACACTTTTACCCTGCGCCGGGTATAAGCAGGCTCTGGAGGCGCCGGTGGATGTCTGGCACAATATCGCCCTATTCTCACCCTCAGGATTCGCCGAGATTACCGCAACTTAGCCCATCCTATACAAAAGGCAGCGGATTTTGAGCCAGCAAGCTTTGCATTTGATGTTGCCTGCCGACGCAGGCTGGCTGGCTGCCGAACGGCCGGAAAACCCGCTGGTTACCACCGTATTGCTTCGTGTTCAGGGGCTGACGCCTGCTCGCCTGCGCGAATTCTTGCATGTTTACTGGGGTGCCTGGGAGCGTTTTCGTTTTCGCCCGGAACCTTATGCTGGCTATTGGCGCTGGCAGGAAAGTGCCGATTTTGATGTGCGCCAGCATCTGGATATTGTGCTGGACCGTTTTACGGCACCCCAGCAGCAGCCCTGGATAAACGCCGTTATCAGCCAGCCGCTGCCCATTTACCGGCCATTATGGAAATTCTGGTTGGCGCCCAACGCCGTTGGTGGTGGGTTGTTGCTCATGCGGATACACCATTGTTACGCCGATAGCGCTTCGTTGGCGCAACTGCTGGAACAACTGTTCACCGCGTCGCCGCAGCAACACCCGGTACTTTACGGTGCAGCGCACCCGGCAGACCTTGAACGCTGGCTGCAGTGCGCTAAAAATTGGCTGAGTGAGCGTGTTTTTGGTGCCGAGGGCCCTCCGCCCGAAAACGACGCGGTACAGACGGCAGCCGCTGCTGCTGGGCAGCTGCCGGGCACTTTTAGCTCAAGCGCTGCCACGGCGCTTGAGCTAGCGGGCCAGTTAGGCAGTTACCTGGCCCAGCCAGACGACAGCCCCAGCAACCTGAGCAGGCCATTAACCGGCCAGCGCCAGTGCTGTTGGTCGGCGGCGATTCCCGATGCGCGTTTACAGGCGGCGGCCCAGACGCTGGGCGTTAGCAGCCGCGACGTGTTGGCGGCCTGTATAACGGCGGCTTTGCAGACGCAGCTCGGGCTGAGCCCGCAGGCGCTGGAACAGGCCCAAATTAACCTGTTACTGCCAGTGGATGTTCGTTCCCAACTGCCCGCCAGTTTAAGGCCAGCGCTGTCTGAGCCGGGTAATGGCAGTGGCAGTGAGCGGTTGTTGCTGCCAATAGACGGCGACAGTTTTGTGGAACGGGTGTATCGCATAAAACAGGAGGTTCGCCGCCTTCGCGACAGTCTGCAACCGTTGTTAACCTGGGGCCTGACCGCCTGCAGCGCTTTTTTGCCTGAAATGATAAAACAGACGCCACTATGGCCTTTTCCCGCTCGCCCCAGTGCAGCACTGGCCAGCTTCGACGGTGCCGGAGTGGTTCGCTATCTGGCAGGTTGTCGGGTTGACGAACTGGTGGCCTGGAGCCCGCAAATTGCCGATGCGGGAGTCAGCGTGACCGCTTGCCGCTACGCCGGCCAGCTGCGACTGACAGTGGTTGCCGACCATTCTGCCAACCTGGATGTGCAGCGCTTTCAGAGCGATTGTATGGTGGCTTTGAATCAAGCGTTTGTCAGCCATCTGGATAATTGAGCCCCCATAACGTCGCGCATTGTCAAAAAACCTGCTGAGTGTCTACAGTATTGGGATCGGCGCCCCAGGATCTCACATCCTCAAGTGTGCGGCAGAGACCATAATTTCTTCAAGGAGGTTCCATGAGCAATGAACGGGTAGAAAGCGACAGCCTTGGCGAAGTCAGGGTGCCGGAAAACGCACTTTGGGGTGCACAAACCCAACGCGCCATCGAGAACTTCCCCGTCAGCGGGCAACCCATGCCGCCGGCGTTCATCGCCGCCGTGGTGCAGATAAAAAAAGCCGCGGCGGAAGCCAATGCCAGCCTGGCCTTGCTCAATGGCCCGGTTCGCGATGCCATTGTGCTAGCCTGTGACCAGTTGCTGGCCGGTGATTACTATGATCAGTTTCCGGTAGACCGCTACCAGACCGGCTCTGGCACCAGCACCAACATGAATGTTAACGAGGTGATCGCGGCACTGGCCCAGCTCAGTGGTGTGGTGGTTCATCCCAACGACCACGTGAATATGAGCCAGAGCTCTAACGATGTCATCCCGTCGGCTATCCATATCAGCGCGGTGATAGCGATTCACCAGAACCTGGTGCCGGCGCTGACCCATTTACAAGGCGTTCTCTACGAACGCGAAGCCATGTATGGCGAGCAGGTAAAGACCGGTAGAACCCACCTGATGGACGCAATGCCGGTGACCCTGGGCCAAGAGCTTCGTACTTGGCGCGAGCAATTGAAAGCGACACAGGCGCGCATCGAACGTGCAGCAGATGAGCTTCTGGCGTTGCCCCAGGGCGGCACGGCTGTAGGCACCGGGATTAATGCCGTTAGCGAGTTTGCGCCTGAGTTTACCCGCTGCCTGAAAGCCAATACCGGTTTTGGCTTCAAGCCACTAGCCCATAAGTTTGTGGCACAGAGCGCAGTGGACGCGCCGGTGGCGCTGTCGGCGCAGCTGCGTGGGCTTGGCATAGTGCTGACAAAAATCGCCAACGACTTACGCTGGATGAACAGCGGCCCCATTCACGGGTTGTCAGAAATTAGCCTCCCGGTACTTCAGCCAGGCAGCAGCATTATGCCGGGCAAAGTAAACCCGGTAATCCCCGAGTCTGTGGCTATGGTCGGCGCACAAATCATGGGGCTTGATGCCTCTATCGCCTACGCCGGGCAGTCTGGTAATTTTCAGCTCAACGTGATGTTACCGTTGGTAGGTGCCAACCTGCTGGAGATGATTGGCCTGTTAAGCAATGCCAGCAGTCTGCTGGGTGACAAAGCGCTAAAAGGCTTTACCGTAAACGCAGAGCATCTAAACGCAGGTGTTGGCCGTAATCCCGTGCTGGTGACGGCGTTAAACCCCGAAATTGGTTACAGCCTGGCGTCCGAAATTGCCAAAGAAGCCTACGCCAGTGGCCGCCCGGTAATTGATGTGGCTGAAGAGCGCAGTGGTCTCAGCCGCGAGCGGCTTGAGCAGCTTATGGGCCCGTTAAAACTGACCCGCGGCGGGCTGGCAGGATAGCGAGTGTCCATTATGGCTCATTCGTGAACCTACTGAGCTTCTGAGAGTCCGAAGAGCCAGGCGGGACACTAGTGGTCCGCGTGATCAGATTGAACGAACAATAGTCACACAAACAAGCGTATTTGCGGAGGTAGTAGTGACAACATCCTGTAGCGTCCCCGGCATGACCGTGCCGCGCAGCCGGTTTCCGGATCCAGAGCAGGATCTTCCTGCAGACCAGGACAGCGGTCAGATAGTACTTGCGGGTGGCTGCTTCTGGTGCGTGGAGGCGGTAATTATTGGCATGAACGGCGTGCACTCGGTTGAATCCGGCTACGCTGGCGGATCTGCTGGCAGCGCTAACTATCATGCTGTATGCACCGGTACCACTGGCCACGCCGAAGTAATCAAGGTTGAATACGATCCGACTCAGGTGTCGTTGGGCAGCTTGCTGAAAGTATTCTTTTCGGTGGCTCACGACCCCACCCAGCGCAACCGCCAGGGTAACGATATTGGCACCCAGTACCGTTCGGCCATTTTTTATCAGTCGGCACAGCAACGCCAAGTCGCGCAAGCTTATATCGAACAGTTGAACCAGGCAGGCGTGTTCCACTCGGCGGTTGTGACTGAACTGGAGCCGCTGGAAACTTTCTACGTAGCAGAAGCAGATCACCAGAACTTCGCCGCTCGCAACCCGGGTCAGCCCTATATCATGGCGGTTGCTGCACCCAAAGTGCAGAAATTGGTTGACCAATATAGCGATCGGCTAAAGCCGGGCGTAGCGTCTACATCTACCGACGACCACTCGAATAAAGCGTAAGGAGCACTATTTTGGTCGAATCTGCAGCAGGATACGATTTGACGCCGCTAACAGCGGAACAGATTGAAGAGAAAGCCGTTGGCCTGAGCGCCGACGAGCGTCGGATATTGTTAGACCATGGCACCGAACCTCCGTTTTGCGGCACGCTGCTGGACAACAAAAAGCAGGGTGTTTACGAATGCCGGTTGTGTGACTTGCCGTTGTTTAACTCTAACGCCAAGTTTGATTCGGGTACCGGCTGGCCCAGCTTTTTTCAGCCCTTCGATCCGCAACACATTCATTATATTGAAGATGATGCACTGGGCATGCGTCGCACAGAAGTGCGCTGCCCGCGCTGTGACAGCCATCTGGGTCACGTTTTCCCAGACGGCCCGGCGCCCACCGGTCAGCGCTACTGCCTGAACTCGGTGGCCTTGGTGTTCAAGGAAAACGCCGGCGATTAGCCGGTGGCGGGTATCATGGTGGTTAACAGGTAGCCGGTGTACGACACGTAGACCAGCATCAGAATACCACCGTCTAACCGACTGATGATGCGGCTGCGGCCCCGTCTACAAACTTGTCGGCGCTCCACACCAGAAGAATCAAGCCGGCAATTATTGCACCTATCGCCAGTAACATGCGTGCTACCTCTTTACCAAGCCGGGGGGTGTGAGACTAAAGTTGCGGTGATGTTGTCTGGCAAAGGCGGGAAAATCAAGTACAACGGAGACAGGCTCCCGGGGCCAGGCGAGTCTTTACGTGACGAGCAGCCGTTGCCTATTACAATTTAATAGTGCGCCGAAAGCCGGGATAATCGTCACATCGCATTCAGGAAACAGTTGCCAGCATTATTATCTCCATCTGGCTGGTTTCCGACAGGCTCTTTTGCTGATCGTGAAAGAGCACACAAGCTCAATGCTCGCTAGGGTGAAAAACCAATGGCCGTAAGACAGGCAGACGCAGTGCTGGTCGGTGGGGGCGTGATGAGCGCTACCCTCGGCATGATACTGAAGCAGCTAGACCCAACCATGGACATCGTTCTGGTGGAGCGTCTGGACCATATTGCCCGATCCGAAAAAATTCATAAACCGTACCCCGCACCAGAGCTTTGTCTGGGGCGGAAAAGACGTTGCCTTCCTTAAACGCCGCTTCGAACGCCTTAGGCAGCGTTAACAAATAAGGTGTGCAATATTTTGTAATCGGATATTCTCTGATGCATGGTAACTAATTTACACATTGGTCAACGCTGGGAAGTCATGCGCGATGCGCTTGACGAGCGCCAGCGAAGGTTGTTGGTCGCGGTAGAGGCTAAGGTGTTGGGGCGCGGAGGTGTGTCTGCCGTGGCTGCGGCTACGGGCATTTCGCGCACCACCATCATGGCCGGAATCAGTGAGATCGAGGCCATAAAATCGACTGATCGCACGGGAGATCGGGCGGCCCTGTGGACAACGAACACACGTCAAGCGGGTGCGGGGCGTAAGAAGATAGAGACCAAGGATGTCACCTTGCTGCCTGACCTATTGGCGTTGGTGGATTCAACTACCCGCGGTGACCCGGAATCGCCGCTACGCTGGACTTGCAAGAGTTTGCGTAATTTGGCCGATGAGCTCAAGGCAAAAGGCCACACGGTGAGCCACGTCGTGGTGGGCAAGCTCCTGAAAAAGCAGGACTACAGCCTGCAGACCAATGTCAAGGTGCTTGAAGGCAATCAAAGTCCGGACCGTAACGCTCAGTTCGAGCATATCAACGCCTCGGTGACGGCGGCTCTGCAGGCCAATCAACCCGTGATTTCGGTGGACACGAAGAAGAAGGAATGGGTGGGCGCCTACAAGAACGCAGGCCAGGAGTGGCTACCCGGCGGCGAGCCTGTCAAGGTCAAGGTTCACGACTTCATCGACAAGGAGCTCGGGCGTGCCAATCCGTATGGGGTTTACGACATCGGAGCTGATGAGGCTTGGGTGAGCGTTGGCACAGACTATGACACCTCGGCCTTCGCCGTGCAAACCATCCGGCGTTGGTGGTTTAGCATGGGGGTCCAGCGCTACCCGCAGGCAAAACAATGGGTCATTACTGCCGATGGTGGAGGCAGTAACGGGCATCGTGTGCGCCTGTGGAAACTAGAGTTGAGTCACCTTGCTCAAGAGACCGGTCTGGACATTCAAGTCCATCACTTTCCACCAGGCACCCGCAAATGGAACAAGATCGAGCACCGCCTGTTCTCGTTCATCACCATGAACTGGCGTGGGCGTCCGCTGATCAGTCATGAGGTCATCGTCAACCTTATCGCCAGCACCAAGACACGCAGTGGCTTGACGGTACGGGCCGAACTCGATACTGCTGAATATCCCAAGGGGTTGACCCTCTCTGATGCAGACTTATCCGCCATCAACATCGAACGTAGCGAGTTTCACGGCGACTGGAATTATTGCATTCGCCCTGAATGACTTGTTCAGTTTATTTATTAACAAGCGCTTACTGAAAGCCTGGGCGGTGACGACCCGGGTTTCAAAGACGGAGCCATTGAGGGTCTGAAAGAAGGCATCCAGTTCGGTTTGCAGGGCGCTTTTGGGCTGATTCAGCAGAAACAGGATCAGATTGCGGAAGGTCAGATGGCGTTGGCGGGTAACGTGTTTTGGGTGGGTTCGATGCTGGGCAATAAACTCGGGGCAGCTCAGTAAACTGGTTATTTTATGTACAATTTTCGGCCAGCCGGCTTTGATGTCGATGTTCAAAATGTGATGGAGCTGGCGAAAGCTCAGAAGGACTATCGCTGATGCCCCATATTCAGATTGGAACGATTGAGCTGCTGCTCAATCGAAAGCCAATAAAAAATCTACACATCAGTGTGCTGCCGCCAGATGGTCGGGTACGAGTGTCGGCGCCCGAAAAAATGACCGATACGGCTATTCGCATGGCGGTTATCAGCCGTATTCCCTGGATAAAAAAACAGCAAAGCGACTTTGCCAAACAGCCCAGGCAGTCTGACCGGGAAATGCGGAATGGAGAGAGCCATTACTTGTGGGGGCGGCACCATCGCTTAAGCGTAGTGGAACGGGCAGGGCGCCACGAGGTCAAGGTGGGGCGGGGCAAAATTGATCTCTATGTGAGTGCAGGCACATCCATCGAAAATAAAGATTTGCTGCTCTCGCAATATTACCGCAGCGCACTGAAGTCACGCGTCAGCGAGCTTTTGCCCTATTGGGAAAAAGAAATCAGTGTTACAGCCAATAGCTGGGGCGTAAAGAAAATGAAAACCAAGTGGGGTAGCTGCAACACGGAAGCAAGGCGTATTTGGCTGAATCTGGAGCTCGCGAAAAAGCCCCCTGAATGTCTTGAATACATACTGGTGCATGAACTGGTTCACTTGCTGGAGCGCAGACACAACGAGCGATTTAAGGCGTACATGGACAAACACCTGCCGGACTGGCGAGAGCGCAGAAGCCTGCTGAATAAGATGCCGTTGGCGCACAATAATTGGATTTATTGATTTTTAAGGAATGCCCATCTGCCTTTATCTTAGGCATTTAGCATGAGCATCTGCAGTAGAATATTGTGCCCAAACCATCGTGTGCTCAAGTTGGTGCAAGGGTCATGATCATCGCATCAGGGAAAAGCAGTTTATAATTTTGGGCACTCCACGGGCACCGTTTGGGCACAGCCAATAAAAAAGG
Source organism: Marinobacter gelidimuriae (assembly GCF_000372805.1). Taxonomy (GTDB): domain Bacteria; phylum Pseudomonadota; class Gammaproteobacteria; order Pseudomonadales; family Oleiphilaceae; genus Marinobacter; species Marinobacter gelidimuriae. The sequence continues at coordinate 147,214 of NZ_KB889828.1, read as the reverse complement.
CCCTACGCTTTCACGTAAGGCCTTGAAAAATATGGCGCGCCCGACAGGATTCGAACCTGTGACCACTGCCTTCGGAGGGCATTATAGCCATATTTCAAGAGAAACAAACAGGAACAAAACGAATATAATATATTATTAAAATCAAATAGTTGATCGACTATCTGAGGTTGCTGCTTGTTTCCCGCTATACCTTGTTTTATCCTCCATCTGTCACCTAGTTGTCACCTAGAGAGCAGGGCGAGATATGGCAAGTACCACCAAGATGAAGCTGACCGCCAGGGCGCTTGAGCAACTGGCCAAGACACCACCAGAAAGTGATGTGTGGGATACCGACCTGGCCGGCTATCACGTTCGCGCTGGGCAGCGTGGCCTTACCTTCCGGCTCTACTATCGAACTAAGACCGGCCAGCGTCGAATGATGACTCTTGGGGCGTACGGCACCTTAACCGCTGCACAGGCCAGAAGTAATGCCACCGAAGCACTGGCTGTAGTGGCTCAAGGTGGCGATCCACGAGCAGTGCTGGAAGAAGCCCGAGCGGAAGCCCAGCGCCAGCATGCGCGGACATTACGCGCCTACTTGGATGGCCCATATACGGTGGTGCAAGGTCGCAAGAAGGATGGCCACTCTGCGCTATTGCGGATTCGCCGCGCCTTTGCTGACTGGCTTGATAGGCCTATGGGTGAGTTGTCCCATGCTGATATTGAGCGTTGGCAGGGTGAGCGAGAAGCCAAGGGTGAAGCCTTCACTACCAGCAAGCGAAGCCTGGGGGCACTCAAAACGCTTCTCGCGCATGCGGCTGAGCGTAAAGTGATACCAAATAATCCGCTGGCGGGAATTAACTTACAGCGTCCCGCCACAACGGAAGAGGAGATGGCCGAGCAGGCGTCTCAGCGACGGTACCTGGAAGCGGAAGAAGTTGGGGCGCTATTCAGTGGGCTAGATGCCTACCAAGACCTTAAGCGTCAGGAGCGCCAACGGAGCAGGGTACGTGGCAAGGCGTACTTACCTGACCTTGATGATGTCACCTATGTGGATCATGTGAAGCCGTGGATATTAATCATGTATTACACCGGCTTTCGGCCTGGCGATCTGTTTGGTCTGCGCTGGGAGCACGTCAACCTTACCTTTGGCACCATTCGTAAAGTAATCGAGAAGACCGCGCACCATCATCCAGAGCCGATGATCTTTCCTATGTCCAGCGCTGTGGTCAGCGTGCTCAAGGTTTGGCGTCGCCAGCAAGGCAAACCCCAAACCGGCCTGGTATCCCCCTCGGTTCGTACTGGAAAGCGTATGGATCGGACGGCGATGCAAAAGCCATGGGCTAAGGTTCGAGAGTTAGCCGAGCTGCCAGGTAGTCTGGTGATGTACAGTCTGCGCCACAATTTCGCTAGCCAGCTGGTAATGGCAGGGGTGGACTTGTTGACGGTTGCCAAGCTGATGGCCCATAGCGATATTCAGACCACTATTCAGCATTACGCACACTTGCGACCTGACCACACCCGCGATGCCGTAGAAGCGTTTGCTCAGCAGGTGGCTGAGCCTGACACAAATGAGTTGGGTGATGAAAATGATGAAGAAGGAGCGGTGGATGCGCCGTTTCAGGTAGTTAGATAGAGGTGGCGCTGATAGCGCAAGCCTGACCAAGTTGGCGGGCCTAGGGTAGCTCCCGAACGTGCGGCAACTTCACCGCACTGGCCTGCCGCCTTTATATGGAGTGAGCGGAGGAAGTGGCTCAGATGTCGAAGAAGATAAACGATGTTTCGCAATTGCCTGAGTGGTTTGATATTGAACCATACACTCAGTGGCGGGATAAGGATCCTCATCGTGCTGTTTGTGCGATCTATGGTCGAATCTATACGTCGAATTTTATTAGGTCTATCCCTCACGATTACACTGGGCCGTTGTTGTACGATTCAACTATAAGCTCGATATTTAGTAGAATGGCAGATGCATCTAAAGCGCCCTTGGATTACGACGGTATGGGCATAGCGGGAGAGTTGTATGCTGCCGAGCAGCGCCACCGTCTTGGTGAGGATGAATTTGCTGAAATGGAAGCGGGGGATGATTCATCGGATGCATTTGTAGAGGCAAGAAAAGTAGTAAAAAGAATCGTAGGTGACAATTTCGGTGTTAGCCCCCACAGCAATGTCCGTTTCGTAACCATGTGGGATGCGATGGCTGCGATGAAGGAAAATTCTGCCCTCATTGAGCGTATTGAAAAAGCGGCGAGCTGTTTGTCAGAAGAGAGGGGTTGGGATATTGAAGATGTCAGGCATGTCATGTTTTCGCATGTTTCATTAGAAGATCTTAATGATTTCAGTTATGTAAATATAAATGGAACATCGACGATTGAAGTAAGAGTTGAAGGGATACGGCGCTATCTTTTGAAAAATTGCTCTAATAAATTTAATGTCTCCTGTGTGAAGCCGTCAGAAGTCAAAAAACTGTTTGAATATCGCGCAGCTGCCTATTTTGATCTAACGATCTGGGCGAGCCTGACCCGCTCAAAAATAACAGCAAAGTGCATGGCTAGCGCTCTTTTTCCTCACGATGATAAGTTCGGGGAGCTTGAAATGCGACCATCTCGCCCTGTCGGAAAATTTTTCAGGCGACTGGAGTCTGAGAAGGAGTACATGTTGAAGTTGATGAAAAAGGCAGAAGAGCTAGATTCACTGAACTTTTGATTTTTATTTTGATTTCTTTGGGTTCGTTTTTATGACGAGTAAAATGAATGCAGATCCGAAAAATCAGATTTGCATTCAAATAAATATTTACGAACCTGAATCTTAATAACCAGCAGGAACAAGGATCATCCAAGACATCCAACACAGATAGAGGATGTTTACGATGATCGTTAAGAAGTTCGACCCCACCACCACATTGTCCGATGCACTGGCCAAGTACCACGACGGATTCGATCCAGCACTGATTGAGCTGCCCGAGTCCGCCGTCTTCCCATACCTGATTGCTGTGCAACCCACCACTGCCCGAAAGGCACGCTGTACCGGAACCTTGCTAGGCAGGCCTGCCCCGCGCTTCGTTCGTCATGGACGTGCGATTCGTTATCGCCTGAAAGATGTACTCAACTGGCTGGTGGATGGCGAAAGCTATGCCAGCACGGCGGAAGCCTCTGAGACGATGCGCAAGCGACACATCAACGAGTCCCACCGATTGGAAGCTCAGGAGGGCCATCGCTATGTATGAGCTTGCTCACACCCGGGTAACTATTTGGCTTTGGCCGACTCGGCGGCCGACTAATTTCGAGCGTGGTCGAGAGAAGGAGGAGGTTGAATGAAAGGCATGAAAAAGCCCGCGACGATAGGGCGAGCTAATTCAGAACAGTTGAGCGGGCAGGCTCACAGGCACCGTAGCATTGAGGACGCTCTTTCTGAAGCGTTGACCATTCGTGGTGTCACTGATTTTTCTATCTGCAACGATGGTGAGATTCAGCGTCTTGACGCACCGGATAAAAAGCGCGGTAATTTGAATGTCTGGTACGTGGTGTTAAGCCATGAAGTTGCTGTATTCGGCTTTTGGCACACGGACGAAAAGTACATCATCACCTTGCGTAGTAAATACGATCCCGTTGCTGTTGAACGAGCTCGCCAGGCTGCAGGCAGGGCGGCACGTAAACGGCAGTGTCAGAAATCACACGACGAGTCCCAGGTTGCAGTTCATGCTCAGAAAATTTGGTATACGGCATCAGGGGCACTGGTCAATCATCCTTACTTGCTCTCCAAAGGTGTAGGTGCCCACAGGCTCAGGGAGTCAAACGGTGAGCTACTGGTCCCGATTTATGCCAACGGCAAGCTGGTTAATCTGCAGCGTATCAACCGCAACGGGAGCAAGCGCTTTCTGAAAGGTGGTCTCATCACTGGTGCGGCGGCGTTGGTGGGCAAAGTCGCAGGTGCTCAGACTGTCTACCTGTGCGAAGGCTGGGCGACAGCCGCTACTATTCATGAGGCCAGTGGCTTTCCTGTGGTAGCTGCGATGACCGCCGACAACATGGAGCCTGTTGCGAAGCGCATTCGAGTCGCCTTTCCCGCTGGTGTGGAGATTATTGTTGCTGCAGACAACGACCGGTATAAGCAACACAACAAAGGCTATGCCGAGGGGAAAAAGGCCGCTGACACCATTCTCGCTAAACTGACGTTGCCGATTTTTTCCTGCTCCGGTTGCCAATGCTCGGATTTCAACGATCTGGCCCAGTGCAAGGGGGCGAAATGAGCGTGGCAAAGCAATTACAGTCAGGCATAAGTGCCAAGAATCGCGATGAAGAAGCCATGGCGAGGGTCATGGAAGCGCTTGGTAAACTGGGTGATGACCCTGGCGCCATTTTTGAGCAAGGAATCCTCGAGATTATTTTTACTATTCGTCAGAAAAGTCCAGCCAACTGGCAACGCATCCGTGCCAGTGCAAAAAAGGCCAGGGTGTCGATTGCGGAATTGGATAAGCTGACTCAGCAGGATAAGGAAGAAGCTAATAATAGCTTCTTTCCTACTGTCGAGCCGTGGGACGAGCAGGTAGATGGCGCTGCACTGGTGCGCGAGTTATCGGACACTCTGCGCCAGTACGTGATCTGCGAACCGGTAGTGGCCGATGCAGCTGCTTTATGGATTGTGTTCACATGGTTCATAAATGAGGTTCACGTAGCTCCCATCGCCAACATTACCGCACCGTTGCCCAACTGCGGGAAGTCCACTCTGCTAGACTTTATGGAGCTCTTCGCCTTTCAGCCGCTCAAGTGCGATGGCATTAGCTCTTCCGCGCTTTTTCGCTCCATGGACAAGTGGCAACCGTCACTATTGATTGACGAAGTGGATACTTTTTTGCGCGATAATGAAGATGCTAGAGGCGTGCTCAACTCGGGGCATAAGCGAAACGGGTCCATCATCCGTGTGGTGGGAGAAAGCCATGAGCCTACGCGCTTTTCTACATGGGGTGCCAAAGCATTGTGCGGCATAGGGAGCATCGCCAGCACCCTAGAAAGCCGCTCAATTCGTTTTGAGCTTCGCCGCAAGCTGCCTAGTGAGTCTGTTGATAATATTCGCTTCATGGAGACTGGATTGGAGGTTCGCCTGAAAAGACAGCTATGCCGCCTGCACGATGATGTCGCAGATGAAGTAATAGTTGCTCGCCCTGACCCAGTGCTAGGACTCAACAATCGAGCTCAAGATAACTGGGAGCCGCTGCTACAGATTGCCGATACTATCGGCGGGGAGTGGCCGGAACGCGCCCGGGTCATCGCAATAATCATTACGCGTATGGATGAGGCGGAGCAGGCTCCAGATGTAGGCACGGAGCTGCTTAAGGACATCAAGGCGATATTCGAAAATAAGAACGCCGAGCGCATTTTTAGCGCCGAACTGGTGGATACGCTTTGTGCTGACGGTGAAGCGCTATGGAATACATGGAATCGCGGAAAGCCGATCACGGCCCGACAAGTATCCACTAAGTTGGCAGGCTTTAGCGTTAAGTCCAAAGATGTGCGGATTGGTACCACCGTGAGAAAGGGTTACATTAAGTCTGACTTTTTGGACGCCTTCAAGCGCTACCTCTCCGCTGGCACTTCTGACTCAAGCGCTACACCGCTACAGGCCGGTCGGCATGCGGGCTGCAGGGCTAGTCTGTCCGCTACAACTAGCGTGGTTGTAGCGGATGAAGGGCGTCCCAACGTCAGCAGTCGTGCGGGTTGTAGCGCTGTAGCGGATGGAAATGCCTATGCGTCAGCGAAGTATGGTTCGGACGGGTTCTGATGATCGCCTGTCCGCATACCACCTAAATGCCCGCATCATCCGGTTGAGCCTCTATTCAAGCAGGGGCTCGTCATTCTCATTGATGCTCCTGGGCTCCACCATTCTTAATTGCTTGCCTGTCGGCAACGATTTAATCATTTGCTGCTTGCTGGTGGGGATAGTTGCTGTGCTAAGCAAGTTTTATTTCTCCTGGTAAAGTATTGGAATGCAAAGGTGCGTGAATGGAAGTGCCCGAACTTGGTGTTTGAGCAGGAAGCAATAAAAGCTTAATTTTCATTATTTTAGCTCGTATTAGCTGACCATTAAAGATCACTAAACAGTATGTTAAAACGCGTAAGCGTTAGGCGGAGGGTAGGGAGTATATGATGGCGCTAGCTGATATACTTGTGCACGTATAGGCACTGAAAAATCCACGCTTGGGTAACATATGGCAACCGCAGAGCAAATCAAAGCATTGTTGAAAAGTCACGCTGATCGCGATGATCAGCGTTTCTATTCTATTGCTCTGCAAGTGGCGGCTAAGGAAGCCCGTAAGGGGCATCACAACGTTGCCACGGATCTCAAACTAGCGATTGAAAAGTCTCAAAAGTCTCTGCGGCCCGTCACTTCAACTAAACCAACACCTCTCACCCAGCCGCTAAAAGGCGAATTAAAAGGCTTACTCGAGTTAACCCCAACGGGTGTCCGAAAAAGTGAGTTGGTTCTATCTGATGAAGTGCGTGAGCGTCTAGAACATGTTCTACTTGAGCAGCGTCAAAAAGCAAAGTTGTCACAATTTGGGTTGTTGCCTAGGCGTAAACTGTTGTTTACCGGTCCTCCTGGCACAGGAAAGACCTTTTCGGCTGCGGTCTTAGCAGCTGAGCTTAAGCTGCCGCTATACACGGTTGTTCTCGACAGTTTAATAACACGATTTATGGGTGAAACTGCAGCCAAGCTGCGTTTAATTTTTGATCATATTCAGCAGACGCGAGCGGTATACCTTTTCGATGAGTTTGATGCCATAGGCACGCAACGTGGCGCAGCTAATGATGTCGGTGAGATTCGGCGAGTACTTAATTCTTTCCTTATGTTCGTTGAACAAGATCGCTCGGAAAGCCTCATCCTTGCAGCAACGAACCACCCAGAGCTTTTAGACAGGGCATTGTATCGTCGTTTTGATGACATCATTGAGTTCCAGAAACCTGGGCCGGAGCAGGTGAAGCAATTGATGAGCAATCGGCTTGTGGCTTTCGACACGTCGTCGTTGGACTGGGAGGTTTTGTTATTTGAATCAGAAGGACTCAGCGCGGCGGAGGCGACCCGCGCTTGCGAAGATGCTGCAAAGGAAGCAGTTTTGCATCACGATGCACAAATTAATACGGCGTTAATGAAGAAGGCCATTCAACGTCGCCAGGCAGGGAGGCGCTGAGATAAGGTATGGCGGAGCGAAAGTCGCATATTCTGTTAAATGGATTTGTCCAGAATGAGGAGTTTCGATCCAGAAATGGCGGTTCAGGCCCAGGAGTGCCACTAAGGAATCGCTTAGCCCACGGCGCCGCGTTGCAGAGTCAGTACGATGCTATCCTCCAAGAATTTAATGGCAGCCGCTCGAATGCGCCTGAGCCGATTACTGATGAAACTGGCATTTATGTTGAAATTATCGGGTTTCCTGGAATGCCTTTACCTCTTCAGAAACTCGACAATCAGGATTTCCGGTTAAGAGCTTGTCGGACTTTCGATCAGGTAGAAATTGCAACAGTGTTTATTCCTGAATCTCGGAGGCAAGCATTCCACAAAAAAATTTCCGAATACCTTACCCAAACAAGCAATGGTGGTCGTCCCCGCAATCAACCACTGATCGATAGCATTAGTGGTATTAAATTGGCTGATCTTCGAGCTTTCTGGACCGATGCTCCCAGTCGCTTTCCAGACGACGCTAACCGAGAAATCTGGTGGGAGCTGTGGTTGAAGGCCCCTCCTAATAGCATCAGCCCTTCGGTTGTCGTAGAGCGTTTGGTTGAGCGTATTGGTGGCACTCTGGGAAACACTTCGCTCACTTTTTTTGACAGCTATGTCGCTCTAGTCAAAGCGTCTTCAACACAACTCGCAGCCGCGCCAGAACTGATTGCCAATCTCGAAGAGCTCCGGCGCGCAAAAGACACTCCGAGCATCTTTATTTCTATGTCACCTAAAGCACAATTTGATTGGGTGCAAGATCTTACACACCGCATACAAGTGAAACCTGACGCAAATGTGTCAATTTTGGTTCTCGATGGCGGAGTGAATTTTAATCATCCAGTTCTTTCCCTCGTCACCAGTGATTCTGAGGCTGAGTGCTGGAATCCAAATTGGTCAAAATATGATGAGTATCAACAGAGAACCATTTTCAACGAGCATGGTTCATTGCAAGCTGGCCTGGCCATTTTCGGGGAATTGCAGCAAGTCATTTCAGAGCAAGGACCAATAGAACTATCTCACAGAATTGAGTCGGGGAGGATTCTTCCTCCACAGGGCGTAAATGATCTAGAGCTTTATGGTGCAATTACTGTTGGTACGATTTCAAAATTAGAGATCAATAATCCTGACCAGAGCAGAGTCTACTCGCTGGCGGTCACAGCCGAGCCAGATGCCGTGGGAGGGATGCCAAGCTCATGGTCTGCAGAAATTGATCAGTTTAGTTCTGGCACCGAAGATGGCCAAAAGAGGCTGTTTATAATTTCAGCCGGGAATGGTTTCGATTTGATGCCAGGAGCGGAATTTTGGGACCAAATCCAATTAGCGGAGATAGAAGATCCGGCCCAATCATGGAATGCATTGACTGTCGGAGCATATACAGAAAAAACCACGAATGACGATCCTTCGTTAGATGGCTGGTCGCCAATTGCAAGAGCTGGAGATCTTGCGCCTGCAACTAGAACATCTGTTAATTGGGGGTGGAAGAAACAGGCGCCTTATAAACCAGATGTCGTTGCTGAAGGTGGGAACCGGTTACTTTCACCTGACGGAAATTTTGTAACTGATGATGACGTAGTCTCTCTGCTAACAACGTCGGGAAGAACCACCGGGCCACTTTTTGAGACCTCCAGAGATACCAGTGCTGCGAGCGCTTTGGTCTCTCGGCAAGCAGCAATTTTGATGGTGGAGTATCCTGAGTACTGGCCAGAAACGATACGTGCTCTGATTGTCCATTCAGCCGAATGGACTGTCGTTATGAGGAAGCGTTTTAGCTTGTTTCGGCAACAACACTCGCCCTCGCGAGCAAAAGAGCTAATGCTTCGTTGTGCGGGTTACGGAGTCCCCGACCTCGAGAGGGCTCGCTATAGCGCAAATCATATTTTGACCTTGGTCACTCAAGAGAGCATGCAGCCATTCCTAAAGTCTGATGAAGCCCGCACATCTTCTGATCCAAAGCTTAATGAAATGCAGCTTTACACGCTTCCGTGGCCGTTGGAAGCGCTTAAGCTGCTGCCTTTAGAGCAGGAAGTTCGGCTGAAAGTGACGCTATCCTATTTTATCGAGCCGAATCCTGGGCGCCGAGGCTACCGGGATCGCTATCGGTATCAGTCCCATGGCCTGCGTTTTGATGTTATTCGCCCGGGAGAGACAGTAGATGTGTTCCGAGCATCGATCAACAAAATCGCTAACGACCAATTGGGAGATTATGATGGTCGGGAGGGTGATCCTGGAGGTTGGCAGTTAGGACCTTCATTGCGTACTCGCGGCTCTCTACATTCAGACACTTGGATAGGCACCGTGGCAGACCTACTCGATATGAATACTATTGCTGTTTACCCAGTCAGCGGTTGGTGGAAATATAGGTCAGCGCAGAATCGTTGGGAAAACTCTGTTCGATACAGTCTAATTGTGAGCATAGACGTACCCGATGAAGACGTTGATATCTATACGGAGGTCGAAAATCAGATTGTTACGCAGGTTGAAGTTGATGTTTGAGATCTGCATTGTTGAGATAATGCCCTTTTGCGACTCACAAGCGTCGGCATGCGCAGTTCTCAAATTAAGCTTGGCAGATTTTAAAAATCTGTGATCTTTCTGGTTGGCGAAGTAGATATTTCTCTACGGCGATAATGTCGCCACCGTATGTCATATAGCTGCAAGTCTGTAGTCTTACAGGTTGTAGCTGACGAGAATATCTGTGCGGCAGCAAAGTATGATTCGGAAGGGTGCTGATGGCTGTCCGTCCGCAGGTCACCTAAATACCCGCATCATCCGGTCGAGCCTCCGTCCAAGCAGGGGCTCGCCAACCCTGCCATCTTCTTTGAATATCCAACCGGAACTACGCCGCCCATCTTTGGTGATTGATCGCCAAATCAAGAGTCAACTCATAAACCTTGTCGCGCTTCTGTATGAACAGATCCTTGTCATAGCTGTCTTCGGGAAGATATTTATCCAGTACCGAGCCAACCTCGTCTCGCACGAACAGTCTGGTTTGACTATCTTTGTACCAGTCCTGCACCAGCACTTTCGGCTTTTCCTCGGTCAGTCGGTTTAACAGCACCTTAGCCGCCATACGGACTTTCTTTTCGTCGGCTTTAGTCATGTTGTCTTTGCAGAGAAGGTCGTATATTTCCAGCTCATCTTCGGTCAAGCCTTCTCGGATATGGCGATCTTCTTCGTCCTTCAGTGATTCGGCAAATTTCACCAACTCGGCAAAATCGCTGTCAGCTGAACTACTGCCCGCGTTATAATTTTCGATGATCTCTTGCAGGCGCTCAGCAAAATCTCGTCGGGTGCGATTATTGTTGAGCATATCCTGGAGTTTCTTTTCCAAAAATGCGCGCAAGTCGGCGATCTCGATATTTTTGTACTTGGCCTGTTTGAAGTCTTCTTTCAGCTTTTCAAAGTCGATCTTACTGAGATCCCACCCCTGACCCTTTTGTGTAATTCTCCAACCGCCCTTTTCCTCCTTGGTTCCAACGAATTTTTCATCATCCACAATCAGGCTTTCATCGAGTAGTTCATCAATCTTTCGGGTGACCGAATCAATGTCTTGCTGTTGAATAATGCTGTCGATAACACCGCGTAGATACTGGAACAAAGCTACCTTGCGTACGACTGGGTCACCTAAAATCTCCGGCTTGCAGGCCTCATAGAGTGCGGTAATAGTGTTTTCGAACACATTGAAGGATTGCCGCCATTCATCTTTCGAGAGCAGCGTATCTGCCCAGCTTTCAAACAAGCTGACCTGTTTGAAGACATCGTCCGCTGTAAGTGCAGTGTCGATAGTGATATCGCGCTCGGCACAAAAGGTGCGTGCTTGCTCTATGGCGTCAATCAGCAGGGCGAACAATGCGTCCTTGTCTCTGACTGGCGGATCCTCCTGCCCTTCACCGCCCTGGCCGTAATCTTTGATTGCCTTCTTAAGCCTGCCGATCACACCGTAGTAATCAACGATTTCGCCGTTGGTCTTTTCTACCCCGTTAATACGGTGCGAACTCACCCGGTTGGCGCGGGCAATGGTCTGCATCAGGGTATGGTCTTTCTGTGGTTTGTCGAGGTACAGGGTCGAGATTGTCGGGGCATCAAAGCCGGTGAGCCACATGGCGCAAACAAACACCAGTTGCAGCGGGTGTTCCGGGTCTTTGAAGTTGTATTCCAAGTCATGGCCGTGAGCGTCCAGCTGCTCCATGCGTTTACGGTGCGGTCGAATATCCAGGCCCTGAGCGTCAAACTTTTCTTCCTCGCCATTTTCGGCGCTGACCACCACCGCCATTTTCACCTTGCGCATCCATTCGAGTCGTTTCTGCAAGCGCGCCTTGTGCACCTCGTCCAAAGTTTTTTTGATTTCGCCGCGCAGCGACTTGATCTCGTCCTTAAACAGTCGTCGCACCTTATTGCACATCTTAACGGCGGTGAACTTGTCCACCGCAATCACCATGCCTTTGCCAAGGTAACCCCGACGTGGAAAGTGGAAGACAATATCTTCGGCGACTTTCTCCAGCCGATCATCGCGCTTAATCACTTGCAGCTCCGTTGCGAAGCGGCGTTCCAGCTTTTCCTGCTGTATGTCGTCGAGGTTTTCATCTTCCAGAATTTCGTAGAACTCGTCGCTCAAGTCTTCGTTCTGGTTCAACACCTCGGGCACACGCTTTTTGTAGAACAGCGGCACGGTTGCGCCGTCGTCCATGGACTGGCTGAAGTTGTACTCCGATACATAATCGCCAAACCATTCGTTGGTCTTGCGCTCGCGCCCCAGCAAGGGCGTGCCGGTAAAGGCCAGATACTGGGCGTTGGGCAGCCCGGCGCGCATATTCTCGGCCAGAGACTTGTACTGGGTGCGGTGTGCCTCATCCACAATCACAATAATGTCATCGCGCTCGGACAACACCGGGTAGCGCTTGCCCTTGGGCCAGCGGAATTTCTGAATCAGGGTAAACACCAGCTTTTTGTTCTGGCCAAGGAAGGTGCGCAGTTGCTCGCTGTCTTTGGGCTGTGCGGTATCGGCTTTTTTTACCGTTTCGGTATTGAGGAAGTTGCGGTAAATCTGCCCATCCAGATCCGCGCGGTCGGTCACAACCACAAAACTGTAATTGCCTGGCACCTTGCGGATGATTTTGCGGGCATAAAAAATCATGGAAAAGCTCTTGCCCGAACCCTGGGTGTGCCAGAACACTCCGAGCTTACCGCCGAATTCTTCCCGGCGCAGAAACTTGTCAAAGCCCCGGTTTACACCGATGAACTGATGGTTCTGGGCGATAATCTTCTGGGTGCCCTTATGGTAAACCACAAAGTTTTCCAGATAGTCCAGTAGCTTGTTCTTGGCACACAAGCCTTGCAGAAAACGCTCGGCGCTGGTGCCCTCGGCGCGGATCTGGTCGCGACGCACCTTTTCCTTTTCGTCCTCCGGACGCAGCCAGTGGAAAAAGTGTTCCCACTCGGCGCTCAGACTGCCCAGGCGGGTTTCGATGCCGTTGCTAAACACACAGAAGGCATTGGTGAGAAACAGCTGAGGGATATCCGCCTTGTAATTGGTCAGGTTGTCATCGTAGGCGGTGCGCAGTTTGACATTGGAGTTCTTAAGCTCGATAAACACCAACGGCAGGCCATTAATATAGAGCAGAATGTCCGGCCTGCGGTAACCCGCCTTGGCTGCCGCACCGGTGCTCTGAATCCACAGCTGGGTAACAGCCAGAAAATGGTTGTTGTCGGGCCTGTCGAAATCGATTAGCCGCACTCGCTCCTTGCGGATGCGGCCATTTTTATCCTTGTCATCCTTAAACTCGACGCGTACTCCATCACGGATCAGGCCATCCAACTCACGGTTGGCGGCAATGGTGGCCATAGCCTGGCGACGGTCGCAGACCTGATCTACCGCAACATCAATGGCGGTTTCGGGAATTTCCGGGTTTAATGCCACTGCCGCTACTTTCAGTCGGTCACGAAAGATGACTTCTCGCTTGTCTGAACGCCCCGAACCATCATCCAAATCCGCCGGATCGCTAGTATAGCAATTCAGCGAATCGTAGCCATACAGATGCTGCAAGCGCTGAACCATCGCTTGCTCGATGACGTCTTCGGACAAGAAGTTAGGCATAACTGGCCCCTGGTTCGACTTCGGTGCGTGAAGACGCTTCCTGCATACTGGGTGGAAACTGAATATCCAGGTCTTCCACCGAGAGCTTGCCGGAGATTAGGCGCGGGAGCAGCAGGCCGTGAGCATTCACCGCCTGTTGGTTTGCGCGAAGCAGTGTAGCTATCATATTAAAAATTTCTTCAAACCTTGCTTGATATTTCTCCAGCAAGTCGAGAGAAGGAATCTTGATTTCTAACTTTTCAAGAAACGCCCAGTCTGCTCTCGGCATTTTTGTACCTTTTGACGCAGTTGTGGCCAGCTCAATAAAGGTATCGCTAAACACGGTAAACAACAAAAATCCTTCGTAAACTTGATGGCGCGGGCGCAGAACAATAGTGTCTGAAGAACATGCTCCTGAAAAATGCGCTAATCCAACCTTGTGTAAGTAGGGGCGGATTTTGCTGAACAGAATATCGCGTTCTTTAAAGTGAAGCTTATTGCTATCTATGCTATCAGCGGTAGCCCACTCCTTAAACGCAATCGATTTACGGGGAATATGTTCAAGCCCGATGTAGATTTCATCATCTGCCAAGTCCTTCTTCTTAACACCTGACCGTATCTCTGAACCGATCGTGCTAATCGGCTCCACATTCCACCCTTTCGGCACACCTTTAACAAAACGGGTGTCCTGATGGCCAAGGAAACGCATACGGACGAACCATTCACGGTAGATTTCCTCGGCCATCTTCTCCAAAAGCACGATGCGGCGCTTGTTGACCTCGATCAGGTCGTCGTAGGCGGTCAGAATGGCGGCGATTTTGCGCTGTACGGCCAATGAAGGAAGCTTTAATAATACTCTTTTAAGGAATTTAGCATCCGCTCGCTGGCGACCACTCGCACCGACCATGCTGTTTATTGCACTTTTCCAAAGCAGATCGCTTCGCGAAAGGTAGTATAAAAAATCACCGTCCAGTTTCTCTGGCTTTGGCCGGAAAACAAAAAACTCTGTCGAGCCAAAACCCTTTTCACCAGAAACACTCTTAAACTGCGCGACCTTTCCATTCTCAAGGCATGGCGTGATGCGCGCCATAAGTACATCTCCGTCAACAAACCGACTATGACTGGAACCATCGAATAATTTATGTTCAGCACTTGCAACAAAACGTGAGAACGGTGTTATCGCAGACATGTCCACAAACGTATAACTGTCGCCTTTTCTCAGTGGAACCCTTGGTGGGAAATCAACCAAATCACCAAATGGATATTCCTTCCAGTCCATTATTCGCCTCCAGTCGTGGAAGCAATATTTGTGGCGATAACATCTGCCAGAATTTTTGCATCGGAGTTAAGCAGCGAAAGCTCATCGTTTAAGCTCACGAGTTCAGCAACAAACTCTTCCTCCGTTTTCCCGTCCTCCTCAATCACCACACCTACATAGCGCCCCGGATTGAGCGAGTAATCCTGCTCCTTAACCTCATCCCGGTTCGCTAATTTGCACAGACCGGTGACATCTTCGTATTCGGCTTTGGGGAAGCGCTCCTGCAACCACTGGATATGGCCAAAACTACTTTCGGCGTTCTTTACTTCCTTATGCAGCTCTTCCAACGCGACTTTAAGCTGCCTAGTAGCGCGGTCGGCGGTCTGACGTTTGCCGGCTAGTTTTGCAGCTTCTGCCAGCGTCTTTTCGTGGCGGCGTACGGCCTTGTCGATCTGTTTCAGGTTGTCGTGCAATGTGATGAAAAACGGATCGAAGGTCGCACGCAGTGCCTGCTGGGCGGCATTCGTGTGATCTATGCCTTCATTGGCACCATTCTGCTGCTGATAACCTGCCCAGGCTGTTTCCAGCGGTGCGAGGCTGTCCCAGGCCTTGACCAGGCTGGCCACGGCTTGCTTGCCTGAGTCGTCATCCAGTACGGCGAGCAGTTGGTCGGCGACTGGTTTTACCTGCTGGTTATTGGCTGCCAGGCGCGACATGCCCTGCTGGAAATAACGGTTGATCAAGGTAACAAACTCATCACGACGGCCCTTGTGCAAGCGGCTGATGATGGCGATGTTCTGAATTTGCTCTTCCGAGAACTCTCGGTGGGCACGGTCGATTGGAGTAAAAATATTACGCGCGTCGATAAACAGAATGCGTTCGTCGATCTGGCCCTTATCAAAGAACCACAAGGTGGCTGGCAGGGTGACGGTGTAGAACATATTCGACGGCAGGGTGAGCATGCCGTAGATCAGGTTGTTTTCAATCAGGGTCTGGCGGATGTCCGCCTCGGAGTGGCGCGCGTCGGAGGCAGAGTTGGCCATGACCAACCCGGCACGGCCGCCAGGGCTGGTATTGCTGGGTTCCTTCAGCGACGTGGCGAACAGATTGATCCACAGGTAGTTGGCGTTGGGTACTGTCTCTTTGCCCTGTTCGGATTTGGCCGCCTTGGTTTTTTTGCGGGGGATGCCGTAGGTGTTAAAGCGCGGATCTTTTTCTACCCCGGACAGCGAAACCTCATCGACGTTAAACGGCGGATTGGCGAGCACATAGTCAAACTGGCCAAAGGAGTTAAAGTGGTCGTCGTAGTAGGAGATGCCCTGCATGATCTGCCCGCGCAGACCATTTACAGCTAAGTTCATGCGCGCCAGTTTGACGGTTTCCGAGCTTTTCTCCTGCCCGGACACATATACGCTGGTGTCTTCGCCCTGTGCCTTGAACTCCTCGCAGTGCTTTTCGATGAACTGCGCCGATTGCACGAACATACCGCCCGAACCACAGGCCGGATCGAACACCGAGCCGCCATGGGGCTCGATGATCTCCACCATCAGCCGCACCACTGAGCGCGGCGTAAAGAACTCGCCGCCACCCTGGCCTTCGGACATCGCAAACTTTCCCAGAAAATATTCATAAATCTGCCCAAAAACATCGCCGGTGGCATCGTCCGGAATATTGTCGAACTGGCGCAGCAGATCGAACGGCATCAGTCGGGTCTCAGCCGAGCGTGTGAGGCGGTAATACTCATCCTTCGGAAGACTGCCTTGTAGCTCGGGCTTGTATTCCTCGATCGCCTCCATCGCTGTTTCAATAGCCTTGGCGATGTCCTGACTCTCGGGCAGGTTTAGCAGGTAGCTGTAGCGAGCATGGTCTGGAAGATAGAACCCGCACTTGGCAATCGCGATTTCGTGAAGCGGTTTCTCACGACGGGTGCTTTTGAGCTCCTGGTGTTCGCTGAGAATCGCTTCTTCATGGCGCTGATAATTAATGTCGGCGAACTTGAGGAAGATCAGCCCAAGCACCGGTGTGCTGTATTCAGACGCCTTCAAATCGGAATTCGCACGCAGATTGTCAGCGGCAGCCCAGAGGTCGTCTTCGAGTTGTTTCAGTTGTTCTTTATTCAAGGGTTAACCTGCTTCTTTAGTTTCGGTTGCTTTGCCCAATGCTGAGCACAGCGGGACACGTCAGTGGCGCCCGGCGGCCTAAGGCCGCGTAATGGTGCGACTTGTAAGCTGGTCGTAACGATGAAGCCACTCCCTGGCAACCAATATGGTAGCCCATTCCATTGCGGGCCTTGCACCAAGATCTGCTGGTGCATAATGTTAAAAATATGGCAGTCGATGGGGTGAACGAACCGAGAGCCAGATTACCAGAACCACACTGCTTTGGACGACTGGTTCACGCCATGCTTCACCACCAGCATTTGAATGTCACCCTGCACAGCCGCGATGGCGGCACCTATCGGCCAAGAGAGTGGTTCGATGTCGAGCTCGATACCGCTCGGCAGGTAGTTACCAAAATCGTCCATGGCAGCATTGCCAGGTACCGGATGGATAACACCATCGAGCGACTGGTTTTGAAGAAAGGCGATGAATGACTGGGGCTTGAGCTAGTTTAAGACCTAAATTATTGCGCTTGGTCCGGCTTCATCCCTGGTTACCAAAGGGTGGTTAACAAAGGGGTTAACAGGGAAACCAAGGTTTTACTCCATAGGTTCTGTCAAAGATATACGGCGGTATCCAAAACAGAGGTATCCACTTTGGTATCCATGGAAACCGCTGATTTTGGATGGTTACCATGGAAACCCGTAATTCCGAAGTAAGCTCATCTTAGCGGTTGCGCCAGGTTCTCATGTTGCTGGAGCGAGGGTGAGTAACGGCCTGGTGAGAGTGGGTGGGCTGTTACCTTACGTTTCAAACTTCTCCGAGTGTCACCTATATGTCACCTAGAGTAGTCTGCAACGAAAAACCGCCACTCGGCATAATCCGTAAGTGGCGGTTTTTGTTAAATAATATGGTGCGCCCGACAGGATTCGAACCTGTGACCACTGCCTTCGGAGGGCAGTACTCTATCCAGCTGAGCTACGGGCGCTTACGAGCTTAACGGCTATGCGCTAATTTCGAGTGCGTAATCTTACGTTTGCCGCGGGCGACTGTCCAGCCTTTGCCGGGCAGCAACGCTTAATTTGCTGGTTTGGTCCTGTACAAGAGGGCAACTCAGCTTAGTCATGCGAACGGCTCGGGCGTTAGGGCCACAAGCCCGTGTTCATTACTGAAGGTCACTTCGCCGTCCTGAATGGTTACCTGAAGGCTCATGGCGCGCTGGGCCAGGCCTGCCAGTTGTTCGGTGGCTTCCGGGTCCAGATTCACGCAGGTCAGGTTGTTAAAACGGGCCAGTTTTGCTTTATTTTTGTCCCACCATATGGGGACTCCGCGGCCGCCATAGGTGTACAGGATTACCTGTTTTGAGCGATTACAGGCTTTGCGCAGGCGGCTTTCGTCTGGCAGGCCCAGTTCAATCCAAAGTTCAATTTCGTTGCTCAGGTTTTTTTGCCACAGCTCCGGCTCGTCGTCTGAGCTCAGGCCTTTTGTGAACTCCAGCTGGTCACTGGCGTTTAGTGCAAACGCTAGTAGCCGCACCATCATGCGTTCGTCGTTTTCAGACGGGTGGCGGGCCAGAGTTAGCTGGTGGTCGGCGTAATAGTGACGATCCATATCGGCAATATTCAGCGTGGCTTTGAAAATGGTAGCTTTGAGCGCCATGGGTTTCCTGTGGTAACAGCGGGATGGTTTGCGCCCTTGTGGTGCGTGAGTAACAATGCGCGCGACGAGTGTAATTCATTTAGGGAGTAGCTGGGCGCCGCCTATGTCGATATTACGGGGTTTTCTGATTCTGGTGCTGTTTTTCCTGCTAGGGGAATCACTGCGGCTGGTTTTTCTAGTGCCGATTAGCGGCGGCATTCTGGGGTTGATGCTGCTCACGCTGTATTTTATGGCGACCGGTGGCGTGGGCAATGCTGTGGCCAGTGCCAGCCAGGCTCTGATCTCGGTGCTTATTTTGCTGATCATGCCCGGCCTGACAGAGATATTTTTCATCTCCGGTAAGTTCACCGGGCAGTGGCTGGCGGTGAGTGTGTCTTTGCTGGTGGGCACCTTTTTGAGTGTGGTCACCACCTTGGTTTTATTAAATGTGCTGGCGCGCAAACTGCCCTCTGGCTCAAACAACCATGAATAGTCCGTTGACGGTTTGGGAGCGTTTACTGACGCTGTCTCACGTGCTGGCAGACACGCCGATGCTGGCCAT
Source organism: Marinobacter gelidimuriae (assembly GCF_000372805.1). GTDB lineage: Bacteria > Pseudomonadota > Gammaproteobacteria > Pseudomonadales > Oleiphilaceae > Marinobacter > Marinobacter gelidimuriae. The sequence continues at coordinate 128,390 of NZ_KB889828.1, read as the reverse complement.
CGCGATGACTATATTGGCGTTTTTTGCAGCGAACAGTGTGTACATCGCTATTGGCCGCCCGGTGTGGCTGCCACCGGTTGTGCCCGCAGCCACCATTCTGGCCGGCATGATTGCGTTGCTAGGCTTAGATCCAGACAGTTATCGCGAAGGTGCGAGCTGGCTAATGCTGCTGCTGGGCCCGGCTACAGTGGCGCTGGGCGTGCCGCTGTATCAAAACATTCATCATATTCGTGCCATGCTCTGGCCTATCGTTCTCACCTTGCCTATAGCCGCCTCGCTGGCGGTGTTGTACACGCTGGTAATTGCCTGGGCGCTGGGTGCGTCGCCAACGGTTATGGCGTCGCTAGCACCAAAATCGGTTACGGCAGCCATCGCTCTGGGTATTGGTGGCATCATTGGCAGCTCGGTTCCGATGTTGATGGCGGCTCTGTTGATTACGGGCGTATTTACCACCTTGTGCGTCGAGGTAGCCACCCGCCTGCTGAAAATTACGGATGAGCGGGTGATCGGTTTTGCGCTCGGCTTGAATGGCCACGCCATTGGCACCGTGCGGGCGTTTGAAATCAGCAGTACCGCAGGTGCTTTTTCTTCATTGGGCATGAGCCTGACAGGGCTGTTTACCGCGCTGCTGCTGCCGGTTCTTTTCAACCTGTGACAGGCTCTTCACTCCAACCCGTGCGTTCATTCAAGCGCTTGTATGCATCTTGTGTATAGGGGTATGTCGCAATTTCAATTGCCGTTTAGCTGTGAGTTGACTAGGTTGTTAGTGGGTATCTGGCGTTCTTGAGCGCCGATTCGTCCGTACAATTCTTAAAACAGCAACGGAAAACGCGATGAGAAAGCTACTGACCGCATTTGTTGGCTCTATGGCTTTGGCCGCAGCGCCCTTGGCGCTGTCTGCTGAAGCGACCAAAGAACTGAAAATGGCGTACGACGCCGACCCCGTCACTTTAGACATCCACGAGCAGTTGTCTGGCGGTATGCTGCAGTTGTCACACATGAGCTTTGACCCGCTGATACGCTGGAACAAAGACCTGGGTTTTGACGCCCGCCTGGCGGAAAGTTGGGAGCGTGTGGATGATAAAACCATGCGCTTCAAGCTGCGCGAGGGCGTTAAGTTCCACTCCGGTAACGAGCTGACCACCAAAGACGTGAAATTTACCTACGAGCGTTTGAAAGAAAGCTCCGATTACAAGGCGATCTTTGCACCGTTTACCGGCATCAACGTGATTGATGACTACACCTTTGAGCTGGTTACCGCCGAGCCTTACCCGCTACTGCTGAATACTGCGACGTATATTTTCCCGCTAGACAGCGAGTTCTACTCGGGTGAAACCGAAGACGGCCAAAGCAAAGCGGCCATTTCCAAGCACGGCAGTTCCTTTGCCTCGGGCAATCTATCGGGAACTGGCCCTTTCGTGGTTACGTCGCGCCAGCAGGGCGTGCGTATGGAGTTTGAACGCTTTGCCGATTACTGGGATGAAGCATCGCCCGGCAACGTCAAGAAAATCGTGCTGACCCCCATCAAAGAAAACAACACCCGCGTATCGGCGTTATTGTCTGGCGGTGTGGATTTTATCGCTCCGGTACCGCCAACCGATCTGGACCGCATCAAGCGCGACAAAGACACAGACCTGGTGACCATGAGCGGTACCCGCATCATCATGTTCCACCTGAACCAGGATCGTGTTGAAGCCTTCAAGAATCCCAAAGTGCGCCAGGCGGTGGCTTACGCCATTAACCAGGAAGGCATTGCGGCTAAAATCATGAAAGGCTTTGCGACACCCGCGGCGCAGATGTCACCGGCCGGCTATTCTGGCCATAACGAATCTTTGAAGCTGCGTTATGATGTGAAAAAAGCGCAGGAACTGATGAAGGAAGCCGGTTACGAAGACGGCTTTACCATCACCATGATGTCGCCGAACAACCGCTACGTGAACGATGACAAAATCGCTCAGGCGGCTGCGGCCATGCTGGCGCGCATTAACATCACGGTTGACCTGAAAACGCTGCCCAAAGCCCAGTACTGGCCGGAATTTGATGCTCGCTCAGGCGACATGATGTTGATTGGCTGGCACGCCGATACCGAAGACTCTGCGAACTTTTTCGAGTTCCTGACCTTCTGCCCGAACGCCGACACCGGCGCTGGCCAGTACAACGCGGGTAACTACTGTAATCCGGAAGTAGACGCGCTGGTGGCAAAAGCCAATGTTGAAACCGATCGTGAAAAACGCGCTGAGATGTTGCAGGAAGCAGAACAACGCCTGTATGACGACGCTGCGTTTATTCCGCTGCACTGGCAGGATCTGGCCTGGGCCTCAAAGAAAAATGTGAAACTTGACCCCATTCTGAACGTGATGAACCTCCCGTACTTGGGAGACCTGGTGGTCGAGTAATCGTCTCTGATCACTCTCAACAGTACTTGATCAACCCGTAAAACCCGGCCGGCTGCGGGCACCCACTCTACCCAGGGCGCCCGCAACCGGTTTTTTTATTGACGCCTAATCCGGACATTTTCCATGCTAGCGTTTTTGGTTCAACGGATTTCTCAGGCATTTCTGGTCATGTTCGTGATCAGCATGATCGCGTTTGCCATTCAGGACGGCCTGGGTGACCCGCTGCAGGAACTGGTGGGCATGTCGGTGTCGCTTGAGGAGCGCGATGCACTGCGTGACGAGATGGGGCTGAATGACCCGATTTACGTGCAGTATGTGCGCTTTGCCGGCAATGCCCTGCAGGGAGATCTGGGCATTTCGTACTTCTACGGCAAGCCTACGTTACAGGTTATTGCGGAACACCTTCCGGCTACGCTGGAACTGGTGATTGGTGCCAGCCTGATTATTATGGTGTTCTCGGTGCCCATCGGGGTGTACGCGGCCATTCGTCCGCAGGCATTTCTGTCGAAATTTTTTATGGGCATCAGCACCGTGGGCATTTCGATTCCGGTGTTTTTGACCGCCATTATGCTGATTCAGCTGTTTTCGATTGGGGTTACCATTGAAATGTTCCCAACGGATACCGGTTGGGGCGCCTGGCTGAATGGTGCGCTGTCTACCGATGGCGGTTTGCCCTCTTACGGTCGCGGTGATGAGCTTACCCATTTGTTCGGCACCTGGAATTCAGGGTTTTTCTCATCAGACGGCCTCTGGCACCTGGTGCTCCCCTGCGTGTCTCTGGCGTCTATAATGCTGCCGCTGTTTATCCGGCTGATTCGTGCGGAAATGATGGAGGTGCTGCAAAGCGACTACATTCGCTACGCCCGGGCCAAGGGCCTGTCTTCCGGCCGCATCAACTTTCTGCACGCCCTGAAAAACACCATGCTGCCGGTCATTACCGTAGGCGGTGTGCAACTCGGCATCATGGTCGCTTACACCATTCTTACCGAAACCGTATTCCAGTGGCCGGGCATGGGCCTGATGTTTCTGGAAGCCATTACCCGCAGCGACATTCCGCTGATTGTGGCCTACCTGATGGTGGTGGGGTTGGTTTTTGTGATTACCAACACGATTGTGGATCTGATCTACGGCCTGGTGAACCCCACTGTAAAACTGACAGGTAAAAAAGCATGATGACCGCGACTGTCTCCCGTTGGGCTCGCGTCCGCGACTCTTTCCTCTGGTACAGCTTCAAGCGCGACAAGGTCGCCATTATCAGCTTCATCGTATTGTTGGCGATGGTTCTGTCGGCGATTTTCGCACCCTTGTTAGCACCGACTGATCCTTACGATCTGGCGCTGATCGACATCATGAACTCGGAGTTACCGCCGGTTGGTATGAGCGGCGCCGACGGGGCCTTCCCGTTGGGTACCGATGCCCAGGGCCGGGATATGCTGTCGACCATTTTGTACGGCACCCGGGTGTCGCTGATGATCGGTTTTGGTGCGGTTATTCTGCAAGCCGTACTGGGCATTTTGTTTGGTCTGCTGGCCGGCTACATGGGCGGTCGAGTAGACGCCATTCTGATGCGCATCGCCGACGTGCAGCTGTCGTTCTCTACCTTGATGGTGGCGATTATTGTGGGCGCGGTGTTCAAGGCCAGCTTTGGCAGCCTGATGTTTGGTGAAATCGCCATTTACATGCTGATTTTTATCATCGGGTTGGCCGAATGGCCGCAAATTGCCCGCACCGTGCGAGCCTCGGTGCTGGCAGAGAAGAAAAAGGAATACGTGGATGCGGCCAAGGTGATGGGTTTTCGTACCAATCGCATTATGTTCCGCCACATTCTGCCCAATACTCTGTCGCCCATTTTCGTGATTGGTACGGTGCAAATTGCCAACGCCATTATTTCCGAAGCGGCTCTGTCGTTTCTTGGCCTGGGCATGCCAGAAACCCAGCCGTCGCTGGGCTCGCTGATCAAATCCGGCTTCGACTACATTCAGAGCGGTTCCTGGTGGATCACCCTGCTGCCCGGCCTGGTGCTGGTGGTGTTGGTGCTGGTGATCAACCTGCTGGGTGACTGGCTGCGCGATGTAATGAACCCACGGCTGTACAAGGGATAATCCGATGGCATTGCTGGAAGTAAAAAATCTGAATGTTCGCTTTGCCGTGCGCGGTGGCGATTTGACAGCCCTGCGGGGCATCAGCTTTTCGCTGGACAAAGGCGAAAGGCTGGGCCTGGTGGGTGAATCCGGCGCGGGTAAATCCGTGGCGGCATTTTCCATTCTCAATCTGATAGCGCAGCCGGGCTACATTGCCGGCGGGCAGATTCTGTTTGAAGGCAAAGACCTGGCGGCCATGAGCGAGCGTGAACTGCGGAAAATCCGCGGCAACCGCATCGCCATGATTTTTCAGGACCCGATGATGACCCTGAATCCGGTGCTGACCATTGGCACCCAGATGGTCGAAGCCATCAAGGCCCACCGCCGGATCAGCACCAAAGACGCGCGGGCCATTGCGGTAGACAAACTGCGCAAGGTACAGATTCCATCGCCCGAGAAACGCCTGAACCAATACCCCCATGAACTGTCTGGCGGTATGCGCCAGCGGGTGATTATTGCCATTGCCTTGCTGCTAGACCCGGAGATTATTATTGCGGATGAGCCCACGACTGCTCTGGATGTAACCATTCAGGCCGAGATCATGGCTCTGCTGCTGGATTTGTGCGAACAGGAAAACGTTGCGCTGATGCTGATTACCCATGATTTGGGTGTGGTATCTCAGGTGTCCCAGCGCATGCTGGTGATGTACTCCGGTCGCATTATCGAGCAGGGGCCTACCCGGGAAATCATCAACGATGCCCAGCACCCGTATACCCAGGGGCTGATAAACGCGTTGCCGCAAATGGGCGAGCCCGGTGCGCGGTTGTTCCAGATACCGGGCGCCATGCCGTCGTTAAAGAATGTACCCACGGGTTGCCCGTTTAACCCGCGCTGCTCATTCGCCACCGATGAATGCCGCAGCACTATGCCTGATTATGTGCGGGCCGGTAATGTAGATGTGGCCTGCTATGAGGTAGAACGTTTGATTGCACAAGAACAGCAAGCCCGGGAGGTGGCCCCATGAGCGCCTCGCCGTTGGTTGATATTCGCGGTCTGGAGAAGAAATTCGATCTGACTGGCAGCCTGTTGGAGCAGATCAGCTTTAAAAACGGTCGCTTTCAGCGCAAACAGGAAGCGGTACACGCCATCAACGGCGTGAATCTGCAAGTGTTCAGAGGTGAAGCGCTGTGCGTCGTGGGGGAGTCTGGCTGTGGCAAGTCTACGGTTGCCCGCACCATTATGGGCCTGCTGTCGCCCACCGCCGGTGAAGTGCACTACGAAGGCAAGCGCATCGACACGCTGGAAGGCAAAGCGCTGTTGCCGTACCGCAGCAAAATGCAGATGATTTTTCAGAACCCTTATGCCTCGTTGAATCCGCGGATGACCATTCAGCAAACCCTCGAAGAGCCGATCCACTTTCACCACCCCGAGTGGAGCAAAGCCGACGTGCTTAATAAAGTACAGGATGTAATGCAATCGGTGGGGATTGATCCGGATTGGGGCAGCCGCTTTGGTCACGAGTTCTCTGGTGGCCAGCGTCAGCGTATTGCCATAGCCCGCGCCTTGGCGGTAGATCCGGAATTTATTGTGGCGGACGAGCCCATTTCGGCATTGGATGTGTCTATTCAGGCGCAAGTGCTGAACCTGATGATGGACGCCCAGGAATCGCGCAATCTGACCTATCTATTTATCACCCACGATTTGGCGGTGGTGGAGCACTTTGGCACTCGCGTGGCGGTGATGTATCTGGGCCGGGTGTGTGAACTGGCGCCGACCAAGGCGTTGTTTGCCACCCCGCGGCACCCTTACACCCAGGCATTGCTGTCCGCGATACCGCGGCTGGAAGACGGCCGGCCCAATTACATTCGCCTGCAGGGCGAGGTGCCCACGCCGGTTGACCTGCCCCCGGGCTGCGTGTTCCATGGCCGCTGCCCTTACGCCAACGATCGTTGCCGCCAGGAAATCCCGGAATTATTCGCCACAGATAGCGGGGGCCAGGTGGCCTGCCACGGTGTGGAAGAAGGCCGTTTGTGAGAACCCGTTAGCCGATGCGTTATGATGCAAAGCCAATGGTCCGCAAAGCCGTGGGGGGGAATATGGAAGTACGCTGGATGGAAGATTTTATGGCGCTGGCCCGCACCCGCCATTTTTCCCGTGCGGCTGAGCTTCAACACGTCAGCCAGCCTACCTTCAGCCGGCGTATTCGCCTGCTGGAAGACGCCATGGGTGCAACCTTGGTTAACCGCCAGACGCTGCCACTGTCGCTGACCCCCGCGGGTGAGGTTTTTGCCGAGTTGTGCGCGCGGGTCACCCGCGATGTTCGCGACACCCGCGAGCGGGTAAAACACCTTGAATCCGAAGCCAGTGCCCGCATCAGTGTGGGTTCTACCCAGGGTCTGTTCTCCCACTTTTACCAGACCTGGGCGCAACAGGCCGGGGTAGCCGAGCGACTGCAACTGAACCTAAAGGCCACCAACTGGATAGGCGAGCAATTTCTGGACGCGCTCGACAACGGCGACTGCGATCTCGTGCTGTGCTACTGGCATGAAGACCTGCCCTGGCGTGAGCGGCTCAACAGCAGCGCCTACCGCTCCCTGACCCTGTCAAAGGAGGCACTGATACCGCTGAGCATCGGCGACGAACAGGGCGCCCCGCGTTTTGTTCTGCCTGGCAGCGCAGCGCAGCCGGTGCCGCTGATTGCTTACCATCCGCGGGGGTTTTTACAGCCCGCCATTACCACCCATCTTGCGCGGCAGAAGATCACCGCCAACCTGTTGCCGCTGAATGAAAATGCTCAGTCGGCCAGCGTAAAAGCGCTGGTAAAGCAAGGCTTTGGCATGGGCTGGTTGCCCCAGCGCATGGCACAAAAAAGCGAAGAATCTGGCAGCCTGGTGCGCGCCGGCGATGAGCGATGGGACGTAACACTGGAAATTCGATTGCTGCGCCTGAGCCAACCCCGTACCCAAGAATTCAATACACTCTGGAACACATTGGAAACTCAATATGACCGATAACCAAATTCTGGCCCTGCAACCTGCTCACATTGCCGAATTGCAGCAGCGCTACCAGCGAGCGTTGGCGGACCTCGGCTACAGCGCTCTGTTGATCAGCGCCGGCGCAACACCCGTGCGCTACGGTGACGACCAGGGCGCGCCTTTCCAGGGCTTTGGCCCGTTCCTGCACTGGACCGGCCTGACCGGTTACGAAAACGCCTGGCTGCTGATTCAGACAGGTGCAACGCCGGTGCTGTGGTTGTATCAGCCGGTGGATTTTTGGCACGCGACTTTGCAGCTGCCAAGCGAGCCCTGGCAGCAGGCAATGGATATTCGCTACATTGCCACACGCGGCCTGCCGCCATTGCCGGCTGGGACCAGCCAGAGTGAAGGGCTGGCCGTTGTGGGCGATCCGGCGCTGCTTACGGCCGTGCCAGGTGACCATAATCCGGCGGCCTTGACGGCGGCTCTGGATGAAACCCGCATGCACAAAACCGACTATGAAGTGGCCTGCCTGACCCGTGCCAATAATATTGCGCTGGCAGGCCACCAGACTGCAGCCGCGGCGTTCGCCGATGGCGCCAGTGAATTTGCGATCAACCTGGCGTATCAGCAGGCTACCTTGCAGCGTGAAACCCAGGCGCCTTATCACAGCATTATCGGCTTGAACGAACACGCCGGTACTTTGCATTACCAGTATTACGACACCACGGCACCGGCGCAGTCCCGCAGCCTGTTGATGGATGCGGGTGTGCGCTATCGCGGTTACTGCTCGGACATTACCCGTACCTACGCGGCCGCGGGCGAAAGCCGGTTCGCAGCACTGGTAAAAGGTATGGACCTGCTGCGCGAACACTTGTGCAAGATGGTTGCACCGGGTGTTGAGTACCTGGCCATTCACCGCAAGGCTCACTCCGGTGTCGCTGCGCTACTCAGTGCCAGTGGGCTGGTAAGCGGTATCAGCGATGAAGCCATGGTAGAGCAGGGTGTCACCCGGGTGTTTTTCCCCCACGGCATCGGCCATTTTCTAGGCATACAGGTGCACGATGTGGCTGGGAAACCCGTACCGTCGCCAGCGGAAGCGCCGTTTTTACGTCTGACACGAACGTTGGAAGCCGGCATGGTAGTGACCATCGAACCAGGTCTGTATTTCATCCCTTCGCTGCTGGAACCCTTGCTAAAAGGACCATTGGCGCAGCATATCAACACCGCGATACTGGGTGAACTGAAGGGCTGCGGGGGTGTGCGGCTGGAAGACAACGTGCTGGTGACCGAGACGGGTGCACGAAATCTGAGCAGATTGAACGAAAATTAATCCGCAAAGGGCTTGAACTTTAAGATCGCAATGGCAATAATTATCACTAACATTTCATTGCGTAAGTGAGAGCCCTATGTATGTGTGCCTTTGCCACGGCGTAACCGATCGTGATATCCGTGCCGCAGCGGACAACGGTGTAACGTCCATGCGTCAGTTGGGTAAAGAACTGGGCGTGGGCACCCAGTGCGGCCGCTGCGCACCAACCGCTCGTGAAATCCTCCGCGGTTACAACGCTCCAGATTATATGGCATTGGCCGGCGTGCTGGCCCACCCGGCCTGAGTGCCTGGCTACCTTTATTACCGCAGCGATTCTAACTATTGCCATAACGCGTTATTCTTACCCGAACTGATCAAAATCTTTAGGGAGAGGCGCTATGAAAGGTGATAAACAAGTTATTCAGTTCTTGAACAAGGTTTTGGGCAACGAGCTGACGGCTATCAACCAGTATTTTTTGCACTCACGCATGTACAAAGACTGGGGCATCGCCAAGCTTGCCGCTAAAGAGTACGAAGAGTCTATTGACGAAATGAAACACGCCGATCAGCTGATCGAACGCATCCTGTTTCTGGACGGCCTGCCGAACCTGCAAGATCTGAACAAGCTGATGATTGGCGAGCACGTTCAGGAAATGATCGAAAGCGATCTGAAAATCGAACACCTTGCCCATAAAGATCTGAAAGATGCCATCGTTCACTGCGAGTCTGTTCAGGACTACACTAGCCGCGAGCTGTTCCGCAGCATTCTGGACAGTGAAGAAGAGCACATCGACTGGCTGGAAACCCAGCTGGAAATGATCAGTCAGATGGGCATTCAAAACTACATCCAGTTACAGTCTGCCGCAGCGGAGTAAATGTCGACAATGGATCTGTCCTGCTTTAAAGCGTATGACCTTCGTGGCCGTGTTCCAGACCAACTGAACCCTAAGCTGGCGGAGCTTATTGGCCGTGCCTATGTGGAAGTAACCGGCGCGAAAAAAATCATCGTCGGCTACGACATTCGCTTGTCCAGCCGCGACATCAGCCAGGCATTGTGCTCGGGTTTGATGGCCGCGGGCGCAGATGTATACGACATCGGCTTGTGCGGCACGGAAATGGTGTACTTTGCCACCAGCCATTACGACATGGATGGCGGCATTATGGTGACTGCCAGCCACAACCCCCGTGACCACAACGGCATGAAGATGGTAGGGCCAGAGTCGCGACCGATCAGTTCAGACAATGGCCTGAACGATATTCGTGACCGGGTGCTGGAGCCGTTTGCCGATGCGCAACAACAGGGCCGTTACGAAACCCTGGAAACCATGAGCGCCTACATTGATCACCTTCTGGGCTATATCAACGGTGCAGATCTGAAGCCGCTGAAACTGGTGGTCAATGCGGGTAACGGCGGTGCCGGGCTGGTGATTGATGAGCTTGAGGCGCACGTGCCGTTCGAATTTGTGAAAGTACACCACAACGCAGACGGCCACTTTCCCAACGGTGTTCCCAACCCCATACTGGAAGAAAATCGCGCAGCCACCGCAGATGCGGTAAAAGCCAGTGGAGCTGCCATGGGCATCGCCTGGGACGGTGATTACGATCGCTGTTTTTTCTTCGATGAAAATGGCCGCTTTATTGAAGGCTATTACATTGTGGGCCTGTTGGCCGATCAGTTTCTGCGCAAGACCGGCCCGGGTAGGGTGATTCACGACCCGCGTCTGATCTGGAACACGTTGGACCTGGTTGCCGCTGCTGGCGGAGTTGCCGTCGAAAGCAAAACCGGCCATGCGTTCATCAAGCAGCGTATGCGCGATGAAGATGCGGTGTACGGCGGTGAAATGAGTGCCCACCATTATTTCCGGGATTTTGCTTATTGCGACAGCGGCATGATTCCATGGCTGCTAGTGGCCGAGCGCTTGTGCCAGGCTGGTTGCACGCTGTCATCGTTGATTGATGCCCGCATTGAAGCCTACCCGGCCAGCGGCGAGATTAACCGCACGATCGCAGACCCCGCTACTGTCATTGCCGCCATCGAAGCAAAATACGGCGCTGATGCAAAAAGCGTGAGCCACGTCGATGGCGTGAGTGTGGAATACGATGATTGGCGCTTTAACCTGCGGATGTCCAACACCGAACCGGTGGTAAGGCTGAACGTTGAGTCCCGTGGCGACATACCGTTGATGCGAGAGAAAACTGACGAACTGCTGGTGGAAATGGAGCGCTTGAACGCCCTGTAAACGTGATTGTGACTTGCTCTGTGTAATCGGTGCCAAGGCCCTGCCGGACGATCAAATCTGGGGGGCCTTTTTGCTTCTTTAGGCTTCCAGCCTTGGCGTTGCGCTAACGATTAAAGCCAGTCGTTCAGCATAATTCCCACGCCGACCCTTTGAATGCGCTCGTTGTAGTCAATTAGGCTCTCACCGTAACCGTTGTAATAATGCACGAAGCCTTTGATGGTATCGCCCATGGGGAAGCTGTAGCCAAACTCCACCGAGGTTTTGTTGTCTGAGGTGCGCAGGTTGTTCAGCAGCTTCAGTGAGAAGGTGCGGTTTTCCGTCAGTTTGTAAACTGCGTGGTAACTGCCATGGCCCAGATAGCTTTCAATATCGTCGTTGTCGTCTGTGTTGCCGTCTGGCAAGCGTATCCAGGGTTTAACCATGAACAGCCAGCGGTTGTAAGTGTAAGTTCCCATGCCAACAATGCGGTTCCAGCTGCGTGAGCGCGGCTCGGCCTGACCGTTTGACTGGTGGTTAATGCCCAGATCCACCGTGTTCAGGCGGCCCGGCCCAATGTTCCAGTCGGGTTGGTAGCGCAGGAATAGTTCAGGCTCGTAGTTGGTTTCACGAAACGGCGCGGACTCATCCTGATTGTAAAGCTGCCAGAAAGACTTCTGGGTGTAGCCGAACCAAAGGGTAGCGCGTTTATCCATAAAGCCGGTGAGCAGCGGAACTTTGAAGCTGATCTGGTACTTGGCTTCTTCCTGCTTAAGGTCGTAATCGTAGCCGGTCACGCCCAGGCGTGGGCTTGTGGGTGTCTGGTTTGGGTGATCGGACCAGGTGACTGGCAGAATGTAGTTCGGGCGGTGGCGAATAAAACTGCCAGAGAACGAAAACAGAGCTTCTTCCGCTTCCATATAGCGGTCCAGGATCGATGACACGACAGCGGTTTTGTCGTCTGCCCCGGGGTTATCTGGCGTTTCTTCCATGTTTCGTTTGCTTGGCGGTAGTGCCTCGGTGGCGACCTCTACCCGCTGCCGTTGCTCGGTGCTGGCGTTGTCGCGGGCTTGATCAGGCTGGTAAACCTCATCGAAACAGGCCAGGCGCTGCAATCCATCGCGAATCAGTGCGCAGTCTTGAGCGGACAGCGGCTGAACAGCCTTGGGCTCAGCGTCGGTTTGGGCACTGGCCGTAGGCGCCTATGCCAAAGTGCACAATGCGGCGGATAGTGCCGTTGCCAGCAGGTGGCGGCGCTGCCGGATAATGGTTAACGCAGGTGTGAATAGCATGGTGGTAGTGTCTCTGTGACCTTCAACGGAAGAAAAACGGCGTGCAAATGGTGGCGTTTTACTGGGCGTTCAGGCTGATCCAGGTATTTGCTACGCCGTATAACCACACACTGGACATAGTCAATGCCAGCAATGCGAAAATCAGTTTATGGTGATTTTGCCGCTCTGCGCCGGCGGTAACCACCCAACGCAGGTACATCAGGCCAATAAAACTGGTAAAAACCAGCAGGCTGGCCACAGCGGGTATCAGCAGCCAGGCGGGCGCCAGAACTTCGCCCGGTGGCGTACTGTAACCAAACCAGGTCATAGAGCCCAGCAGTGTAGCTAGCGCGGTAAACTCTAGAATTAAGAGCGGCTTGCGCAAGCGGTGGGAAGAGTGACCAAGTTCTGTCATGGTGAATTCCTGAGCGATAAACGGGCCGAGAGCGTATGGTAACCATAACGGCGCGACAGGTCTTGTGATTTACCAAATGGCAACAGATGGTGCTGAAATTGATGGTTCAGTCTGCGTGTTGGTTTTTTTGCCGAGGCACAGCCGCTATAATGCGGCGACTTATTATTAAAACGCTTGAATGCGAGGTGCATTGTGAAGATGAAGAGAATTCTGGCCGCTGTTCTGCTTGGTTTTGGTCTGACAGCCGGCGCCGTTATGGCAAATGTTGATGACGAAATTCTGTCCCGTATCCAGCCGGTAGGCAGTCTCTGCTTACAGGGTGAAGATTGTGGCGCAGCGGCAGCTCCAACGGTTGCAGCCAGTGCTGGCCCTCGCTCTGGCTCTGAAGTTTATGGTGCGGTGTGCATGGCATGTCACACCACGGGAGCGGCTGGTGCGCCGGTTATTGGCGATGCCAGTGCCTGGGCTCCACGGATCGAACAGGGCATGGACACTCTGATTACCCACGCTATCAATGGTTACAATGCCATGCCAGCCAAAGGCGGCTGCGCTAGCTGCCCGGACGAAGAAATCCAAGCCGCGATTGAGCACATGGTGGCGGAAAGCAAGTAACACCATGCAAGCAATCGAGCAGCTCGCTCAGGCGAGCTGCTCGATTTCAGACGCCTAAATCGCCCAATAGCGCGCTCAACGTTGCCTTGCCCTTTTTTTGATTCACTTCTACGTCTGCCTCTCCCATACCCAGCCAGCGCACATCACCTTCCGGCAGTTCGTCTAGAAAGCGGCTCGGAATGGTTTCTATTTTTTCGCCGTATTGCCGGCGAGACGCGGCATAGGTCAGGGTCAGGGTTTCCCGCGCCCGGGTAATACCCACGTACATCAGCCGCCGTTCTTCCTCGATATTTTCTTCTTCAATGCTCATCCGGTGCGGCAGAATTTCCTCCTCCAGCCCGATGATGAACACATGGGGAAACTCCAGGCCTTTGGATGCGTGCAGAGTTAGCAGCTGAACTTTGTCGCTGTCGTCTTCCTCTTCGCGCTGTTCCATCATGTCCCGCAGGATCAGCTTGGTAATGGCGTCTTCCACGCCAATTTCGTCCGCGGTGCCTTTGCCATCGTCAAGCATGCGCTGGATGGAGTCCACCAGATACCAGATATTCTCCATGCGCCGCTGCGCCTGTTTGGGAGAGCCAGAATGCTGGTGCAGCCATTCCTCGTACTCTATATCGGTAAACAGTTGCTTGATTACCTGCACAGGGTCATCGCTGTGTAACCTTTCACAGGTAGCGTCTGCCCAGTGGGCGAAGCGACGCAGACGCTCCAGGCCCTTGTCGGTCACGTGGCTTTGCGCGCCCATATCGCCCAGCGCTTTGAACAGGCTGACGTTGCGAGCGCGGGCGTAGTGGCTTAATTGCTCGAGTGTGCGTGGGCCAATCTCACGGCGGGGCACGTTAACCACCCGTAAAAACGCGGCATCGTCCGTGGGATTGATCAGCAAGCGCAAATACGCCATGGCGTCTTTGATTTCACTTTTGGCAAAAAACGATTGGCCGCCGGAAATGCGATAAGGAATTTGATAGGCCTGTAGCTTCACTTCCAGCAGTCGGGCCTGATGGTTACCCCGGTAAAGCACCGCAAAATCTTTGAATCCCAGGCCCTGCTTCAGCTTCTGATCCAGTATTTCGGTGGCTACACGCTCGGTTTCTGCTTCTTCATTGCGGCAACGGATAATGCGGATTTCTTCGCCAATGGTGTGATCGCTCCACAGCACTTTTTCATAGGCGTGTGGGTTGTTGGCAATCACCGTGTTGGCGGCCCGCAGTATGCGGCTGGTGGAGCGGTAATTCTGCTCCAGCTTAACCACTTTCAGGCTGGGGAAATCCTGTTCCAGCTGTGCCAGATTCTCCGGCCGCGCTCCGCGCCAGGCGTAAATCGACTGGTCATCATCACCCACTACGGTAAAAGCGGCGCGCCCTGCCACTAAGAGCTTCACAAGCTCGTATTGGCACACATTGGTGTCTTGGTACTCATCCACCAGCATGTAACGAATTTTACGCTGCCATTTCGCCAGCACGTCCGGGTGCTGGCGAAACAGCATCACTGGAAGCAGAATCAGGTCATCGAAGTCAACGGCGTTGTATGCTTTCAGGTACTCGTTATAGTACCCATAAATGATGGCGATTCTCTGTTCACGCTCGTCTGCAGCCTTGCTCAGTGCTTCGGCAGGCGTACGCATGGCGTTTTTCCACGAAGAGAGGGTCATCTGTACCGGGTTCAGTTCATCACCAGCGTCGGTGCTGCCATGAGTTAGCATTAAATCCTGCAGCAGGGCTTTGGCGTCTTCGGCATCAAAAATGGAAAATCCGGGGTGATAGCCCAGGTGGTCATGTTCCTCGCGGATTATGTTCAGGCCCAGGTTATGAAAGGTGGACACGGTTAATCCACGGGTTAGCTTTCGATCGATGATGCGGCCAACACGCTCTTTCATCTCCCGTGCGGCTTTGTTGGTGAAGGTCACGGCCGCAATGTGCCGGCCAGGAATGCCCAGTTGTTCAATTAGAAACGCAATTTTGCGGGTAATTACGCTGGTTTTGCCGCTGCCGGCTCCCGCTAGTACCAGCATGGGGCCATCGGCATAGCGCACGGCTTCGCGTTGTCTGGGATTGAGTTTTGTCACGGCGTCACAGCAGCCTGGTTGCAAAGTGCGTTAATATCATGCTTATTCTACAGCACCTGGGCAATCGGCACCCTACCGGAAAGTCAGCTATTGTTAATGAATTGTATGGCTTGAATTACTGCGCATTGGTGCAGAAAATCTTACAAACTCATGGATTCGCAGAGGGTATCGCCTTTAGCTTTTTTTGATCAGCCTTGCATCCGCCTGTTGGTGCTGACTCCGGATTATCGCGATTTCCTAAGGTTAAACAGCTGGGCAGCGGCCAGTGATGACCTGGCCATGAGCGCTGCCTGGTGTGCAGACACCGCAAGTTTCGAGCGTGCTATGGCTGAGAAGCCGTTTGATATGAGCGTAGTAGCAGAGGGCGTGGAAACCTACGCGCAGATGGAGTTTTTACGGCAACTGAACTGCGACCTCGTACAGGGTTACTATTTTGCCCGGCCGATGCCTTGGGGCCAGCTGGTACAGTTCCTCCGTAATCAGAGGCAGTCTGCTTGCCTGTAATCCTGCGCCGCTGTACCTTTGCCACTTTGTTTGTCAGCGAACGTGATTAGCAGAGGTAGCATGAACAGTATTTCCCGACGCATTGCGAATGAGCTTGGTGTACGTGAAGAGCAGGTTAACGCCACCGTTGAACTGTTAAACGGCGGTGCGACTGTGCCCTTTATTGCCCGCTACCGCAAAGAGCTGACCGGCGCGCTTGACGACATACAGTTGCGAGCCCTGGAAGAGCGCCTGCGCTATCTGCGCGAACTGGAAGGCCGCCGCGCCACCATCCTCGCCAGTATTGACGAGCAGGGCAAGCTGACCGATGTGCTGAAAGCCAGCATTAACGGGGCAGACACCAAAAATCGTTTGGAAGATCTTTACCTGCCTTACAAGCCCAAGCGCCGTACCAAAGCCCAGATTGCCCGTGAAGCCGGTCTTGAACCACTGGCAGATGGCCTTTATAACGACCCAACACACGTGCCAGAGGTTTTGGCAACGCAGTTCGTTAACGCCGATGTGGCTGACAGCAAGGCAGCCTTGGAAGGCGCCCGTGCCATTCTGATGGAGCGCTTTGCCGAAGACGCTGAACTTCTGGGCCAGTTGCGCGGTTTCATCTGGCAGCAAGGCCAGCTGAAAGTCACCGTTATTGCCGGCAAAGAGGCCGAAGGCGCCAAATTCCGTGATTACTTTGATCACAGCGAAGCGTTAAAAAAAGTGCCGTCACACCGCGCTCTGGCTATTCTACGTGGCCGCAACGAGGGCATTCTGAGCTACACCATTGCCGTTGGAGAAAACAGCGACGATCGTCGCCAACCACACCCGGCGGAATCTTACATTGCCGCCCACTGGAATGTCCGCGACCAGGGCCGGGCGGCCGACAAGTGGCTGGCCGAAGTGGTGCGCTGGACCTGGCGGGTAAAGCTGTCTGGCCAGCTCGAAACTGACCTGATAGGCCAGATCCGAGAGGCCGCTGAAACCGAGGCTATCCAGGTATTTGCTGATAACCTCAAAGATTTGTTGTTGCTGGCTCCGGCCGGGCCCCGGGCCACTCTGGGCCTGGATCCAGGCCTGCGTACCGGCGTGAAAGTGGCCGTAATTGACGGCATAGGGCAGGTGGTGGACCACGGGCCTATATTTCCCCACGCCCCACGAAACCAGTGGGAAGCGTCGATAGAGCAATTGGCCAAATGGTGTCGCCAGTACAACATCGAACTGGTGGCTATTGGCAATGGCACTGCCTCGCGGGAAACCGATAAACTGGTGGCGGATCTGTGCAAGCGCTACCCGGAACTGAAATTGGCGCGCATTGTGGTCAGCGAATCGGGTGCGTCTATTTATTCAGCGTCGGAATTCGCCTCGCGGGAATTGCCGGACCTGGATGTCACCATTCGCGGCGCGGTATCCATTGCCCGGCGTTTGCAGGACCCGTTGGCGGAATGGGTTAAAATCGAGCCAAAATCTATTGGTGTGGGCCAATATCAGCACGACGTATCGCAGGTACAGCTATCGCGCAGCCTGGATGCAGTAGTAGAAGACTGTGTAAACGGCGTAGGAGTCGATCTGAACACCGCGTCGGTGCCGTTGTTAACCCGGGTGTCTGGGTTAAACCCCACCATTGCCCAGAATATCGTGGATTATCGCAGCCAGAATGGCCAGTTCCGTAACCGCAAGCAGCTGATGAAAGTACCGCGTTTGGGCGCTCGCAGCTTCGAACAGGCGGCGGGTTTTTTGCGCATCAGCGATGGTGATAATCCGTTAGATCGGTCTTCGGTGCACCCGGAGGCTTATCGCGTGGTGGAAACCATCGCCGCTAAAAATCAGCGGGATATGAACAACCTGGTGGGTGATGCGGCATTTTTGCGCAGCCTGAACCCGCAGGATTATGTAACCGAACAGTTTGGCTTGCCTACGGTCAAAGACATCTTCGCCGAGTTGGAAAAGCCGGGGCGCGACCCACGGCCGGAATTCCGCTTCGCCAGCTTTGAAGAAGGCGTAGAAACCCTGAAAGATCTGGAGCCGGGAATGGTGCTGGAAGGGTCGGTCACCAACGTCACCAATTTTGGCGCCTTTGTGGATATTGGCGTGCACCAGGACGGCCTGGTCCATATATCGGCGTTGGCAGACCGTTTTATAAAAGACCCGCGGGAAGTGGTGAAAGCTGGCGACATCGTAAAAGTGAAGGTGATGGAGGTGGATATTCCGCGTAAGCGCATCGCTTTGACCATGCGCATGGGTGATCAGCCTGGACAGCAGCCGGCTGAACGGCCCCGTGGTGATAAAAATCCAAGCCCAAATCGCAACACTGCGGCTAGCACGCGTAAACCGGCGCCGGCTGCAAGTCAGAATCAGAATCAGAATCCGGGCCAGGGTCAAGGTCAAGGCGCCATGGCAGGAGCTCTGGCTCAGGCCATGGCGTCGGCCAACAAGCGCGACCGTTAATTTACTTGGCAACCACAGCGGTTGCAGCAGGAGTTTTTCATGGCTCAATCACGCCATCACATATTTAAGCAGTTTGCCGCCAGCGATTGGCAGGGCTTTCGTAAAGGTGTTGAAAAAGAAGGTTTGCGTGCCGATGCCAGCGGCTTCATCGCACAAACTCCGCACCCGCACGCTCTGGGTTCGGCGTTAACCCACCCACGCATTACCACCGATTATTCGGAATCTCTGCTGGAGCTGATTACGCCGGTGTATGACACCACCGCCGGCATGCTTGAAGCGCTGGGCCACACCCATCAATTTGTGCAGCAGAACTTGGGCGACGAAGTATTCTGGGCCGCCAGTATGCCCTGTGGCCTGGATGGTGACAGCAGTATTCCCATCGCCAATTACGGCAGCTCCAATGTGGGTAAGATGAAACACGTGTATCGCCAAGGCTTGGCGGTGCGCTACGGGCGAATGATGCAAAGTATTGCCGGGACCCATTACAACGTGTCGTTACCCGAAGGGTTTTGGCCGCAGTGGCAGCAGGCTGTGGGCAGCAGCGAGCTGAGCCTGCAAGATTTCAAATCCGAGCAGTACTTCTGGTTGATTCGTAATTTCCGCCGCCGTAGTTGGCTGTTAATGCTGCTGTTTGGCGCTTCACCGGCGCTGGATCAGAGTTTTGTTGCCAACGTAAGGCACAACCTCAGCAGCTTTAATGCAAATACTTTTTATGGTGAGCAGGCCAGCTCGTTGCGCATGGGCGATTTGGGTTACCACAACAATGCCCAGGCATCTCTGAACATCTGTTTTAACGAGCTGAAAACCTATACCCGCACTCTGGAACGAGCCATTCACACGCCCTGGCCGCCCTACGAAAAACTGGGCATAAACCGCGACGGTGAATACATTCAGCTCAATACCAGCGTGTTGCAGATTGAAAACGAGTATTACAGTGCCTTACGGCCGAAGCGCACCGCCGCCAGTGGCGAAAAACCCATCCACGCGTTGATGAGCCGCGGGGTGGAGTACATCGAGGTGCGTTGTCTGGATCTGGACCCGTTTGCAGCCGTGGGTATTACCGCGCCGCAAGTGGATTTTCTTGACCTATTTTTGTTGGATTGCCTGTTACAGGACAGCCCGCGGATTGGTGACGACGAGTGTGCCCGGCTGGATAACAATTTCAAGGATGTTGTAGCGCGCGGACGCGGGCGCGACTTGGCGTTGCAGCTGGGCAGTCGCAGTGTTAACGCTGGAGAGACGGCGCTTGAACTTCTGGATTCGCTGCAGCCCCTGGCGGAACAGCTCGACGGTTGGAATGGCGACACCACTTACGTGCGGGCTCTGGCGGAGCAGCGGCACAAGTTGGAAGGCAGCTGGTGTTTGCCATCGCAGCAGGTCCTGGATGCAATGGCCAGTAGTGGCTTGGGCCACCGCGACTGGGCGCTGGAAATGTCCCTCCAGCATAAGCACAGCTTGCTCGCGCAGCCGCTGCCAGATGCCGTGCAGCAGCAATATACAGCGTTTAGCCTTGAGTCCTTGCAACAGCAGCAACAGATTGAAGCCGCGGATACGCTAAGCTTTGCCGATTACCTGAGCCAGTATCAGCAAAGCTGAGCGCCGGAGTGACGGTCACTTCTGCACCACAAACTCGGTAAACAGCACGTCGCTAACGGCTTCACCGGTGTGCTGGCTTTCCAGTACCTTATTGATGCGGGAGGTCGCTTCTGTTGCCAGTGTTTGCTGAGTGCCTGGCCGGGTAAGCGCATCAATATCGCTTTGTTCGCCAAACAGCAGCACCAGCTCATAAACGGGGCGATGAAGATTCTTGGCAATGCAGTCATAATCCTGATAATCAAGGTAGTTTAACAACGATGATCACAATAGCAGGCTGGCAGCCTGGATGCAGTCCCATTCCTATTTTCGAGGTGATCTTTTGACCAGCAGAATCATGTTTGCTGTTATTTTTCTGGTGTGTGCCGCACTGCTCGCGGTGGCATTTTATATGGAACATGTGATGGGGCTGGAGCCTTGTCCTTTGTGCTGGCTACAGAGGTTTGCCTTCATGGCAGCCGGGTTGGTCAGCCTGTTGGCGTGGCTAAACGGCCCGGGGCCGATCGCCACACGGATATACGGTCTTTTTCTGGCGCTGGCTGCGGGCACGGGGTTGGGCTTGGCCAGTCGCCAGCTCTGGCTGCAAAGCTTGCCTGCGGACCAAGTGCCGGCTTGCGGCCCATCGGTGGATTACATGCTGGATGTGCTGCCTTGGTCGGAAGTACTGGCGACCGCGGTTCGCGGAACCGGTGACTGCGCGGCGGTGGTCTGGCGTTTTCTGGGCCTGAGCATTCCGGGGTGGAGCGCGCTGTTTTTCGTTTGCGTGGCGCTGGTCGGTCTTTATCTGTGTTTGCGCCCCGCGCCGAAGCGGCCCTGGTAAGGCCGAAGCCACAAACGGTTGCGGCTGGTCACTGCCATAGGGTAACTTGCAGTGACTTATGTGAAAGTTCAGAAGGCATCAGCCAGATAGAACACCAAGTGGAGTACAGGCGTTATGTTGGAGCATTGTCGAAATGCCCGTGAGCGGTGGGGTGGGGTCAGTGATCTGATCGACCGTTGGCTTAAGGAGCGTCAGGATGTACTGGTGCGTTATTGTGAACTGTCTGCCGAAAACGACTATTCCCAGACCGAAAGCCTGAGACCAAAACTGGTTCTGCTGTGCGAAATGCTGATGGATTACGTTTCCGCCGGGCACTTTGAAATCTACGAGCAACTGGTGCGTGAGGCGCGGGAATTTAACGACGACGAGGGCCTGGAACTGGCCGCGAAGGTTTATCCGCGTATTACCGAAACCACCCAGGTGATTCTTGATTTCAATGACAAGATAGATGGCCGCGAACTCTCCGAATCGGAAATGCAGGCGCTGTTTACGGAGTTATCGCGAGTGGGTGAAACCCTGGCCAGCCGTTATGAGCTGGAAGACCTTCTGATTGCTCACCTACACACCGCTAACGCAGACAAAGCAGAGCCCGCTTAAGGGATCTGTGGGTAAGCCCAGGCGGCGAGCTCTTGTAGACCGTCGCCCAGGTGCTAACTACAACATACAGCTACTGGGCGCTGTCCGGGTTAATCGCCAAGAGTTCCACGTCAAAAACCAATGTTTCATTGGGGCCAATCGCGCGATTGCCGCCCGGGCCATACGCCAGGTCTGACGGAATATAGAGTTTGTAACGCGCGCCTTCGTTCATCAGTTGCAGGCCTTCGGTCCAGCCGGGAATAACCTGGTCCAGGCGGAATGAAACCGGTTCACCGCGCTCGCGGGAGCTGTCAAACACCTCGCCACTCAGCAGTTCGCCCGTGTAATGGACTCTTACCGTGTCGCCGGTGCCGGGTTGCGGGCCATTGCCGGCTTCAAGCACTTCGTACTGCAAGCCGGAATCCGTGGTTGTTACGCCTTCGCGCTCGGCATTTTTAGCCAGAAAGGCGTTTCCCGCATCCACATTTTTCTGTGTCATTTCTTCAATCTGTTTGGCTTGATCTTCCTGCAGCTGCTGCTGGTAAGACATCAGCGCTTCCTGGATTTCTTCCTGGGTCATCCGGCGTTGTGCCTGGTCGCCGTTGTTGCCGTGCTGGATGCCCTGCAGAAACTGCTCCATCTGCAGGTCTGGCAGGTCGTTACTCATGCGCTCACCCATAACCAGGCCCATGCCGTAGCTGACCTTTTCGCTGTTGGATTCTAACGCGGGGTCTTTCGGTGCTTCTTGAGCGGAAGAGCAGCCTGCAACAAGGCCGGCAATCGTCAGTGCAAACAGCGTTTTCTTCATGAATCCATCCTTCATATTAGTAAATGAGTCGCAACGTCGGGGCTTGGCCGGCGCTGGCTGACTGAGGGTATTCGATATAATGCTGGCGAAAAGGTACCTATAACACCGGCTTTACGCTACTGAACATCTGTTAATGGCCCGGTGGTAGCCACTCACTTAACTGTCTGAAGCACCTACTAACTTCCTGAAGCGCCTACGCCCATGTTGAATGGCGCGCTATACGGTGCCTGCCAGTCGACTTTAGACTCTGTGCTGCCAGCCGTGCCACGGGGTGGGTTCGTCCGTTCTATGGCCAAGGTGTTCCAGGGCCCCTTGGGCGGTGGCTGGTCAGCATAATGCCAGTTGCCATTGGTATCTTGCCACTTGAAAATGATGTCGGGTGAATCTATCACCACTGACTCTGGAACCAGGGTTTCGAAGGCGGGAATTTCTGTCGGTTTTGTTTCTTCAGCCAATGGCTGTGCCACTTGCTCGGGCGTTCCCAAACCAAAAATAATCAGCAATAACAATACGCCCAAGGCAGGAAAAGCTAGCCGTACCAGCCATTTAATCATCATGTTGATTGCGCTCCGGGGCGCGAAAAAGTCAAAGCAGACGCCAGTTGATGAATATCTGAGGCAGCTGCTCGTGCGCTGTCTGCACAAGGCGCCGCTGCTGTCAGATTGCCGATGATCAAAATGTTGCGATCTTGCATTGCCGGCTCTTCTGTTTCAATGTTCAGTGTTTGCCACGCCAGAGCGAGTTCGACACGCTCTGCTTCGAGTTCCAGGCGAGCCACGTCTGCGCGCAAGTTATAACAACTTTCCGACTCTTTCGGCAGTGCCCTTTTTATGTCACGCAGTGCCACGGTTACACGGTTGCGCCACTCTGTTACCGTAACGGCTTCTAGCCCGGTGTAAGTTCTGCGCTGATTCGCCAGCCAGGCCGCACATAGAATGCGGGTCACACTCCAGCCTTGTTGTTGCAATAACAGGCAGGCAGACGCTACGCCCGGTTTTTGCCAGCATGATAAGGCAAAAGACCAAAGCTCTGTGTCGGTCTGCAAATCTGCCGGCAGTGCCAGGCTGGCCGCGGTTTGCGGTATGATCGCAATATCGTCCGGTGCAGTCTCCAAGGCTTCCCTGAAATTATTAAAGTGCCAGAATTAAAACATGTTAACAATTAGTGATCTTAGTTTACAACGAGGTGGTGCGTGGTTGCTAGAAGGCGTCAGCCTGACCGTGCAACCGGGCCAGCGCATGGCCATTGTGGGCGCCAATGGTGCCGGCAAGTCCAGTCTGTTTCAGCTTTTATTGGGTGATTTGGCGCCAGAGCATGGCAATTTCTCTCTGCCCGGAGGCTGTCGCATCGCTCACATGGCTCAGGAAGTGGAGGCGACCGGGCGTAGCGCGCGAGACTTTGTATTGGACGGCGATTTCGATTTGCGCCGCCTGGAACACGAACTGGCAAGAGCGGAAGCCGCACAGGACGACCTGGCCCAAGCCCGTATCCATGGCGAGCTAGATCTGCATGAGGCGTGGTCTGCATCGCGCCGCGCCGAGTCGCTGCTACGCGGGTTGGGCTTCAGTGATGGCGATGCTGATCACCCGGTTTCGAGTTTTTCGGGAGGCTGGCGGATTCGTCTGAATTTGGCTCAGGCGCTGATGCGCCCGTCCGATTTGATGCTGCTGGACGAGCCGACCAACCACTTGGACCTGGACGCCTGTCTTTGGCTGGAAAACTGGCTGCGGCGCTACTCCGGAACCCTGCTGTTCATCTCCCACGACCGGGATTTTATGGATAGAGTCGCGACACATGTCGTGCACTTTGATCGGCGCGATCTGGCACTGTATAGCGGTAATTACTCAGCCTTTGAAGTCCAGCGCAGCGAGCGCCTGGCCCAACAGCAGGCCGGATTCGAGCGTCAGCAAGCGCGCATTGCTGAAATTCAGCGTTTTATTGACCGATTCAAGGCTCAAGCCACTAAGGCTCGCCAGGCCCAAAGCCGGGTAAAATCTTTGGAGCGCATGGAGAAAATTGCGCCTGCACACATTGATTCACCGTTTAACTTCCAATTTCCGTTAGCCGAAAAGGTGTCAAACCCGCTGCTGAGTATTCGCCAGGGCCAGGCCGGCCACGGCGACGTGACCATTCTGCGCAACCTGAACCTGAGCCTGTTACCCGGCAGCCGCATTGGTCTGCTTGGCCCTAATGGTGCAGGTAAATCCACCCTTATGGACAGTCTGCGGGGTGAGGCCA
This sequence comes from Marinobacter gelidimuriae, assembly GCF_000372805.1. Classification (GTDB taxonomy): domain Bacteria; phylum Pseudomonadota; class Gammaproteobacteria; order Pseudomonadales; family Oleiphilaceae; genus Marinobacter; species Marinobacter gelidimuriae. Next base: position 104,084 of record NZ_KB889828.1, on the reverse strand, counting down.
CGCTGATTAACGGTGAGCGCACCTGCGGCGAGCATCTGGCCATTGGCTATTTTGCCCAGCATCAGCTCGAATCCTTGGATCTGGACGCCAGCCCCTTTTTGCACCTGCAGCGCTTGAGTCCGCGGGCGTCGGATCAGAGTATTCGCAATTTTCTCGGCGGTTTTGACTTTCATGGTAATGCGGCCCTGTCACCGATACGTTCCTTCTCCGGCGGCGAAAAAGCCCGGGTGGCGCTGGCAGTGATCGCCTGGCAGCGGCCCAATCTGCTGCTTTTGGATGAGCCTACCAACCATCTTGATCTGGAAATGCGCCAGGCGCTCACCATGGCCCTGCAGAACTTTGATGGCGCCATTGTGGTGGTGTCGCATGATCGCCACTTGCTGCGCAACACCGTCGACGAGTTCTGGCTGGTGAACGATGGCCGTGTCGTTGAGTACCAGGGCGACCTCGAGGATTATGAGCGTTGGCTGGCTGATCGCCGCAAAGACGATACCGAGGCGCCGAAGCGACAGTCTGTTGCCGCAGAGGGCGGCCAGGACGCGGCAGTCAATGGTGAAAGTGCCGATGACCGCAAGGTCCGCAAGCGCGCCGAGGCGGCTGTGCGCCAGAAAATCAGCCCGTTCCGCAAACAGCAGGCCACACTGGAAAAACAGATGGATAGCATGCAGGCTGCGCTGGCGGAGATGGACGCCGAGCTGACCAATTCGGCGCTGTACAGTGACAGCGGCAAACAACAGTTGAAAACGCTGTTGGGGCGGCAGGCAGAGGCGCGCCAAAAAATGGCAGTTGTAGAGGTTCAGTGGCTGGACGTCAGTGAAGCGGTCGAAGCTCTGGAAACGGAGCTGGAAAGTTAAGGTTGCTTTACCACTTTGCAGCAGAAACCTGCACTTCCGGCGCCAGTTTCTTACTCGGTGACTTCTTATTCAGTGATTCTTTATTCAGTGATAATGTCCAGACTGAAGTCCTGACGTAGCAGGTAGTCCCGTTCATTTTCCAGGTCTGCCAGGGTTAGTGGGCGTTGTTCCAGCCAGCCCTCAGGGAAGCGGATGCTGAGCTTGTTCGCCGACGCTTCCAGTGTCAGCTCTGGTGGTTCTTCGAGATTGCGGGCGTGCTGTAGCAGCACACCCAGGCGCACCAGTATGCATAGATAGCGCAAGCGCGGGATGTCTTCCGCTAAGGCTCCAGCCCAAATGGCTGCGGTAAACTTGCGCCGGTGCCCGCGCACCAAGGCCGCCAGATCCCACTGAAACTGCTGGGTAAAGCCGGGCAAGTCCGAATATTGTAAAAGATAAGCGCCGTGCTTGTGATACTGACTGTGTGAGATGGTTAAGCCGATTTCATGCAACTTGCAGGCCCAGCGCAGGGTGTCTTCGTCACTGAAACTGTTTATCTTCCAGGTTTCCGCGACCTGTGCCCAGGCAGCCACCGCGCTGGCTTCTACGGCGGCGCCGTGCAGCTGGTCAACGTGGTAGCGTTCTTGTAACGCAGAAATGGTTCGTTCCCGCACGTCTTCATGGTGTATTCGCCCAACAATTCCGTACAACAGGCCTTCGCGCAGCGCGCCATCGGCAAAGCTCATGGTTTCAATGCCCAGTGACTGAAACGCGCCCATCAGAATGGCGAAACCGCCAGGAAAAATACTTTGCCGGTCTGGGCGTACACCCAGTTCGCCTAACCGCTCAACGTGGCCCATGCTGACCAGCCGTTTACGCAGTTCCTGCATAGCTTCCAGGGTAATGGTGCCATCGGTAATCTTGAGCGTGGCCAGAACCTGGCCAATGGCTTTTACCGACCCTGAAGAACCCACAGCGCTTTGCCAGCCCATTGCACGATACTGGCGGCGGATACTCTGCAGCTCTTGTTCGGCGTGGGTGATGGCGTTGTCTAAACCGCGACGGCTGATTTTTCCGTCCTGGAAGTAGCGATTACGAAACGACACGCAGCCCATGTGCATGCTTTCCAGGGCTTCCGGCTCAAAGCGCTGACCAATCACGAATTCGGTGCTGCCACCGCCTATGTCGATCACCAACCGGCGGCCGGTGTCGTCAGAAAGGGTGTGGGCAACGCCCAGATAAATCAGTCGCGCTTCCTCGCGCCCGGCAATCACTTCTACCGGGTAGCCCAGCACGTCCTCAGCGCGGCTGAGATACTCGTTGGCGTTGCGAGCAATGCGCAGGGCGTTAGTGCCAACAATTTGCACGGCTTCCGGTGGCATGCCCTGCAGGCGCTGGGCAAAGCGGCTCAGGCAGGCCAGGGCCCGCTCTTGAACTTCGTCGGTCAGGCGGTTCTGGCCGTCAAGCCCGGCTCCGAGCTGAACTTTTTCGCCCATTTTTTCCAGGGTACGAATTTCACCGTGCACCAGGCGCGCAACCACCATGTGAAAGCTGTTTGAGCCCATATCGATAGCGGCAAGCATATCAGGAGGCGCGGAAACGTTTTCGGCGTTGGGTTCTGCCGTCACGGGGTTATGAATCCTTGTGGGATGAACGTAGGGCGTACTATAGCGATAACCCGAGGGCCTGTCAGCCAGCCTGGCCTCATGTGGTTTAACGGGCAGGGAATTACCCCGCCTGTCAGCGAAGACTTCACAACAGACGGAGCAATGGCGTAAAGTATTGGTCATTGAAAGCATGGTCCACGAAGAGAACGTGAGTTATCGCGCGGTTTTCAAAATGACAGCGATAGTCAATACAGCTAACTGCATTTGTTACCGGGCAGATGCCAGAAACAGGAAATGAGAATGAGCGCAAATATTGTTAATGTAACCGATGCTTCTTTTGAACAGGACGTACTGCAGTCTGATGTGCCGGTACTGGTGGATTACTGGGCTGAGTGGTGTGGCCCCTGTAAAATGATCGCGCCGGTGCTGGAAGAAATTGCCGAGGAATACGCCGGCAAACTGAAAGTCTGCAAACTCAACATTGATGAGAACGAGCAAACACCACCTAAGTTCAACATCCGTGGTATTCCTACGCTGATGCTGTTCAAGAACGGCAATGTAGACGCAACCAAGGTGGGTGCTTTGTCTAAGTCCCAGCTGGCAGCGTTTCTGGACAGCAATCTTTGATTGCATAGCCCGACTGAAAAGCCGACTGAAAAGCCAGGCTGAAAAACCGCCCCGGAGCGCTGCTCTCGGGCGGTTTTTTTATGGTGCCAGGCATACGGCCATAAAGGGAAAGTGATGAACGCTGATACCAACGATTCCCAAGCGCCCTCTCTGGTAGCCGGTCTGTTGCTGGCAGGCGGCGCGGGTACAAGAATGGATGGCAAAGACAAAGGCATGATGCACTGGCGTGGCAAGCCCATGGCAGTCTGGGTTGCAGAAGCCCTGAAAGCCGCAACCGGTTCGCTGTTGATCAGCGCCAACCGTTCCCTGGAGGAATACAGCCGCTTGGGAGACGTGTTCACTGACGCTCCCGAGTTTGCCGGACAAGGGCCGCTGGCGGGCCTTTTAGCAGGTTTGCAGGAGGCCGAGGCGCGTGGAAACGGGGCTGTGCTGGTGTGCCCCTGCGACACGCCGGGCGTTACCCCTGCGCTAATGCAGCAGCTGCTGCAGGCCTGGTACAGTGCCCCCGGTCAGCCAGTGATAGCCCGGTGCAACGGGCGCGACCACCCGTTGCACGGAGTTTATCCGGTGGCTATGGCGGCTGCGCTTGAGCAGCAGCTGCGTAATGATAACCGCCGCGTTATGATGTTTGCCCGCAGCCAACAGGCTCAGTCTGTAGATTGCCCTGCGGCCTCCGAGCTGTTCACCAACCGCAATCGGCCGCAGGATCTGAAGGATTAACGTTCTTGCTACCAACCTTCTGTGCGCGCAACGTCTGACGCTTTCTGCTCGACCCAGTGCTCACCTGCGTCTGTCAGCTCTTTCTTCCAGAACGGCGCCGAGGTTTTTAGCGCGTCCATAATAAACTCGCAGGCGGCAAAGGCATCGCCCCGGTGGGCACTGCATACACCTACAAACACAATCTGTGACTGCAGGGGTAAGCGGCCTATGCGATGTATCACTCGCGCTTTGCGCACATCCCAGCGCTGGGCAGCCTGAACTATCAGATCGCTGATGACCTGTTCGGTCATTCCTGGATAGTGTTCCAGAAACAGCCCGGTTACGTCCTGACGGTCACCGCTGTCGCGTACCAGTCCGGTGAATGTGGCGATAGCGCCCGTGCCCGCGCCGCTGTCGCGCAGTTGCGCGTATTCCTGCGCCGCATCAAAATCCATGTTTTGGATACTGACGCTGGGCACAGCCTTTGAACAGGCAGAAGAATTTTTTGGCATTCACTAACCTCCTGTCACCGGTGGGAAAAACGCCACTTCATCGCCTGCGCTAACCGCTGACTGCGGTTTCGCCATGGCCTGATTGATGGCAATCATTACCGGTTGGCCGGTGTTCAGCTGGGCCCAGGGCCCGCCCCGTTTAGCCAAGGTGGCCAGCAGGTCTGCGGCGGTCTGGCCCGCGGGTGCTGGCATGGTTAAGTGTTCGGTGCCCAGCTCTTCGCGCAAGCGGGCAAAAAAACGGACGTTAAGGCTTTGCTCAGACATAGTCAGCTCACCAATTCAGAAAACGGAAAGTAAGTGACGGTGTCGCCAGGGCTCAGGGTGTTGTGTTCTGGAACTACTGCCAGGCCATCAGCCCAGCAGGCTGAACTGAGAACACCGGAACTCTGGTTGGGGAACGCTTTGATGATGGTAGTGCCCCGATCCTGCTCCAGCCTTGCTCGCACAAATTCCCGCCGCACGGAGGCCGACGCCACGCTGAATCCGGCCGCGACCTGCTGCCCTAAAGGATGGATGTGCAGGCGCCCCTGGCACTGGCGAATATACGGCATGCCTACCACCAAAAATGTGACCAGCACCGCCGCCGGATTGCCGGGTAAGCCCAGTACCGGAATGCCGCCGATATCGCCAAACGCCAGCGGCTTGCCGGGTTTGATCGCCATGCGCCACAGTGATAGCTGGCCGGATTCTTCCAATACTGCGCGCACGTGGTCTTCTTCACCCACAGACACGCCGCCACTGGTGATCACCAGGTCGGCGGCTTTGGCTGCCCGCTGTAGAGTTGATCGGGTACCCTCGCGGGTGTCCGCCAAGCTCTCACACAGCACCACTTCGCAGCCTGCTTGATCCAGCAGGCCTAACAAGGTGTAACGGTTGGTGTTGTAGATCTGACCGGCTTCGAGCGGTGTGCCCGGGTCAACCAGTTCATCGCCGGTGGTGAGTATTGCCACTTTCAGCTTTTTGAACACTTCAACCTCGGCAATGCCCATGCTGGCCAACAGGCCCATTTCCTGGGGGCGAATTAGGGTGCCTTGGGCCAGAGCCAAGTCGCCCGCGGCCAGGTCCTGGCCGCGACGGCGGATGTTCTGATCGAGCTTTACGTCGCCGTCGATCAGCACGCCATCGGCATCAACCTTTGTACGCTCCTGCATCACAACGGTATCGGCACCTGATGGAATTTCGGAGCCAGTAAAAATCCGCGCGGCGGTGCCGGCAACCAACGCCCCCGGTGCCTGGCCGGCGGGAATGCGCGCCGAAATCAAAAGCGGCTTTCCAGGCTGAAAATCCTCTGTGCGCAGAGCGTAGCCATCTACCGCGCTGTTATCGGCTGGCGGCACATCGGCGGGCACGGTGTAGTCCCGAGCCAACACCCGGCCCAGAGTACGGTGAACCGGGGCAAGCTCAACCTCCGCTGGCGGCGCGGCAAGGGTCAGCAAATGCTGTATAGCATTTTCAACGGGGGTCAGATCGACGGCGGCCATGGTACTTGCTTTCTTTGTTAGGGGTGATTAGGCGTGAAAATCGGATAACTGATCGGCTGTTAACGCGTTTTCTACCTTATTTTTTACCGTATTTGCTAGCGCACAGCGCGCTTGCCAATCACTTGATTCAGACGCTCTGTTGCCCGTTCCGGCTTGCGCCCGACCAGTGCAGAGAAATTGCAAGGGCCGTGGCGGCTGTCCAGTTGGGTGGACAGAATACCGTTCCAGCCGGTGCGACAGGCGCCGGTAGAGCCAGGCAGGCAGAATATGACCGTATGATTGGCCAGTCCGCCAAACGCCCGGGACTGGATAGTCGAGGTGCCAATTTCTGCGGCTGACAGCCGGCGGAATTCCTCACCAAAACCTTCAATGGTTTTGTCCAGCAAGGGCCCAAGGGCCTCCGGCGTGCTGTCGCGCTCATGGAAGCCTGTACCACCGGTAATAACAACGGCATGAACCTGTGGGTCGGCTATCCAGCCGCTGATCAACGCACGCATCAAATAAACATCGTCTGGCAAAATGCGCCGCGCAATCAGATTGTGGCCGGCCTCGACCACGCTGTCTTCCAGAAACTGGCCAGAACCGTCCTGGCTTTCGCCGCGGGTGTCCGACACTGTCAATATGGCAATATTCATAGGAATCAGTTCCTGGCTTGGCTTGCTGCTCATGGGCGGCTCCTGTTTTCGGCGATAAAAAGTGTGAAAGAGTTTGGCCTTTAGTATCCGCATCGTGGGGCGTTAATGGAAGGGGAGTAACTCTTTGTGGGGAACCGCCCCAAACTCATAGGAACCGCCCAAGGCAAGCCTCTGAACGTAAGCGAAGCCTGGATAAAACGGCCTGAACGCGCAATCCCTTGCGAAATTGGTGGTTTTTTCGGCTCTGGCCTTGACATTCGGCGCCGAGGTAGCAGATTATCGATCCTGCCCGGCGAACGATTGTTCCCACTCTCTGGCTTCCGTACTCATATTCCGGACTTTATTATCTCCCGGTTGCTCCATCTGGCCAGCATCCCGTTCTTTAGACTGTACTTATCAATTCGTTCCGGGGCACCCCTTCACCCTAACGTTCGCTTTCTTCCATTCCTGAAAATTCAATAAACTATGAATCTTACTGAACTCAAACAGAATTCCATGCCCGAATTGCTCGAAATTGCGCAAGAAATGGGCCTCGACAATCTTGCACGCTCGCGCAAGCAAGACGTTATCTTCACCATACTCAAGCGCCACGCCAAAGGCGGAGAAGACATTTACGGCGATGGTGTACTGGAAATTCTGCAGGACGGTTTTGGTTTCCTCCGTTCTGCCGATGCCTCTTATCTGGCGGGTCCTGATGACATTTATGTGTCACCCAGCCAGATCCGGCGATTTAACTTACGCACTGGCGACACCATTTCCGGGAAAATTCGCCCGCCCAAAGACGGCGAGCGCTATTTTGCGCTGTTGAAGGTCAGCGAGATCAACTTCGACAAGCCCGATAACGCCCGTAACAAGATCCTGTTTGAAAACCTGACCCCTTTGTTCCCAGACGAGCGCATGCATCTGGAAGCCGGTAACGGCAGCACGGAGGACTTGTCTTCCCGCGTATTGGATCTGGTTGCGCCTATTGGTAAGGGCCAACGTGGTTTAATTGTGTCGCCGCCCAAGGCTGGTAAAACCCTGCTGATGCAGAGTATTGCCCAGTCAATCACCCGTAACCATCCGGAATGTCACATTATTGTGCTGCTGATTGACGAGCGCCCGGAAGAAGTAACGGAAATGCAGCGCACCGTGCGCGGCGAAGTGATTGCTTCAACCTTTGACGAGCCGCCAGCCCGCCACGTACAAGTGGCAGAAATGGTTATCGAAAAAGCCAAGCGCTTGGTTGAGCACAAAAAAGACGTGGTTATCCTGCTGGATTCCATTACCCGTCTGGCTCGTGCCTACAATACCGTGATTCCATCCTCCGGCAAAGTACTGACCGGCGGTGTTGACGCCCACGCTCTGGAAAAGCCCAAGCGTTTCTTCGGCGCCGCGCGTAATGTCGAAGAAGGCGGCAGCCTGACCATTGTGGCCACCGCTCTGGTGAACACCGGTTCCAAAATGGACGAAGTGATTTACGAGGAATTCAAAGGCACCGGCAACATGGAGATCCACCTGGATCGCAAGATTGCCGAGAAGCGTACCTATCCGGCCATCAACATCCGCAGCTCCGGCACCCGCCGCGAAGACCTGCTGATGAGCGAAGCCGACATCCAGAAAGTGTGGATACTGCGCAAGCTACTGCACTCCATGGACGACGACACCGCAGCAATCGATTTTTTGCTGGATAAGCTGAAAGACACCAAGACGAATGACGACTTCTTCCAGTCTATGAAACGCCGTTAAGATTTTTTCGCATTTGTTTGGGGTGTTGCGCCGTGCCGGGGAAGGCTTTCCCCCGGCACAGCTCCCGGAAATTTAAGCGCGCGTTGAACTCAACGTAAAGGCCGTTCCTCATTCTGTTGATGCTTCAGGCTCGACTGAACCAGGCTCCAAATCTGAACCAATCGCTCGAAACCCACGTAAATGGCCGGAACTAACCGGAGCAACGCATGAAATACAACGACCTGCGGGATTTTATCAACCAGCTGGAAAAGCTGGGCGAACTCAAACGCATTTCAGTCGAAGTAGACCCCCACCTGGAAATGACCGAAATCTGCGACCGTACACTGCGTGCTGGCGGACCGGCCTTGCTGTTTGAAAATCCTAAAGGGTATGACATGCCGGTGCTGGCCAACCTGTTTGGCACCACTAGGCGGGTTGCTTTGGGTATGGGGCAGGAGAACGTTACCGCGCTGCGCGATATCGGCAAACTACTGGCGTTTTTGAAAGAGCCTGATCCCCCCAAGGGTTTCAGAGACGCCATCGAAAAACTGCCGCTGTTCCGACAGGTTATGCGCATGAGCCCTAAAGTTTTGCGCTCTGCACCCTGCCAGGACGTGGTGATCGAGAAAGACAAAGTCGACCTTTACCAGATGCCCGTGCAGCACTGCTGGCCGGGGGATGCTGGCCCGCTGGTTACCTGGCCGCTGGTCATTACTCGTGGCCCCCATAAAGAACGCCAGAATCTGGGTATTTACCGGCAGCAGGTGATTGGACGCAATCGCCTGATTATGCGCTGGCTTAGCCACCGTGGTGGTGCGCTGGATTTTCGCGATTGGCAGAAAGCCAATCCCGGCCAGCCGTATCCGGTGGCTGTCGCTCTTGGTGCGGACCCCGCAACGATTCTGGGAGCGGTGACGCCGGTGCCTGACTCGCTGTCAGAATACGCCTTTGCAGGTTTGCTTCGTGGCAGCCGTACCGAGTTGGTGAAGGCCGGGTTGAGCGATCTGCAGGTGCCCGCAAGCGCCGAGATTGTGCTGGAAGGGTTTATTTACCCCGACGATATGGCGCCGGAAGGCCCGTTTGGTGACCATACTGGTTATTACAACGAGGTGGGTCAGTTTCCGGTGTTTACTGTAGAGCGTATCACCCATCGTAAAGACCCCATTTACCACAGTACCTACACCGGTCGCCCGCCCGATGAACCGGCGATTCTGGGCGTGGCGCTGAACGAAGTGTTCATCCCCATTCTGCAAAAGCAGTTTCCCGAGATTGTTGATTTCTACCTGCCGCCAGAGGGCTGTTCATACCGCCTGGCGATCGTAACTATGAAAAAGCAATACCCGGGACACGCTAAACGGGTGATGATGGGTGTGTGGTCATTCCTGCGCCAGTTTATGTACACAAAGTTTGTTATTGTGACTGACGACGACATCAATGCCCGCAACTGGGAAGACGTTATCTGGGCTATGACTACCCGTATGGACCCGGCACGTGACACCATGATGGTGGAAAACACCCCCATCGACTATCTGGACTTTGCCTCACCGGTATCGGGCCTGGGCTCGAAAATGGGCATGGACGCGACGAATAAGTGGCCTGGTGAAACCGACCGCGAGTGGGGTGAGCCCATTACCATGACTCCCGAGGTAAAACAGCGGGTGGATGAACTGTGGGATAGCCTGGGAATTACCCTGCCGGCGAATTCCGGGGTTGAATCTGTGCCTGGCCGCCCCGACTGATATGGCGGACAGTTACCGGGTCCGGTTACAGCCCTGTGGACTGGAATACCGGGCCAATGCCGGTGACGATCTGCTTAGCGCCGCAGCGGCTGCAGGTATCGCAGTGCCCATGGCGTGCCGCAACGGTGTGTGCGAGATCTGTGAAGCCCGCATGCTTGCCGGCATGGCTGTAAACACGAGAAATCAAAATACACTAGCTGTTGCCCGCCGCCTGATGCTGTGTCGTACTCGGGCCCTGGCTGATGTGGAACTGGAGATAACGTCTGTGATCGCTGCTGGAAGTAATCCGCCGCGGAAAGTCCTTGCTAAAGTGCTGGACGTCCGCCCACTCAATCACGATATTTTTCGGATTGAGCTGCAATTACCGCGGCGCCGCGAGCTGTCGTTCCATGCTGGCCAGTATTTGGCGATTCACCTGGATAACGCAGGCCCTGCCTATTTTTCCATTGCCAGCAGTCCGCAGCAGGCCAATATAGAATTGAACATTCAGGCTTCGCCGGGGTGGGCGTCGGGGCAGATTATTGTAAACGCGCTGCAAGTGGGCGCCGAAGTGATGGTGGAATTGCCCCATGGTAAAGCCTGTTTGGCGGCGATACCCAAAAAGCCGCTGCTATTAATCGCAGCAGGCACCGGATTTGCGCAAATGAAAAGCCTGATAGAGTACTTGCGCAGCACCGATTACAACCAGCCGGTGGTGTTGTTCTGGGGCGTGCGCCAGCGACAGGACTTGTATTTGCAAAGCCTGGCCGAGCAATGGGCCAAAGACTGGCCGCCATTCCACTTTGTGCCGGTGGTTGGGGATAACGAAGACAACGAATGGTCCGGGCACCATGGCCAGCTGGCGCATGCTGTGTTGGGCGCCGACATTGATTTTAGCAATGTTGAGGTACACGCCAGTGGCTCGCCCACCATGGTGTACACCCTGATGGACGCCTTGAAAGACGCCGGAATGCCAGCGGACGTGTTCTTTTCAGATGTGTTGGAATATGCGCCGCGGTCATAGCCGCGGCGCACACTCAGCCCCAACCCCAACCCCAACCCCAACCCCAACCCCAACCCCAGCCCCAGCCGTCAGGCTTTTGGCATAGGCAGGCGGGGCAGGCCGTTATCCTTTTCCAGGCTCTGCATCAGCAGATTTATGCTGGCGGTGTCGTGCCCCATGTGAGCGTTCAAGCGGCTCAGCTCGGCCAGGGTTTCACGCTTGTGCTGCAGTTTCAGGCTGGTTTCAAAGTATTCTCGTGCCTTCCCCCACAGCTCATTGCGCAAGCTTAACCGACCCAACGCCAGCAGCAGTTCGGCGTTATTGGGGCGGTCTTTCAGCCACTGTTCGGCCAGTAGTAGTTGCTCGTCAGGCGCCTGGCTTTCTACTCGGCCGTAAAGATTAATCAGCTCGTCGCTCCAGTGATTACGCAGCACTTTGCGCAGCAGTATTTCGGCCTGCGCCTCATCCCCCAGGCCAGCCAGAAGGCTGGTGTAATTGAATATTGTGCGTTCGTCACGGCGCATAGATCTGGGTAACTGATCCCACAGACCGGTGAGTGAATCCAGGCTGGCGGCGGGATTGCTGGCTTGTTCCTTACGGCACTTGCTGGCGGCTTTTTCCAACAGGTTGTGCCAGGTCTGGCGCTCAAGATCGTCCAGTTCGGCTGGAACAAGAATGTTGTACTTGCGCAATTCCGGTAGCAATTTGGAAAGCTCACGCCAGTCTTCCAAACGCAAATAAGCGGTTTTCAGCAGCTTGAGTACAAATGGATGATGAGGCGACTGCTTGCGCAGGCGCAGCAACGTGGCCAAGGCCTGTTCCACCCGATTGCCCGCCAGCTGCAGCTGGGCCTGGGTAATGCCGACGGCCATATCAGACCCCGGCGTGCTCTCAAACGCTTTGCGCAGCAGTTCGTCTACCGCTTCGTGGTCACCGCACTCAAACGAGGCCTGTGCCGCTGCCAGATAGTTGATCAGCGGCGTATCAGCGTTGCTTGCCGATGAGGTCAACATCTTTTTTGCTCGCGGCCAGTTGCCTTCGGCTAGCGCTAAAAGCCCTTGAGTGGTGCGGCGGCGCGCACGGCTCTCTTTGCCGCGGGCTATCCAGCCCGACATCATGCTGGTGCCGTTGCGTAAGCGCCGCACCAGGCCAATCAGCATGACTGTCAGTACGACCAATGCCACCAGCAGTGCCAGGCCTACCCAAAAATTGGTTTCGACCAGATAATTGCCAAAGCTGACTCGAATGTAGCCCAAGTCATACTGCAGGCCGAACGCCAGCCCGGTTCCCAGCAGCAGTGCCAGTACAATAATGACCAGCAAACCTATCATGAGTTGCCTCCGTTACCGGTGGCCCCATTGACTGGCGCATCGCCATTCTGGTCATTGCTGTTTGCGGAGGCATCCTGATCGCCATTATTGTTCGCGCCGCGGCCGGCAACACGCTGTTTTAGCAGTCCCAAAGAGCGGCTGATGTCTGGTAGTTCAGGGTCTACATTGCGGCTGGCGAGCTCGCCCAAAGTGTCTGCCAGAGCGCCAACACGGGCGTTATCGGCGTTATACCACTCCTGCACCGTGGTACGGGCTTTTTCCAGGGATTTCTGATACAATGCCTGGTTGCCGCGCAGTACCGCCAGTTCGGCTTCTTCCAGCATCAGCTGCAGATTCAGACGGGCGTAGGCGGATTGATCCGGCGACAACAAGGGTTTTACCTGTTCATCCAGCCGCCTTACAACAACAACCTGTTTGAGCGTGCGGGTAAATGACTGCCAGGCGCGAACCGCCATGTTGGGCTCGCCCGCGTCGACGTCGGAGGCATCGGCTGAAAGCATGAAGCCAGGCGCGTTTTCATGAATCAACGCCTGGTTGGTAAGCTGATGAATACTATCTATAACGGCTTCCAGTTGTAGGTACAGGCCTGTTCTATCCACCGCGACAATGCTCTTTAGTGCCAGCATTTCCCGAGCTAATTGTTGGCGCACCGGATACACGCCGATATCATCCGACTCGGCCAATACGTCATCTGCAGCCTGCAGCGCAGAAGCCGCACCTTTTATGTCTTTCTCGATCAGCAGGCGTTGGTTGGCTACCCGCAACAGATACTCGGCTTCGGCCAACAACCAGTCGGTGCGGGTTCGATTGCCGGCTTCCAGCAGGGTGGTGGCGTTGTGGTCTATCTGCCGCTGCTGGGTGGCAATCAGTTCTCGCTGTGCGGCCACCGCGTCGGTCAGCGACTGCAGGCGCTGAGCCTGCTGACTGCCGCGTTCACCGTAGCGTGAATCAAGCTGGGCGGTTTCCTGTTGCAGGTCTTTAAGGACTTGCTGGCTGGTCTGATTGTTATTCCACTGCTGCCAGTTCCAAAGCACCAGTAACAGCACCAGAACCAACGCAATTATGCTGATCAGCCACAGCGGCCAGGTACGCGCTGGCTCCGGCTGCTGTTGTTGGACTATGGGGGCGGGGAGTTGTTTCTGTGTGTTGGTCACGGGCATCCTTACTTCGCTTTTACAGGGCCACCGTCTGGCCAGTGAGTCGTGCTGTCACACTGGCCACTATGTTGTTGTCTGTCAGGCCTGCTGGAACATGTGGGTTAATGAAGCCGGCTGTCTGAGCCTGCTCGGCCACCCGCTCCACGGGCACAATCAATAGTTTCCGATACAGATTATGGTCGTTCTTCGCACACAGCGCGACGAGATTTTTCAGGGTTTCACCCGATAAGGTAATCACAGCGTCCGGGTTAAAGCCATCTAGAGCATGCGCCAATTGTGCCGCGGAATACTGTGGACAAAAGCGTTGGTATAAGGGTAGCACAGTTATTTGAGCGCCCCGCTGGCGCAGGGTGTTCCGCAATAAGTCGCGACCGTCGCCGCCGCGGGCCAGCAGAACTCGCTGGTTTGCCAGGTTTTGTAGCGGCGGCAATGCCAGCAAGGCTTCGCTGGTCCAGCCTTGTGCGGGCCTGCGAGCAGTAATTCCGTAGCGTGACAGTTCAGCAACGGTGCCGGCGCCCACGCCGTACCAGTGAATGCCTACGGGCAGTTGCGGCCACCAGGCATCAACCTGCTCCAGCAGTTGGCGCGCAGCGTAAGGGCTTACCGCCACAATATGCTGGAACAGGTCCAGGTTTTGAATGTGGGCCTGGTGTTCTGCGCTCAGTGCCAGCGGCGCGCGGTCAATCAGCGGTAAGCACTCGGCCTGTGCCCCGGCTGCCTGAAAGGCCATCGCCAGGCGATCAGCCTCTGGCTGCGGGCGGCAGATAAGAATGCGCCGCCCGGCAAGGGGCAGTAACGCAGACTCAGGTCGGAGTGTAGCCATAGACTTCAGCCAGTACTTTGTCAGCGCCCTGTGCCAGCAGGTCTTCGGCTAATTCGCGGCCCAGGCGTTCCCCTTCGCTGCGGTGTACGCGGCCTTCGGCGCGGAAAATAAGGCTGCCGTCCACCGCGCCCACCAGGCCGCGCAACCACAACATATCGTTGTCTTCCAGCAGCGCATAGGCTGCAATGGGCACCTGGCAGCCACCGTTAAGCCGAGTGTTCAGTGCGCGCTCAGCTTTGACCCTATCCGCACTGTCGGTGTGGTTCAACGGTTCCAGCATGGTCCGCAGTTCCTGATCGTCAAGCCGGCATTCAATGCCTAAAGCCCCTTGGCCCACAGCCGGCAGGCTTAGCGTGTCTGGCATGCAGTTGCGAATGCGGGCTTCGAAACCCAGTCGCTTCAGGCCCGAGCTGGCCAATATGATGGCGTCGTAATCGCCGGCGTCGAGCTTTGCCAGGCGGGTGTTTACATTGCCCCGCAGCACGCGAATTTGCAGGTCCGGGCGGTTGGCCCGTAATTGAGATTCGCGGCGTAGACTGGATGTGCCCACTACCGCGTTCTGCGGCAGGTCATCCAGGCTGCTGAAATGGTTGCTGACAAAGGCGTCAGTCGGGTCGTCACGCTCGCAGATGGCTACCAGTCCCAATCCTTCGGGGAAGGCCATGGGCACGTCTTTCATGGAATGTACGGCCAGGTCGGCGCGGCCGTCGAGCATGGCTTCTTCCAGCTCTTTGACGAACAGGCCTTTGCCACCCACCTTGGCCAGCGGCACGTCCAGAATCTTGTCACCCAGGGTTTTAATCTTGACCAGTTCCACTGTGACGTTGCTGTGCAATCGTTCCAGCTCGGCTTTGATAAATTCTGCCTGCCACAACGCCAGTGCGCTGCTGCGGGTTGCAATGCGAAGATTTCTTGCGGACATGACACTCACTGTCGGTTCGTTAAATGTGGATCAAGGGTACCTTGTCGCCCAAAAAAAGTCTCGCTAAGGTCGGTCAGGTTGCTTGCTAACGTAGGCCAGCTCGCTCGCTAATGCAGATCAGGTTTTTCGCTAGTGTCTACCAGGTCGATAGTCCTGCAGCCACTGGCGTAGCTCGCTGGCGTGGCGGCGGCTAACCGGCAGCTCGCCAAGGCCATCACGCAGAACCAGAATCGCCTGGCCGCGAACGTTGCGGTGCAGCGCCTGAATAAATCGTGTGCCAACCAAGGTATTACGGTGCACCCTCAAAAGGTGGTCACCGTAATGTTGCTCCAGCTCTTTAAGGGTGTAGTCGCACAATACGTCACCCTGTAAGTGGTGAAGGGTGACGTATTTTTGGTCAGCCTGGCAGTAAATCAAGGAAGCCAAGTCGATCAGTTCGGTACCGCGATACGTGCGCACGGCCAGTTCGCCACCGGCGGGGGCAGTGCTGGCCGGTGGCTGCTGTTGCAGGCGGTTGGTTTTTGCAGCCCGTTGCAGCGCCTTGGCCAGGGCGTCTTTGCGTACCGGCTTCATCAGGTAAGCAGAAGCGTTTACCTCAAACGCCTGCAGTGCATAATGATCGTAGGCGGTGCAGAAAATGACCGCGGGCGGGCGCTCAAGCTGGCTCAGGTGGGTGGCCACGTCCATGCCGTCGGCGCCGGGCATGCGAATGTCCAGCAATACAATGTCCGGCTCCAGTTCTGCAACGGCTTGCAGTGTTCTGTCGCTGTCGGTCGCTTCACCGCAAACGCTGTATCCGGGAAGTCCTTCGACTAGCCTCCGCAGGCGGTCGCGGGCCAGGGGTTCGTCGTCGGCAATCAGAATTCTCTGGCTGGTCATAGGCTTTTTGTGGCGCTTCTTTTCATAATGTTTCTCGCTTCGCTTCTGTTAATGATGTGTGTCGCTGCGCTCCCTGGCGGTCTACTTGCTGCGCGGGCAGGCGTAGGGTCACGGTGTAAATGTCGCCCTGATGGCTGTGTTTGAGCACCGCACGGTCGCCGAATAACGCCTGGATACGGGCCTGAATATTGTCCAGCGCCATGCGGTTGCCGCCGTGGCCGCTGTGGCCGGGTTCGGGTTTTGGGTTCTGCACGAGCAAGTATACAAAATCGCCGCTGGCCTGCGCTTCTACCCGCACAATGCCGCCTTGGGCACGGGGTTGAATGCCGTGGTAAATGGCGTTCTCAACCAGCGGTTGCAGGGTTAGGGGCGGAATAGCCTGGTTTTGCAAGCCGTCAGCGATATGCCACTGCAGTTGAAGGCGATCCCCCAGACGTAGGGCCTCGATATCCAGATAGCGTTGGCACAGTTCCAGTTCGCGCTGCAGGGGAATCAGCTGTTCGCTGGTGCGCAGGCTGGCGCGGAAAAGCTCTGACAGGTCCAGCACCGCGTCTTCCGCCCGCTGGGGGTCGCTGGCGATAAGGCTGGCGATAGTATTCATACTGTTGAATAAAAAGTGGGGCTGAATTCGGCTCTGCAGCGAGCTTAAACGTGCTTGCAGTTCGGCTTCCTGTTGTTGTTGCCATTGGTGCTGAAGATAAAAGTAGCGAAGTACCATTAAGGTGATCAGCATCGCCAGCAGCATTTTTTTGGCAATGTTATGCCATTGAGGCGCGCCGGGCCCCGGATTTAGCACCCGGTCGGCAAACAGGCTGAAAGCGAAGACATCCGCCAGCACCAGAACAACAATGGCAAGCGTTGCGCTGGCCACAGACAGCTGCGCCAGGCGCGGACGCAGCGGGCAGATCATGGCGATACTGGTGAGCACGGTCCACTGTACAAACAACGACAGCAAGCCAAAATACCCCCAGTCAATCCAGCCGTGCTGCGTCTGCACCATCGCCAGTGCCAGCACCATCAGTTCGCTGGTAACGAGTAACATGAACAAGGCCCGCACCCGGCACAGGTCTGGCACAAAAAATCGCGAATCCACGGCGGTCGCGCTGTTACTAAGTGTCTGCTTTAACCGGGTCAGAATGTTATACTCCCGCTACTTTTTATTTACCCATTTTGGCCCTGTGACCTCGGGCTGCCAGCAGGAACTATAGATCATGACGGATAACAAATCGCCGGAGCAGGCCTCAAGCTCGGAAAAACCTTGGGGTGGACGTTTTACCGAGCCTACCGACGCCTTTGTCGAGCGCTTTACCGCCTCTGTCGGTTTTGATCAGCGCCTTTATCATCACGACATCACCGGCTCCATTGCCCATGCCACCATGCTGGCAGCGGTGGGCGTTCTGACCGACGAAGAGCGCGACACCATTCTGGAAGGGCTTAAGGCGGTTAAGGCCGACATTGAAGCCGGTACGTTTCAGTGGTCGGTCAGCCTGGAAGACGTGCACATGAACATCGAAGCGCGTCTGACCGATCGCATCGGCATTACCGGTAAAAAACTGCACACCGGCCGCAGCCGTAACGACCAGGTGGCCACCGACATCCGGCTTTATTTGCGTGACGAGATTGACGTGATTGCCGAGGAGATCAAACGCCTACAGGCCGGGCTGCTGAACTTGGCTGAACGCGAAGCCGACACCATCATGGCGGGCTTTACCCACCTGCAAACCGCGCAGCCGGTGACTTTTGGCCATCATTTGTTGGCCTGGTACGAAATGTTGGTGCGCGACGGCGAACGCCTGCAGGATTGCCGTAAGCGGGTGAACATCATGCCCCTGGGCGCTGCGGCGCTGGCCGGCACCACTTATCCCATTGACCGGGCGATGACCGCCAAACTGCTGGGTTTTGACCGTGCCTCGGAAAACTCGCTGGATTCGGTCAGCGACCGTGATTTCGCCATTGAATTCTGCAGCTTTGCCGCGCTGCTGATGACTCACCTTTCGCGCTTTAGTGAAGAGCTGGTGCTGTGGACTTCTGCGCAGTTCGATTTCATTGATTTGCCAGACCGTTTCTGCACCGGCTCGTCTATTATGCCGCAGAAGAAGAATCCGGACGTGCCAGAACTGGTCCGGGGCAAGACCGGTCGGGTGAATGGCCATTTAATCAGTCTGCTCACGTTAATGAAAGGCCAGCCGCTGGCCTATAACAAAGACAACCAGGAAGACAAAGAGCCGCTGTTTGACACCGTAGACACTGTGAAAGGTTGCCTGAGAGCCTACGCCGACATGGTGCCGGCTATCACGGCCAAGGCCGACAATATGCGGGTAGCAGCCAAGCGCGGCTTTTCCACCGCGACGGATCTGGCCGATTATCTGGTCAAAAAAGGCATGCCGTTCCGCGACGCCCACGAAGTGGTGGGCAAGTCCGTGGCCTTTGGCGTAGAGCAGAAGCGCGATTTGTCAGATATGACACTGGCGGAGCTACAGTCTTTTTCGGGTACTATCAGCGAAGACGTATTTGACGTGCTGACTCTTGAAGGCTCGGTGCAGGCACGTGACCATCTGGGCGGCACCGCGCCGGCGCAAGTTCGGGCAGCCGTTAAGCGCGCCCGTAACGCACTTAAGCAGGGTTGAGGTAATGGGTCTGAAATTCCCCGCGGTTGTTAAAGTCGCAGCGCTGTTAAGCCTTTTGTTGGTGGTCGGGCTTTCAGGCTGCGGCCAGAAAGGCGATCTCTACCGCGAAGCGCCTAGCAAGGAACCCTTAGCAAAAAGCGCGGAGCCGACGCCCGTGCCCATATCAGAAACGTCGGGTCAGGCCCGTTAATTCAGGAATTTTTATGGATTATTTCATTTACAAGAACGATGAGCTCTGGGCCGAAGACGTGCCGCTGGCGCGCATTGCAGAGCAGCACGGCACGCCGGCTTATGTATACTCCCGAGCGACCCTTGAACGCCATTACCGCGCTTACGACAACGCTCTGCAGAATCACCCGCACCTGGTGTGTTATGCGGTAAAAGCCAATAGCAATCTGGCGGTGTTGGACGTGCTGGCCCGCCTGGGTGCGGGTTTTGATATCGTATCCGCCGGTGAGCTGGAACGGGTGATCCGAGCCGGTGGTAACCCGGCCAAAGTGGTTTTTTCCGGCGTTGGCAAACAGCCCTGGGAAATGCGGCGCGCGCTGGAAGTGGGTGTGCGTTGTTTTAACGTAGAGTCTGATATCGAGCTGGACCGCTTGAACGCCATTGCCGGTGAGCTGGGCGTGAAAGCGCCGGTATCTCTGCGGGTAAACCCCGACGTAGACGCTGGCACTCATCCTTATATCTCTACCGGTCTGAAAGAAAACAAATTCGGTATCGATATTGACGTCGCGCCGGCGATATATGCCCGCGCCGCCAGCTTGCCTCACCTCGACGTGCGCGGTGTGGATTGCCACATTGGCTCACAGCTGACCACGGTGGCGCCATTTCTGGACGCTCTGGATCGGGTTCTGGCACTGGTGGACAACCTGGCAAAGCAGGGGGTCGAGATAAAACACCTGGATTTGGGCGGTGGCCTGGGCGTTACCTATAACGATGAAACACCGCCGCAGCCCGCCGAATACGTGGAAGCGATTCTTGAGCGTCTGGGCGACCGCAAATTGGAACTGATTCTGGAACCCGGGCGCTCAATCGCGGCCAACGCCGGCGTGCTGCTGACCCGTGTCGAATTCCTGAAGTGTACAGAGCACCGTAACTTCGCGATTATTGACGCTGCCATGAACGACCTGATTCGCCCCGCGCTCTATGGCGCCTGGCAGGCCATTGTGCCGGTGGCTCCCCATAGCAAGGGCGACGAAAAAGCCTGGGATCTGGTGGGCCCGGTGTGCGAAACCGGTGATTTTCTGGGTAAAGATCGCCAGCTTAGCTTGAGCGCCGGCGACCTGCTGGCGGTACGTTCGGCCGGGGCTTATGGCTTTGTGATGAGTTCCAACTACAACACCCGTAATCGCCCGCCTGAATTGATGGTCGATGGCGATCAGGTGCATGTGGTTCGCCGTCGCGAAACCCTGGAAGAACAATTGGCTCCCGAGAGTAGCCTGCCGTTATGAGTGGCGACGGGGAGCTCTTGGCCAACGTTGACGGCACTGCCTCCCGGCGCGGCGCTGGCGGCGCCTTTGTTGGTAGTCCGAGCGCCGCTTCTGGTGGCACTCTCGGCGGCAATGCGGGCGGCATTCTGCGTTTTACAAAAATGCACGGCCTGGGTAATGATTTTATGGTGGTTGACGCCATCAGCCAGATGTTTCGCCTGCGCCCGGAAATGATTCGCGAGCTGGCCGATCGCCATTTTGGCATCGGTTTTGATCAGCTGCTGGTGGTGGAGCCGCCAGGGCTGCCCGATGTGGATTTCCGCTATCGGATTTTCAATGCCGACGGCTCGGAAGTGGAGCAATGTGGTAATGGAGCTCGTTGTTTTGCCCGTTTTGTGCGCGATCAGCGCCTGACCAACAAAAAAGTGATGCGGGTGCAAACAGCGGGCGGCATTATTGAGCTGCGGGTGGGGAAAGACGGGTTGGTGAAAGTAGATATGGGCGTGCCAAGGCTTGAACCCGCCACGGTACCGTTCAGCGCTGACGAATTTGCACCGGTTTACAACGTAGACGTAAATGGCCAGAACATAGAGTTGTCGGCGGTGTCTATGGGCAACCCCCACGGCGTTCTGCTGACTGACGACGTCGACAACGCTCCGGTGGCAACGCTGGGACCGCTGTTAGAGAAGCATTGGCGCTTTCCTGCCAAAGCCAATATTGGGTTTATGCAGATTGTGGGTCGCAGCCATATTCGCTTGCGGGTGTTTGAACGTGGTTGTGGTGAAACTCTGGCTTGCGGCACTGGCGCTTGCGCTGCGGTTGTTGCAGGATGTTTGCGGGGTTTGCTCGATCCGCGGGTAGAAGTAGAACTGACCGGAGGCCGGCTGATTATCGAATGGCAGGGGCAGGGAGCCGCTGTTATGATGGATGGCCCCGTTGCTAGCGTTTTTGAGGGCCAGCTGCGACTGCCCGCAGAGCCCGGCATTCGCCGCCGTAAACCCGCCAGAACCGGCAGGCAACGATCCTGACACCAGGAGCACACGATGACAGATTCAGCGGCCCGCCAAGAGGCCGGCGTTCCAAATGCAGAGCAAGTGGCGCAATACCTGCATGACAACCCTGATTTTTTTGTTGGACAGAGCGACCTGCTGCGCGACCTGACTTTACCCCACGATAGCGGGCGGGCCATTTCGCTGGTTGAGCGCCAGGTTCATCTTTTTCGCGAGCAGAGAGACACTCTGCGTCATGAGCTGGTTGAGTTGGTGGGCATCGCGCGGCAGAACGACCAGCTGTTCCAGAAAAGCAAGCGCTTACTGATGCAGATTATCGAAGCCAAAAATCTGAACGACATGGCGGCGGTGATTGATGACAGTATTCGCGGTGACTTTGGTCTGGACGCGGCCAGTGTGATTCTATTTACCGATGGCCCCCTACCGCAGGCGGCCCAAGGCGCCCTGCATGTGGTGTCGCCGGCGGTAGCGCACAAACGGCTGGGTAATTTGCTGGATGGCGGCCGCGCAGTGTGCGGCCAGTTCCGCGAAAGCGAGCGCGCTTTTTTGTTCCCTGATCGCGACGAGCCGGTTGCCTCGGTGGCTCTGGTGCCGCTGCGCAACCACGAACTTGTCGGTGTGTTTGCCATTGGCAGCTGTGTACCGGGTTATTTTGACCAGAGCATGGGTTCGCTGTTTTTAAGTTATATCAGCGACACTTTAAGCCGGTTACTACCGCCCATGGTACAGCGCCACTTGGTAGCATTGCCGCTAACCGACATTGCCGAGTCTCGTTGACCGATGCTCTGGGCCGGTGACAAACCGCGACACACTGGCCTGTTTCAGGGTGTTGACGGCTTCATTCGCCACCTGGCCTCTGAAAAACGCCTGTCACCGCTCACCTGCGAGCATTATCAGCGAGATCTGCTGCGCCTGCAGCGTTGGCTTCAAGAGTGCTATCAGACGCACTCTCTTGATCAATCTCAAGACGGCTCTCAAGAACACTCTCAAGAACACTCGGAAATCAGCTGGCAAAACCTCAGCAGTCACGACATCCGCCGCGGCGACCGCCTTAGCCACCGAAGTATTCAGGTGCGACTGGCGCGTTGGGGCTTGGTAAAAGGCGCCGATCAGAAACTGCACCCACACATGCTGCGGCACTCATTTGCCAGCCACTTATTGGAATCCAGTGGCGATCTGCGGGCGGTTCAGGAGTTGCTGGGCCATGCGGACATTGCGACCACTCAGGTCTATACTCACTTAGACTTTCAACACCTTGCCAGTGTGTATGATCAAAGTCATCCAAGAGCAAAACGGCGACGAATCAATCATGAATAAGCTGATCAGCACACGGACGTGTAACGCGCAGGAGGCCCCATGAGCGCAGAGCTGTCTTGGAAAGACCAATATCTACGGGAGTTGGATGCGGCCGAACACCGTGAGCAACAGTGGCAACAGCACCGCATGTTGCTTGAGCGAATGTTGGGGCGGATGAAGGGGCAGTCTGAAGCGCTGGCGACTCAGTTGGAAACCATGCAGCAGAAAATCGTCACCATGGAAACCGAGTCTGAGCTGATGCGCGAACAGGTTCTTAAAGAGCGGTGGCAGCGTTATAAAGGTGAAATGACAATTGCCATTGTCGATATCGACCTCTTCAAGCGCATTAACGATTCTTACGGCCATAAAGCGGGCGATAGGGTGCTGCAACTGCTGGCGCGGGAGTTGAAAAAAGACTGCGTTCGACAGATTTTATCGCCCGTATTGGCGGTGAGGAATTTGTGGTGTTGCTACCGGAAACCACAGGTATCCAGGCCAAACAAGTAATAGACAGCTTACGCGCTAATGTCGCAAAGTTGCCGTTCCACTTTAGCAATCAGCCGGTTACCATTACCTTTTCGGCAGGGATTGCGAGCATCAGAAGTGGCGATGACGAAGACACCCTGTTCGAACGCGCCGACCGCACGCTTTATATGGCCAAGAATGCCGGCCGCAACCAGGTTAAGGTCAGCACGGACTAAACGGGCCAAGTCCGCTGTTATCGCGTTCAGCTCAACCAAACCTTTGAGGAACCTCAGTGAAGGCTGCGCATGTTCTAATTTTGTGTTGGCTGTTAAGCGGGCTTCATACTCCGCTGCGCGCCGAACCGGCGAACATGCTGGGTGCTCCGGTTGTAGTCGGAGCCCCGCCTGCCAGCGCCAGCCCGTTTAACGAACCTGAGCTTGCCGCTAAGCCGCCTTTGGGTCTGGCGCCGGAAAGCGCCGACCGGCTTTGGTTGGCCGAACACGAGCGGGTTACCGTGTTGGTTAAGGCGGAGCAGGTACCGCTGGTGTTTAATACCGGGAGCGGTTCCCTGGCTGGCATCTATATCGATTACCTGGCCAAGCTGTCGATAAAATTGGGTGTGCCGGTAGAACCACGGCCGCCGGGTAGTGACGTGGATGCCGCACTGGTAACCCGTTTCAGCGATGCACCGCCAGCCACCGATTTTGTGCATACCCAGCCTTTGATGTCGTTAACTTACGGCTTGTTCGCCCGCGCCGGTGATGGCATTATTCGCAGCCTGGCAGACTTGGAAAACAGCCGGGTGGCGGTGATTAGCAACGATGTGAATCAATACCCGCTGCTTGACCCCGTGGAGAACTTTGAGCCAGTTATGGTGGCCGACGTTGCCGAGGCGGTGAACGTGGTGCTGTCAGGGCAGGCGGTTGGGTTTCTGGGGCCGGTGCCGGTGGTATCGGATTATCTGCAATCGGCGCGGGTGAATGGCATTAGCCTGGCTGTCCTGCCAGACCAGAAAACCATTGATGTTGTGCTGCGGCTACCCGCGAGCGAAGCTGAATCACCCCTGTTGCGACTGCTCAACGACGCCATAAACCGCATCGACCGCAACGAGCACCGCCAAGTACTGGAAGCCTGGCTGACCACGGAAGTGCCGCCCCAGGAAAAGCCCGGCAACGACCTGTCAGCGCGGGATTTGGCCTGGCTCAAGGGCAGCGCCAATTTGGTTGTGGCGTACCGCACAGACTGGCCGCCATTCGAGTTTCAGCAGGATGGAAAGCCCGCTGGCCTGGTACCGGATTTAATGTCGCGGCTGGAAGCCAAGCTGGGCGTGCGCTTTCAGAACACCGCGCCGATTGACCGGTTGCAGGCTGAAGAACAGCTCAAAACCGGCGAAGTGGATATTTTACCGGGCATTTCACGCACTCCCCGCACAGAACAGGACTTTCTGTTTACCCGGCCCTATCTGACCGTACCTATTGCTCTGGCGATCCGCGACGACGGCCGTTTCATTGGCGATTTGCGTGAACTACGCCAGGAAAAAGTGGGGGTGGTGAATCGCCATGCCGCTCACGATTACCTGTTGATCAATCATCCGAATCTGAATATCTATCCGATGACCAGCGTGGAAGAGGGCTTGCTGGCGCTGTCGAACGGCGATCTGGACGTGATGGTAACGCACATTCCGGCGGTCAGTTACACCGTGACCCGCCTAGGACTAACCAACCTGCGCATTACCAGCGTGACGCCCTATGAGTACGAATTGCGATTGGCGGTGCGCAAAGACAATCCGGATTTGCAACGCATCCTCAACAAAGCGTTGAGCAGCATGGAAAGCCTGGAAACCGAAACCATTTATAACCGTTGGATTCACCTGGATATTGAACAGGCGACCGATTACACCGTGGTGCGCCGGGTGACTCTGCTGGCGGTGGTGGTGGTGCTGATATTCTTGTACTGGAATCGCAAACTGTCGCGGGAAGTGGACGAGCGAATCCGCTCGGAAAACGCACTGCGGCGCAGTGAAGATGAACTGCGGGCGGCTAAGCTTGAAGCCGAGCGTTTGGCGCGGGAAGCGGAAGCCGCTAGTCTGACAAAAAGTGAATTCCTGGCCAACATGTCCCACGAGATTCGCACCCCGATGAACGCGGTGATCGGTTACAGCGATTTGTTGAGCAATACGGTAACAGACCCACAGCAGCGCAATTATCTGGACGCCATTCGCGCCGGTAGCCGCGCATTGCTGATGCTGATTAACGACATTCTGGACTTGTCACGAAT
This sequence comes from Marinobacter gelidimuriae, assembly GCF_000372805.1. GTDB lineage: Bacteria > Pseudomonadota > Gammaproteobacteria > Pseudomonadales > Oleiphilaceae > Marinobacter > Marinobacter gelidimuriae. The sequence continues at coordinate 79,042 of NZ_KB889828.1, read as the reverse complement.
TGAAGCGGGCAAAATGCGGCTGGATTATGCGCCGGTGTCTATGCGCAGAATGCTCGGCGATGTGTTGCACATTTTCGACCTGCGTGCCCGCGATCAAGGCGTTACCCTGGAGGTCAGCGTGGGTAAAAAGATGCCGGCAGCGCTGATGCTGGACGAAACACGCCTGCGCCAGGTGCTTTTCAACCTGGCGGGTAACGCTATAAAATTTACCCACGAGGGTGGGGTAACGGTACGCGCCAAGGCCAGCCCCTTGCCAAAGCAGAGCTATCCGCCGGGCACCAAACCCGGAGAACCCGAGCACCCGCGTTACCGGCTGGAAATCACTGTTACTGACACCGGAATCGGCATTGCGACTGACCAGCAAGAGCGAATTTTTGATGCCTTCGAGCAGCAGGAGGGCCAGAACTCGCGGCGCTACGGCGGCACTGGCCTTGGGCTGGCCATCAGCCGTAAACTGGCGCTGATGATGGGCGGAGAATTGACCCTGAAAAGCACCCTTGATGAAGGTTCAGTGTTCAAGCTGATTCTTCCGGATGTGGCCTCAACCGGCGAAGAAGTCGAGGAAGAAGGCAAACCGGAAGAAGGTGAGCGCCTGCTGGCGCAGACTTTGAGTATGCAGGAACGGGGTTGGTTGCGGCAGCAGTTGGCGGAAGATTTCGGTGACGAGTGGGAAAGCGTGCGCAAAAGCGGTGATCCGGAGAAAATGCGCGATTTTGCCGAACGTCTGGTGGCATGGGGCCAGCGCTACCGTTCGCACTCGGTATCCAGCTATAGCGAAAAGCTGCTGGCAGACGTGTTGGCGTTCAACCTTGACGCGGTGAATAGTTCATTAGAGTCGTTCCCGCGTCTGCTGGGCCAGGGTAAAGGGCAGGGTAACCAGTCATTCTGATTCGATAGCAGAGGTAGCGGCATATGTTCCAGCTCATATTCAAAGGCGAGTGTGTTGCAGACACTGACCCTGCTACAGCTCGCAGTAATGCGCGGCAATTATTCAAGGCCAATGATACCCAGCTTGACCGCATGTTCAGCGGCAAACCGGTGGTTATTCGCAACCAGCTCGACCAGGCCGAGGCCGAAAAATACCGCGCCTTACTGCAAAAGCACGGCATGCGGTCTTACGTTCAGGCTATGGCACCCGTGCAAGCCGGCGCGCAGGCGCAACCAGCGCGTTCAAACCCTGCACCTCAGTCAGCCGCTGCTTCTCAGCCACCGCAGCGCAAAGCCAGTAGCCCCTTCGCGGTAAATCAGGCGAGCGGCGGTGGCCTGCCCATCGCTGGCGAGCGCACCGATGCGGTGCTGGCGGGGTCCGCGTTGACTCTGGACCCACCGGGCGTAACCCTAGCTGAATCCGTGCCGGTAGAGGTCCTGAGTTTTGATCATCTTGATGCCTGGAGCCTGGCGCCGGCTGGCAGCGATATTGGCAGCAAGGAAGAGTTGCCGCCGCCCATCGTGCCAGATACGTCGCACCTGGCCGTAGAGCCGCTGCCGTCTGATGACGAAGGCCCGCGCTGAAATTGCCATCGGTCAACCGTTTACAGCAGCGGTGCGGCCAGGCGTATGGCGCGGCAGGTAATTCGAAACGCCAGGGAACGGTCGCGATAATCGCGCTCGTCCATCAAGTGGGACTGTTTGAAGTCCTTGGTCAGCATCGCGTCCACTTCCTCTACAAACTTGCCTGATGTGTTGATTGCGGTAATTTCAAAATTCAGGCGCATTGAGCGGTTGTCCAGGTTTGCCGTGCCGACCGCGGTATAACGGCCGTCCACCAGAATCACCTTCTGGTGCATGAAGCCGCGCTGATAGCGATAAATCTGAATGCCGGCCTGGCAGGCCTGTACCAGATAGGAATAGGCTGCCAGGCCAATGATGCGGCTGTCGGATTTTTCCGGAATTAAAATTCTGACGTCTATCCCTCTCAGCGCTGCCAGCTGCAGAGCGTTCATTATCTGAAGGTCCGGCACAAAATAGGGTGAGGCAATCCACACCCGCTCACGGGCATTGTTGATGCAGTTGAGGAAGAACAGCGTGCAACTCTCCCAGCGGTCGGCGGGTCCGGTGGGCAGAATCAGAATTTGCTCGTCACCCGGGGTGTTGTGATGGGGCGCCCAGTTCAGCTCTGGAAAGGTGTCGCTGGCCCAGTTCCAGTCTTCCAACCAGGCCAGTTGTAACCCGGTTACCGCGGGGCCTTTGATGCGGCAATGAGTGTCGCGCCAGGGTTCCTGGTCCATCGCTTTGCCCAGATACTCGTCCCCCAGATTGATACCGCCAACAAAGCCAACTTTGCCATCACACACCAGAATTTTGCGGTGGTTGCGAAAATTCATCTGAAAGCGCCAGCGGCGTACGTTGCCATCGCCAAAGGCGGCGGTGTGGGCACCCGCCTGCGTCAGTTCCCTGATGTATTTGCGAGGCAAGCCAAAGCTGCCGATATTGTCGTGCAAAAACCACACTTCCACCCCTTCCGCCAGCTTGCGTTCCAGGATGGACTTTATGCGCTGCCCAACACGGTCAGAGCGCACAATGTAGAACTCCAGCAGGATGTAGTGCTGGGCGTTTTCCATACAGTCAAACAGGGCGTCGAAAGTGGCTTCGCCGTCGCGCAGTAACGTGCTGTGATTGCCTTGGGTAAACGGCTGGCGCGCCAGCTTGCTGAGTACCTGAAGTTCGTCGCTGAAGTGTTCGTGCGCGGGTGAGCGTAACGAGGTTTCTTGCTGTTCAAACCGGTTCAGCAGATTGGTCAGCGCCTCGTCGCCCATGCGTCGCGCTTTAACGTACCCACCAAAGCGCGAACGCCCAATAAGCAAGAACAATGGTAGAGTAATCCACGGCAGCGCCAGCAAGGCGAAAACCCATGCCAAAGCTCCCTGTGCCGTGCGATAAGTCATCAGAATCCGGTAGATGCACACCAGAGATGCCACATACACCAGAGCAACAATAACGGCAATCAGTGAGAATTCGGGCATCTGGATTCCTGTATTGGAGGGCACTGCGGGCGCGGTGTTGTAATGGGTCAAGATAGCATGGCGCCTGTCATCGGGCACATTTGTGGCACTGCATGTGGCGCTGCGGCCGATGTGAGGAGCGCAGGATCTTTGTCGCTGCGGCTGTTCCAGTGCTAATCTAGCGTCCAAAAGCGCCGTAAGGAACTCTCTGATGACTGTTGAACTCAATGCCCGCCAAGCCGGACCGGCTGAATCCGGGCGTTTGCCATTAATTGTCTTGCACGGGTTGTTCGGTTCGCTGGACAACTTGGGCGGGATAATCCGACGTTTGGAAGACCGTTGGCAGATTCACGCCCTGGATCAGCGCAATCACGGCCAGTCGCCCCACACCGACACCATGGACTACCCAGCCATGGCGGCGGACGTACTGGCCTACATGGATAAGCAGGGCCTTGAACGCGCCTGCGTGCTGGGCCATTCCATGGGTGGCAAAGTGGCGATGCAGCTGGCATTACTGGCGCCGGATCGAGTTGACCGGGTGATTGTTGCCGATATTTCGCCGGTCGCTTACAAGCCGCGCCACGATGCCATTCTTGAAGGGCTTAAAGCCATGGACTTGAGCTCGGTAAACTCGCGCACCGAGGCGGACCGGCAGATGGCAAACTTTGTGGCCGACGCCGGCGTTCGCCAATTTCTGCTGAAAAATCTGGAACGGATTCCGAAGGATCAAGCGACTGAAGGCGGGCCGGTCTTTCGCTGGTTGCTGAACCTGGCGACAATCGAGCGTTGTTATTCAGAGCTCACCGATGCTCCGCAAGGTGAAGGCCCGTTCGAAGGGCCGGTGCTGTTTATTAAAGGCGCAGATTCGGCGTATTTACAAAGCAAGCACAAAGACATCATCTTGCAGCTGTTTCCCAACGCCAGCGTAAAGGTGATTGAGGGCACAGGCCATTGGCTGCACGCCGAAAAACCGGACACCTTTGCTACCTTGTGTGTGGACTTTCTTGCCACCGACGATTAAGTCAATATAAGGCTAAGCGTGATGTCTTGAATCAAGGGACACGCTGCCTTATCTGATACACTCGAAATGTGCAGAGTTCACTATTATTTCTGCCGAACGATGACTGACCCCTTTGCCGGAGCATCCCATGGAAGACACCTTTAACACCAGCATGCGAAAAGTAGTTTACGAAGAGTTTGGTGACCGTGATGTTTTGCAGCTTGTTGATGCTCCAGTGCCTGGGCCCCAGGCGGGCCAGGTGCTGATCAAGGTCCACGGCGCCGGGCTTAACCCGATTGACTGGAAAACCCGCAAAGGCTTGGGTTTTGTGGCCAAGCAGCTGAGCGAACAAGAGCTGCTGCCGTGGACGCCGGGCTATGATCTGGCCGGTGAAGTTGTCAGCGTAGGCGATAATGTGACCACCTTGGCACCAGGGGACCGGGTGATGGGGCTGGTAGGTTTCGCCCTGACGGGCGGCAGCTATGCCAGCTATGCGCTGGCTCAGGCCGATGAACTGGCCATTGTGCCGGAAAACCTGGATTTGGTGACTGCCGGGGCGTTGCCGTTGGCGGCGCTGACTGCCTGGCAGGCGTTATTCGAGGTGGCTGACCTGCAGGCCGGTCAAAAAATTCTGATTCACGCCGGCGCCGGCGGTGTCGGGCACCTGGCCGTGCAATTTGCCCTGACCCAGGGCGCCCACGTCATTGCGACCGCCTCAAAGGGCCACCACGACTTTCTTGACCGCCTGGGTGTGCACGAAATCATCGATTACACCACCACTGACGTGGCTCAGGAATGCTTTGGCCTGGATGTGGTGTTGGACCTGGTGGGCAGCGATGCTGGCCGGCGCTCTTTAAACTGTCTGGGTGAAAAAGGTGTGCTGGTAACGGTGCCCACTGTGACCGCAGATGTGATTATCTGTGCCGCCGAAGCTATGGGCCTGAGAGCACACGGCATGACGGTGCGCCCGGATGTGTTTCATCTTGAGGAAATCGCCGAGCTGATTGAAGACGGCGATGTCACCGTTCATATCGAAAAGGTGTTTTCACTGGCAGAGGTTGCGGCCGCCCACGAGTTGCTTGAAGGCGGCCACGTTTGCGGCAAGCTGGTACTGGACTGCCGCGACTGATTGGTTATTTTGCGCCGTTGGCGCCGTTGGCGCCGTTACCTTCGGCGTTATCACGGTCTTTGCGTTCCTTGCGCTCTTTCGGTGCGCGAGCCGGAACCAGGCTGATCAGCGTGGAATCTTCATCGGGCTTGAGTTTGTCCATGGTTTTTACCGAGTAGCCCTGGCTTACCAGGCTGGCCAGTTTGGCGTAGCTGACGCCGTTGAAAAGGCCGCGTGTCTGTTGGATTTTTTCGGCCGTTTGATAGGTGGCCAGGGAATTCATGTGCTTGTAGGGTGAAATGACCAGCAGGTTGCCGACTCCGGTCAAATCCAGCTGGTTAGACGCGTGCTCAGACACCGGATTGCCAAAATACACTTGCAGATTCTCCATTCGCGCCACCAGCATCAGTATGGCCAGGACCCACACAAGGCCCCAGCCCAAATCAGCAATAGCTGAAAACTCAATGCGCGCCGCCAGAATGATAAACAGCGCGGAAATCAGCAGTACGCTTAGGGATTCCTTGAACTCCAGAATACTGTCGACCGGCACCTGCTTCATGTTGGCCATCCACAAACCCATGATGGTTACCGTCAGCAGGCCGGATTCGTCGCAGCGTCAGGCTACCTTCAAACAAGATAATGGCCACAGCCAGTGACACCATCGGAAATAGCAGGTCGCCAAACACATCTTCGGGATTCAAGTAGCCCAGCACCGGGCCCGACGCAATACCGCCGGCCAGCAAAAACAGTATGGCCGGCATACGTACGTGCCAGGCCAGCCATTGGCAAAACAGTGATAGCACACCGATAGAAGCGAGCAGCAAAACAGTGCTTACGGGCATAGAAATCGGTTCCGTGAATTAGGGTTGGGCGCGTTGTGCAATTTTGTTAAGCAGCCGCGAGGCCGCAAAAAACCCGAAGCTGGCAGTCACCGGGCTGGCGGCGCCAAAGCCGGTGGCGCAATCCAGCCGAACCGGGCCTGCGTTAACCGGTTTTTGCAGGCAGGTTGTACCGTCGGCGGCGGGATACGTCAGCTGTTCCAGCGAATATACGGCTTCTATGCCGAAACGCCGCTGCGGATTGCGGGAAAAACCGTACTGTCGGCGCAGCAAGTTACGCACTTTGGCCAGCAATGGGTCCTGGGTCGTTTTGCTTAAATCGGCCACGCGAATCTGGGTTGGGTCCATTTGCCCTCCGGCGCCCCCTGCACACACAATCGGCAACTTGTTGCGCTGGCAGTAAGCTAATAAAGCGGCTTTTGGCTTCACACTGTCTATCGCATCGATTACACCGGTGATGTCGGCGGTTATCCGTTGCGGGATGTTATCGATAGTAATAAACGCAAACTGGGTGCGAATATCTGCGGTAGGATTGATGGCCCGCAAACGCTCGGCCATGGCATCGGTTTTGGTTTTACCGTACTGGCCATTGAGCGCGTGCAGCTGGCGGTTGGTGTTGGATACACAGATATCGTCCATATCAATCAGCGTTAGCGTGCCAATACCGCTGCGCGCCAAAGCTTCCGCCGCCCAGGAACCCACACCGCCAAGGCCTACAATGGCAATGTGGGCCTGGCGAAAGGCCTCAAGCGCACTGCGTCCATACAGGCGCTCAATGCCGCCAAAGCGGAAGGCGTAATCGTCGGCGTTCATAATCTCTCCAATGGGCTTGTGCCTGCTATTGTAACCCAGCGCTGGCAGATACAAAAAAGCTGAAATAATGAAGTAATGGCGCGGAATGTTGACTCTTTGAGCTTTGGCAGGCGTAACGTTTATTGCGTAAAGCACGGCTTAGCTCTGCATGGCAACGAACAGCCGTGCATAACTCTTTTAAACTGACCTTGGTGAACACTATGCGGATTTTGATTGCGGGTGTGTCTGGCGCCATTGGCGCAGCACTGGCCGAAAAACTCGGGGCCCTGGGTCAGGTTGCCGCGGAACTGGCCGCTATCGTGCCAAAAGCAGAAGGGCTGGATATGATCATCTACGCTGCGGGCATGTTACACGGAGCGAATATGAAGCCAGAGAAGCGCCTGGAAGATTTGCAGGCCAGTTCCCTGGCGCGGGCCATGGCGGTAAACGCCAGTGGTTTCGGGTTGCTGGTGCAGGCGATTTCCGCCAAGGTAGGGGGCATCGGCGACAACCGTTTGGGGGGTTGGTATGCCTATCGTAGCTCCAAAGCAGCACTGAATATGCTGGTAAAAACGCTGTCTGTGGAATTACCCAGGCGCATGTCGCCGGTGACTTGTATTGCCTTACATCCGGGCACAACCCGCTCAGCGTTGAGTGAGCCTTTTTCACAATCGCTGGCTAACCTGGAAGTGCACGATGCGGATGAAACCGCGGCTAACCTGTTAGCGGTGATTGACCAGATTGACGAATCTGCAAATGGCAGCTTTTTATCGTGGGACGGCAGCACACTGCCTTGGTAAAAGCAGTGTGCTGCTAACATCTCGTCTGGCTAATTCGAGAATCTGCTCAACTCATGAAAGGGTTGAGCAGCCGGGTAAAGGTACCCGTTAGTTTCAGCGGTGCGCTAAGCACCGATAAAGTGATGCAGTCTTCGTGACCAACAGCCACCGGGCGGTGATTGTCGCTATGGTCTAACACTGCAAAATCCCACTGCCTCAGGTTTGTCAGTTGAAATATTTACGTCTGTTTGTCACTGGCAGATCACCAACCTGGCTCGGGTCTTAACGGAAACTCTTTGGAATGGGGTTCTAACGGGGCGGGGGCAAACACCCTGCTTGCAAAAAGGCGTTTTGGCGGGGATTGATGCCGACTGCAGCATTACTTGCTGCTGACAAACTCCGGGTAGGCTTCCATGCCACATTCGGCAATATCCACGCCCTCGTACTCTTCCTCTTCGCTGACGCGTATGCCCATGACGGCCTTGATGATGCCCCAGGTAACCAGGCTGGCCAGAAACACCCAGCCAAATATGGTGGCTGCGCCAATCAACTGGCCACTGAAGCTTGCGCCATCGTTGGTCACCGGCACCAGCAGCAGGCCTAGCAGGCCGCAAGCGCCGTGGGCTGAAATGGCGCCGACCGGATCATCAATGCGCAGTTTGTCCAGACCGATAATGCTGAACACGACTGCGATACCGCCGAGCGCGCCCCAGAGAGTTGCCTGCAAGGCCGCCGGTGTGGAGGGCTCGGCTGTAATAACCACCAGGCCAGCGATAGCACCGTTCAACAGCATGGTCAGGTCGGCTTTGCCAAACAGTATGCGAGCGGTAATCAGTGCGGCAATGGCACCACCCGCCGCAGCTGCGTTGGTGTTCAAAAACACCACGGCGACCGAATTGGCACTGGCAATATCGCCCAGTTTGAGTACCGAGCCGCCGTTAAAGCCGAACCAGCCCATCCACAATATGAGGGTGCCCAAAGCCGCTAAGGGCAGGTTGGCGCCGGGGATGGCGCGTATTTCGCCCTTCGGGCCGTATTTGCCTTTACGAGCGCCCAGTAAAAGAACACCCGCCAGAGCCGCCGCGGCACCGGCCATATGCACAATACCAGAGCCGGCAAAGTCACTGAAGCCCAGATCACCAAGATTATAAAGGCCAAACACGTCTGCCCCGCCCCAGGTCCAAGCGCCTTCCAGCGGATAGATCACGCCGGTCATAACCACCGCAAAGGCCAGGAATGCCCAGAGTTTCATCCGCTCGGCGACTGCGCCGGAGACGATGGACATGGCCGTGGCCACAAACACCACCTGGAAGAAAAAGTCTGCGGCTGTGGAGTAAATGGCCCCGCCTTCGAAGCCATCTTCGCGGCCGGCGAAATCGGTCAAAACCGAAGCTGTATCGGTTTGGCCAATGCCCGAAAGCAAGATGGCGCCGTCGTACATGATGGCGTAGCCGCACACCATATACATGGTGCAGGCGACGGCGTACAAGGCGATGTTTTTGGTAAGGATTTCGGTGGTGTTCTTGGCGCGTACCAGGCCGGATTCGAGCATGGCAAATCCGGCGGCCATCCACATGACCAAGGCACCGCACATCAGAAAATAAAAGGTATCAATCGCGTACTGTAACTGAAAGACATTGCTGTCCATAAAAGACCCTCCGCACAAGGCTCTATTAAATGAAAAAGTTTTTGCGTTGGTAGCTAAAGCATCAGAACGGGTTCAGACCGCTTCCTCGCCCGTTTCGCCGGTGCGAATCCGGATGGCCTGCTGTAACTCGGTCACAAAGATTTTGCCATCACCAATTTTTCCGGTGTTGGCGGCCTTGGTTATGGACTCGATGACCTGATCCATCAGATCATCGCCAATGGCGACCTCTACTTTTACTTTGGGCAAGAAATCCACCACGTATTCGGCGCCACGATACAGCTCGGTGTGGCCCTTCTGGCGGCCGAAGCCTTTAACTTCGGTAACGGTGACACCCTGAACACCGATCTCGGACAAGGCTTCACGCACGTCGTCCAATTTGAATGGTTTGATGATTGCTGTAATCAGTTTCATTGATTTCTCCTTGGTAAAACTGTGCCAACCGGCAGCGCCATAAGGCTGCTGATTGGGACCGGGATGCGGCCACCCCGCACGGCAATTGTGCGGATTGTGTACGGGGCTTTAGCATCGGATGTGCCAACGCAAAAAAATAGTTTAAAAACAAATGGATAAAATTAAATCAATGGTTCCAGGCTGGTTTTCTCTGCACCATAACGGCGCGTTTTGAGCGCCATGGAATCATAATAGCGCGTTCCACTACACTCTTTGCATCCTTATTACTCTGTGGATTCGCTTCGCCGTCACAGTATGGCAGGGCGGGCGGTGTGATACACTGCTGAGCAGCAATTCCGCGGTGGATAGGGCCTTTGAAGCCGCTGCCGCAAAGCTTGTTTCGGCGTGTTTACACAGATAAGGGGTGTTCATGAAAGGTCCACAGGACATTTTTTCCCAGCTGCAGGGTCAGTTTGGTCAATTCGTACCGGATATGGCTCGTGCTGCCAAAGACGACTTTGAAGCACAGGCGCGGGCCAGTGTAGCCTCGGTACTGTCGCGTCTTGAGTTGGTTACTCGCGAAGAGTTTGATGCCCAGCAAGCGGTATTGTTGAAAACCCGCGCCATGGTGGAAGCCCTGGAAGCCCGCGTAACCGAACTGGAGCAGTCAACCAAAGGCTGACGGAAAATAATAACCATGGAAGGTTACTATGCTTGCTATTGTTCAAACCCGTGCCTGTGTTGGCGTGTCTGCGCCGCCGGTCAGCGTTGAAGTACACCTGTCCGGCGGCTTGCCGGCGCTGTCGATTGTAGGCCTGCCAGAAACCGGTGTGCGTGAGAGTAAAGAACGGGTGCGCAGCGCCCTGATTAACGCCGGTTTTGATTTCCCCGCACGTCGTATCACCATCAATCTTGCCCCTGCCGATCTGCCCAAAGAGGGCGGCCGTTTTGACCTGCCTATTGCCCTTGGCATTTTGGCGGCTTCTGGCCAAATTCCGGCCGCGGCGCTGAATGCCTACGAATTTGTCGGTGAGCTGTCGCTGGATGGCGCGCTGCGCCCCCTGAAAGGCGTATTACCGGCGGTTCTGGCGGCTCGCGCAGAGGGCCGCCAACTGTTGGTGCCCATGGCCAATGCCGCCGAGGCGGCATTGGCCAGCGAACACGACGTACTGGCTGCCAGCCATTTGTTGGCTGTGTGCGAGCATTTGCATGGTCGCGCCCGGCTTGTGCCGCTGGCGCCTGCGGATTTAAGCGGCGCAGACAGCGGGCAAGCGACAATCGGGCCCGACCTGGCCGATGTTCGGGGCCAACAGGTGCCGCGCAGGGCGTTGGAAGTGGCCGCTGCAGGCGGTCACAATCTATTGTTTTTTGGCCCGCCTGGAACCGGTAAAAGCATGCTCGCTAGCCGTCTGCCGGGCATTATGCCTGCGCTTGCCGACACTGCTGCAATGGAAGTGGCGAGCGTGCATTCTGTAGCAGGTCTGACAGTGGCCGATGGCGGTTGGCGCCAGCCGCCTTTTCGGGCGCCACACCACACGGCTTCCGCGGTGGCCATGGTGGGTGGCGGCAGCAGCCCGCGGCCCGGGGAGATTTCTTTGGCCCATCGCGGCGTGCTGTTTTTGGATGAACTTCCGGAATTTGAACGGCGGGTGCTGGAAGTGCTGCGCGAACCGATGGAAACCGGCGAAATTCACATCAGCCGCGCTGCGCGCCAGGTTACATTCCCCGCCCGCTTTCAGGTTGTCGGTGCTATGAATCCGTGCCCCTGCGGTTACAGTGGCCACCCCACCATCGAATGCCAGTGCAGTCCCGCCCAGATTATCCGCTATCGCTCGAAAATTTCTGGCCCGCTGCTGGACCGTTTCGATTTGCACGTAGAAGTGCCGGTGCAAGGTGGTGATGTGTTTATGCAGCACGGTGAGCCCGGCGAAAGCAGCGCCCAGGTGCGGGCGCGCGTTGTAGCTGCTCGCAGCTTGCAAAACGCCAGAGGCACGTTAAACGCCGAGTTGTCGGGCAAGGCGCTGCAAACAGCGTGTCAGCTTGACAGTGACAGTGAGCAACTGTTGCTGCGGGCAATGGAAAAACTCGGGCTGTCTGCCCGTGCCTTGCATCGGATACTGCGGGTGGCGCGCACGCTGGCTGACCTTGATGCCAGCACCAATGTGGCCCGCGCCCACCTGGTGGAAGCCTTGGGTTATCGCCAGTTAGACCGCCGTAACGGCCAAAGTTCTCTGGTTTCGTCTTGAGCCGCTGTCGTTAGCTCACCCTGTACTCTGGTGATCGGGCGTCTGGTAAACTGGCACTATCGATTCGCAAGAATCCGCCAGCAGCGGTTTGAGGATGTATAATGACTGAAGCAAATACCCCACAGGATCACGCTAAAAACGGACGCTCCGATGAGTCCCCGGTAACCACTCGCCGCGGTGTACGCAGTTTTGTGCTGCGCCAGGGCCGGATGACCGAAGGTCAGCGCAAGGCCTACGAACGCAGCTGGCCCAAATTCGGCCTGACGCGAGAGCACGGCATGATTGATCCGCGCCAGGTGTTTGGCCGCGATGCCATGCTCAATCTCGAAATCGGTTTTGGTATGGGGCGCTCGCTGGCGGATATGGCTGAGGCTGCGCCAGAGCAGGACTTTATTGGTGTGGAAGTGCATCTGCCGGGCGTAGGTGCCTTGCTGAAAGACATTGAAGACCGTGGTTTGGAGAACATCCGCATTTACAGCATTGATGCCAGCGATGTGATTGACCTGTGCCTGGCAGATGCCTGCCTTGACCGGGTAATGGTGTTTTTTCCGGACCCCTGGCACAAAAAACGCCACCACAAGCGCCGCCTGATACAGCAGGAATTTGTTCAACGCCTTCGCCACAAGCTAAGAGTTGGGGGCATTCTGCACCTGGCCACAGACTGGGAAAACTACGCCGAACACATGATGGAAGTGATGGCTGATTCCGAAGGCTTTGCCAATACCCAGAGTGAAGGTGGTTTCTCGCCGAAACCGGAAGGCCGCCCGGTGACCAAATTCGAACAGCGCGGTGAACGCCTGGGCCACGGTGTCTGGGATTTGTTGTTTTACCGAACCAATTGATGAGCGGCCAGCACAACACCCGCTGACGATTCGCTGGTCGCCGTTTTTGGTTCCGTTTTACAACGTGCTTGCCAGCTCACGCGTGAGTAAGCGGGTGCCGCCGGGCGGCGCGAATAATCACCAGCCCCGCGCTGCCCAGCAGTAAACCGGTAAATTTTACCAGTGCAGAAAACGCGACAACCAAGCTGGTCAGGTCGTCTGGCTCTTTCAAATTGTTCAGTAGCAACAGGTTTTCAACGCAATCGCTGACGGCCGCCAACGCAAAGAGAGTAAGCACCCAGCGGCCTGCCGTGCGTTCGCGCACACCGGGGCGGTCTTTTAGAAGATGGTGGGTTAGCAGGAACAGCGTAGCGGAATAGAGCGCAACCAGTAAAAAATCCAAAAGCAACGAGATTCTGGCCCACGCCTGTTGTTGCGGGCTCCAGCTTTGCAATATATCGCGGGTATGTGCAGCGTTGCCCGCCAGTTGTAGATTAACGATGCCTTGAGGCGCCTGGGGCGTATGTAGCAACTGGTTGATCAGCAGCAGGGCGATAGCGAGGAGTGCGGACAGCGCAAAGCCGACTTTTAGTTGCGTAGAGAGGCGCCGCCTGTCTGGCGTGCGTTGAATTGGGGCAAATTCCATTGGGTGTGCTCCCTTGCTGCTGGCGCTGTGATTATTGCCGCCATTATCATCGCTGCCATCACGTTGTCATCACTACAGCCGTCTACAAAAACCGCTGTAGCAGGCTGTTCAAATAGCGTTGGCCGAGTTCGGTGGCTTGAATGCGTTGAGGATGCATCAAACCCTCCTGCCTTAATGTTTCAAGTTGTACCGCAATCGTGCTTAAGGGTAAACCCGTGCGTTGTTGAAACAGGTTTTCGGGCACGCCCGCGCCAAGGCGCAGCGCGTTCATCAGAAACTCCAGCGGCCGCTCAGCCACTGCTATCGCTTCACTGCCGGCGGTGCGGCTGCCTATTCGATTCAAATAGGCTTGCGGTTGGCGGGTTTTCCAGTAGCGCAAAATCTGGCCATCCGGCTGACTGATTTTACCGTGGCCTCCGGCGCCCAGGGCCAAATAGTCGCCAAACGTCCAGTAATTCAGATTATGGCGCGATGCCATATTCTGCTGGCTCCAGGCAGACACCTCGTAATCGGTAAAACCGTGGCTGCGCAGGTGGTCGCCGCCCTGACTGTAAATATCCCACAGTCGATCGTCGTCTGGCAGCTCCGGTGGCTGGCTGTAGAACTCGGTGTTAGGTTCTACCGTAAGTTGATACCAGGACAAGTGCGGTGGTTGATACGATAGGGCCTGAGCCAAGTCGTCCAGTGCCTGTTCAGGCGTTTGCCCTGGCAAGCCGTGCATAAGGTCAATATTGAAGTTGTCAAAACCGGCCTGGCGCGCCGCTGTTATGGCGTTGTGGGCGGCCTGGCTGTCGTGAATGCGCCCAAGCACCTTTAAGTGCTCTGGGTTGAAGCTTTGCACGCCTATCGACAGCCGGTTGATACCGGCCTCGCGGAACGCCTCAAAACGGCCCTGCTCGAGAGTGCCGGGATTGGCTTCCAGAGTGATTTCAGCGTCTGCCGCAAATTCCAGCCGTGTTTTAAGCTGGCGAAACAGATCCCTGTAAAAACCACCGCTCATCAGCGATGGTGTGCCACCGCCAATAAACACCGTTTGTATGACGCGGCCTGCGGCCAGGCGTAAATCCTGATCGAGGTCGTCCAGCAGCGCCTTTAAATACGCGCTTTCAGGAATGTCCCCGGTAATAGCATGGGAATTGAAGTCGCAATAGGGGCATTTGCGCACGCACCAAGGCACGTGCAGGTACAGGCTCAGCGCAGGCTCAACGGCCACAGGTGTCGGGTTTAAACTCAAGAGGCTTCCCGCCGCTCGCGTTTCAACTGTTCAGTCATCATCGCTAGCGCTTGGCCGCGGTGGCTAAGCTGGCCTTTTTCTGCGCGGCTTAACTCGGCGGCGCTGCAGTTGCGTTCGGGCACAAAGAATATCGGATCGTAACCAAAACCGCCGGCGCCTGAAGCCTGGCGCAATATACGGCCGTGCCATTGGCCGTGACACACCAAAGGTGTGGGGTCATCGGCGTGGCGCAAGTAAACCAGCACGCTGTGGAACTGGGCGCTGCGTTTGCCGTCTGGCACATCGGCCATGTTGGCTAACAGCGCATTCAGGTTGTCTCTATTGCTGGCGTCGTCGCCGGCATAACGCGCCGAGCGCACGCCCGGCTGGCCGCCCAGGGCATCTACAGCCAAACCGCTGTCGTCTGCCAATGCCGGCAGGCCGGTAATACGGGCTGCGTGGCGGGCTTTAAGAATGGCATTTTCAACAAAGGTGACCGCCGGTTCTTCGGCTTCACCGACGCCCAGTTCGCCCTGGGCAACGGACGCCAGCCCCAAGGGAGCTAGAAGATCATTGAATTCCGCAATTTTGCCAGGGTTGTTGCTGGCAATAACCAGTGTTTGGGGCATTGAAGGCTCAGTTGTTAAAGGCTTAGTCGTTAAACAAGGCTTGGGAAAATCGTACCGGCAGTTTCTGGTCGTGACCCGTTGGGCGCGCGGTGACATTGAACGTCAGCAATTCAGCCGTGCCATACTGGTACTCGGCAATGAAGTATATCGCGCTGCCTTCCTGTATGCGGCGAAACGCCAGAAAACGAACTTGCTGGATGTCGTTGGTGACTCGGCCCTCTACCTGGCCCGCTACCGGCGACAAAGTACCGTCGGCGTTGGTTTGCATAATGGCAACGTTCACAATGCCGATGCTTTTACTGCGCTGAAGATTGTTTTCTTTCGCAATTTCCGGTGTCAGAAATGTGCTGGGCAGCACGCTCCAGGAAACGGTGTATTCACCGAAATCCTTACTGTCGGCCTGGGCCAGGCCAGCAAGGCACAGCAGCACCAGCGCAAACGCCGAGCGCATAAAAACCGGGTGTTTGGCAATCATCATTGTGAATTCTCCCTGGTGATGCGGTAAATCGCGATTTCGCCCAGCAGGTTTGGCCACAAACGGGCCACCCAGCTGTTCTGATGCTGGCCGTCTACAACCTTGCGGCTGGTGATGCGTATGCTTTTCTGGCGGCACAGAGCTTCAAAGTCCTGGAACGTACACAGCCGTATGTTGGGGGTGTTATACCACTTATACGGAAGTGCTTCGGATTCGGGCATGCGTCCGCTCAACGCCAATCCCCATCGCAAGCGCCAATGGGCAAAGTTGGGAAAGGTAACAATGCCCTCGTTGCCCAGGCGCAGCATTTCGTCCAGCACTTTGTCGGGTCGGCGTACCGCTTGCAGGGCCTGGGTCATCAGCACGACATCGAAACTGTTGTCGTCAAAATTGGCCAGCCCCTGGGTGTCGAGATTTTGTTCTATTACTGATACACCGCGGCTCATACAGTGTGTGATGTGCGCCGGATTAATCTCCAGGCCATAGCCGCTTGCGCCGCGTTCGCGCTGCAGAAAATCGAGCAGCATGCCGTCACCGCAACCCAGATCCAATACGTGATGGCCCGGTTTTATCCACTGCTGGATAATTTCAAGATCGGCTCTCATGCTCCAACCTCCCGCGCAACACGGTCCATATAGGCGGTGAATACATCGGTATAACGTGGCGTGGGAATCAGAAACCCATCGTGACCCCAGGGTGCGTCAATTTCAGCGTAGCTGACTTTGCAGCGAGCGGCGATCATGGCTTTAACCAACTCTTCAGAGCGCTCTGGCGCAAAGCGCCAGTCGGTACTGAATGACAACACCAGGAATTCGCAGCGTGCGCCCTGCAGGGCTTTGGCCAGGTCACCGTCGAATTCGTAGGCGGGGTCGAAGTAGTCCAGAGCCTTGGTCATCAGCAGGTAGGTGTTGGCATCGAACGATTCGGAAAAACGTTCGCCCTGATAGCGCAGATAGCTTTCTACCTGAAATTCCGCGTCGTAGCCGAATTTGTAAGCTTCTTCGCGCAGCTCACGGCCAAATTTCTCACCCATGGAAACCTCAGACAAGTAGGTAATGTGGCCCACCATGCGCGCCAGCATCAAACCGCGCCGGGGTAGTGTGAGATTGTCGCTGTAGCGCCCGGCGTGAAATTCTGGATCACTGGTAATGGCCTGTCGCGCTACCTCGTTAAAGGCAATGTTCTGAGCGCTCAGGCGCGGCGTTGACGCGATAACCGCCGCGTGGCGTATGCGCTCCGGATAGGTAAGGCTCCATTGCAGTGCTTGCATGCCACCCAGCGATCCGCCCACCACCGCAGCCCAGCATTCTATGCCGAGCTTGTCGGCCAGCCGCGCCTGGCTGTTGACCCAGTCAGTTACCGTGACAACTGGAAAGTCCGGGCCATACAGTGAGCCCGTGTCCGGGTTGGTGCTGCTGGGGCCGGTGCTGCCGTGGCACCCTCCCAGATTGTTAAGGCTCACCACAAAAAAACGGCGGGTATCAATGGGCTTTCCGGGACCAATACAACTGTCCCACCAGCCTGCTTTGCGTTCGTCGGCGCTGTGATAACCGGCGGCGTGATGGTGGCCGCTAAGGGCGTGACAAATCAAAATCGCATTGCTGGCGCTGGCATTCAGTTCGCCATAGGTTTCCACAACCAGCTCATAGCGGCACAACACCTTGCTGCAAGCAAGCTCCAGCGGTGTATCAAAATGGTAGGTCTGCGGGGTAACAAGCCCAACAGAATCTGCGGGCAATGGATCGGGCATTGGCGCGATGACTTCCTGGCTGGAATCGAGAAATACGGATGCGCCACAGAGGAACGACGCTCAGGCGGTTTAGTGTAAAGGCGGCAGCAGCGAGCTGCAACTGCCGACCTGAGTTACATTCCTGCCAGCAGCGCCGGCATGCCGGTGGCTACCTTCATGTGATCAATCATCACGGTAATAACCTGCAGTATCAGAAATACAATAATGGGTGACAGGTCCAGGCCGCCCAGTGATGGCACCACTTTGCGCACCGGACGCATGACCGGTTCGGTAATCTGAGCCACCAGCTGAATCGCCGGGTGGCTGCTGCCGGGTGCGATCCAGCTGATAACCACCACGGCAATCACCGCCCAGAAATACAGAGATGCTACCAGTCCCGCCACGTTCAGCACCGACCAGGACAACAGCCACGCCGGATTGAACAGCGCTGCGCCGGCGTCATATAGCAGCAATACCAAGGTAAAGGTGATAGCTTGAATCAGTATGGCCAGCACGATAGCCGCGCCATCAATACCGCCCCAGCCAGGAACAAGCTTGCGCACAACGCGCAGGGGAGGATTGGTGACCTTCACCACGAACTGCGAAATAGGATTGTAAAAATCGGCTCGCGCCAGCTGCAGCAAAAACCTCAGCAGTACCAAGGTCATATAGAACGACGAGGCGATCGACAAAATTGTGAGCAGAATCTTCGGCAGCATCAGCGGGTGTCTCCGTTTGCTATGGTTATTTACCGGCCAGTTCTTTGGCCATTTCCTGGGAGCGGGTATAGGCCGCTGAGTAGGCTTTTTGCACCAGTTCGC
This sequence comes from Marinobacter gelidimuriae, assembly GCF_000372805.1. Taxonomy (GTDB): domain Bacteria; phylum Pseudomonadota; class Gammaproteobacteria; order Pseudomonadales; family Oleiphilaceae; genus Marinobacter; species Marinobacter gelidimuriae. Next base: position 60,964 of record NZ_KB889828.1, on the reverse strand, counting down.
GCAAACCACCTTGCTCGAAAGTATTCACTGCCTGCTCGGTAGTGCCACCGGGTGACATCACATTACGTTTGAGTTGCGCCGGTTCCAGGTCACTACGAGCCGCCATTTCTGCGGCACCTGCCATGGTTTGGATGGCCAGTTCCCGAGCTGTTTCTGCTGCCATGCCAGCGTTAGTGGCGGCTTCTTCCAGAGCTTCCAGCATTAGGAAAAAATAGGCAGGGCCACTGCCAGACAGCGCGGTTACCGCGTGTAGTTGTTCTTCCTGCTGCACCCAGTTGGCAGAACCTACGCTGTCAAAAATAGCCGTAACGTCATTTTTCTGCTGTTCGCTGACCCGCGAGTTGGCAAACAGGCCGGCGGCACCTTTACCCACCAGTGACGGCGTATTGGGCATTACCCGCACCATGGGTACGCCACCGCCAAGCCATCCGTCGATCGTGTCGGCGGTCAGGCCTGCTGCAATTGAGACCATCAGTGGCCGGGTATTGCGCACCACCGCAGCAATGTCTTCACACACGCTGGCCATTACTTGCGGCTTTACCGCCAATACAACAATGTCAGATTGTTGGGCGCAGTAGCGGTTGTCGGTGGTTACGCAGATGCCGAAACGCTTGCGCAAGCCTTGCAGATGCTCGTCGTCTGGGGCGCTGACCCAAATTTCGCCGGCTTTATAGCCGTTATCCAGCATGCCGCCAATAATGGTGCTCGCCATATTACCGGCACCAATAAATGAAATGGTCGGTGATTTGCTCAAGATTCACTCCGGGGTTTGACCCAATCGAAAAAATGGTTGTGCCTGTTGCGGATTATAACAGGAATCGATGTTTTCAGCTCTTTTGCTGGCGTGGACCAAACACAGCCGTGCCTACTCTTACCCAGGTTGAGCCTTCGCCAATGGCCAGCTCCAGATCGTCAGACATGCCCATAGACAAGGTGTCCAGCGGCCCGGCACCGGGCTGGTCCTGGCGTAACTGGATCAAGGCATTGTTCATGGCCCGAAAGCTCTCGCGCAATGCAGCTTCCCCGCGCTCTGGGTCCGGAATAGCCATAAGTCCGCGCAATGTCAGTTGCGGTAGTTCGGCAATCGCGGCTGCCAGCGCCGGCAGTTCGCCTAGCGAGCAGCCGGATTTGCTGGGTTCATTATCAATATTAACCTGCACGCAAATATTCAAGGGCGGCAAGGCAGTGTCGCGCTGGTCGTTCAGGCGGCGGGCTATTCTCAGGCGTTCAACACTGTGTACCCAGCAAAACGCAGACGCTATTTGTGTGGTTTTATTGGATTGAATCGGCCCTATGAAATGCCAGCGTAACTCCGGTATATCCTGCAGGTTCGCCATTTTATCCAGAGCCTCTTGCAGATAATTTTCACCGAAATCCTGCTGGCCTGTCGCCACAGCTTCGCGCAACTCGTCTGCCTGGCGGGTTTTACTAACCGCCAACAAGCGCACAGAATGGAGCTTTCGACTCGCTTGTAGTGTTGCTTTTTCGATGCGCTGGGTTACGCTCTTGATGTTGTCTGCTATGCTGCTCATGGTGTGAAATCGCTCTGCTTGTAAAGCGTCAGGTAGCGTTACACGTTACCCGCAGGTCACTGAAATGCCAAGTGATCACCGGTCTTGATGTGCTGGTTACGGCAGCCGGCGAAAAAGAAAAACTCCCGGGGAACTCTATGGATATTACCGAACTGCTTGCCTTCTCGGCGAAACAGGGCGCGTCAGACTTGCACCTTTCTGCTGGCTTGCCGCCGATGATTCGTGTGGACGGTGATGTACGCCGTATCAACCTGCCTCCTTTGCCACATAAGGAAGTGCACGGGCTGATTTACGACATCATGAATGACAAGCAGCGCAAAGACTACGAAGAGTTCCTGGAAACCGACTTCTCGTTCGAAGTGGCTGGGGTTGCCCGCTTCCGGGTTAACGCCTTTAACCAGAATCGCGGTTCCGGTGCGGTGTTCCGGACCATTCCCTCGAAAGTGCTGACCATGGAAGACCTGGGCATGGGCCAGGTGTTCAAAGATATTTGCGCGGTGCCACGGGGGTTGGTTCTGGTAACCGGGCCCACCGGTTCTGGCAAGTCCACCACGCTGGCGGCCATGGTAGACCACATCAACGACCACCGTTACGAACACATATTGACCATTGAAGATCCCATTGAGTTCGTGCACGAATCCAAAAAGTGCCTGGTTAACCAGCGCGAAGTGCACCGCGACACCCTGGGCTTTAATGAAGCACTGCGCTCGGCGCTGCGGGAAGACCCGGACATTATTCTGGTGGGCGAGCTGCGTGACCTTGAAACGATTCGTTTGGCGCTGACTGCAGCTGAAACCGGCCATTTAGTATTCGGCACCCTGCACACCACCTCGGCGGCAAAAACCATTGACCGGGTGGTTGACGTGTTTCCGGCCCAGGAAAAATCCATGGTACGGTCGATGCTGTCTGAATCTTTACAGGCGGTTATCTCGCAAAACCTGATGAAGAAAATGGGCGGCGGGCGTATTGCTGCCCACGAAATCATGATTGGCACCTCGGCTATTCGCAACTTGATCCGTGAAGATAAAATCGCGCAGATGTACTCGTCGATACAAACGGGTGGCTCGCTAGGCATGCAGACTCTGGATCAGTGTCTGGAACGCCTGTTGCAAAAGGGTCTTATCTCGCGCGAACAGGCGCGTTTGAAAGCAAAAATGCCCGATGCCTTTTAATCCTGACGGGATCTTCGCCGGCTGATACAAAACGACTCGGGCGCTTGGGCGCGCCCAACAAAAGGTGATGAAAATGGAATTTGAAAAGCTACTGCGGCTGATGGTTGAGAAAGGCGGCTCGGACTTGTTCATTACCGCCGGCGTTGCGCCCAGTATGAAAGTGAACGGCAAGGTGTGGCCTGTCACAAAGACCGCCCTAACACCCGATATGACCCGCGAGCTCGTTTACGGCGCCATGAGCGACAAGCAACGCGCCGAGTTTGATGAAAGCCACGAGTGCAACTTCGCCATCAGTGCCCGTGGCATTGGTCGCTTTCGGGTTAGCGCGTTTTTCCAACGCAATCAGTGCGGCATGGTGCTGCGTCGTATTGAAGTAAAGATACCGGGAATCGACGATCTTGCGCTGCCTGACATCGTTAAAGAGCTGGCCATGACCAAGCGCGGGCTGATCATGTTTGTCGGGGCTACCGGCACGGGCAAATCCACCTCGCTGGCTGCGATGATCGGCTACCGCAACCACAACAGCCGCGGTCATATCATTTCTATCGAAGATCCGATTGAATTTATTCACCAGCATGCGGGCTGCATTGTGACCCAGCGCGAAGTAGGCATAGACACCGCCAGCTTTGAAGTGGCGCTGAAAAACACCTTGCGCCAGGCGCCAGATGTGATCTTGATAGGTGAGGTGCGAACCCGCCAGACCATGGAATATTCCGTACAGTTCGCCGAAACCGGGCACTTGTGCCTGGCGACTCTGCACGCCAACAACGCCAACCAGGCGCTGGACCGGATTATCCAGTTTTTTCCACCCGAACAGCACGGCCAAATCTGGATGGACCTGTCGCTGAACCTGCGCGCCATTGTGGCGCAGCAACTGGTGCCCACGCCAGACGGCAAGGGCCGGAAAGCGGTTATTGAAGTGCTGATCAATACGCCGCTGGCGGCTGACCTGATTCGCAAAGGCGAAGTGCACAAGCTCAAAGACCTGATGGCCAAATCCAACGAAATTGGCATGCGCACTTTTGATCAGGCGCTGTATGAGCTGTATTCCGAAGGTTCAGTCACTTATGAAGATGCCCTGGCGCATGCCGACGCACCCAACGATTTGCGTTTGATGATAAAGCTTGGAACCGATGCCCAAGGGGTGGACAAGTTGTCGTCTTCGGTGGACAAGCTGACCATTCAGCAGGACTGAAGCACTAAGATAAACGTCTCGAAGAATGTGTTATAAGCAATTGATGGCAATTGCAATTGTGACGGCCGTAACCACCTGAGTATACTCCGGCCGTTCATAATCAGGCGTCATCAAAAAAATGAAATCAACCCGTCTTGGCCGTGCTATCCGCCTGACCAGTCTGGCTGCCATCGCAGCGCCTACGACAAAAATGCCCGCTTGAGCTAGCACTCAGCGGGCGTTTTTCGTTAGTGGGCCTGATCCCAGTTGTCACCTACGCCGGCCTCTACCAGCAAGGGTACAGCGAGTTTCGCAGCGCCCGACATGCGCTTGATCAGTCCTTCGCGGACCGCTTCTACCGCCTCTTCTTTTACTTCGATGATCAGTTCGTCGTGTACCTGCATGGTCATGCGGGCGCTGTCCGGGTATTCGGCCAGCAGCCAGCGTTCCACTTCAATCATCGCGAGCTTGATGATGTCGGCAGCGGTACCCTGCATAGGCGCATTAATCGCGGTGCGCTCGGCGGCCTGCTGCAGTTGCTTGTTGCGGGCGTTGATCTCGGGCAGGTACAAGCGCCGGCCAAACAGAGTTTCCACGTAGCCGTCTTCGTGGGCCTGTTTGCGAATGTTGTCCATGTATGTCAGTACGCCGGGGTAGCGTTCGAAATAGCGGTCGATGTACTGCTGTGCCACTTTGCGTTCTACATCCAGCTGCCGCGCCAGGCCAAACGCCGACATGCCGTAAATCAGTCCAAAATTGATGGCTTTGGCGCTACGCCGCTGGTCGGTGTTCACTTCTTCTAGCGTCACCCCGAACACTTCTGCTGCGGTGGCTTTGTGAATGTCTTCGCCCTTGGCGAACGCGGTTAGCAGGCCGTTGTCTTCCGACAGGTGAGCCATAATGCGCAGTTCAATTTGGGAATAGTCCGCTGCCAGCAGTTTGTAGCCTTTCTCGGCGATAAACGCCTGGCGAATGCGCCGGCCCTGCTCGCTGCGAATGGGTATGTTTTGCAGGTTGGGTTCTGACGATGATAGGCGCCCGGTGGCCGTGACTGCTTGATGGTAAGACGTGTGCACGCGCCCGGTGCGATGGTGGATCAGCTCTGGCAGGGTGTCCGTGTAGGTGGATTTGAGCTTGCTCAGGCTGCGGTGTTCCAGCAGTAGCCTTGGCAATTCGTGGCCGTGGGCCAGTTCCTGCAGCACCGGTTCGGCCGTTGATGGCGCACCCTTGGGTGTTTTTTTGAGAACTGGCAAGCCCAGCTTTTCATAAAAAATAACCTGCAGTTGTTTTGGCGAGCCCAGGTTGAAGGTCTCCCCGGCGGCTTCATACGCGGCTGTTTCCAGTTCGGCCATGCGCTCAGCCAGTTCCTGGCTGTGCTGGCGCAGTGTGCTGGCGCTGATCAGCGTACCCCTTTGCTCCATGCGTGACAGCACGGGTACCAAGGGCAAATCAATGTCTTCATACACCGACTGCAGCTTACCGGTGGCGGCTAGTTGCGGCCGCAGTGCCTGATGTAAGCGAAGGGTGATGTCAGCGTCTTCGGCGGCGTAGGGGCCGGCTTTATCAAGCTCCAGCTGGTTGAACGTCAGCTGTTTGGCGCCTTTGCCTGCCAGGGATTCAAAGGTTGTGGTTTCCTCGTCCAGATAATGCAGGGCCAGGGCGTCCATATTGTGGCGTGAAGACACCGAGTTCAGCACGTAGGATTGCACCATGGTGTCTTCGGCAATGCCTTCCAGGCAGATGTCGTGGTTGGCCAGCACGTTTTTGTCGTACTTCAGATTTTGCCCGACTTTTTTATGGTCGGGGCTTTCCAGTAGAGGTTTGAGCTGGGCCAGCACCGTGTCGCGGTCCAGCTGGTCGGGCGCGCCCATGTAGTCGTGGCAAAAGGGTACGTAGGCTGCTGCAAAAGGTTGCACCGCAAACGATACGCCCACAACCTCTGCAGCCATGTATTTCAGGCTGGTGGTTTCGGTGTCAAAGGCAAACAGTTCTGCGGCTTTTAAGCGCTCTACCCATTCATCGAGTTCTGCCTGGTCGGTAATAATGCTGTAGTGCTTGTCACGGGGCTGAGCGGGTTCAGCAGGGCTGCTTTGATGTGCGGTGCTATTATCTGACGTGCGCTGATCAGGCGTGCTCTGGTCAGCGCTGGGTTGCGTGGCAGCGGGGCTGGTGGTTTGGGGGCCTATGCTTTCGAGTTCGTTGATCCAGCTGCGCAACTCGTATTCGCGGAACAGCTCCAGCAGTGCGCTGTTGTTCTGCTCGCGTTCCTGCAGATCTTCCAGCCCGAACGCCAGCTCTACGTCCAGTTTGATGGTGGCCAGTATCCGGCTCAAGGGCAGGGTTTCCCTGGCATCCCGCAGGTATTCCCCAACCTTGCCTTTGATGTCATCGGCGTTGGCCATCAGGTTGTCGATGTTCTGGTATTCCTGCAGCCATTTTACCGCGGTTTTCGGGCCGCACTTGTTTACGCCTGGTATGTTATCCACCTTGTCGCCCATCAGCGCCAGATAATCGATGATCTGCGCCGGTGTTACGCCAAACTTTTCTTCAACGCCCGCTGTGTCCATGTGGGTGTTGGTCATGGTGTTGATCAGCGTTACGTGCGCGCTTACCAACTGTGCCATGTCTTTATCGCCCGTGGACACCACCACATCGATGCCCTTGCTGGTGGCCTCGTGGGCCAGGGTGCCAATCACGTCATCGGCTTCCACGCCATCCACAATTAGCAACGGCAGGCCCATGTGCCTGACAATCTGGTGAATGGGCTCAATCTGTACGGCCAGGTCTTCAGGCATCGGTGGGCGGGTTGCTTTGTAATCTGCGTAAAGGTCGTTGCGGAAGGTTTTGCCCTTGGCATCGAACACCACCACAATTTTGGAGCCGGGGAAGTCCAGGTCTAGCCGGCGTATCATGGCAATAACGCCCTTGATGGCCCCGGTTGGGTGGTTTTTGCTGGTCATGAGTGGCGGAAGTGCGTGGTAAGCGCGGAAAAGATAAGAGGAACCGTCTACAAGAACCACGGGTGGAGTGTGTTGTTCAGTCATAGCTGCCTGTGCCTGCAATCGTATTGAAGCGTGGGTTGCCTTGTGTAACTCTAATGGTAACAAGTAAGGCAATGGTAAAAAGTTCGGCAATGATAAAATATACGGCAATGATAAAATATACGGCGATTATTTCGGGTGCGAAACCGGCTTGAAAAAGCTAGGAAACCGGCAATAAGCGCACCATAAACAGATGGTTAAAAGGGTATCACGAAAATGAAAAGAATCATTTTACCACTTGTGTTGTTGGCCTGGCCGTTAGCGACCGTTGTTGCCCAGGAAACCGGCAATCTGGACGACACCGTTGTAGAAACGCCAAAACAGCCTGTGATCATCTCGGACTATCAGCCGTCTAACGCCGGCACCCAGATTGTTATCCGCAGCGGCGAAAAAGAGGTGTATTACGAGTACCGGGTGAATGGTCAGGTGATGGAAATAAAGGTTGTGCCCCAGATAGGGCCGGAATACTACCTGGTGCCTGCGGACGGTGGCTGGGCCCGTGAAAGTGAATCCGGCATGCTGGTGCCAAGCTGGGTGCTGTTCCGCTGGTAGTGATGAATGCGTCGTTAACCCGGCTGGCAGAATAATTTTTGAACGATTTTTGGTTTTAGTGTGAACACTCTAACTTTTCTCCCTAATCTACACCCATCGATCGGAAACACTTTTGATCAACAAACGCAGCACAGGAGAATTACCATGGGTGTACTTACCACTTATCAGCAACAGCTTCAGGATATGGTTAACAAGGGTATCGACGCCGCTGAAAAGCAGCAGAAGCGTTTGTCTGCCAAGCCTTTTGACATGGCTGAAAAGCTGGAAGAAAGCGCTCGCACTCACAGCGTAAAATCCCTTCGTAAGAGCTATTATGGCTACAGCGAAAACGTGTTTGACCAATTGCGCGAACTGAACGGCATGGTTGGTGAATTCACCGCCCAGCTGATCTCACGCGTTGAAAAGCAAGCAGCTGAAGGCGCTGATGCCGTAGAAGAAGGCGCAGTCGATGTTGCTGCAACAGCGGAAGACGTAAAAGCAGCTGTTGAGCCCACCAAGTCGGCACGCAAGAGCAGCCCGAAGAAAGCCAAAGCCGCTCCGGTAGCCGCTACCAAGGCCGAAAAAGCCGAAGACAGCAAAGAAGTAAAAGCGGAAGAAGCTGAGCCGGCTAAAGCCAGCGATGCGAAAACTGAAGAAACGGCTTCTGCCTGATTGCGTTCAGCGGCCCGCAAGCTCACCAAGAGCGCGGGCCGGTTGAAATCGGCGAATGCCAATAAAAAAGGAAGACTGTTTTAGTCTTCCTTTTTTTTGTCGGTTAATTGTCGCAGCCGGCGAATATCTATTTCGTAGATTTCCTGCTGGGTCTGAATGTCTTGGGTCTGGATTTCAATTTCCTGTTCAATATCCAGGATCTGAGTTTCCAGTCGACGAATTTTTTCCAGGGTTGCCTCGGGAATTTTTCGCCCAGAGCGTTCCAGGTCGGCGGCGCGGCTTTGTTCGGCGTTCAACTGCCCGGAGATGACCGTAATCTTGCCTTTTTTCAGGCTGATCAGCCCTTCCAGCTCGCGAATTTTCCGGTTCATAGCGCTGCGCGCCTGATCTGGGTGACTGAAGCGCTTTAGCAGTTTTCGGTCCTGTTCGCGTTGGAGCGCCAGGGCGTCCTGGCGTTGTTGCTCGGCACTGCGCTTGGCCAGTTCCTGTTCCGTAGGGGCGGGCGCAATAATGGTAACGACTCGCCCATTGTTGTTAAGAATGTCATAGCCGCGTTGCGTTGCTTCCTGCGGAATGCTGCTGCCAATGACCACCTGGCCGTTTTCATCCGTATACCGGTACATGCCGGCGTGGGCCGAAGTGGCACTGATGGCATTGGTGCCAATCAGGCTGAACATGAGGAGTGAAGCGGTCAGGTGTTTTGCCATTCGTCAAACTCCGTAAGATTCCCGGTAGCGCGTCACCGCATCAGCGTGTTGGCCGAAGGCGGGGTTGCGACTGATGTAGTCCAGTACCTGATCGAGCCCGATAATGCTGACCACGGGTATGCCGAACTGTTGTTCTACTTCCTGAATGGCAGACAATTTGCCTTTGCCTTTTTCCTGGCGGTCCAGAGCGATCAGTACCCCGGCGGGTTCGGCACCCGCCTGATGAATGATCTCAATTGCTTCGCGAATAGCGGTGCCAGCGGTAATGACATCATCTATAATCAGCACCCTGCCATTTAAGGGCGCACCGACGATGCTTCCGCCTTCACCGTGATCTTTCTTTTCCTTACGGTTAAAGGCAAAAGGTTTATTGTTACCAGCTTCTGCTAACGCCATAGCCGTTACGGTAGCCAACGGAATGCCCTTATAGGCGGGCCCGAAAATAATGTCATAATTCAGAGCGCTGCGTTCAATGGCTGCAGCGTAGGCTTGGCTTAACTGTAGAAGATCATTACCGGTATTGAACAGGCCCGCGTTAAAAAAGTAGGGGCTGATGCGACCGGATTTGAGTGTAAATTTGCCAAAACGCAGCACATTTCGCTGTATGGCGAACTCGATGAAATCTTTCTGATAATCATGCATGGCGCGGCTTCTAGGGCTGTTGGTCTTTAAAATCTGCTTAAAATCGGTATCATACACACAAACCGAATCAGGGAATACGTATGCGGGTAGTATCAATCAGCGTCAACGGTCTTGAACAGGCTGTTGGAAAAGGTTTTTTTGACTGGATAGCAGGGCAAGATGCCGACGTTATCTGCGTTCAGGACCACCGCATGCGCGCCTACGAGGTTGAAGATCGCCAACTGGTGCCAGAAGGCTACCAAGCCTATTTTATTGACGGCGAAAACAATGAAGATGGCGGTGTTGGAATTTACACCCGCCACTTCCCGAAAGCCATCATGTATGGCTTTGCCAATGAGCAGGCCGACCGCGAAGGTCGGTTTATTCAGGCCGATTTCGACAAGGTCTCCGTAGCCTGCGTGCTGGCGCCCTGTGCCCTTGGCCTGGAAGACGACCCGATTGGTGATGACGACCTGACCGTTCTGGACCATAAAGACGATTTTATGGACGCGTTTGCCGTACACATGCAAAAAACCCTGCGTAAACGCCGGCAGTTTATTGTGTGTGCCAACCTGCAAAGCGCTCACCACGTCACCGACGCCAGCTCGCGCTATCACAAACTGGACGTGTCCGGTTTTTTGCCTCACGAACGGGCCTGGCTAGACCGTCTGTTCGACGAAATGGGCAGCATTGATGCGTTCCGTGATATTAACAAACAAAGCAATCAGTTTACCTGGTGGCCGGAGTGGGCTTCAGGTTGGCGCAAACAGTCGGGTATTCGGGTGGATTATCAGATTGCTACGCCGGGTATTCGCAAGACCATTCAAGATGGCTGGATTGATGATGACACCCGTTTTTCTGACCATGCGCCGGTGGTGATGGATTACGACATCGAGATTGGATTTTAGGTTGACCTTGAGCATAGGGGACGGATTTAAAATCCGTCCCCGATTTGGATCAAATCTCTGGCCCTCGACACCCAGGGTTTTGAGTTAGCCGTTAAGCGCTTCGTTCTGCAGCGCAAATAACGTTTCAATACCCTGTTTTGCCAGCACCAGCATGCTGTCCAGTTCTTCCTGAACGAAAGGCGCGCCTTCTGCCGTGCCCTGAATTTCGATAAAGCCGCCTTTATCCGTCATCACCACGTTCATATCGGTTTCCGCAACCGAATCTTCCGGGTAGTCCAGATCCACAACCGGTTTGCCTTTGAAAACGCCGACGGACACCGCGGCAACCATCTGCTTCAGGGGCGATTTCTTCAGCCGCTTTTTTGCCACCAGGAAGTTCAGCGCGTCTACCAGCGCTACGCAGCCACCGGTAATGGCGGCGGTGCGGGTGCCGCCGTCGGCTTGAATAACATCGCAATCGATGGTGATGGTGTGCTCGCCCAGTGCTTTCAGGTCCACCGCAGCGCGCAGGGAGCGGCCAATCAGGCGCTGGATTTCAACCGTGCGGCCACCTTGTTTGCCGCGGGCTGCTTCGCGCCCCATACGGCTATTGGTAGAGCGGGGCAGCATGCCGTATTCCGCGGTAATCCAGCCCTGACCTTCGCCGCGCAAAAACGGCGGCACCTTGTTTTCCACCGATGCCGTACAAATCACCTTGGTGTCGCCGAACTCGATCAGCACCGAGCCTTCGGCGTGACGGGTGTAGTTACGGGTAATGCGAATGTCTCTGGGTTGTTCGGGGGTTCTGCCACTGGGTCGCATATAAAAGATTCCTGATCGGTTAATGAGCAGCGTGCCTGGGCTGCAGGCCCGCTTGTGCAAATGAATGGGCGCGCAGCATAGCACGGCCGTGCCGGCTTCCGACCCGCCAGACCCAAGCGGCGTGGCGCCGCCGCGGAATCCGCTTACTGCGGTTCGCTGCTCGGCGCTCTAGCCTGATAGACTCTGTAAAAGCTTGGCTGAACAGGCTGATAAAACGATGCCGGAGTTACCATGATTCGAAGTATGACTGCCTTTGCGCGCCAGGAAACTCGTGGAGCCTGGGGTGTACTGACTTGCGAAATTCGCACCGTTAACCATCGCTACCTGGAGCCGTTATTCCGCTTGCCGGAGTGCCTGCGAGAGCTGGAAAACGATTTTCGCGAACAGCTACGCAAACAACTGAAGCGCGGCAAGGTAGACGTGAGCCTTCGCCTGCACGCCAGCGACCAGGCCCAACACAGCTTCGCCATCGATGAGCCGCTAACCCAGGCGCTGAACGACGCGGCCAAGCGCATTAGCCGGATTCTGGACAACCCTGCCCACATCAGTGCGCTGGATATATTGCGCTGGCCAGGTGTTATGGCAACGCCCGAGCAGGATTACACCGAGGCCAAAGCCGCCGCGGCCAGCCTGTTTGAGCAAACCATAAACGAACTGATAGCGGCAAGAACACGCGAAGGCGAGCGCTTGCTGGCTATATTGGAACAGCGTCTGGTCGCCATACACGCCCAAGTGGCTGACGTGCGTGAGCGCATGCCGCAGCTGCTTCAGGCTCAGGAGCAACAGCTGCGCGAACGCTTTGAAAAAGCCAAAATAGAGCTCGACCCGGAACGCATAGCTCAGGAAATGGTGATGCTGGCGCAAAAAAGCGATGTCGCCGAAGAATTGGATCGGCTGGATGCCCACGTGGCCGAAGTACGCGATACTCTGGCCAGTGAAGACGCCGTCGGCCGACGCCTGGATTTTTTGATGCAAGAGCTGAACCGCGAAGCCAATACCTTGAGCAGCAAAAGTATAGACGCCGGCCTGACCCGCGCCGCGGTGGACCTGAAAGTGTGGGTTGAGCAGTTGCGGGAGCAGGTGCAGAACATAGAGTGATGTCCTTGGGATTTTCGCTTATCAATAAAGCGTGAAGTAAGCCCGGTGTATGACAGTGGAGAGTGAACGCATGAGTGCACTGGCTCAATTTGATGATGACTGTGGCGCGGGTGATAGCTTGCACGTTTTTGAGGCCATTGCGGCAGACTTGCTGAAAAAAGGTTACAGCATTAAACCCAATGCCGTTCCAATCCCCTTATCAGGCGGGCTTTGGCAACAGCTGCGTAGCATGCCCCGTCACCAGCTTGATCTCGCCGGTGTTGGGAGGCAGCAAGCCCACACAGTCAATAATTTTATACGCAGCGACGCCATAAGCTGGATAGAGCGCGACGCGGCTGCGGGCGAGGACTGGCTGAACTGGGCCGCTGAGTTGCAGCAGTATCTTAATCGCCGCTTATTTCTCGGCTTATTTTCCTTTGAAAGTCATTTTTCGCACTACGCGCCGGGTGATTTCTATAAAAAGCATCTGGATGCTTTCAAAGGGCAATCAAACCGGGTGTTGTCGGTGGTGCTGTATCTGAACCCGGACTGGATGCCGGACGATGGCGGCGAGTTGGCGCTTTATCACAGCGATCAGAGCCATCACGGTGAACGGAGTCAGAGCATGCTCAAAGTAACCCCCATCATGGGCACCCTGGTGGCCTTCCTTAGCGAAGAATTTCCCCACGAAGTCCTCCCTGCCAAGCGCGACCGCTACGCCATCGCTGGCTGGTTTCGGGTGAACACCACCAGCACCGAGCGGGCAGACCCGCCGGATTAGAGGATGATCGAGCCGCCCCAAAGCTTAGCTCCGCAACAAGGTGCTATTTTCCTTTCTGCGCTGCTCCAGTGTTTTTTGGATAGCGTCAACGGTGCTTTTTCGCACGCCCTCTAGCCTGGCGATCTCGTTGAAGCCGCACAATATTTCAACAGTTTCACGAATATCTCGTTGCGCTTGCGTCCAGGATGAAAAGCCAGCCGTCGCCGCCAGTCTTTGTATGGTTTTTAACGGCGGCTGTTTGCCATAGCCAGCAAATGCTGTGGCGTGTTCATTGAAAGGATGGGGGCTAAATGTGGCATCATAAAAAGGGGCAACCTGCCAGCTTCCATCATCACTCTGCAAGAATGACCAGTTTTTGCTGTGATCGTCCTGGTTGGCAGAAAAAAGATTGAACATGGCTCGGCGAAATTGCAGTTGGCCTACCGCGGGCGATTTGCACAGTTGCCGGCTGGCTTTGATCAGCTCTTCGTAATCCAGGCTTGGCGTACGAAAATCCGCATCCAGTAAGCCGCAGGCACTGTGCATGTGCAATTTTCCGGGCATGGCGGTGTTAGCTCTGCCATTTAATGGCAGGCTTACATAATCAAAGCGCTTAACTGCAAGCCAGGCTTTTGCGCCACTTCTGGGGGGGGCTTGAATAAGCTGCCAGCCTGGAGGTTGTAAATTGGCTTGTTCTGCCAGCTGTAAATACACGGCTTCACACAACCCTTCTTCATGGCCTAGCGTGAGATTCTTTGATGTGAACTTCACCAGCCAGGCCTCGTCACCGGGCTTGGCATGAGTGCGGCACTGTTTCGGGTTTTCAGGGTTCAGAAACAGTTGCGCTTTGGGTCGGGCGCCGCCTGAACTGCCCGCGGCCACCAGGGCGGAAAACACTTCCTGGGGGTTGCCATCGAGTTCATCTGATAGTGTTCTATCAAAAAGAGCTTGAGCCTCTAAGCCTAGTGCCGCTATCTCATAATTGTTCGGGTCGTTTACCTGTAACTCAGATTCTGGCGCAAACGCCAAAGCGCCCATGCCGCGTGAACCAACAAAGGCGAGTCGATCCATCGCCGTCACTTGTTTGGGTAAAATGCCGTGCTGGCGAAACATCCGATCTTGCAAGAGCAGCCCCCAGCCATCTGGAAGGCTATCGGAAAATACACCGTGTAATCCGCCGTGTGGCTGTTTGGGTGCAAGTTGAAGGTCGGTAGAAGCCGTTAGAGTAAAGGGCGACAGGTTGCCAAACCGTTCAAGATAGTGAGTGTTGTATTGAAAGAAAACGCCTTGCCGGTTTTGCGCTAATGTCCCCACAGATACCACGTCACCTTTGGAAAGCGTTCTGCTAACAACCAGTTTTTGGACGGGTTTAAAACGCATCTTTCAGCACCTCGTCAATTGAGGTGGGCAAGCGCCCACTACTGTGCGGATTCGGTGTTTGAGTAAGACCGTACAATCGCTTCAGGTCATCTAACGATTGCCAAAGCAACAATAACTGGCGAAACGAAATCTGTCCTGTCAGCTCGAATTTCTTGATCGTTGGTGCCGGCACGCTGCTGCGCTCTGCAAGGGCGTTTCGGGATAGCTTGGCAGTCTCGCGCAGGCCTCGCAGGTGAGCGGCAAAAGCGCGTTGCACATCGGTATCGTCAAGTAAGAGAAATCGCGGCATGGAGTCACCATTTAGATACGGTTGTATCCATTATAGCTAAAATATTGTATTTTTAGATATCACTGTAAACGGTTTTTTGGCGGTCATTAGCGTCGTCTTTGGTGAAAGTTGTTACTGCCGGGAGTATTCACGTGGCGTTGTAATACGCGCTCGGCTTCCTGTTTTACGTCCGGCCGGCTGCGCCAATCCCACAAACGATCCCTGGCAGCAGCAGCTGCCGGCGCGAGTTCGAACAGAGGTGCTGGGTAGTGGTCACCAATCGTGTAGGTCGAACATCTGTTCTTCCATCGGCGTCAGTAACCAAGGCTTATGCAATAGAGTGTCTGGCAGCTCTGCCAACTCCGGCACCCATTGGCGAATAAACGTGCCCTGTGGGTCTTGCTCCTGCGATTGCAGTACCGGGTTATAAATCCGAATGGTGTTAATGCCCGTGACCCCGGCCTGCATTTGGAATTGCGAATAATGAATACCCGGTTCGTAATCCAGAAACAGCCGTGCCAAGTGATGTACGCCCCGCCTTGCAGGCCGCTTGGAGGGGAGCGTGGTCGGTTAGCCTGAGATCGCGTTTAAACCAAACTGTATTGATGAACGGTTGCTCTGGGTGCATGGCGCCCCGCCACTATTGTGAATCTGCCCCTGTTACGAACCGGATCGGGCTCCCGATCTGTTTCTGCGTAATGCCATCCCCACGGTCAACATCGCGCACCAGGCCACGAGCCTTAATCTGTGGGTGATTTGCCGCCTCTGCAATGCTTAATACGGGTTCCACGCAGGCGTCCTGGGTCTGGAAAAGCGCTTGCCAGTGGGCCAGTGTGTGTTCGGAAACTTTGGCTTTGAGCGCCTCTTTCAGAAAGTGCTGATCTTCGGCTTTTGAGCTTTGTGCCAGCGCTGCCAGTTCGGGCAGCAGGGTTTCCTCAAAGTGACGGCAAGGTGGGCCAATTGCGCCAATAGTAGCAGTTGGCACGCGCCGGGGTGCGGTGCCAGGCCAAACGCCGTATAATTTCGGGTTTAACGGTTCTGCTTACAGGCCACCATTCCAGATTGGGGAGTTTTTGCATGAGTCATGCCGGAGAGCAGGGCACCCTGTTTATTATTTCTGCCCCCTCCGGGGCCGGCAAAACCAGCCTTGTGGCGCAAATGCTGAAGCACGATGACAAGCTTGGGGTGTCGGTATCACACGCTACCCGCGCGATGCGCAGCGGTGAACAGGATGGCGTGAACTATCATTTTGTCAGCCGCAGCGAATTCGAGCTTATGATTGGCCGCGGCGATTTTCTGGAACACGCAGACGTGTTTGGCAACTATTACGGTACGTCGCAGGTATGGGTGCGCCAGAATCTGGCGGCGGGCCGTGATGTCGTGCTGGAAATTGACTGGCAGGGAGCCCAACAGGTTCGGCGTTTGCAACCAGATTGTGTGAGTGTGTTTATTGTGCCGCCGTCTGCCGAAACACTGCGGGAGCGCCTGATTGGCCGTGGCACCGACAGCGCGGGCGTGGTTGAGCGGCGTTTGGCGGAGGCTGAAGATGAGTGTGGCCACGCCGTCGAGTTTGATTATCTTGTTGTTAATGACGATTTCGACCATGCCCTGGCGGATTTGCTGGCCATTGTTCGCGGCCAGCGTTTGCGTATGAGCGTGCAACAGCAGCGTCATGCTGCGCTTTTGGTCGGGCTTTGCAATCATCGCGGGCTGCACGGGTAAGGGCTTTTACGGTATACAAATTGTATCGCCTGGCAGTATACTGGCTGGTCTGCACAATCCAGTCATTTTATTTGTCGGGAAAATCATGGCACGAGTTACCGTTGAAGATTGTCTTGAACACGTTGATAACCGCTTTCAGCTGGTGATGCTGGCTACCAAGCGCGCGCGCCAGATTGCCACCAAAGGTGCGGAGCCCATGGTGCCGCCAGAAAACGATAAGCCGACTGTTATCGCGCTGCGTGAAATCGCTGCGGGTTTGGTCAGCCGTTCGTTGCTGACCGAAGACTTAGACGATTAGTAATAAGGCATTGAAATCTGTCCACACGGTTTTATAGTGTCACTATAGCAGCGTGCCATAAGGACTATGGAAGGACCCGAATGCATGCATTCGGGTTTTTTGTTTCCGGGGTTCATAAATAGGTGAGGGCGCGGTGTCATCAGAAGCAGCGGTAGACATGTTAACCAGAGATCTAAGCAGCTATCTGGACACCAATCGCATCAATCAGGTGCGCCGAGCGTATTACTTTGCGGAACAGGCCCACGAAGGGCAAATGCGCAAGAGTGGTGATCGTTACATAAGCCATCCCTTGGCCGTCGCCCGCATTCTTGCTGAAATGCGGCTGGATCATCAAAGCCTGATGGCCGCCATGCTGCACGATGTGATTGAAGACACCGGCATACCCAAAGATGCGCTCGCTGACCAGTTCGGTGAGGATGTCGCCGAGCTGGTGGATGGCGTCAGTAAGCTGACCCAGATTGAATTTCGCACCCGCGCCGAAGCCCAAGCCGAAAATTTCCAGAAAATGACGCTGGCCATGGCCCGCGATATTCGCGTGATTCTGGTAAAGCTGGCGGACCGCCTGCACAACATGCGCACCTTGGGCCCTATGCCCTATGAAAAGCGCAAACGCATCGCGACTGAAACACTGGACATTTACGCACCCATCGCCAATCGCTTGGGCATGCACAGTATCTCGACGGAGCTGGAAGACCTCGGGTTCTCGACGATGTATCCCATGCGTTCGAAGTTCATTTCCAAAGCGGTGACCAAGCTGCGCGGCAGCCATCGGGAAATCATTGATGAAATTCGTGGCCGCCTGCACGAAAAGCTGGAAGAGCGGGGTATGCCCGGCCGGATTTTAGGGCGCGAAAAACACTTGAACAGCATTTATAACAAGATGAAGTTCAAGCAGAAATCATTCCATGAAATCATGGATGTATACGCGTTCCGCATCATTACCGACAACGAAGACGATTGTTATCGAATCCTGGGTGCCGTGCACAGTTTGTACAAGCCCATGCCCGGGCGCTTCAAAGACTATATTGCCATGCCCAAGGTGAACGGCTATCAGTCGCTGCACACCACTTTGTTTGGTATGCACGTAAATATCGAAGTTCAGATTCGCACGGAAGAAATGGAGCACATTGCCAACAACGGTATTGCCGCTCATTGGCTGTACAAGAATGAGCCGTCTAACGGCACCAGCGTAAACCAGACCCGGGTAGACCGCTGGGTGAAGGGTCTGATGGAAATGCGCGAGCGCGCTGATGATTCGCTGGAGTTTATTGAAAGCGTTAAAGAAGACCTGTTCCCTGACGAAATTTACGTATTTACGCCCCGCGGTAAAATCATGGAACTGCCCGGCGGTGCCACGCCGGTGGATTTTGCCTATGCCATCCATACCGATATTGGCAACGCTACCGTGGCCTGCCGTATCAACCGCAATCTGGGCTCGCTAAGCCAGCCTTTGCAAAGTGGGCAGACGGTGGAAATTATCACCGCGCCCGGCGCCAGACCGAACCCCGCCTGGCTCAACTTTGTGGTAACCGGCAAGGCCCGTGGCAGTATTCGCCATGTGGTGAAAAACGATAAGCATGCGGAATCTCTTGAGCTGGGCCATACGTTGCTTAAGCGTTCCCTAAAAGGTTTCAGTACGCGTCTTGGTGATATCACTGACGTTCAGAAGCAGCGGGTTGTGGCTCACAATCAGGTCAACAGTTTTGAGGATCTGGTTAGCGAAATTGGCCTGGGCAACCGTATGGCGTTTCTGGTGGCGCGCCAGTTGGTGGTGGGCGCGCCGGAGACCGAAGGTGATGCCCCGGCGGCTGCAGCGCTTCAGGAAAGCGGGCGCCAGGGCCCGGTGACCATTTGCGGCTCAGACGGCCTGCTGCTGAAATTTGCCAGTTGCTGCAAACCCATTCCTGGTGACCCGATTGTGGGCATCATGGATTCGGGTAACGGCATGGTGATTCACTCAGATACCTGCTCACACTTGCCAGACGACGAGCAGGGCCGCGCCATGCTGACCGATCTGAAATGGGCCAAGGACATTACCGATCAGTTTTCGGTGGAGTTGCGGGTGGAAATGGAGCGTCAGCGTGGCATTATTGCGGAAATGGCCAGCGCCGTCGCTATGGCCGACGGCAATATTGAACGCATTAACGTGGAAGATCAAAACGCTCGTTTTGGCGTTGTCTGCCTGGTGGTACACGTGACTGGCCGCCGCCATCTGGCGCGGGTAATGCGACGGGTACGCAATATTCGGGCGGTTACCCACATCAGCCGGGTTCGCTACTAAAGGCACATGGGTCTCTGCTATCGTAGGTTTGTCGGATTTAACACCTGGCGTTATGGCGGGTGAGGATTTTTATTTATTAACAACAGGGATATAAATAACCATGACCAACAAATCGATTATTGAAACCGAAAATGCACCGCAGGCAATCGGGCCTTATTCTCAGGCTGTGAAGGCTGGTGACACCGTGTACATTTCTGGCCAGATTCCGCTGGTGCCAGAAACCATGGAACTGGTACAGGGCGATTTTGCGGCAAACACCCGTCAGGTATTCGAGAACCTGAAAGCGGTTTGTGTGGCATCCGGTGGTTCATTGCAGGACATCGTCAAGTTGAACATTTATATGATCGATCTGGCCAATTTCGCGGTTGTGAACGAAATCATGGCCACCTACTTCCAAAAGCCTTACCCGGCTCGCGCAGCGATGGCCGTTGCTGCGCTACCAAAAGACGTGCCCATCGAAATGGAAGCGGTGATGGTGCTGACCTAAGCGCCCTTGCGCTGATCAATCAGTTCACGGTATCCGGCGCGGAAGTCCGGGTACCGGAGTTGAAAGCCGGTTTTCAACAGGCGCCGGTTACTGCACAGTTTGCTGCCCACCCGGCCACCATCGCGAGCGTCCTCGGCCGGCGCTTCGCAATCGGTATGTTGGCGAACCCATTGCACCACTTGATCCAGCCGAACCGGCTCGCAGTCGCTGGCCAGGTAGCAGGATTGCAGAGTGTCACTTTCCGCCGCCATGGTGCTTAAATGCACGATAGCTCGAACAGCGTCTTGCTCGTGAATTCGGTTGCTGTAATGTGAGTGGGTCGGCGGATTCAGTCGCCCATCGATCACTGCTTGCAGAAAACTCTGGCGCGACGGGCCATAAATGCCGCTGAACCGGACCACTGTGGCGGGAATACGGCTGGCCAAGGCCGTCTGCTCTCCCAGCAACACCTGCTGGCCGCTGAACCCGCTCGGCTGCGTAGGGCTTTCCTCATCCACCCAGCCGTTATCGTCTTGCCCGTAAACCCCGGTGCTACTGATAAAGAACAACCGGCTTGGCGTCTGCCCCTGTAATTCAACCAGCAGGTTCTCCAGGGCGGTCACATAAGCCGCGTGGTAGCCCTGTTCGTTATAATCGGACGGCGTCAGGCAATAAATAACCTGGTCCAGCCGTGATGGAAGTGTGTTTTTCAGGGTCACAGGCTGGGTCAAATCCGCGGCTACCGGCGTGATACCTTGGGGCAGTTGATCCGTTCTGCGGCGCAGGCCAAACACGTCGGCCCCGGATTGCAGCAGCAAGGTGGCAATGGCGCCCCCCAGATTGCCGCACCCGGCCAGCAAAATTCGTTGGGTTTTCAGGCTTTCAGCGATTGCCATAGACAATATCAATCCTTATGCTTTGAGCCATAGATAAATCAGACACCGAACGCTGTTCAGCACCGGAGCCCGCCATGACTCTTACCGAGTTACGATACGTTGTTACGCTCGCCCGTGAAAGGCATTTTGGCCGTGCCGCGGAGCGCTGTCACGTTAGTCAGCCCACCCTCAGTGTGGCGGTACGAAAGCTTGAAGATGAGTTGGGTATCCCGTTGTTTGAACGCAGTAAAAGCAACATTCGGGTCACCGAAAGCGGGCTGCGCATTGTTGAACAGGCGCAGCGGGTGCTGGACCAAGTGGGTGTGATTAAAGACCTGGCCCAGGATGGCAAAAACCAGCTTAGCTCTCCGCTAAAGGTCGGCGCCATTTACACCATAGGTCCCTACCTTTTTCCGCATTTACTGCCGGAGCTGCGGCGCGCTGCGCCAGACATGTCGTTGTATATAGAAGAAAATTACACCGCGAGTCTGCGCCAGAAACTGCGCCATTCAGAACTGGACGCCATCATTGTGGCGTTGCCGTTTGAAGAAGCGGAAGTGGTTACCCTGCCGCTTTATGACGAACCCTTTGTGGTGCTGCTGCCGGCAGATCATCCGCTGACCGGCTGCGATGAAATTACCGCGGAGCAGCTGGCGCAAGAGCAACTCCTGCTGTTGGGGCCGGGGCACTGCTTCCGCGACCAGGTACTGGAGTCCTTCCCGCCTTTGGTTGCAACTGTTACCCGGCGCAGCGAAGGCAATGGCCCCACGCTGGTGACCGAAGGCAGCTCGCTGGAAACCATTCGCCACATGGTAGCCTCGGGCCTGGGTGTGACCGTTGTGCCGCTGTCAGCGGCCACCGGCATGCACTATCACGAAGGTGTGCTGGCGGTACGGTCCTTTGCGGCACCCGTGCCATTTCGCACCGTAGCTCTGGCTTGGCGGGTCACTTTCCCGCGGCCCAAAGCCATTGACGTGCTGTCGCTGGCGACGAGCCAGTGCCGGGTTGTGGCAAAGGCCAGTACCGCCCAGCCAGCAGCGGCAAAGGGCTAGGCCGGCCATGATGGCACTGGACGATATACCGGTCACCCAGCTTAAGGACGTGGGCAACGCGCTCGCAGAAAAGCTGGGCAAGCTGGGTATCGCCTCGCTTCAGGATTTGCTGTTTCACTTGCCTCACCGCTATGAAGACCGCACCCGCATTACAGCCATGGGCAGCCTGCGCATTGGCGACGTGGCGGTGGTGGAAGGTGAGGTCATGAAAACCGACATTGTGATGGGCAGGCGCCGCAGCTTGCAGGTTACCCTCAAAGACCACAGCGGCTTTGTCAGTCTGCGCTTTTTTCATTTTAACGCGGGCCAGAAGAACCAGCTTGCCGAAGGCACCCAGGTGCGCTGTTTTGGCGAAGTGCGGGCGGGCCGTTCCGGCTACGAGCTGTACCACCCCGAATACCAGACCAATCCGACGCCTATGGCGGATGAAGGCAGCGCCACATTAACTCCGGTATACCCACTTACCGAGGGTATTCAGCAGCCCCGGGTGCGGGCTTTGTGCCAGCAGGCGGTGGCATATTTGAAGCGTTACCCAATTTACGATTGGCTGCCGCCCTGGGTACTGGCGGACTATCAGTTACCGGCCATCACCGCCGCGGTAGAACTGGTGCATTCACCACCTGCTAGCGCTTCGGCGGCGCAATTGCTGGAAGGGCGCCATCCGGCCCAGCAGCGGTTGGTGATGGAAGAACTGCTGGCGCACCAGCTAAGTCTGTTGCAAGTGCGCGAACAGATTCAGACACGCCAGGCGCTGCCGTTGCTGCCGCAGGGCGATTTAAGCGAGCGCTTTCTAGAGTCTTTGCCATTTCGCCTAACCGACGCTCAACGCCAGGTGCTTCAGGAAATCCGCCAGGACCTTACCCAGCCCCTACCCATGCTGCGTTTGGTGCAAGGCGATGTGGGCTCCGGCAAAACCGTGGTCGCGGCGCTGGCGGCCTTGCAGGCCATTGCGGCGGGTACTCAAGTGGCCTTGATGGCACCCACCGAAATTCTGGCGGAACAGCACTACCAGAATTTTTGCGCCTGGCTTGCGCCGCTGGGTGTCCAGCTCACCTGGCTGTCGGGCAAAGTGAAAGGCAAGGCTCGCCAACAAGCTCTGGAGGCGGTTTCAAGCGGTGCCGCCGGTATTGCTATTGGCACCCATGCGCTGTTCCAGAACGATGTGGCATTCGATCGTTTGGCGTTGGTGATTATTGACGAGCAGCACCGCTTTGGCGTTCATCAACGTCTGGCATTGCGGGAAAAAGGCGCTGCCGGCGCGCTGGCGCCCCACCAGCTGATTATGACTGCCACGCCGATTCCGCGTACATTGGCCATGAGTGCCTACGCCGACCTGGACACATCGGTCATTGACGAGCTGCCTCCGGGGCGCAAACCCATCGAAACCATTGTTGTGCCCGACGGTCGCCGAGACGATGTGGTAGAGCGGGTACGCAATGCCTGTCAGGCCGGGCGGCAGGCATATTGGGTGTGCACACTGATTGAAGAATCCGAGGTGTTACAGTGTCAGGCGGCAGAAGTAAGTGCGACCGAGCTCGCCGAACGCCTGCCAAACCTGCGCATCGGATTGGTTCACGGGCGATTGAAAAGTAAGGAAAAAGCCGAGGTTATGGCGCAATTCAAGAGCGGTACGCTGGATCTTTTGGTAGCCACCACCGTCATAGAGGTGGGAGTAGATGTCCCCAACGCGTCGCTGATTATTATTGAAAACCCCGAACGCCTGGGTCTGGCCCAGCTGCACCAGTTGCGGGGCCGTGTAGGGCGTGGCGAACAGGCCAGTTACTGCGTGCTGATGTACCACCCACCGCTATCGCTGAACGGTAAAACGCGGCTGCAGGCCTTGCGCGACAGCCAGGACGGTTTTGTGATTGCGGAAAAAGACCTTGAAATTCGGGGTCCCGGTGAGGTTTTGGGTACTCGCCAGACCGGCATGATGCAGTTCAGGCTGGCTGATTTCGAGCGCGATCAGCACTGGATTGAAGTGGTTCGGGAAATAGCTCCTCGTGTTATGGCCGATAAAACCGCGGTACAGGGATTAATTCGACGCTGGTTGGGCGAAAAAACCCGCTACGGAGAAGTCTAAACCTCATCTGAATTTGATAAAACGCAACGTTCGCATCTCAGGTGGGCTACTGTGACAGTTGAAGAACGATCAACACGAGGTTATGTCCAATGGAAGTTCCGGCCATGGTTCGCCGGGCTCTTGGTAAATGCGCAACCAGCATTGCATTGCGGGATGTCGATATGGCCGACCCGGATCAACTGCTGCGAATGGTGTTGCTTAGCGACGGCTGCCACAAGCTTCAGGTCATTTACCGCAGCTGTGACTTGCTGGACCTTGAAACGCTGAACACACAGCTGGGCCACAGTTACGCGCCGCTTCCGGAAACGGCCCGCCGTATTATTCGCCTGCGCACAGATCCCAATTCTGTAATGGCTGATCTGGTAGACATCGTGGAGAGCGACCCCAGCCTTGCAGCGCAAGTCATCAGCTGGGCATCGTCGTCGTTTTACGCGGCTCCCGGCCGGGTAAACTCGGTGTACGATGCCATATCCCGTGTGTTGGGATTTGATATGGTGATGAACCTGGCAATGGGGCTATCGCTAGACTGGGTGCTGCATAATTTCGGCACTCTGCCGCTGCGGGCGAGCATCAAGTTTATAGCCAGGTGCTCTGGCCAGCATGTTAACGCCTTGACGCCCTACTAGTTCACACCCTCGCTGAATACATGCACCCGAATGGCAGTGGCTGCGCGGCGAATTTCGTCGGCGTGGCCATGTTCAATGGCATAACGTTCTTTGTCCATCTTATTGACAAACTTCGGCTCAGTTTCCAGTCGGGCCTGATGGGTAGGCATGTGTTGTAGCTTGTCGTGCACCTGCTGAAAAACGGCAAACGGCGATTTTTGCAGCAGCGTTGGCTCCACATGATCCAGCAGGCCTTTGATGCGCAAGCAGGCCTCAGAATACTCAACCTGATCCGCCTCTACCGCCTGTGCCAAGATACGGATACTTTTAATCATCGATTCCCTCCGCTTGCGCGCGAACTCGCTCGCCTTTTCGCTACGTCGCTGATCAGCGCTTAATGCATCGCGTTGGCGATATATAAAAAGTGCCAGAAGGACAATAGCGCCCAAGCCAAATGCAATTAGCAGCCATTCTTGCCAGCTTTCCATGAAATGCTCCGTGTTGACGATATGTTTGCGGGCTTTGGAGGTGCTTCAAGCTTTGACAGATATACGGGTGGTGGGCCTTGCTGGACTTGAACCAGCGACCAATCGATTATGAGTCGACTGCTCTAACCAACTGAGCTAAAGGCCCGTAACGCGGGGTATTCCGATGCTTCTGTTTGCGAAGTACAAACAAAAGCGAGCGCCATTATAACGATGAGAGCAGGCGCTCGCCAGTGTTGTGACGCTTAAGTGTTGCCTTGATCGTCGATAAAGCCGCGCAAATGGTCCGAACGCGATGGATGCCGCAGTTTACGCAGGGCTTTGGCTTCAATTTGACGAATCCGCTCGCGGGTAACATCAAATTGTTTGCCGACCTCTTCCAACGTGTGGTCGGTGTTCATTTCGATACCAAAGCGCATGCGCAGTACTTTTGATTCGCGGGCGGTTAAGCCGGCCAATACCGAGCGGGTGGCTTCGCGCAGGCCTTCGGCGGTGGCGGTATCTACCGGCGACAAGGCCTGGATGTCTTCAATGAAATCGCCCAGATGGCTGTCCTCGTCGTCGCCAATCGGGGTTTCCATGGAAATCGGCTCTTTGGCGATTTTCAGCACTTTGCGAATCTTGTCTTCCGGCATTTCCATGCGCTCGCCCAGCTCTTCCGGCGTGGGCTCGCGGCCCATTTCCTGCAACATCTGGCGCGAAATTCGGTTCAGCTTGTTAATGGTTTCAATCATGTGCACCGGAATACGGATGGTGCGGGCCTGATCCGCGATGGAGCGGGTAATGGCCTGGCGAATCCACCAGGTAGCGTAGGTTGAGAACTTGTAGCCCCGGCGATATTCAAACTTGTCGACTGCTTTCATCAGGCCGATGTTGCCTTCCTGAATCAGGTCGAGAAATTGAAGGCCGCGGTTGGTGTATTTTTTGGCAATGGAAATCACCAGGCGCAGGTTCGCCTCTACCATTTCTTTCTTGGCGCGGCGGGCCTTGGCTTCGCCAATGGATACCCGGCGGTTGATTTCCTTGATGTCGACAACGTCTAAATCTACATCCAACTGTACGTTTTTGATGCGCTTTTGTAAGCGCGCGATTTCGTCCAGGCGCTCGGAAATCGCAGAAGCATAGGGCTTCTTGCTGCGAGCAATTTTTTCAGCCCAGTCTAAGTTGATCTCGTTGCCTGGGAACGATTTGATAAATTCTTTACGATCCATCTTACTTTCGCGAATGCAGATGCGCATGATGGTGCGCTCATTCTGACGGATCATGTCGTTGGTGGAACGAACAACGTTCACCAGTCCATCAAACGCTTTGTTGCCTAGCTTGAACGGGGCAAACACCGCGCCCAGCTCGTTCAGGGCTTTTTGGGTGCGCTTGTCGCTGCGGCCGTGCTGTTCCAACAGCTCATTGGCGACTGCCAGTTTTTCTTTTAGCAGGTCAAAGCGCAGGCGGGTCTCTTCGGGATCTGGACCGCTCTCGGTTTCTTCTTCTTCGGCGCTGGCAGGCGCCGCCGGGGCAGACTCTTCTGGCATGAACGGCTCGGCGTCATCCGGATCCAGAAACCCGGCAACAATATCGCTCAACCGGCCTTCATTCTCGACAATGCGATCGTAGCCTTGGATTACGGTGCCGGTGGTGCCGGGAAAGTGCGCAACCGCCGCCATCACGTCGCGAATGCCTTCTTCGATACGCTTGGCGATAACAACTTCGCCTTCGCGGGTCAGCAGTTCAACGGTACCCATCTCGCGCATGTACATTCGCACCGGGTCGGTGGTGCGCCCGGCGTCGGATTCTACTGCGGCCAGAGCCGCTGCGGCTTCGGCAGTCGCCGCTTCATCGGCGGTTGAATCACCATCAGTCATAATCAACGTATCAGCGTCTGGTGCAACTTCAGATACCTGAATGCCCATGTCGTTGATCATGCGAATGATGTCTTCGACCTGGTCCGGGTCAGCGATGTCTTCCGGAAGGTGATCGTTCACCTCGGCGTAAGTCAGGTAACCTTGTTCCTTGCCTCGCGCGATGAGGTCTTTTAAACGTGATTTTTCCGAATTGCCCGACATAGACACCCTGTAAGCCCGCTAAAGTAAATAAATATTAAGCAACCAGTATAGCTGCCGACCTAATGCTCTGCCACCGAATGGTTAGATGGTGACCAGTGCTTAAATTTTCAAGTCCCGTTGTTCTTTGTGCCACTGCCTAATGTACGTAATTCAATGCGCTCTTCAGGACTCAGATTGGGCAAATTGCGCAGCAATTCGGCAAACCTTTGTTGCCGCGATGCCTCTTCGGTTGGGCTGAGAAGTTCCCGTGCCGCTTCCAGTGTGTGTTCGCGGGCGGGTATATGCTCAATGCCGTCAAACAAATGGAAAAAACGGTCCCTGGCTTGAATGTCCGTAGCCAAAGCACTAATCAGTGCCGGTTGATTGGTAAGTTTGCGTTCCAGAATCCAGCTGGCGAACGCCGCCGCCTGAATAAATTGCCGTGAGCCCCGAGCGGCTTCGGCCACTTCTGCGGCCAGATCTGGCGCTTCTGTCAAAGCCAGACACAGCAAGCTGTCTTTGCTCAGTTTTACGTCAATCCGCTGTTCTTGTATTCGTTCCCGCTGCCAGCCTTTGCTGCCGCCCCGTTCCTGCCAGGGTTTTTTCTGCCATTGGTCGCGGCCGCTGCAAAGGCGCAGCATTTCATGCCACATGGCGTCGCGCAGCGTGCACTTGGGCATCTTGTTGAGCATGGGCTCGGCCCGGGCGCGCAATTCTCCGCGGTGTTCGGGCAGCTGCAAGTCGAGGCCGTCGCTCTGGCGATCGAACAGATAGCGTGACAGCGGTATAGCCGCTTCAATCCGTTTGCTGAAGGCTTCGGCGCCTTCTTTGCGAATCAGGGTGTCCGGGTCTTCGCCTTGGGGCAGCATCAGAAATTGCAGATGCAGACCATCGGCCATCAGTTCCAGTGCGTTTTCCAGTGCGCGATCTGCCGCGCGAAAACCCGCTGTGTCGCCATCAAAACAGAACACAATGTGGCGTACCTGGCGCATTAAGGCGCTCAGGTTGTCCTGATTGGTGGCGGTACCCAATGTGGCCACGGCAAACTGGATGCCATGCTGGGCCAGGGCGATGACGTCCATGTAGCCTTCAACAACCAACAACTTGTCCAGCTGTTTCAGGTTTTGCCGCGCTTCATACAGGCCGTATATTTCACGGCTCTTATGGAAAACGTCAGACTCCGGCGAGTTGATGTATTTGGCTTTGTCGTCACCCAGAGTACGCCCGCCAAAGGCGATGGTTTTGCCGCGGGTGTTGCGGATTGGAAACATCACCCGGTTGCGAAACAGATCTCTGGGCCGGCCATATTGGTCGGATACCGTTTTGGTTTCCAGCAGCGGTTCTTTAAAGCTGGTGCCCGCAGCGTCGCATAATGCTGTGCCGCCGGCGGGGGCAAATCCCAGCTGATATTGCTGGATAATGGCCTGATCCAGCCCGCGCTGCTGCAGGTAGTCGCGGGCAAAAGCACCGGCTTCGCTGCTCAGCGCCTGCTGATAAAAACGGCTGGCGAAATCCAGTGCCTCTGTCAGCGTTCGAGCCTGTTGTATTTCCTGCTTGGCAGCCTGATCGTAGGGCACTTCCATTCCGGCTCTGCGCGCCAGATCTTCAACTGCTTCGGTAAAACCCAGGCCTTCGAATTCCCTTAAAAAACTGATCGCGTCGCCGTGTGCGCCGCATCCGAAGCAGTGGTAAAAGCCTTTGTCTGGCCGCACATTGAACGACGGTGTTTTTTCATCGTGAAACGGGCAGCAGGCTTTGTAATTCGCACCGGCTTTTTTCAGGGTAACGCGAGAGCCAATCAGCTCGGCCAGATCGATCCGGTCTAGCAGATCTTCAACAAACCGTTGCGGGATCAGTCCGCTCATTCGGGCTCCGGGTGTGGCCGTAATAGCAGGATAGACAATAGACAAAAATGCCGCCGAAGCCAGGCCTCGGCGGCATTTTTAAATCGCTTTGAGCGGCCTGCAGCCGTTCAGGCGATTAATTTTTGCAGTCAAGCAGCGTTGCTAAAACCTAGTACAAACGCTCAAACTTGCGCTGTTCACGCTGAAGCTTCTTGAGGTGACGCTTAACGGCAGCAGCAGCTTTACGCTTACGAACAGAAGTCGGCTTCTCGTAGTGCTCACGACGACGCACTTCGGAAAGAACGCCTGCTTTCTCGCAGGAACGCTTGAAGCGACGTAGGGCTACGTCAAACGGCTCATTCTCTTTCAGTTTAACAGCTGGCATTCGAAAATCACCTACCTGGGTATATTCGGTTCTATGGGTTCCGCCGGGCTTGCCCTGTGCGGTTCTAACACTGGCAGGAATGATTAAAACTCGACCAGTGCGTAATTTAGGGCGGCAACTATATCCCCTGGGTAGAGCTGAGGTCAATGTTTATTCTGTGAAACTGCAGGTGCGCCTCGGGTTTCTGCTAAAATGCTCCGCCTCTGCATTTTGCTTCTTTTACTTTAATGGCTAATAACTATGCTGATTTTAGGTATTGAGACGTCTTGTGACGAAACCGGCGTGGCACTCTACCACACCGAGCGTGGTTTGCTGGCCCATGCGTTGTTCAGTCAGGTAGCGATACACGCTGACTACGGCGGGGTGGTGCCCGAGCTGGCCTCCCGCGACCACGTTCGCAAGCTGTTGCCATTGATCGAGCAAATTCTGGCCGAGGCCGGGCTTGTACGTGCAGACATCGAAGGCATTGCTTACACCGCAGGTCCCGGTCTCGTGGGCGCGTTAATGGTGGGCGCCGCCGTGGCTCACGCTCTGGGTTTCAGTATGAGCATTCCAGTACTGGGTGTGCATCATATGGAAGGGCATTTGCTGGCGCCAATGCTGGAGCAGAACCCACCGGCTTTTCCTTTCGTTGCGTTGCTAGTGTCCGGTGGCCATACCCAGCTGGTGCAGGTCAGCGGTATCGGCGAGTACATTCTTTTGGGTGAGTCGGTTGACGACGCCGCCGGAGAAGCGTTCGACAAAACTGCCAAAATGCTGGGACTGGATTACCCGGGTGGGCCCAGAGTCGCGGCATTGGCTGAAAAAGGGCAGGCCGGGCGTTATCGCTTTCCGCGGCCAATGACAGACCGCCCGGGGCTTGATTTCAGCTTCAGCGGGTTGAAGACCTTTACTCTGAATACCGTTAATGCGGCGCGTGAAGCCGGTGATCTGGGCGATCAGACCCGTGCTGATATTGCCCTGGCCTTCGAATCTGCGGTGGTGGACACCCTGGCGATCAAATGTAAGCGCGCGTTACAGCTCACTGGGTGCAAACGATTGGTGATCGCCGGTGGCGTCAGCGCCAACACGCGGCTTCGGGCCGGGCTTGAGGCGATGACGGCGAAACTTGGCGCATCGGTGTTTTACGCGCGGCCGGAGTTCTGTACCGATAACGGGGCAATGATTGCCTATGCCGGGGCCCAGCGCTTGCGGGCAGGGCAGCAAGACGGTGATCGCATTGCGGCGGTGCCGCGCTGGCCGCTGGATACCTTGCCGCCCTTGAATCAGCGTTGCGATGACGGCCTGGCGGGTGCCTGATGGTTAGAACCTGAAGTGCATGTAGCACTGATGAGTTGAGGCAGTGCTGGCTAGAAGCGGGTTTCGCGCCCCTGCGCCATTCGAATCAGGTTATTGCGGTGGCGAACTAACACCAGTAACGCCAGTAGGCTGAACACTGGCAGAGTGTGGGGTTGAAGCAGCGCGCTGAGCAAAGGCCCGCTGAGCACTGCTACCAAGGACGCCATCGCCGGGATGCGCCAGCGCCACATGACCAAAAGCCATATTGCGGCCATCAACAATGTGGTTGTGTGTGCCAGTGCCAGGCCGGCACCGAGAGCCGTAGCGACGCCTTTTCCGCCCTTGAAGCGATAGAACACCGGGATCATATGGCCGGTGACTGCGCACAGGGCGACCGCCGCCTGAATGGTTGTTGATAGCCCCCATTGTTGCGCCGTCCATACTGGCAGCCAGCCTTTGCCGGCATCCAGTATCAGCGTTAGCGCTGCTGGCGCCCAGCCTCCGCTGCGAAATACGTTGGTGGCGCCCGGATTGGTGGAGCCCTGAGCGCGCGGGTCTGGCAGTTGCCAGGCACGGCTGACGGGTAGGGCGAACAGCACCGAGCCGCCAAGATAAGCTGCGGCACACAGCAGTACCGTTAAAACGGGCGCACTGGCAAATGTCATAGAGATGTGTCCTGGCTGGCGCAGACGGCTTGAGTCAAACTGTGCGAAAATAGTTAAATTTGTCGAGTCTGATAGCTAACCTTAGCTGCGCTGTCGGGCCGATTCAATCCGAAAAGAGTACAGCATCATCTGGAGTGCCTGTGGCAGATCGTGTGTTTATTGAGGGCCTGGAGGTCGAAACCGTTGTAGGGGTATACGAATGGGAGCGGGACATTACCCAGCGCCTGCTGGTAGACTTGGACATGGATTGGGACAACCGCGTGCCCGGCGCGTCTGATGACGTCAAGGACGCGCTGGACTACGCCGCGGTGAGCGACTGCGTTATTCGCTGTCTGCAGGCGCTGCAACCGAAATTGCTGGAGCACGCAGCAGAGGTACTGGCGGCCGAGTTGCAACGGACGTTTGGTATCGAGTTTTTGCGGCTGAGCATTCGCAAGCCCGGCGCCGTGGCGGCCTCTGCGGTGGGCGTCAGCATCGCGCGTGGGCGCCGCCTGTGAGCACTCCGGTGCTGGTGGGTATTGGTAGCAACCAAAACCGCGAAGCCTGTTTGCAGGCCGCGTTAGATGCCTTGGCCGACTGGTTTGGCGAGCTGGCTTTGTCGCCGGTGTATGAAAGCCCGGCGGTGGGTTTTGACGGTTCCCCGTTTTTGAATATGGTTGCGGGATTCAATACCGCTATGCCGCTGGCCGAGTTGTCGCGCCGCTTTAAGAAGCTAGAGGCCGACCATGGCCGGGTTCGGGGCAGCACCCGCTTCACAGCGCGAACGCTGGATATCGACATTCTGACTTACGGTGAAAAGGTTGGCGTGTTTTGCGGTGTGGAATTACCACGTGCCGAAATATTGGTGAACGCGTTTGTGCTTAAGCCCTTAGCGGATGTGGCCGGGTCGCGTTTGCACCCCCAGTGCGGACAAAGCTATCAGGATTTATGGCAGTTACACCGCGCCGGCCCACCTTTGCATAAGCTCAACTTCAGCTGGCGCGGCCGTATAATTTCAAGCGCCGTTGGCGGCGCGGAAGCGAGCGATCAGGGCATCGGTTGAGCTGTCGCTATTACCCGCGTTTGCCGGTGCCGGCTGGCCCATCAGGCGCGGCAGAATGTTTTGTCCCAGCTGCTTGCCCAGCTCTACCCCCCACTGATCGAACGAATCCAGATCCCAGATAACACCCTGTACATAGGTGCGATGTTCGTACAAGGCGATCATCGCGCCCAGTGTATAAGGCGTAAGCTGCTGCATCACCAGAGTGTTGCTGGGTTGGTTTCCAGGTACTACTTTGTGCGAGGCCAGGCGGTCGACGTCTTGCGCTGACCGGCCTTCGGCAATCAGTTCGCGCCGGGCTTGTTCCAGAGTTTTTCCGGCCATCATGGCCTGGGACTGGCTCAGGCAGTTGGCGAACAGATCGGCGTGATGATTCGCAATGGGGTTATGGCTGACCAGCGGAATAATGAAGTCTGCCGGAATTAGCCGGGTACCCTGGTGAATCAGCTGATGGTAGGCGTGCTGTCCGTTGGCGCCGAGCCCGCCCCAGATGATCGGGCCGGTATGGTAGGTGACCGCAACGCCCGCGCGAGTCACGCGCTTGCCGTTGCTTTCCATGTCCAACTGCTGAAGGTGATCTGGCAGGCTGCGTAAATATTGGTCATAGGGCAAAATGGCGTGGCTGCAGGCGCCCCACAGATTGCTGTACCAGACACCCAGCATGGCCATCACCACAGGCATATTCTGCGCCAATGGCGCTTGCATGAAGTGTTCGTCCATGGCTTGGGCACCCGCCAGCAATTGGCGAAAATTGTCCATGCCAATGCTCAGGGCAACCGGTAAACCAATGGCCGACCAGAGCGAATAGCGCCCACCGACCCAGCCCCACATCGGGAACAGGCTGTCTGCTTCGATACCGAAGGCTTGAGCGGCGTCGACGTTAGCGGATACTGCCGCAAAGTGGCGCGCAACAGCGTCTGTTTGCGGGCAGTGCTGAACCAGCCATTCACGGGCTACTTTGGCGTTTTCCAGGGTTTCGGGGGTTTTGAAGGATTTTGACTGCACCAGAAACAGCGTGGTGTGCGGGCTTACCTGGCGCAAAATCTCGCAGATTTCAGTGCCGTCGATATTGGCTGCGTAATGGCAGCGTATGCCGCCGTGGTGATAAGGCGTTAGCGCCTCTGTAGCCAACTTTGGCCCCAGGAAAGAGCCACCAATGCCAATGCTGACCACGTCGGTAAAACGCTCGCCCGTGCAACCGCGGCGTTCACCGCCGGTGACAGCGTTAACAAACTGCTGCATGTGTTCCAGCGTGGCGTGAACTTCCTCCATCACGTTCTTGCCGTTCACCTGAATAGTCTGATCTGCACTTGCTCGCAAGGCGGTATGAAGCGCAGGCCTGTTCTCAGTGTTGTTCACCGGCTCGCCGGCAAACAGTGCCCGGCGACGAGAGGCCAGTTGGCACTCTTCGGCCAGGGCCATCAGCGCGGCGAGGGCGCCATCATCAAGGCGATTCTTGGAGAAATCCAGAGTCAGGCCGGCTGCTTCAAGCAAATAGCGTGATGCCCGTTGGCTGTCCTCGGCGAACAGCTGTGCCATGGGCTGTGTTGCTAGCCGCTTTTGGTGGCGCAGCAGCGCCTGCCAGGCTTTTGTAGCGGTTGGTATAGATGCGTGGCCTTGCATGATGGCGTCCTTCGCAAAATGGCCGGCGCTTGGGTCGCCGGGCACAGAGTCTTCCGTAACAGGGCGAAGCCGGTCAGCGGACCAGTGAAATATTGTCGATGAGCCGGGTAGTGCCCAGAAACACCGCGGCCAGAATGGCAAGCTCGCGATCATCCGCGGTTGCTGGCTTCAGGGTCTGGCTGTTAACGATGTTAACGTAATCGGGTCGCAAACCCGCATTCAGCAGTTCTGTTTTCGCGTGTTCAGACAGGCGTGCAAAGTGGGTGTCGCCAGATTGCAGGTCTTTTGCAATGGTCTGAAGAATCTTGTACAGAGCCGGCGCAAGTGCCCGGTCTTCAATGCTGAGATTGCCATTACGGGAACTTTTTGCCAGGCCGTCGCCGTCGCGTACGATGGCGCCGGCAATAATTTCGACCGGCAGCATCAGGTCGCGCACTAGCTTGCGAATAATCGTTAACTGCTGCAGGTCTTTTTCGCCAAACAGAGCAAAATCCGGTTGCACCATATTTAGCAGTATAGTGACAACGGTGGCCACGCCGTCAAAGTGGCCCGGCCGGCTGGCACCGCAGTGGCCTTCGCTGATATCAGACACCACCACTTTGGTCTGATGAGCCAGACCCGCCGGATAAATGTCCGTGGCGGAAGGCGTAAACAGCAGCGTATTACCGGCTTCAACCAGCAGGCTCTGGTCTTCCATCAGGGTGCGGGGGTAGCTGTCGAGATCTTCGCTGGCACCAAACTGCATGGGGTTCACGAAGATGCTGGTGACCACGATGTCTGCGACTTCTGCGGCTCTTCGAACCAACGACAGGTGGCCTTCGTGCAAGCTGCCCATGGTGGGCACCAGCGCGATGGTTTTGCCTTGCTGACGCCAGCTGCGCACCATGGCGCGCAGCTCTTTAATGGTATTGACAGTTCTCATGCTTTAAACGTGTGCTCTTCGGCGGGGAATGTGCGCTCGCTAACGGCTTTGGCGTAGGCTGCCAGGGCGTTGGCAACGGAGCCGTTTTCAGCCAGAAAGTCTTTCACAAAGCGCGGTTTGCGGCCAGGGGTCATGCCCAGCATGTCGTGTACCACCAGCACCTGGCCGTCGGTGTCGGCACCGGCGCCAATACCGATCACCGGTGCCTTGACGGCTTTTGCAATGCGTGCAGCCAGTGCGGCGGGCACGCATTCCAGCAGAATAACATCGGCGCCGGCGGCCTCCAGCTCGCAGGCGTGTTCAACCATCAGGTCTGCGGCCTTTCCGTCTCGCCCTTGCACTCTATAGCCGCCGAACTTGTTGACGAATTGCGGTGTCAGGCCTAAGTGCGCGCACACTGGAACGCCGCGTTCGCTGAGCGCCTGAACGGTATCTCGCATCCAGTCGGTGCCTTCCAGTTTGACCATGTGGGCGCCGGCACGCATCAGCTCTGCCGCGTTTTCCAGTGCGGCTTCGGTGGTGCCGTAGCTCATAAATGGCATGTCGGCCATCACCAGCGAGCCGCGATTGCCTTTGGCGACGCAGCTGACGTGGTACACCATTTGATCCATGGTGACGGGCAAGGTGCTGTCGTTGCCTTGCAGTACCATGCCAAGCGAGTCGCCAATCAGAATGACGTCTACGCCGGCTTCGCTGACCAGCTGGGCAAAGGTGGCATCGTAGGAGGTCAGCGCGGAAAATGCTTCGCCGCGCTGTTTGTATTCCCGCAGTGTGTTGATGGTAACGGCCATAAATTCCTCGCCTTTGCGATGGTTGGTTTAAATACCGGCTATGCCGGATCTCCACAATTGAATCTGCTGCTGAAGCAGTATCGTTCCAACCCTAACACTAGCAAATTTCGGGCGGTTAGGAGTGCTCGTTTCTAGCGACTGGGGGCAGTTTGCGTAATTGGTTATCAGGGCACTGCTGGCGCAGCAGGGCTAATGTGGTGCCGTTGGGTAGGGTCAGTTTCGGGTTTAAGTCCAGCAGGGGTTGCAGGGCAAAGTCCCGTTGCGACAGTTGTGCGTGGGGTACTGTCAGGCGGTCATCGTTTAGCGTTTGCTGGCCGAACAGCAGAACATCCAAGTCCAGCGTGCGTGGCCCCCAGTGTTGCAGGCGCTCGCGGCCGTGGGCCTGTTCAATATTCTGCAGATGGTCTAGCAGAACGTGAGGCGTCAGGCTGGTATTCAGCCATGCTGCACCGTTAACATAATCTGGCTGGTCCTGAGGGCCCACCGGTTTGCTGGCATAAAATGGGGATTGCGCAACCAGCGTGGTGTTTGGCAACGCTGCCAGTTCCGCAATGGCGCGACCCAGCTGCGCAGCTGGGTCTGCCAGGTTGCTACCCAGGCCAACGAATACGTCGGTCATCATGAATCCTGCGGTGGCCGCTTAACCGGTTTACGCCGGCGCTTGCGAGGTTTGGCTTCACCGCTGTCAAGATCTGTAATCATGCGTTCCTGGGCGCGCTCGTCCAGGCGCTGAAACTGTGTCCACCACTGGCCCAGACCGGGTTCAATCTCGCCGGCGCTCTCACGTACCAATAAGAAATCATAGGCGGCGCGAAAACGCGGATGCCCTAAGGTGATCAGTGCGCGTTTGCCCTGGCGCCGTGGCAGGCGCATCTGCAGTTCCCAGATCTCCTTCATGGGCCCGGAGAAGCGCTTGGGGATAGACGTTGCCTGTACCTGGCGGCCAATCACCTTGGAAATCGCACTGTGCAGAGCCGGTTGTACCGGATCGCCGTTGTCTTGGCGCCGACGCCATTCGTCTTGCAGCGCAGGCCACAACATGGCGGCGAACAGGAAATACGGGGTAACGGATTTGCCTTGGGCTATGCGTGAGTCGGTGTTGCGCAGGGCCTGGCGGATTAGCTCGTCGGGTTCACCGGCTGCCAGCGCGCTGGCGGTGTCGGGAAATAACGGTGCCAGCAAGCCGTAGTGGCGTAGTTTGTCAAAGGTTGCTTCGCCGTAGCCGGCGGAAAACAGTTTTAGCACTTCGTCAAACAGCCGCGCCGCGGGAATGTGAGTTAGCAGCGGTGCCAGCTCGCGAATGGGGGCTTCGGTGGCCGGCTCGATGGCAAAATCGAGCTTGGCGGCGAAACGAATGGCGCGCAGCATGCGTACAGGGTCTTCCCGGTAACGGGTTTCCGGGTCGCCAATCAACCGCATCTGGCGGTTGTTCAGGTCATCAACGCCGTTAGCGAAGTCAATAACGCTGAAATCGCGGATGCAGTAATAAAGGGCATTGATTGTGAAATCCCGGCGCAGCGCATCTTCTTCGAGGTTACCGTAGACGTTATCGCGCAGCAGCTGCCCGTGTTCGCTGGTTTTTCGATCGTCATCGTCATCATCGGCGGGGTTGGCATTGCCGCGGAAGGTTGTTACCTCGATGACTTCGCGGCCGAAGACCACGTGTACAATGCGAAACCGGCGGCCAATCAGGCGCGAGTTGCGAAACAGTTCGTGCACTTCTTCCGGCGTTGCGTCGGTCGCAATGTCGAAATCTTTGGGTTGGCCACTGAGCAGTATGTCGCGCACGCCGCCCCCCACCAGATAGGCTTCGTAGCCGGCTTTGTTGAGGCGATGCAGAACTTTTTTGGCGGGCTCACTGATGGCCGTGCGGGAAACGCTGTGCTGGTCCCGTGAAATGTCCCTCCGCTGATAGCCAAGGGGTTTTTCCCGGGAGCTGCCGGGCATGAACGAGCGCAGTTTGTCGACGAGTCTTTTAGGCATTGAAATCCGTTGCGGCCATAGCGGCGATGAACAAAAACCATGAGTTTAACGGTTTGCGCCGCTTTTGCACACGTTTGCTGCGGATTGCTATGATTTGCCCATGCCCGGTTATTTACCTGGGCCCATAAATTAAAGGGCGGATCCGCTTACACGAACCCGCCCACTAAAATCTAACGATCTAAATTATTTTTGTTATTGCCGGGATTTTTCTTACTTTTTGTGTCCCACCGTAAGCCCCAATATCAGGGTATTTCAAACAAACAGAATACTTTGAATACTTAGAGTGGTCAAAAGCGTTGTTCAAGTCTTACGTATCCGCAGCGCCGTCTGGTTGACGATTCTTATCTGCTTCAACAACCTTCACAAGCTAAGGAACCGCTAAAAAGCCAGGCATCCAAAACACTCTATTCGCTATTCGCTCGCGCTCTATTTTTATTTTTGTTGCTGAGCGCTTCTCGCAGCTATTTTTTTGTTTTTGTTGGCACGCTGCACTGTTACGTCTTGTTTTTGTTGTTGTGCCCTATAATACATAGCAGTCGCCGTGCCAGTTTTATGAATATGACTATAAACAATGGCTTGGCGTTTTCTTCTGGATAGGTGTTACCCCGTATTTGGGGAAAGTGTTACCGGTAGGTCATAAATGGCGGGGAAAGTGTTACCAAGAGAAACAGTTGGTAACACAAGTGAACATGGCCGGCAGCGGTTAGTGTGAGCTGCCAGACGTTTTTTTTCGCGGAATGCCGAGGCGCTGGCGTCTTTCCCATAAAGATTTACGACTGATGCCCAGCTTTTGGGCCAATTCGGTTTCACTCATTCGTTCCTGATTCTCCAGTACGAAGTGCTGAAAGTAGTCTTCCAGCGACAGATCGCCCTGGCTGTCTGCACCTTGGGCTTGGGCTTGCTTGTTGTCACCAGCCACCAGGGTTTCGGGGATGTACTCACTGTCGCCGTCGCCGTTCAGATCCAGCAGTGCGGGGGTAATCAGTTCCGAATCACACAAAATAGTGGCCCGTTCAATGGCATTTTCCAATTCCCGCACGTTTCCTGGCCAGCGATGCCTCTCTATAGTGCGCACGGCGTCTGCGCTGAACTGCAAATCGGGTTTGCCCATTTTGGCACCTTGGCGCTTTAAAAAGCGCCGTGCCAGTATCAGAATATCTCCCTGGCGATCGCGCAGAGGGGGAATGCGCACCTGCATTACGTTCAGGCGATAGAACAAATCTTCACGGAATTCGCCGCTGCGGGTCATGGCTTTCAAATTGCGGTGGGTGGCGGCCAGCATGCGCACGTTTACTTTGAGGCTTTGGGTAGAACCCACCTTACGGATTTCGCCTTCTTGTAAAACCCGCAGCAGCCGGGCTTGAGCTTCGGCGGGCAATTCGCCTATTT
The DNA here is from genome assembly GCF_000372805.1 of Marinobacter gelidimuriae. Taxonomy (GTDB): domain Bacteria; phylum Pseudomonadota; class Gammaproteobacteria; order Pseudomonadales; family Oleiphilaceae; genus Marinobacter; species Marinobacter gelidimuriae. Next base: position 22,495 of record NZ_KB889828.1, on the reverse strand, counting down.
CGTCCAGAAACAAACTGCCGCCGTTGGCCGCCTCGATCAGCCCGGTGCGGGCGCCGACTGCGCCGGTGAACGCGCCTTTTTCGTGGCCGAACAGTTCTGACTCAATCAGGCTTTCAGGAATGGCTGCGCAGTTAACGGAGATCAGTGGAGCCGTCGCCCGTGGGCTCAGCAAGTGCAGGGCGCGGGCCGCCAGTTCTTTGCCGGTGCCGGACTCGCCCAGGATAAGCACCGTCGTTTCGGTGGGTGCCACTTTACGAATCAGGGTGAACACCCGCTGCATCGGTTCGCACTGACCAAACATGATGCTGGCCGGGTCTGACTCGGCGGCCTGGGTCACTGTTTTGGTGGTCACGGCGCCGCTGTCATCAGCCGCCGCCGGCGTGGATTTGCGCGCCAGAATGGCGGCCACCGACGCCAGCATTTCGTCGTGATCAAAAGGCTTGGCGATGTACTCCACGGCCCCCAGTTTCATCGAGTCAACGGCGGAGCGCAGGCTGGCGTAGCTGGTCATGATCAGCACCGGCGTTGCCGGTGCGCGTCGGATCATTTCGGTGCCCGGAGCGCCGGGTAATCGCAGATCGGATATGATCAGATCGAAACTGCCCAGGTCATGCTCTTCGGCTTCCTCCACCGAGCCTGCGTCGGTGACGTCGTAGCCGGCGTGGGTCAGCATCTTGCGGACTGCGGAGCGAATGATCTCTTCATCTTCAACAATCAGGATACGCGGCATATCTATGCTAGGACCTTTGATTCTGGCTGTGGGCAGCGGGTGTATCTTCGGGCTCGTAAGCAGGCAGCTTCAGGCGAATGCAGGTGCCCGGATTGCGGCTGTCTGCGGCGTTGAGCTGCGCCGGGCTATACGCCGGACTCTGCGCCTGAATGTTGCCATAGTGCTCTTCAACAATGCTGTAAACCAGCGCAAGACCAAGACCTGTGCCTTTATTGGTGGGCTTGGTGGTGTAAAACGGCTCGAAAATGTGGTCAAGCTTGTCCGCGGCGATACCGCTTCCCTGGTCGATGACTTCGATGATAGCCGAGTAGCCATCGGCCTTACCAATCACCCGCACTTCGCCGCCATCTGGCGAGGCGTCAAGGGCGTTGGTCAGCAGGTTTACAAACACCTGCACCAGCCGCTGTTCATCTCCCAGAATGAGCAGTTCTGGCGGACAGGCGTTGAGGTACGAAATGCCCAGCCCCTTGTCGCTCAACGACAATAAATTAATGGACTCCTGCACGCAGCGGCGTATTTGCACCGGCTCATAACGGTTGGCGGGGGCGTGATTGCCGGTGCGGGCGAAATTCATCAGTGACTGCAGAATATTCGAGATGCGCCGGGTTTGCTGCTGAATCTGGTCGGCGGTGTCCAGAATATCCGGGTTATCGGTTTCCAGTCGCAGATTTTGCGCCAGCGAAGAAATGCCGGTAACCGGGTTGCCGATCTCGTGAGCGACACCGGCAGCCAGCCGGCCCACTGAGGCTAGCCGTTCGCTGTGCATCAGTTCGTCTTCCAGCAAGCGAATCTCGGTTTGGTCTTCGACCATAATAATGCTGCCGCTCTCGGCATGGTCGGGCCCGCTCAGGGCGGCTTTGTGCAAGTTCAGCCAGTGTGGCCGGCCACGCAGGTCCAGGCGGTGTTTGTAGCGGTGCACGTCTTCGCCCTGGTTAAAGTCGTCCAGAAGCTGGTGCCAACGCGGCGGCAAGGTGGCCAGGCGCGCGCCAACCACTTCGTCGGCGCTGATGCCCGTCAGGCGCTCCATGGTCTGATTCCACATCAGGATTTCGCCGTCTTCACCCACTGAACAGGCGGGTATGGGCAGATTTAGCAGGGTCTGACGATAATGCCGGCGCAGGCTGTCCAGCTCACCGGCTAACCCGGTGAGCCGGTTCTGATAGTCGCCCAAGGCGCCTTCCACGTAGCGAATATCCTGAGCTGCTCGCTGCATGGGTTTGAAACCCAAATGGCGCTTGAGCATATCACGGGCGATTTCCGGCCCCATCAGGCCCGACAGATTGGCTTCCACCTGGTCTCGCAGGCGCCTTAGCTGATAAGGGCGGTACTCTACTTCGGGCAGTTTCAGTTGCAGCAGTGCACGTTCCACCTCGCGCTGGGCGCCATCTTGTCCCAGAGGATCGCTGAGCTGGCGTACAAAGTCTGCAGACGATGTGGCCAGCAATTCGCGCCGCTGCGGCCGCGACAAGGCCCCAAGCGAGCAGGCTTGGGCGGCGCTGCGTTCTTCACTGTTGCTGGAGCTAAGCACAGACACCACCACGAACATCGCGACGTTGGCGCCCAGGCTGAGGAACATAAACAGGTGCCAGTTACCGGCAGTCGGCACTACCGGGCTGCCCAGCCACAGCAGCAGATTTGCAGCGCCGGAAAAGAGGAGCATCAGGGTGGTCACCCAGATTGCCAGCCCGGTCAACAGGCCGGCGATCAGGCCGCGGCGATTGCCTTCGGGCCAGAAGATGACTCCCAGGGCGCCGGGTAACAGCTGCAGGGTACCGGTCAGAGAGATTGCACTAAGAATCGACAGCTGCAGATTTTTGCCCAGGATTTCATGAAACATCAGAGCCAGAAACAGGATCAGAGCAATCAGCAGCCGCTTGACCCATTGCAGCCAGCGGTAGATGTCGGCCTGATCTTTGGGCGTTTTCAACGGCAGTACAATGTGGTTCAGGGCCATGCCTGCAAGCGCCAGGGTGCTTACAATCATTAAACCACTGGCGGCAGAGAGGCCTGCAATGTACATCATCAGCGTTAACGCGGGGCTGCCCAAGGCCTGGCCAATACCAATGCTGTAGTAATTGGCCGCGGTGGTTACCCCAAGCTCCTGGCCGCCCCAAAGAATCAGCGGTATCGGCAGGCCCAGTAGCAACAAGTACAAGGGAAGGCCCCAACTGGCTTTGGCCAGCGACGCCGGAGACGGATTCTCGCTGAAAATCATGTGGTACATGTGTGGCAGTACCAGTACCGACGCGAAAGACATCAGCATAACCGCCCGCCAACTGGCGTCGTCGATACTCATAGCCATGTCAACGACGGGTGCTTCGTTTTGATCCAGCCAGAGCTGAAGGGCCTCAGGGCCGCCGAACACACCAAACAGAATGATGCCGCCCAATAGAAGTAGGGCTAACAGCTTAACCAGTGAGTCAAAGGCGATGGCCACCACTAGCCCGCGGTGGTTGCTGGCGTGGGCGTTGCGGCGGGTGCCAAACAAAATAGCGAACAGCACCACGGTTACGCTGAACAGAGCGCTAATAACGTTAGGCGACACATCGGGGGCAAGAATGCTGGCAGAACTGGTGACGGCCTGAATTTGCATGCTCAACAGAGCCAGAATGGCTGCGCCAGAACACAGTGTGACCAAAGTGCCCGCCCACTGACTGCGGTAACGATAGGCAAAAAGGTCAGCCAACGAGGTTAACTGATACGCCCGCCCAATACGCAGGTAAGGATTCAGCAACACCGGCGCCAACAAAAACGCACCGCTGATGCCCACATAGTAGGCCAGAAAGCCATAACCGGTTTCCGCCGCCGCACCCACCGATGCATACACCGACCAAATGCCGGCGTACACGCCCAGGCTAAGAACGTAAATGAGCGGGTGGCGCACCAGCTTGCGTGGCAGCAAGCCACGCTCTGATACCCAGGCAATGCCGAACAGCAGGCTCAGATACGCAACGCTGACCAGCAGCAGGCCGGCAGCACTAAAATTCATTGGGATCACGCCGCCATTCCAACCATACGCCAATGACAATCAATCCGGCCCAGATCAGATACGGGCTGTACCAGGCACTGCCGGACGACATCCACCAGTTGAGGATGTTGGGAGAGAAGACGTAAATCGCCAGGACCAACAAAAAAACCAGACGATAGATATACATCTAGGGTAACCGTGCCGCAGTGGATTCATGGCTTTATAACACGATCGCGGCGTTGCTGTCAGAAATGGCGGGCTACCAGTGCTGGGCGGTGAGCACAGGAATCGCGCTGCGCTGCCAATGGGCATGGGCCCAGGCAAGAACGGTGGCGGGTGGTTGCTGGGCCAGTTGCGCTGGCGGTTGCTGCCCTAAAGCGTTCAGCGCGGCCAGTAGATTTGCGCTGGCATTGGCGTCGTCCAGCGCCGGGGCGTGGTTCTGTTTGCTCAGCTTCTGGCCTTGCTGGTTACGTATCACAGGAATGTGCAAAAACTGCGGCACGGCGGCACCCAGCGCCTGAAACATCTGGTGCTGGGCGGCGGTCATGGTGCGCAGGTCTGAACCGCGCACAACGTGGCTGATGGCCTGATCGATATCGTCAACCACGACGGCTAATTGGTAAGCGTAGAAGCCCTCTTTGCGCAGTATCACCGGGTCGTCTGTTTCTGCCTTCAGGTTCTGTTGCTGTTCACCCAGCAGCTGATCAGTCCAGCGGCAGCGTTGGCTGCGCAAGGCAAAGCGCAGGGCGAAGTCACCGGGCGGCCAGGGCTGCTCGTTTGGTGCGCTGGGGTTGAGGTAGTGGTTGAGGGAATGTTTGCGGCAATGGTTGGGGTGTTGGCCCTGGTTGGCCAGCAGCTGCTTGCGTGAACAGCGGCAAAAATAGGCGTACCCGGTTTTCAACAGGGTTTCAGCGGCGGCGCGATAAGCGCTATGGCGTTGGGACTGATAACGTACAGGCTCATCACTAATCAGGCCGTGGGCGCTTAGGCTGTGGAGTATTCGGGGCGTCGCATCTACCGGTTGGCGCAGTGGGTCCAGATCTTCAATGCGTACCAGCCATTGGCCCTGGTGGTGCTTGGCCTCCAGATAGCTGGCCAGCGCGCTCACCAGTGAGCCGAAGTGCAGGGGGCCGGTGGGCGATGGCGCAAAGCGGCCGCGGTAAGAAACGTTAGGCGTCATGGCGAACAACGCCGGCGCAATAGCGGCCGGCGCCGTTTTGGCAGGTTAGCAGGCAGGTCAGATGCCGGTCTGGCGCTCGCGGATTTCCGCCAGGGTTTTGCAATCAATGCACAACGTGGCAGTGGGCCGTGCTTCAAGCCGGCGGGCGCCTATTTCCACGCCGCACTGGTCGCAAAAGCCGTAATCGTCTTTGTCGATGCGATCAACGGTTTTGTCGATCTTTTTGATCAGTTTGCGCTCGCGGTCACGGGTGCGCAGTTCCAGGCTGAACTCTTCCTCTTGGGTAGCTCTGTCGCTGGGGTCTGCGTAGTTGGCAGCATCTTCCTGCATGTGGTGCATGGTGCGATCCACTTCTTCCATCAGCTCCTGCTTCCACTTCAGCAGCAGGCCTTTGAAGTGTTCAAGCATGTGCGCGCTCATGTATTCTTCACCCTTTTTCATTTCGTAAGGAGTGAAGTTGGTGAAGTTTTCGCTTGAATTGGCTGTTTTATTGGTCATTGAACCCGGCCTCTTGTGAGTACTGCTACAAGAACGCTTTGCTTCCTTTCGCGTCAGCCCCCGTGGCTGTGCGGTATAAAACCTGGATTATAAAGCATTCGCCCTGAAACGGGATTTGGCGGAAAATAGCAGATAAGTTGCGGGGGTACCAGCTTTGCTGGCAATACATACGACTAAGAGGTATGCATGAAGTTTGAACAATCGTTACTGGAGGGGCAGCTTATTCGCCGCTACAAGCGCTTTTTGGCCGATGTGCGACTGGCTGATGGCAGTGAAGTAACCGCCCATTGCCCAAACACCGGCAGTATGCTGGGTTGTCAGCCGGCGGACGGCAGGGTGTGGTTGAGCCGCAGCGATAATCCAGCGCGCAAGCTGTTGTATACCTGGGAACTTGTTGAAACGGCTCCTGGCACTTTGGCTTGTGTAAATACGGCAAGACCGAATTCCCAGGCCCGCGAGGCGATTGAAGCGGGCCGTATCAGTGAGCTGACTGGATATAGCCATTGCCGCCCAGAAGTAAAATATGGCGAAGAAAAAAGCCGGATTGATCTGTTACTTTCCGGGCATGAAGCGAGGCCGGATGCCTGGGTGGAAGTGAAAAACGTAACGCTTGAGGACAACGGCCAGGGCTTTTTCCCAGACGCCGTGACAACTCGCGGGCAGAAGCACCTGCGAGAGCTTATGGCTCAGGTTGCGCTGGGTGATCGTGCGGTGCTGTTTTTTGTGGTGAATCACACGGCTATCGAAACGGTGCGGCCGGCAGATCAAATAGACCAGCATTACGGCCAGTTGCTGCGACAAGCCTGTGATGCAGGCGTAGAGATCATGGCCTACCGGGCAAACCTGGCCAACGATGACGGCAGCCCGTCCGGCAAGATGACTCTAACCGAACCGGTGCCGGTTATTCTTGAAGTCTGACGTCCGGCTCTACAACGAGAATCGCCCACGCAGTTCGTTTTGGTCTTGGTAGCTCCGGGGTTTTACCTGGGGGGAAGGCCAAAATACTGTCGAATTCGGTCTGCAACGGCTTCTGCCACATATTCCTGATCGGTACGAAGATGGGCGGTATAGATTTTTTCTTCAGCTGTCAGGGGTTCAAACCAGTCTTTCTGGGCATCCAGCAATTCTTCTGTGGCTTCCGAGGCGTCGCCTTTGCGCTTGCGTACCCATTCTTTTCGCAGCCCCTCTGGTGCTTCGCAGTGAATCAGCGCAAAGGGCACTCCCTGGCTTTCCGCAACAGCGGCAAACAGCGCGCGTTCCTGTTCTTTCAGGCAGGCCGTGTCGGCTATAACCGGGAAACCCGCAGCAAGCAGCCTGCTGGCAAGCTTCGCCAAGCGTTCATAAGTCTTTGTGTTGGCTTCGACGGAGTACAGGTTGCCCCCGGTAGGCGACTGACTGCCGTCCAGCGGCGCCAGCCCATACAGACGTTTACGTTCAACGTCCGATCGCAGCCGAATAAGACCCAGTTCGGCTGCCAGAGCGGCACTGACACAGGTTTTGCCGCTTGCGGATAAGCCGACGGTGGCAATAAAGTAGCGGTTAGGAATGCTGCTGTAATCTTCTGCAAGCTGAGCGTAGGCGTTATAACGCTGCCTCAGCTCTTCTTTTTCACTGTCGCCCAAGGACGGATTACCCATAGTGAACAGCGCAATCTTCGCTCGCACTATTGCCCGGTAAGCCTTGTAAAGCGGCAGCAGAGGCAGCGCCTCAAAATCGTCGCGATATTCCAGGTAGGTGTTCAGCACCAAGTTGGCTTTGGCGGTTTCGCCCCTCGATTCCAAGTCCATTAGCAGGAACGCCAGATCGTTAATAACATCAATCCAGCGGAACGGCTCGTTGAACTCGATGCAGTCAAACACCGTTACCTGATCGTTATACAGAGTGATGTTCGCCAGATGCAGATCGCCATGGCATTCACGCACCAGGCCCTGTTGGTGGCGCGCGGCAATCAGTGGCTTTTGGCGCTCGAAGGTGGTGCGGGTCCAGATTTCCAGATTGTCCAGCTGTGCAAGCTGGCTGGCATCGCTCAGCAGCGGCCGAATCTGGTCGAAATTCTCCTGCATGGCGGCGTAGACCGCGTCGGGTGCTCCTAGCGGGCTGGAGGGGTCAACCGGCGGCAGGCTTTCGTGAAACTCTGCTGCTTGTCGCGCCAGTGTTACCAGACGGCCCGGTTCCAGTTCGCCCCGTTCCTGCTGGCGATCGAACAAATCGTCCTGGCGGAACTGGCGCATTTTCAAAACGTAATCAAAGGCTTCCCCGCTGCCACCCAGCACCGGATTTTGTGGCGTGCCGGTAATGGGGATAACTTGCAGATACAAAGGCGCTGCCAGGCGCCGGTTCAGCCGCAGCTCTTCTTCGCAGAAATGCTTGCGCCGCGGCAAGGTGGAAAAGTCGAGGAAGCCAAAATCCATCGGCTTCTTGATTTTGTAGGCAAACTCACCGGTCAGAAGAACCTGGGAAATGTGAGTTTCGATAACCTGAAACTGGTGAACCGGATGATCGTACAAAGCCGGATTTTGTAAAGCTTGAACCAGTGTGTTCGCAGGCGAATCGCTCAAAGTGTTTTCCTCGTGTTGCTTGAACCCATTAATTGTCTATGTGACATCATAATGGCTAGATTACGGAAATAACACACAACTGGCCTGCTGCGAAGGCTAGTGTCTTGTCTGGCTAATTCGCAAGCCCCCCAGAAGGTCAGTAGGTTTACCAATTAGTCACACCAGACACCAGAGCGTTCGTTATACTGCCGCCATGAAAAATACCGACAAGGCCCGCAAGCCCGGCCGCAAAAAACCGGCTTCTCGTAAACAGCCCGCCGCCGCACAGTCCCGCCGCAAGGGTTTCTGGCGTATTTTACTGCGTCTGGCACTGCTTGGCCTGGTATTGCTGGCGGGCTGGATGGTGTATCTGGATGCGCAGGTCACATCGCGCTTTGAGGGTCGCCGCTTCGAGGTGCCATCGCGGGTTTACGCCCGGCCGCTGGAACTTTACAGCGGTGCGCCAGTAAGTGCCGCTGCGCTTGAGCAGGAGCTGGCATTGGCGGGCTTTCACAAAGGCGATGGTTCGCGCTCGGGCAGTTATCAGCGCAGCGGTGGGCGCTTTCTGATCAGCAGTCGCGGCTTTGATTTCCCCGATGGCAAGGAGCCGCGGCGGCACCTGGCGCTGAATATAGCGGGTGACCAGGTGCAGAGTTTGAAGGTTGTTAAAGGCCCTGATAGTGGGATTGTGCGCCTGGAACCGGCGCAGATTGGCGGTATTTATCCGGCGCATCAGGAAGACCGGATTTTAGTACAGTTGGATAAATTGCCAGAGTTGCTGCCGGCTGCGCTGATGTCGGTGGAAGACCGCCGTTTTTACGACCATCACGGTATTGCGCCGCTGTCGATTGCCCGCGCCATGCTGGCGAACATTCGCGCTGGTGGCATTGTTCAGGGTGGTAGCACGCTGACCCAGCAGTTGGTGAAAAACTTTTTCCTGACCCGCGAGCAAACTCTGCTGCGCAAGGGTAACGAAGCTTTGATGTCGATTCTGCTGGAGCTGCATTACAGCAAGAGCGACATTCTTGAAACCTATCTTAACGAGGTTTATCTGGGCCAGGCGGGCACACGCAGTATTCACGGTTTTGGCCTGGCCAGCCAGTTCTATTTTGCCGAGGCATTAGAGGACTTGCTGCCCCACCAACTGGCGCTGCTGGTGGGCATGGTCAAGGGCCCCAGTTATTACAACCCCCGCCGCCATCCACAGCGGGCCACCGCAAGGCGCAACCTGGTGCTGGACCAAATGCAGCAAGCAGGCCTTTTGGGTGAATCTGACGCGCAGCGCGCCCGGTCTTTGCCTTTGGGCGTGAGTGACAAGGCTTCTTTTTCGCAGAATCGCTACCCGGCCTATATCGATCTGGTTCGCCGCCACCTGGCACGGGATTACAAAGAGGAAGACCTGCGCAGCGAAGGCCTGCGGATTTTTACCACTCTTAACCCCGCTATGCAGATGGCTGCGGAGAAAGCGGTAACGGAAACGCTGCCGCGGCTGGGCGACAAAGCGCTGGAGTCGGCGTTGGTGGTGACGGCGAAAGACAGCGGCGAAGTGCTGGCTCTGGTCGGCGGGCGTGACCCGCGTTACGCCGGTTTTAACCGAGCACTGGATGCCAGCCGCCAGATTGGTTCATTGGTGAAGCCCTTTGTGTACCTGGCCGCGTTGTCGCAGCCGCAGCGTTACACGCTGATTACGCCGTTGCAGGACACGCGCTTTACCCTGAAATTCGAGAATGGCACGGTATGGCAGCCAAAAAACTACGACGGTCTGGAACGGGGCGAAGTACCCTTGCATCAGGCGTTGTCTAAATCCTATAACCTGCCGGTGGTTCGGGTGGGTCTGGACATTGGGTTGGCCGAGGTGAAATCCACGCTGCAGGCGTTTGGCACCAGCTCGGCTATTTCCGACTATCCGTCTATGCTTTTGGGCGCCGTCGCGATGACGCCGGTGAATGTGGCGCAGATATACCAGGGCCTGGCGACGTCAGGGTTTAACACCCCCCTGCGCACCATTCGAGAAGTGACCGACGCGGGCGGTGAGCGGCTTAGTCGCTACAGCTTGCAGGTGAACCAGGTGGCCGACCCGGCGGCAGTGCACCTGCTGCAATACGCCATGCAGGAAACCATGCAAGAGGGCACGGGCCGCTCGGCCTATAACACTGTGCCCCGTGCTTTGGCGTTGGCCGGTAAGACAGGCACCACCGATGACGGCCGCGATGCCTGGTTTGCCGGTTTTAGCGGCGACTTGCTGACGGTCGTCTGGGTAGGGCGAGACGACAACGGCGCTACCCGGTTAACTGGAGCCAGCGGAGCCTTGCCGGTGTGGTCGAATTTTATGGCTCAGGTGCCGCAAAACAGTTTCACGCCGGTGGTACCTGACGGCGTGCAATACCATTGGGTAAATGTACAACAGCAGGCGTTAACCGATGAACAATGCGAGAATGCGCGCCTGATGCCGTTTATCACCGGCAGCGAGCCAACGCAGACAATCACCTGCGCTGGCGCTCTGCCACAAAAAATTCGTGGTTGGTTTGAAGGATTGTTTCAATGATGAGAGTGCAGATGAGAGCACAGGTGTTGCGCAGGGCAGTTGTTTGTGCCGTTTTGTTACTGGCGGGCTGTGCCAGCGGACCAGGTGACGGTATTTACGTGCCTGCCGGAGAGCGTCCGCAGGTGCCTAAACCGCCGCTGACCGACGGCGCCGCCAAGCCAGCCGATGAACCGCAGGTATGGCGCAAAAGCGAACAGCCGCTTGGGCAGAAATCGCAACAGAAAGCACAACAGCAAACAGGCGTGCCCGAATACCGCGAATCCGGTGACCAAATGCCTGCGGCGGCAGCGGGCCTGGTAAAAGAGGCCATTACCCTGATGGCGCAGGGTAATGGGGCTGCGGCGATTACCCGCCTGGAACGGGCGCAGCGCATTGCACCGCGGTCTGCGGCGGTGTATTTCAAACTGTCTGAAGTTTACGCGATGACCGGCCAGCTTGGCAGCGCCGAACAGTTTACTCTTAAGGGGTTGTCGCTGGCGGGGCGTGATGAGCGCCTGCAGCGTTCAGGCTGGTTGCTGTTGGCCGATATTCGCAGAGCTCGGGGCAATGTGGCTGGTGCGCAGCAGGCCGAAAGCCGCGCCGCGCGGCTGTAATTCAGGCAAAACGGTAGCTTGGGAAAAGCGGGCAGAAAAAAAGGCCGCTGCGTTTAGCGGTGGCCTTTTTGCTTGGGTAACGCCTCACGGTGTTTTAAATCGTTGCGAATACCTTGCGTGCTGCGTTCAGAGTGAACTCGATGTCCTCATCGGAAATGGCGGCGCTGGTAAAGCCGGCTTCAAAAGCCGACGGCGCCAGGTAAATGCCTTCGGCCAGCATGCCCTGGAAAAACTTCTTGAAGCGTTCGATATCGCATTCCATCACTTGGTCAAAGCGGGTGACGGACGACTCTTTGCTGAAGAAGAAGCCAAACATAGCGCCAGCCCCTTGTACCGCCAGCGGAATACCTGCCTCGTCGGCCGCTGCCTTCAGGCCAGCGCAGATTTTTTCAGTTTTACGGGTCAGGGCGTCGTGAAATCCGGGTTCGGAAATCGCGTTCAGGGTGGCCAGGCCAGCGGTCATCGCCAGCGGATTACCGCTCAAAGTGCCCGCCTGGTAAACCGGGCCCAAAGGCGCAATGTGTTCCATAATTTCGCGTTTGCCGCCGAAAGCACCTACCGGTAGGCCGCCACCGATCACTTTGCCCAGCGCCGTCAGGTCTGGGGTTACGCCGAACAAACCCTGGGCGCCGCTCAGTGACACCCGGAAACCGGTCATCACTTCGTCAAAGATCAACACCGTGCCGTACTCGTCGCAGATCTCGCGCAGGCCTTCCAGAAACCCCGGAATCGGTGGAATGCAGTTCATGTTGCCGGCGACTGGCTCTACAATAATGGCCGCGATCTCGTGGCCCACGGTACGAAAGGTTTCGCGCACGTCATCAATATCGTTGAAGTTCAGGGTCAGGGTAAGTTCGGCCAGGCAAGCGGGTACACCCGGAGAATTTGGTATGCCCAGGGTCAGCGCGCCGGAACCGGCTTTCACCAGCAGTGAATCAACGTGGCCGTGGTAGCAACCTTCGAACTTGACCACTTTGTCACGGCCGGTGTAACCGCGGGCGAGGCGCAGTGCGCTCATGGTGGCTTCGGTGCCGGAGTTCACCATGCGCACCAGTTCGATGGACGGCACCAGTTCACACACTTTCATGGCCATCTCGGTTTCGATGGCGGTTGGTGCGCCGTAGCCTATGCCTTTTTCAATCTGCGCGTGCAAAGCTTCTTTTATAAGCGGGTTGGAGTGGCCAATAATCATTGGTCCCCAAGAGCCGATGTAATCGATGTAACGGCGATCGTCTTCATCGTAAAGATACGCGCCTTGAGCACTTTTGAAAAAGATGGGCGTACCGCCAACACCGCGAAAAGCCCGTACCGGGGAGTTAACTCCACCGGGAATGTATTTCTGGGCCTGTTCGAACAGGGTTTCGGAGTGCGTCATGTCTGGGCTCCTGCTAAATGCTTTGAGAAAATTGAGAACGATGTTGGGCAAACAGCCGGCTAAATTCGCGGGCGCGTTTTGCGGTGGCATTAATGTCGGTGCTGAAAAGCCCACCGGCCACCGCCAGCAAATCGGCACCAGCCCGAATCAGAGGTTCGGCGTTGCCCAGGGTAATGCCGCCAATAGCGGTCACCGGGAGCTTGAACTTTTTGGCCAGTCCCAGCACTTGCGTGTCGGCCGCGGAAGCGTCGGGTTTTGTGGCTGATGGATAAAACCGGCCAAATGCCAGATAACTTGCACCTTGCTCGTAGGCGGCTTGCGCCAGCGCTAAGTCGGCGTGGCAGGTAATGCCAATAATGGCCTGCTCACCGAGCAGACGCCGAGCGTCGGCCAAGGCGGTATCGCCTTGGCCCAGATGCACACCGGCTGCTTGCACCCGCAAGGCCATCTCGATGTTGTCATTAATCAGTAGCGGCACACCGGCATTGCTGCAGGCGGATTGCAGGGCGCTGGCCTGGCGCAGCTGTTCTGCTGTCGGCAAGTTTTTTTCACGGTATTGCACCAGTACTGCGCCGCCTTCCAGGGCGGCTTCCACCGCCGCTATCAGTGTATCGCCGGGGGTTAAGCGGCTGTCGGTAACGGCATACAGACCGGGTTTCAGCGTTAATGTTGCCATAGAATCCCCCGATCGGGCACAGGTTGCCCCTCACCCACTTTCAGCGCCTGAAGGATTGCACGGTGCACGTAGTTCTGCGCTTGCGTGATAGCGGCGCGCTGCGACAGGCCACAGGCGCGGCCTGCGGCAATCGAGGATGCCAGCGTGCAACCGGTGCCGTGATATTCGCCACCAATACGCTCGATATGCCAACGCTCGGGCTCGGCATCACGGCGGTACAGCACATTGATGATGGTTTCGCCGGTGCCGTGGCCACCTGTGGCTAGCACGTCACGGCAGCCAGCTAGCTGGAGTTTCGCGGCGGCTTTTTGCGGATCAGGTTCGCCGGTCAGCAATTCCAGTTCCACGCCATTGGGCGTGATCATTTCCGCCAAAGGGAACAGCCGCGTCAGCATGGCATTAATGAGTTCCGAATCTGCCAGATCACCGCCGCCGGCGGCTTTAATCACAGGGTCTACAATCAGCGGTATGTGCGGGCGTTTGCGAACAAATTCTACCAGCACGTCCACCACGTCAGCATTACCCAGGGCGCCGGTTTTTACGGCGTGAATAGGCGTGTCGCCAGCCAGGCATTCAAGTTGACGACGAATCAGATCGGCGTCAACCGGCACCGCAGCATAAACGTCGCGGGTGTTTTGCACGGTCAGGCAAGTCAGCACTGGCAGCGGATGACAGCCCAGGGAAGTAACAGACTGAATGTCGGCTTGCACACCGGCACCGCCGGAGGGGTCCAGCCCGGACAAAATCAATACTTGAGGACGGCTGCGGAGTTTGATGGCTCTCTCCTTGCGCTGAGATTGTTGTTGAGAATAATAGTGTAGTGGCGGCCTAGAATGGCCGTACAACCGCAAGAATAACCACCGCCAGCAGCACAAATACGGGCAATTCGTTAAACCAGCGGTAAAACACGTGGCCGCGGGTGTTGCGATCGTCGCGGAACACTTTGACCAAGTGGCCACAGTAAAAGTGATAAACGATCAACAGCGCCACTAATACGAGTTTGACGTGCAACCAGCCTTGGCTGAAGTAGCCAGACGCGTTATAGCTGATCAGCCACACGCCAAAAAATACGGTGGCAATCATAGACGGAGTGGTAATCCCGCGATACAGCTTGCGCTCCATGATTTTGAAGCGTTCGCGGCCCGGTTCGTCTTCGCAGGCCGCGTGGTAAACAAAGAGTCGTGGAAGGTAAAAAATGCCGGCAAACCAGCACACCATCGAAATTATGTGAAAAGCCTTAACCCAAAGCATGTCTAACTCCGCCGATATTGATAGTAACTTTCGATATCTGATTTCAGCACAACGCCATAAATTCTCTGGATCATTGGCGCCACATAACGCTGAACATACAAAGCTTCTGCGCTGCTGTTATCAAATTCATACAATGCCTCTTCAAGCGTGGCCTGATATTGCACCGGCGCCAGGTCGCGACGATTTGCCGGTATGTCCATCAGATTAATCTGCTCGGGCAGGGGCTGGTCTTCGGTTTTCAGCAGTTTTTCGCTGTCCTCCAGAAAACGTGCCAGATCTACCGCCGGCATCAGCGACGTTGGTCCGCTGCTGCCTTCAATTATCAGCCACTTAGGCTCGGATTTCAGGATTTTACGGGCTTCTTCCGGCGTCAGCCGACGTTGGATACGCAGGATACTCTTATCCATGATGGCTGCCACCGATACCCGCCGCAATGCTTGAATCACCGGAGAGTTCTGATAGCTCAGGCCCTGGGATTTGAGAATGGTCAAAAATAGCGATTTACGGCCAAACGCTTCGCTGGTCACCAGGCTTGAGGTGGTGATAATGAGCATGCCCGGCAAAATAATATTGGGGTTACGGGTTAACTCCATCAAGGCCATCAGCGCCGCTAAAGGCGCCTGCAATACCGCGCCCATCATCGCGCCCATGCCCAGCATGGCGTAAAAACCAACAGACGAGGTGTGGCCCGGCATGATTTCTGCACCGATCAATCCCATGGCTCCGCCGAGCGTCGCGCCCATGAAAAGCGTCGGCCCTATGATGCTGCTGGGCATACCCAGGCCAACCGTTAGAGCGGTAATCAAGAGCTTTGCGACGCCCACGCTCAAGAGCAGCCAGAAGCCGAGTCCGCCGTTTATGGCGTCATTGACCGTGTCGTAGCCGATCCCCATGGTTTGGGGTACGAAAATAGCGAAGGGAACCATTAGAACGCCGGCAATAATGACGCGTAATAAGATGGGACGGTGGCTGAAGCGCCCCATGGATTCCACCAGGTAAATAAAAAGCGCCGCTGCAACACCAATAATGACTGCAATGACCAAAATCCAGGGTATCTCGAGGAGTGAGTTCGTCATCAGTGCAGGAACATTAAACGCGGGATCTGGGCCGTACACGATCTGGGTGACTATCGCGGCGCTGACGGCCGCAAGAATGATGGGTGTGAAGCCGGCGATGGTGTATTCCATCATCACCACTTCCATCGCGAAAATCACCCCTGCAATAGGCGTGTTGAACGATGCCGATATGGCCGCAGCGCAGCCGCAGGCCACCAGGGTGCGGATGCTGTTGTTGGGCAGCCGCATCCACTGACCCATCAAACTTGAAAAAGCCGCCCCCAAATGAACGGCGGGCCCTTCCCGGCCTGCAGATTGCCCGGTAACAACGGTTGCAACGCCTACAATGAACTGAATAAAGGCGCTTTTGGCAGTGATATAGCCCTGGTGGTAGTTCAGGCGTTCCATAACATGAACAACACCGACTTTACGGTCATGAGTTGCCAGACGATGCAACAGCAAGCCAAGGCCAAGCGCGCCGACCAGAGGTAAAACTCCCCGTGTAACAACATCCAGACCCTCGAAAGCCTCGGAGGGAAAAGCCCCGGCTCCATCCCCGGGTAGAAAATATTTCAAGGGCCATTCAATGGCGAGGCGGAAGATCAGAATAACGCCGCCGGTGATCAAGCCGGAAAGCAGGCCCAGCAAGGCTAGTTGCGGCAGCGCATCTGCCCCGGATAACCGGCGCCGGAAACTGGCTTTCATTTTCGCCATTAGCTGGCGTGTGGAACGGATCATAAGGGGTGCATGCAGGGCCTGGGCCGGTTGATGATTTTCATACCGGTACTAATCCGGCGCAGACTGTCTTTGGTATTGTAGCCACCTCGGTCAGGGCTGCAATAAGCGGTTGGCTTATCATGATAGAATGATGGTTAAAAATGCAATTTCAGGAAACAGACGAGTGGGAGCTTAAACGTGATGAAAGTAGGTATTGTAGGTGGCACCGGATACACCGGCGTGGAATTGTTGAGGGTTCTGGCGGTGCATCCCCAGGCACAAGTGCATTGCATTACCTCGCGTTCGGAAGCGGGTATGCCCGTTTCTGACCTTTACCCAAATCTGCGCGGCCACTTTGATCTGGCGTTTTCAGAACCCGATGTTGCTGTACTTTGCCAATGTGATCTGGTGTTTTTTGCCACGCCACACGGTGTAGCCATGCGAATGGTGCCGGAGTTGATGGCAGCGGGTGTGCGCGTCGTGGATTTGTCGGCCGATTTCCGCTTGAAAAATCTGGACGTGTGGGCCAAATGGTATGGTATGCCACATGAGTGTCCGGAGTGGGCGGAAAAGGCCGTTTACGGTCTGCCCGAAGTCGTGCGCAGTGAACTCTATGATGCCCAGCTGGTGGCTAACCCCGGTTGTTATCCTACTGCGGTGCAACTGGGTTTTCTGCCTTTGTTGGAAAACAGGCTGGTAGACAGCTCCCGCTTAATTGCCGACGCCAAATCGGGCTCCAGTGGTGCGGGCCGTCAGCCCAGTGTGGGTATGTTGCACGGCGAGGTTGGTGAAAGTTTCAAAGCCTATGGCGCGTCTGGCCATCGCCACCTGCCGGAAATTCGCCAAGGCTTGAGCCAGGCCGCAGGAACCGCGGTGGGCGTTACATTTGTGCCGCACTTGGTGCCAATGATTCGCGGCATAGAAGCAACGCTTTACGCTGAATTGCATGACCTAGGCGATTTTGACCGGCTGCAGGAATTGTACGAAGAGCGTTATCGCGATGAGCCCTTTGTGGATGTAATGCCGTTTGGCAGTCACCCGGAAACCCGCAGTGTGCGCGGCGCGAATCACTGCCGCATGGCGCTGCACCGCCAGGAAAACAGCAACGTGATTATTGTTACCTCGGTGATTGATAATCTGGTGAAGGGTGCTGCCGGTCAGGCCGTACAGAATATGAACGTCATGTTTGGCCTGCCCGAAACCATGGGCCTGGAAGCGCCAGCCATGCTGCCATGAGAGCCGCAAAGCGAACTGCTGGCGCGGGGCTCAAGGGTTGTTAACTCTGCCTTTAAACAACAAAACGTGCAGGCCAAGCGTACTTTTTTATGGAGCAAACTGGTGGCGAACTAGCCCGCGGGCAGAGGCGTCGCGCTGCGCAATGTTTGCGCTCTGGTAATAGTTGATTGTTTTAGTCAGGAATACGATAATCATTAAAATTCAGCCAACATTCCGGAGGCGAACTTGAGCGTAGTTCAGCAACAGGTATCAGCCCCGCTGTTTTTCAGTGACAGTGCGGCGGCCAAAGCCAAAGAGCTTATTGATGAAGAAGGCAACGCCGACCTCAAGTTGCGGGTGTATGTAACCGGTGGAGGGTGTTCTGGCTTTCAGTACGGGTTTTCATTCGATGACGCCCAAGACGATGAAGACACAATTATCGAGCGCGACGGCGTGAAATTACTGGTAGACCCGATGAGTTATCAGTATTTGGTAGGTTCTACAGTCGATTATCTGGAAGGTCTACAGGGATCACAATTTGTGGTGAATAACCCCAACGCCAGCGCCACTTGCGGCTGCGGCAGTTCCTTCTCCATCTAAATCTAACAGACTGTTGGCGTTGTCTATTGGCTGCCGGCATTGGGTGATGAGCTGTTGGAGCTCGGCATTCGTCAGGCTGGGTAGATGGCTCCCAATACTTTCGGCCCGCTGGCGCCGGTTACTTCTGGCAGGTTGCCACTCAGTCCCAGAACGGTGCGGCGAGCCAGCCAGGCAAATCCGACAGGTTCCACCCATTGCGGGTCGAGCCCAAGTTCCTCAGTGCTGCACACGGCAGCCGGGCTAAGCGCCCGGGACAGTTCGCGCATTAACACAGGGTTCAGCGCCCCGCCGCCACACACATACACTGTAAACGCCGTCGATTGTGGCATCTGCCGGGCAATACTGAGCACCGTAAGCTGTAGTAGTGTGCGCTGCACATCGGAGGCACGTAAGTCCGGGTAACGCTGCAGCCGGGTTTTTATCCAGCCTAGATTAAAGCGTTCTTTGCCGGTACTTTTTGGTGCCGGGCTTGCAAAGTAGGCGTCAGTAAAAAAATCACCAAGCAACGCCTCGTTGACAATGCCTTCTTCGGCCAAGCGGCCGTCACAGTCAAAATGACGGCCAGTCTGGTCGGCACACCAGGCATCTAACAGGGCATTGGCCGGGCCTGTATCAAACCCGTAAACGCTTCCTGTTCCGGCTCTCGGTAGCCAGGTAATATTAGCAATGCCGCCCAAATTGATGATGCAGCGATCTTCCTCTACGCTGCTGAAGAATGACTGGTGAAACAGTGGCATCAGCGGCGCGCCTTGCCCTCCAGCGGCCATGTCGCGGCGACGAAAATCGGCAACGGTCGCGACTCCGGTGTACTCGGCGATAATGCTTGGGTTAGCAATTTGCAGGGAAAATGGTGCGCTGCCGCTAGGCTGGTGGCGTATTGTCTGGCCATGGCTGCCCACCGCGCCAATACTCTCTACAGGTATGCCGGATTGCTGAATAACGGTGTTGGCAGCCTTGGCAAACAACTGGCCCGTCAGTGTATCCAGCTCACCCAACTCGTCGGGTGTTGCGTGATTCTGGGCGGCCAGTTCTAGCCTGGATCGAAGTTCGGCGGGGTAGGCCAGGGTGTGGCGGGCGTGAAATTCTATGGTGTTGGTTTCAAACGACACCAGCACGGCGTCTATGCCGTCCATGCTGGTGCCTGACATCAGCCCTATCCAGGCGGTCATGTTTACTTCCCTGAAGCCAGAGTCAAAGACTGTTTTTCGTTACCGCGCAAATCGTCTAGCTGTGCCAGCTGTTGCTGAGTGAATTTCTTGAAGCGGGCCAGTTCGGTTTTTGGAATAGGCTTGGCGTCTGGCAACTTAACGGTGCGTGAGTTGCGCGGTGCACCGTTAACCCGGAATTCATAGTGCAAGTGCGGGCCTGTGACCATGCCGGAAGAGCCAACGTAACCGATGGTTTCACCTTGCTTAACTCGCCCGCCATTTTTGATGCCTTTGCCAAGTTTGCTCATGTGGGCATAAAGCGTTGTAATATTGTCGCCGTGTGACAACACAACCGTACGGCCGTAACCGCCTTTCCAGCCGGCAAATTTGATCCGCCCGTTGCCCACCGCTTTAATGGGTGTTCCGGGGGGGGCTGCATAGTCGGTGCCTTCGTGGGGCCTGACAACATCCAATACCGGATGCCGGCGCTGCAAGTTAAAGGATGACGAAACCCGCGCGTTCAGTGGTACGCGCAAAAAGGCTTTGCGCATACTTCTGCCGGTGGGGCTGTAGTAATCGGTGTCACCCTGAGCGTCTGTGTACAACATGGCGATGTTGTCTTCGCCGCGATTAACGAAGTTCGCCGACAGGATGCGTCCACTGCCAAATTTCTCGCCGTCCAGATACAGGTCTTCGTAAACCACTTCAAAGCGATCGCCCTTGCGCACGTCGTATACAAAATCGATGTCCCAGCCAAAAATGCCAGACATTTCCATCGTTAGCCGGTCGTCCATACCGGCGGCGCGGGCGGCCAGATAAAGGGAGCCATCGATGGTGCCTTTGGCAAACGCTGTTCGTACCTCTGGCTCTCGAACCACTTTTTTGCCAGTGAAGCCGTTTGCGCCAAGGGTTATGCTTAAACGCTCCAGTTTGCTGCGTTGCAGCTCAACCCCTGTAAGGGCACCTTCAGAATCCGTGGCGAAGCGGATGGTTTCACCAGCGTAGAGGCGCTGCAGTTTCTTCGCTTCGCCTGCTCCGTGAATAACCGACAGCATAATGCCATCGTTAAAGCCGGCTTTTTTGAACAGAGTCGATAGAGTATCACCCGAGCGAACATCAAAAAATTGCCAGTCTATGGTCGGCTTGCCATGGCTAGGGAGAAGGGCCTCCTCTGCTTCGGCTGTAAGCGCGGTCGAAGGCGTGACGGCAGTTGTCAGGTTTGAATTTACGTTGGTTGAGGTGCTCGATGCTTGGGTTGCTTTTGCTTGTGCCCCAGGCGCTAACGATGCTGGTACCGAAGAAGGAGTAGTAACAACGGTAGTGGCTGCGCCCGATTCAAGATCAAGAGCGATGGACATGCGCTTGGCTTCTACATCTGCACTCGGGCTCATCAGCACGGCAGTGGTAACAACAACGGTGGCCGCTGCTACGATGGTAATGTGGGTCTTGGGGAATGTTTTGAACACGTATTTCACCCGTTTAAGTCGATATTTCGGCAGTTTGTGCCGCTGTATTAAATCTGATTTTAATAGTCTAGCTGATAGATTACCGTATAAGAATCATCGGCAACAGACGTCAACATTACAGTTGCGGTGTTTGTTGCGCGGATTTCTCGGAGCGCGATTGTTATAATGCGTCGCCACGACTACTCAGTGATGGTTAAAAATTGAACAATTGTATCTTAGCAAAGTCGCGGCGAATAGGCAGGGTTGTTATCGAACTCTGTGAACTGGAACTGTTTCAAGTCAAATTATGAGGTGGGGTGTTCATGGCATCGATTGATGAATCGCTGGCGCTGATCAAGCGTGGTATCGACGAGCTAATTCCCGAGGAGGAGCTAGTCGCCAAACTTAAAGAAGGGCGCCCGCTGCGTATTAAGGCTGGTTTTGATCCCACTGCGCCTGATCTTCATCTTGGCCACACGGTGCTTATTAACAAGCTGCGCCAGTTCCAGGATTTGGGTCACGAAGTCATTTTCCTGATCGGCGACTTCACCGGTATGATTGGCGACCCGTCGGGCAAGAGTGCTACCCGGCCGCCGCTGACCAGTGAGCAGGTAGCGGCTAATGCGGTTACCTATAAAGAGCAGGTGTTCAAAATTCTGGACCCCGCCAAAACCCGCGTTGCTTTTAATTCCGAATGGATGAGCAAAATGAGCGCCGCCGACATGATTGCTTTGGCGGGGCAGTACACGGTGGCTCGCATGCTCGAGCGCGACGATTTTGACAAGCGTTACACCGGTGGTCAGCCGATTGCGATACACGAATTTCTATACCCTCTCATTCAGGGATACGATTCGGTCGCCCTGGAGGCAGACGTCGAGCTGGGCGGCACCGATCAGAAGTTTAACCTGCTGATGGGGCGGGCATTGCAGAAGAACTACGGTCAGAAGCCGCAAGTCATATTGACGGTGCCCATTCTTGAGGGTCTGGATGGGGTGCAGAAGATGTCCAAGTCGTTGGGCAACTATGTGGGTGTGAATGACGCGCCTGGTGAAATGTACGCCAAGCTGCTATCGGTACCCGATGAGTTGTTATGGCGTTACTTTGAATTGCTGAGCTTCCGGCCTCTGGCTGAAATAGAAGAGTTTCAGGCCCAAGTAAGTTCCGGAGCTAACCCGCAGGACTATAAGAAGCTGCTGGCAGAAGAACTGATTACCCGCTTCCATAATGAAGAAGCTGCGAAGACTGCTCACAAGTCCGCGGGCAACCGTGTGACGCTAGGCGAAATACCCGACAACGTGCCAGAGGTAAGCGTTGCGCTGGAGGGGCAGGAGCAGTTGGCAATTGGCACGGTGCTGCGTATGGCCGGATTGGTTAAGAACGGTGCAGCAGCGCGGGATGTGTTGGGCCGTGGTGCCGTCTTTATAGATGGCGTAAAGCTTGAGGGCGACAGAATGTTTGCTGAAGGCGACACCTGTGTTATCCAGGCCGGCAAGAAGAAGGTTGCGCGTATTACTATGGTGAAATAGGCCGATGACGGGGATTTGAGCTTTTTTCACTTTCCCCGTTGACCTGTCCCGAGAAGTCTGTAGAATGCGCATTTCGCTTGAGGGACACCCCGGATTAGAGGGGGCAGAGATTAAGCGGAAACTGTTTGGTAAGACGTTGAAAAGTTTAGGAAATGTGATTCAAACTTTGAACGCGAAAACGGTTGACAGGGCAGCGAAACGATGTATGATTCGCCTCCTGATTGAGCCACGGCTCAAACGCTCTTTAAAAAATCAACCAAGTAATTCGTGTGGGCGCTGACGGGAGTATTTCGGTAAGAAATACCAAGTCAACGACTCGTCAAGAATTGAGTTTTTGTCTTGAGCAGATTTAAGATCTTCGGATCTTGTATGATTTAAACTGAAGAGTTTGATCATGGCTCAGATTGAACGCTGGCGGCAGGCTTAACACATGCAA
>NZ_KB889827.1 GCF_000372805.1 Marinobacter gelidimuriae | reverse complement strand
TTATAACACGGCCTGGAAGCTCAAACACAAGGTGCTGCAGGTCATGTACGATCGCAACCAGGGAGAGAGGCTCAGCGGCCGCATCGAGATTGATGACGCCTATCTGGGCGGCGAACGGTCAGGAAAACCAGGTCGTGGTGCCGAGCATAAATTCCCCTTTGTCGCTGCGGTACAAACTAATAGCGAGGGCCACCCGATGCGGGTTCAGCTTCGCCGTGTGAGTGGCTTTACCCTGGCCGAGGTGCGTCGCTATAGCCAACAGGCCATTGCGCCCGGAAGCCACGTTGTCAGCGATGGTCTCAACTGTTTCCGGGCCTTCGACACGGCCACCTGCGTCCACGAGCGCCACATCACCGGAGGCGGTCGTGCCAGCATGGCGAATCCTGAGTTCAACTGGGTCAACACCCTGCTCGGCAACGTCAAGAACGCGATTACTGGCACTTACCACGCCATCCGGGAGCAGCATGCCCCTCGCTACCTCGCTGAGTTCGAATACCGCTTCAATCGGCGCTACGATCTCAAAGCCATGCTTCAATGAGACTCTATTTTAATGATCATGGTGGATATGAGCTGAATAGTTACAGAACCTATTGACTAAATTTGATCCAACCAATAAGATTCATTACACATAAATGTTAAAGACCACAATCGAGGTGCATCCCAATGGTTCAGTCATTTAAAGACGTATTCAAAGGAAAAAAAGCCGAGGCAGTACAAGCGGAGTCAGCTCAGCACTTCGACCCAAAAGCACAAAAAGAAGCCGCTGTTGACGCCGAGATGTCGCCTAAAAAGAAAGGCAAGCACGGCGATCCAGGCGTTTGCTGCGGTTCTTGCTCGTAAACTGATAGCGGTATCGCTTTTTGAGTGGGTAAGGCTGCAAAAAACGCGCGCGAGCTGTTTGCAGCTTCTTGATGTTAGTGCTGCAATTTTAACGCAGCGCCACTCAACACATTACGGTTAAGTTGGGGCTGATTTATTTCGGCCGATGCATCTGAAATTTTTGCGACGCGCCCACTGCAAAGTAGTCCGCCGGTCCGCCGCCGCGAAGAATGGGTTCGCCCGCTGCAGTATCGTAAACGCCGTCCCGCAGCAGGTGTTGCGCTATGTGCACGCCCACCACCTCGCCGAACACCATCCAGGTATTGACCTTCTGGCCGTCGGCGCCTGCCAACTGAAGAATCTGCGTGACCCGACATTCAAATGTTACCGGACTTTCCGCCACGTGCGGCACGGAGATAATCCGCGAAGGCTTCGGTGTCAGCTCTGAAAGAGCGAATTCATCGACGTCAGGCCCGACAGCGGCGCAGGTTTGGTTCATGGCCTCTGCCAGAGGACGAGTCGCCAGATTCCAGCAAAACTCACCGGTTTCCTCCGCATTACGCACGGAATCCTTATAGCCGATGCTGGAGAATCCGACGATTGGGGGAACATAGTTGAAGGCGTTGAAGAAGCTATAGGGCGCAAGATTAAGCACGCCGTCACGGCTTTTGGATGAAATCCATCCAATCGGCCGCGGGGCCACCAGGGCATTGAATGGGTCATGTGCAAGTCGGTGACCATTGGCGGGTTCGTAGAAGTGTATATCTTCGGGCATAACAGACTCCTGACAAAAAACTTGGGCTTTACGCATGGGTGTAACCAGGCCACCGTGCGGAGTGGCCCGTTAAACTAGGCGTCTGTATTAGAACTCCAGGCAGATCTTCCCGAAGTGCTTGCCGGATGCTTCATGGCGAAAAGCATCGGCAATTTCTTCCAGCGCAAAAGACCGGTCAAGAACCGGGTGCATGCCGTTTGCTTCGATTGCGCGAATCATCTCTTGCTGATGGGTTCGGCTGCCCACAATCAAGCCTTGCAGCCGGGCCTGTTTCGCCATCAGTTTTGCGGTGGGAATATCGCCAGCCCGGCCGGTCAGTACGCCTATAAGCGCGATATGGCCGCCAATGCGAACGGCATCAATGGATTCCGGAAGAGTGCCAGGGCCACCCACTTCGATAACGTGATCAACACCCACGCCGTTTGTCAGCTCCTGAACTCTCGCGCCCCAGGCCGACGTTGTTTTGTAATTGATGGTGTGGTCTGCACCCAATGCTGTTAGCCGTTCCAGTTTTTCGTCTGAGGACGACGTGGAAATAACTCGCGCGCCCATCAACTTGGCGAACTGCAGCGCAAACACAGACACCCCACCAGTACCCAGCGTAAGCACGGTATCGCCTGCTTTTAAGCCACCATTAACAGCCAGTGCTCGCCATGCTGTTAAGCCTGCGGTGGTCAGAGTGGCCGCTTCAGCATGGGTATAGCCCTTTGGTGCGTGGGTAAACCAGTTGGTTGGGCGAACGACCTGTTCGCGGGCGTAACCATCCTGACCGTCACCGGGCGTGGTGCTGAAGTTATCAATAGGGGCGGCGCCAGTCAGCCATTCAGGGAAGAAGGTTGATACCACATGGTCGCCAACCTTGAATTCGCTGACACCTTCACCGATGGCTTCCACAACACCAGCGCCATCCGCCATGGGGATGCGCTGGTCTTCGGTTGGGATGGCCCCGACAACCACTGCATAATCGTGATAGTTCAGGGAGCAGGCATGAATGCGTACCCGAATTTGGCCAGGCCCAGGCGCGCCAGGTTCCGCGCTATTGTTAAGCTTGAGATGTTCCAGACCGCCGGGGCTTGAAAGGGTAATGCTTTTCATATCAATGGCCTTTGATGGTTGCTGCAGATGTAGTCAGTGTGCCCGAAGCTTACTGAAGTCTTTTGGTTAATGATAATGAACAACCTGTACTGTGGGAGCCAGTAGAGGATTTTCTTATGTACGCTCGTTAAATGGGTTAAACGACATCGTATTTTCCACCATCTACTATATATCCCGCTCGATAACCGTGCTAAAACCATTTCCCCCGACAACAACCTGCGTTTATAGGCTCGGGCACATCGTTTTTACCCATCAGAGATAGCAGCATGTCCGACAAGTTCTTTTTTAAAGGCCGGCAGGATGCCCGTCAGCACCACACGGCGCACGGCGGTTTTCAGACCAATGCCAGCAAAAAGCCAGGTAGTAAGAAGTTCCCGCTAACGCTGGTTGTTACCAGTGAAGCACGAAAGCAGGAAGTTGAAGCTCTGGTAGCTGAAGCAGGTCTGTTTGCCAACATTACGGTAGATGCAAGCGCGGATGCGGTTGAATCCGTTGCCGAGTTAACGACGATTCTGGACAAGGGCGTAACGGTAACGCAGGCTAAAGTACCGGCCCGAAACGATCCTTGCAGTTGCGGCAGCGGTGTTAAATTCAAAAAGTGCTGCGGTTAAGCCGCGGGGATAGTGTATGCGCGTTTGTGGTGTTGAATTAACCGGCTCAGATGCCGTGGTGTGTTTGCTGAACCTGGATCAAGGGCATTTCAGTCTGCCAGACAGTAAGGTTCGTAAGCTAAGTTTGAAGAAAAACCACACCCGTGGCGACCTTCAAGAGTTTCAAGCGTCCATCGCGAAATTTTTGACCGAGCACGGCGTCAATAAAGTGGCTATTAAAGAGCGTATGCCAAAAGGCAAGTTCGCTGGCGGTGCCATCAGCTTCAAATTAGAGTCAGCTATTCAATTAATGACCAGTGCCGACATTGAGGTTGTTTTGCTTCCGCCTGCACTGATTAAATCGACGCTCTCATCTAACCCTCTGCCTGTTCCGTTTGCAGACACCGGTTTGAAGATTTTTCAGGAAACCGCATTTACAGCGGCTTATGTGGGGCATATGGCAAAGTAACGCCCGCAATGTTCAGGTTCACACTTTCACTTTGAGGAATTAAAACGTTTTATGCGATCTGTAGTACTTCTTGATGGCGGCCTCGGCCAGGAAATTTACCGCCGTGCTGCTAATGTCAGTTCGCCGCTATGGTCTGTTGCGGTTATGCAAGAGCAGCCAGGCGTGGTGACCGCAGTGCACGCTGACTTTATCCGCGCTGGCGCCAAAACGTTACCCCTCAACACTTATGCTGCCACGCCATCCCGTTTGCTGCGGCACGGCCAGTTGGAGCAGTTGGCGGCCATTCACCAAAATGCTTTCGAGTTGCTGGGACAGGCTGTAAAAGCCACTGGCGCGTGTGTGGATATTGCAGGTTGTCTGCCACCCCTGGCTGGAAGTTATCAGGGCCAGCCCGCGCGTTCGTTTGAGGATTTGCGGGATGAATACTCGGTGCTGGTAAAGCAGCAGGCCGCCGCTGACGTACTGCTGATTGAAACCATGACCAATACCCTGGAAGCGTGTGCGGCCTGTGCCGCCGCGAGCGAGCTGGGCAAGCCTTATGGCGTCGCGTTTCGCCTTGAGGCAGACGGTAAACTAATGTCTGGTGAAACCCTGGCTGAGGCGGTTGCCGCCGTTTCCCCGTATTCACCTGCGGCCGTAATGCTCAACTGCTGTGACCCCGAGTTAATTTCTGCTGCCATGCCCGAGCTGGTTAGGTTGCACCCGTGCGTGGGCGGTTATGCCAACGCTTTCAAGTCTGTGGATGCCCTTGCCGACGACTATGAGTTTATTCGGTTCTCCCCGCAGCCTGTGTCAAACTCCTGAGCAAGAAAATTCGAGTTCAAATCTTTAAATTGATGGAATCCTTATGAGCAGTAATGAATTAACCGACGTGCTCGAAATGAACGGCGAAGAGCGCTACGACTACTTTTTGAGCGCCGTGCTTGAAGAGCGGAATATCTGGATACTGATTAATGCCGACAACCGTTTTCTGAAACTTGTTTCAGAAGAGGAGGGCGTGGCGCACGTGCCTGTGTGGCCCAGCGCCGAGTTTGCCGCGGAATATGCCAAGGGCTCAGACGATCTGACCCCGAAAAGCATTTCCCTGCCAGACTTTTTCAAAAAATGGGTGCCGGGCCTGACCAAAGACAAACGGGAAGTGGGCGTGTTCCCCGGCGCGGACGGTACTTTGTGGATAACCTCGCCGGAAGAACTAAAGCGCGATCTGCAAGAAGAGATGTCGAGCTTTTAGGTAGGGTAGGGGACAGGTTTAAAATCTCAAAGTTAGGGGACAGATTTCAAATCTGTCCCCGATCCTGTTTTTACTCAGCCGTCGTCACGTACTTCAAAACTTCAACCACCTGTTCAGGCGTCTGTGCCCACGCCATGGCGGCGGAGTCCACTTCTTTCAGCGAGTGGACAATGTCGTCGCCGTGCAGGGTAATGTAAGGCGTGCCCATGGCGGCGCAGAACCCAGCGTCAAAAGCGGCGTTCCACTGTTTGTACTTGTCACCGAAGCGAATCACTGCAAGGTCGCACTGCTCCAGCATCGTCTTCGTGCGAATACCGTTCACTTTGGATGACTGGTGATCGCGCCAAAACGCCACATCGGGCTTGCCCAGCGTATCGCCCGCCGCATCGCTGGCTTCGTGATTGGTGACCGGGGCGGTGAACTCTACCGGCAGGCCGGCCGCTTCTGCGCCCGCCTGAATTTGCTCACGCCAGTCTGTATGAATTTCGCCAGAAAGATAGACAGTCCAGATCATCGGGTTCTCCTAAGGTAATATTCGGGCAGATTTTCTACGGTGCCAATAAAGGTGGCATTATTATACGCAAGTGAACAGCGGGATTCATTTCACGCCTTCAACACCCGGGATTCACTTGCAATTTTCCCGTTTGCGCCAATTATAGATAGTAGGACAATCGTCTTTGAGCCGCTGCGAGCCGCCGTGCGCCGATATGAGGAGAACCATGGATTTCAAAGATTATTACGTCGTGCTCGGTGTGAGCGAGTCTGCCTCCCCCGAAGACATTAAAAAGTCCTATCGCAAACTGGCGCGGAAATATCATCCGGACGTGAGCAAAGAAGATAACGCTGATGAGATGTTCAAAAATGTCGGCGAAGCCTACGAAGTTCTGAAGGATCCGGAAAAACGCACCGAATATGACCAGTTGCGCAAGTACGGCGCGCAACCTGACGGTTCTTTCCAGCCACCTCCTGGCTGGCAGAGCGAATCCGGTTTTGGTGGCGGTGGCTATACTGAAGCCGATGCCAGCCAGTTCAGCGACTTTTTTGAGCAGATGTTTGGCCGTGGCCAGAAAGCCGGTGGCGGCGGTTCTCGTCAGAACATGCGCATGCGCGGTGAAGACATCCATGCACGGCTGGCGCTGTCTCTGGAAGAAGCCTATAACGGTTGCGACAAACAAGTGTCGTTCGCTGTGCATGACGCAGACGAGCGTGGTCGCGTAGTGGCGCGGCAGAAAATCCTCAAGGTCAA
The DNA here is from genome assembly GCF_000372805.1 of Marinobacter gelidimuriae. GTDB lineage: Bacteria > Pseudomonadota > Gammaproteobacteria > Pseudomonadales > Oleiphilaceae > Marinobacter > Marinobacter gelidimuriae. Next base: position 219,475 of record NZ_KB889827.1, on the reverse strand, counting down.
AATTCCCGCCGGTATGCGCGAGGGACAGCATATTCGCCTGAAAGGCCAGGGTTCGCCCGGTGTGGGCGGCGCCAGCGCCGGCGATCTGTTTATTGAAGTGGAACTGGCACCCCATCCGCAGTTCATAGTAGAAGGCAACGATGTGGTAATTACCGTTCCTATCAGCCCCTGGGAGGGCGCGTTAGGCGCCAGCATCACTGTGCCGGTAGTCGGTGGTAAAGTGAGCGTAAAGGTACCAAAAGGTTCTTCCAGCGGTCGCAAACTGCGTTTGAAAGGCAAAGGCTTGCCTGGCAAGCACGTGGGTGATCAGATTGTGACTTTACAGGTGACGCTACCTGAAGAGCATTCGGAACAAGCGCTGGCCATTTATCAACAACTGGCAGACGCCGAAAAAGACTTCAATCCACGCGCCAAACTGCACGTGTAACCGGAGGTTTTGGATGAGCAGACAAGACCGCATTTTGACTGTAGAAATTACCGATGCCGACGGTGGCGTGTTTACATTGCACGAGATTTGCGAACGTGGCGAATGCCACGCAGAATTCGTGATTAAGCTGGTGAACTACGGCATTGTGTCGCCCATCGAAGAGCATCACCTTCCGCGGGACTGGCAATTCGATGTAATGGCTTTAACACGCCTACAGCGGGCGCTAAGACTGCAGCAGGATTTGAAACTGAATTTGCCGGGTCTGGCGGTATCGCTCGATTTGCTGGATGAAGTTCAGCAAATGCGTAGGGAAGTAAGCCGCCTGAACCAGCGCCTTCGACAGCTATCAGGCGAATAGGCTAAACGTAAGTATTCGGCTCGTGCTGATGACAGCAGCGCCGTTCTTTCGTATTCAGGCGCTCTTTTCGAGCGCTTGAATTTTGGCATACAGGCTTTCTGCCTCATATAACATCAGCGTGCTGTGGGTGCGTAAATCTCCATTGCGCTGATAGTGAAGTGCTTTTTCCAACTTGGCCTCGTAGGCTTTTTGCAGCTTTTTCTTCGGATCGCTTTTAAATAATCCCAGCATATATTTATCCTTTTTAATAAGATCTACTACGTGTACGTCAAATATACCAAATTTGATGACTAGGCCAACACCCCCGGTTATGCTCTACTGCTAACCCTTTAATACGCAACGGAGTTGGTTTTCATGGGTGAAGCAAAACGTCGCCATCACAGGGGTTCCCCGGCGCCTCGCAAACCGGCTAGCAAGCGCTCGCTGGCCCTGGGTGTTATGACTTTAATTGTCGTCGCCATGTTGATTGGCCTGTTTTTTATAACGTCTGGCCCGTCGCCGGATTCCGATGAACTGCCCGTTGCAAAAAAAGGCACGCCGGATTTTCCAGCCGGGTTTGATCAGTTTGGTGTTTCAGTGGGTGCAGCTGATGCGCCGGTTGTGGTGCGGGAATTTGCGGATTATCAGTGTCCGGCCTGTGCCCGCTTCGCCGACGCTAGTCAACGCTTGAAAAAAGAGTACGTGGAAAGCGGTAAGGTGCGTTTTGTGTATTTTGAGCTGCCATTATCACAGCACGCCAACGCCATGCCGGCTGCCCAGGCCGCGCGCTGCGCGGGCGACCAGAACGCCTTTTGGCCGATGCACGATACACTGTACAGCAATCAGTCGGCCTGGGCGGGCGTGTCAGACCCTCAGGCAACGTTTACCCGCTATGCCGGCGACCTCGGCCTGAGTGAAAATCGATTCAGCCGCTGCATGGCCACCGAACTGCACCGCGAGGCCATTGAACAAAGCGCCAAAGTGGCAACCCAGTTACGAGTGGTCAGCACACCCACTGTAATGGTCGATAACATCGTCCTGACCCGCCCGGGCTGGGGGCAGCTGTCGGCTGTGGTGGAACGCGAACTGGCTGCCAGCCGCTAACGTTTTTGGTGGTACCTGGCCGCAGCGCACTGCTGCGGCCACTCCTGACTTGATCCATCGCCTTAATTGGCTAAAATTACCCCCTCTTTAAATATCCGACTACCCCAACCATGCTCCGGATTTACGATCCGGCCTGCAGGAGATTGCTATGACGGATTCCGTTGTTGTGTGTGCGCTGTATAAGTTCGCGGTTCTGAATGACTACCAGGCCCTGCGCCAGCCGCTGCTGAGCCTGATGCTGGCAAAAGGTGTGCATGGCACATTATTGCTGGCCGGCGAGGGCATTAATGGCACCGTAGCCGGCAGCCGCGAGGGCGTTGATGCGGTAAAGACCTGGATTAACAGCGATGACCGTTTCGCCGACATTGAATACAAGGAATCGTTTGTCGGCGAGCAGCCGTTCAAGCGCACCAAGGTCAAGCTGAAGAAAGAAATTGTCACCATGGGCGTCGAAGGCATCGATCCAAAACGCATCGTGGGCACCTATCTGAATTCCGAGCAATGGAACGAATTGATTTCCGATCCTGAGGTGGTGCTGGTTGATACCCGCAACCAGTATGAAGTGGAAATTGGCACCTTCAAAAACGCCCTCAACCCCGCCACAGATACGTTTCGCGAGTTTCCCGAATACGTAAGACAGAACCTTGATCCGGCCAAACACAAGAAAGTCGCCATGTTTTGCACCGGTGGTATCCGCTGTGAAAAATCGACGGCCTATATGAAAGAGCAGGGCTTTGACGAGGTGTACCACCTCAAAGGCGGCATTTTAAAATACCTGGAAGAGATGCCGGAAGAGAAAAGCTTGTGGGAAGGTGAATGTTTCGTATTTGATGATCGTGTCACGGTCAATTATCGTCTCGAACGTGGCGATTATGACCAGTGCCACGCCTGCCGTCGCCCGATTACTGAAAATGACAAGCTGCGGCCGGAATATAACAAAGGTGTGAGCTGTCACCAGTGCGCTGGTGTATCAAGCGAGTCTCAAAAGGCACGCTTTGCCGAGCGCGAACGGCAAATGCGCCTGGCCGAGGAGCGTGGTGAAGTTCACGTAGGAGGCGATGCGGCTCGCGTTGTTGCTGAACGCAAAAAACGCAAGCAGGCCGAGCGCGCACGTCAGGCCAAACTAAGTCTGGAAGGTGAAAAAGCCCGTTCCTGATGGGCTCAACGCTTTTACCCAGCGCAAGCCGTAAGCATCAGAAAAGCCGTTAGCGGTCTGCGGCTTTAAGACTTTTTAGGTCTCGCCTTTTTGGCGGCCATTGCCAGCGTTTCACCGTAAATTCTGCGCACGTCTTTGGCAAACCGCTCTACCGAATAGTCCTTGGCAAAGGCCAGGGCCTGTTCTGCCAACTGTTGGCGCAACTCATCCTGCTCTAGTAACTGTTGTATTTTCTCGCACCACAGGCCTTGTTTCTCCGGCGTTTTAAAACCGTTGAAGCCCTGGCGTATTACGTCATCAATTCCGCTCGAACGCACAGCGACTACCGGCAAGCCTGCTGCCATGGCCTCCAGAATCACCATTCCCTGGGTTTCTGATTTCGACGCAAACACAAAGATGTCGCCCAATTGATACCAGGTGGCCACAGCCTCTGGCTCAACGCTGCCGGCCAGAGTGATGTGCTTCTGCAAACCCAGGTCGTCTATTTTTTGTTGTAGGCGTTCACGCTGATGGCCTTCGCCAATCATGACAAAATGAAACTCAGCGGCGGTTTTGCGGCGCAGTTCATTCAGCCCATTGATCATGAAATCGATATTTTTCTCGTTCGACAGTCGCGACACACTCACCAGCACTCTCTCGCTTTTCAGGCCCAACCTTTCGCGCAATTTTTGTACGTCGGCGGCGTTCACAGCCTGAAAACGCTCATACTCAATGCCGGTAGGCTGCACGTAAACGGGGGTTTTCACCCCAATCATCCGCAGATACTCTTCAATCGAGTAAGTGGGAACAATCACCGTGTCGCACTTGTTGGCAAAGCGTTTGATCAGCGCGTGGGAAATCAGATTACGAAATAACATGCCTGGCAGGGGGACAAAGTGCGCGTAGTGCTCCAGCCGGGTGTGGTAGGTGTACACTGCGGGTACTTTTAACCGGCGGGCTAGAAGCAGCCCGAGCGACCCCAACCAGAAGGGGTGGTGCAGGTGAATAATGTCTGGTTTGAAAACCCGTAGCCGTTTGCGAATGCGGCTTAGAAATATATTGGCCAAGCGGAACTCGCGCTTGGAGTCCATAGTGAGCAGTGCCGGTACCCGTAGGACGCTTTCTTCCTGTGCCGGCTGGTTCTGATAACGCGGTGCCACCACCAGTACACTGTCGCCCATGGCTTCCAGTCCCCAACGCAAACGGGCAATGGATATAGGCACGCCGCCAATAAACGGCAAATAATTGTTGGTGAACATGGCCACCCGTATGGGCTTTTGCAAAAAGGGCGTGGCGTCCAGGTCATAGTCTGGGTAGTAGTTTTTACCAACGAAGATAAGGCCGTAAAGCTTAATAGCGATGGCGGAAAACACAGCTATCAGTAAAAAGAAATTCAGGTAGCCGGTGTAAAACAGCGAATAGATAAAGAACCACAGGCTTTCCAGTTTTTTCAAAAGCGGATGCTGGCCCACCTCCAGCTTTTGCAGTGTGTGGCTGACGTTGCCGTCAGTATCAATTTGCAGCATCAGATAGTGGTAGAAACTGATGTCGTCATTCAATACCAGGCCGCCCGCACCGCCGGTGGTTATAAACAGGGTGCTGTCGATTATTTGCTCGTCGTAAAGGGACAGGTTTGCAGAGATGACCGCGTTTACGTCGTACTTCTTGACGATGTCCAGCAGTGCCTTACGGAATTCCGGTGGCTGTAGATAGTCGTCACTCTGGTCAAAAAGTGCACTTTGGGATGGATGTAACGGCGGGTCACCTATAAAGATAATGCGGGCTTTGGAGGTGTCTTCGGCCAGCAGTTCATCGAGCCAATGCAGCTGCCATTGCCAAGCGGTTTTGCCGGTGCTGTCGAGGAAAATTAACCGGCTGACGCCGGCGCGCACGCTGTAAAAATGCGGGCCGAAATGATCGTAAAAGCGGAAGCTCCCAAAGTTGTCATATTCGTTGTCGCCAAAGGTCATCAACCAGGGAATGTCCAGGTGCCCCAGCGAGCCAAACAACGCCCGGTACTTGTCCTCGCCACCGCTGCTGACCGCATTACCGGCGGACACCATAAAGTCGTATTCGGCCGCGTTTAGCGCCGGCACGATACGTTCCTCAAAAATACCGATGGAGTTATTGATGTTGCCAACCACCGCGAAGCGCAGTGGTTGGTCGTTTGCCAGGGCCTCGCTAATACGCTGCGCCTGCTCGGAATGCAGCGAATTGAAGTCCTTCATAAACAGGTTCAGGTATACCTTGTAGCCCACCAGCAGAACCACCACGGTGAGGCAAAGGTAAAAAAGCCATTTCAGTAGCCGTGGGCGATTCATGGTGTGGCTCTCCGTTGCCGTATCAACTCCCGTTGCATGACCACCAGGCCAATCAGCATACCGAGATAAATGGACAGAAAACGCCAGGCCACAATCACCAGCAAAAGATGTGAGGGCGCCAGGATCTCGCTGAAAAAACTGCCAAACACGCCTTCTGAAATGCCTGATGCCCCCGGGGTGGGCGAGAAGTACATGATGAAGGTTGTGACCACCAGCAAGCCTAGCGTTGTTATATAGTCCACCGTGTAATCCAGGCTGTGGAGCAAAAGGGCCGGAAAGCTGAACAGGCTGAGCAGAAATACAGCGGTAAATAGCACCGACAGCGCAATATACATTGGCTGGCCGCGCAGATAATCGCCAAAACTGGCGGAAAACCTCAGCATCTCCCGCTTGGCCTTGAACTGCCAGTGTCGGTGGCGTTCAGCGCTTATCAGCTTCAGGCGCCATAAAGCCGTCAGTAGTTTCGCCAAAGGCGCCATCAGCCAGCGTGTGCGCAATAACAGCACCGCGAAAAACCCTAGATACAGAAAGATGAGGAACGTCAGTGCAATACCCACATTGCCGCTGATCGCGCGTCCCTCCAATGCCCCCAATGACAGCAGAAACACCGGTGTCAGCGAAAAAATAAAGATAACAGCCAACAGAGTCCGGATAGTAGTGGCCGCGGTTGCGGTGCCTATGGGTACGCCGTGCTTGTGCAGATACCAGATTTGGGCAAAACCGCCGCCGGTGGCCATAGGCGTGACGTTTGAGAAAAACAGATTAATAAACACCAGCCGGGCGATAACCGCGGCGTTCAGGCGGTGCCCCAGTGCGCGCAGAGTAAAGTGAAGACGTAGGGCGTCCGCAATGAAGTAAACAGCAAGCAGGGCGGCCAGAGACAATAGCGTGGCCGGCTCCAGCAGGCGGTTGTCAAAGCTCAGGCTTTTGCCTGCAAAATGGGTATAAACGGTGTAAAGGCCAACGCCTGTGAGCGCGACGAATAAAAGGCTGAATAGCGCCAGACGTTTTCCAGATGTGCCCTGTTGATTTGAATTGATAGCACGTCTTCCGGTGCTTTCAACCTGCACTTTGGGTATTGGTTCGGGCGCTTTCGGGCAGGTTTGATGTTTTCCAGTGGGCTGGTTCACAGCGGAAGTACTCACGTCAGGCGTATAAGAGCAACATGGCCGATTTAGAATGTGTAGCCTAACATAACCTTGAAAAGCCCTCGGCGGATCACAATTAAACCTTATACACCTGCCATTCATTGGCTGCGTGATTAAAGGTGTTGCGCAGCTTACCAACAGGTTCTCATTATGCCAAAACACTTTGAACAGTCGCCCGGACTTCATCACGAGCCGGTACCAGAAACCGAAGGCTTCGTATTTAACCAAACCATGTTACGAGTAAAAGATCCTCAAAAATCCCTGGATTTTTACAGTCGGGTTCTGGGTATGCGTTTGGTCCGCAAACTGGATTTTCCGGAGATGAAGTTCACTCTGTATTTTCTGGGGTATCTGGATGAGCGTCAGGCCAGCTCGGTACCGACCGATGATGCGCACCGCACCACTTACACCTTTGGCCGTGAAGCCATGTTGGAACTGACTCACAACTGGGGCACAGAGAACGACGACGATTTTGCTTATCACAATGGCAATGACCAGCCCCAAGGCTTTGGCCACATTGGAATTGCAGTGCCAGATGTATACTCAGCCTGTGACCGCTTCGAAGCGTTGAACGTCGATTTTGTGAAAAAGCCGGATGACGGCAAGATGAAGGGCCTGGCGTTTATCAAAGACCCTGACGGCTACTGGATCGAAATTCTGCAGCCCGATATGCTCGAGCACCAGCGTAAAGACTGATGCGCGCGGCCAGTCTTTTAAGCTCACTCGTTAGCTGGCTGGCCGTGGCGGGTTACCGTAACGTGATGCCACCACCACCGCTACGGTTAGTATAAGGGCGCCCGCAAGGCCGATTGTGCCCAATTCCTCGCCCAGAATCAGCCACGCTAACAGCGCGACAAATAAGGGCTCCAAGATAACAACGATGCTGGCCAGGGTGGCCGGCGTTGTCTGCATGCCGTCAAAAAAACACAGGTAACCGATACACGTGGGCACCACACCAATGTAAATCACCATCAGCCAGTGCTGCCACTGCAGGTTTTGTACATCGGCAAAGCCACCGCTGAAATAGACCGCTGGCAGCAAGACCAACGCAGCGGTGAAGAAACACAGAAAAGCGGTGGTAAACACCGGCGTTCGCGCAGAGTTGTAACGGCTGGTCAGGTTGAACCCGGTGTACACAGCCGCGGCCAGCAGCGACATTAAAATACCGGCCAGGCGTAGCGTACCCGCAGTTTTCATATCGCTCAACACCAGCATAACGGTACCGGCTATGGCAACGAACAGTGCCACCAGGGTAATCGCGCCCGGTTTTTCACCCAGTATGGGCGCCGCCAGCAGGGCCACAAACACCGGTGGCAAGCACAATGAAATCAACGTGGCGATGCTGGCACCGGTCAAGTCTACCGCCACCAGATAGCTGCCCTGATACACCGCCTGAAAAATGCCCAGCCCGGCCAGTGGTATCAGGGCCTTTAACGGAATCTGGCGCAGGCGCGTGAGCGGTGCAGGGCCGTCTGTCGGGTGTAGCCGTTGCTGTCGGGCCAGCCGGTGCTGCTCGCGGCGCATTAGCAGCCAGAAAAACGGCAGGGCCACCATTAATCTGAGTAAGCCCAGGGTAAGGCCTCCCAGGTCAGAACTGGCAAACAGAAATTTAGCGACGATGCTGGTGGTAGACCAAAGCACGGCCGCAAATGCGATTAGCAATACGCCCCTGAGCATAAGAACATCCGGCAAAAAGAAAGGAAGCTATGATAGGCGTTGGGGCATGTTGCTACTAGCCCGTTTGTGTATGTTCAAAATAAAACAAAGGCCGCGCAGTTTAGCTCGCAGCCATTGGCGTAACCGCCTCAGGCCGCGCTGCGACCGCTAAGCTGCGCTAGCAGGCGCCCGATGCTCCAAAGTACAGCTTGCAACAGAGGCGTTATAAGCCAAAGAAGGCCGCGTAAAAGATAAAGAGCCGGCATTAGTAGCAATAACCAACCAACCAATTGAATCAGTAAGGCCGGTGCGCCAATCACGTCAGCAAGCTCGACCAGGAGGTCGTTAATCAGGCTGGGGTGGGTGATGACCAGATAGCCTGCGCCTATAATCAGCGGCCATTTGGCATAGCGGGCACTGCTGAGCACTAAGCGGCCACCGCGACTGAAACGTACTGCCAGGGCCGCAGAGCGCGTGCCGCGGCTGGCATTCTGGGTGGTTGCGGCAGCGAATCGGCCGATACGCAGAACTTTCACCGCGCTGGCGAACACCACCACATCCAACGCTGCCCAGCCAATATCACCGGCGCCAATAGGTTCATTCATGCGATGGCGTTTTTCCAGTTGGCGCAGGCCACCGGCGAAAAACTGGTTCAGGCCTTCCAGAACACGCTCGCTAGCAAGCCACTTAACCTTGCCCTCAGGATTAACCAGAAACTGGCCTAGAAAATCATGACCTTCAGTATGAATGTACTGAACCGCGTACCAGCCGCGCTCGGTGGGTGTTAGTGGCTGTGCAGAATCAACGACCGTTGAGCTTTTTTCGTGATCGGTAAACCATTTTTTAAAGAGCTGATATTGCGTGCCAGCCCTGTTCATCCATTCAATGGATCCAACAGGATTGGACACAAAATAGTGGATGGGCGGCAACACCGAATCGCCATGTTGCCGCAGAATTTCCTGAAACTCCGGCTCGTCGCCGTAAATTTGTAGCAGCTGGCGGGCCATAACCGGGTATTTCAACAGAGCGGCTCTTGCCTTTAGTACCAGCAGCGGATCCTGAGCCATATCGGCTAGAACAGCCTGCAAATCAACGGATTCATGCTCAATGCCGGGAAACTCGCCCAGCACATCGTTGGCGTTAATGCGGATGAGTTTTTGCTCAACCGGAACGGGTTCGGCAGCAAGGCTGAAAAAAGTGGCCATTAAGGCGGCCAATACAAAAACAGCAAAGAGTCTTTTCATCCTTGGTTCCTCCTTAGTTCCCACTTAGTTACGACTTGGCTCCATCAGGTCTTGAAAGAGCGCGTTGGCGCACAGAGATCATTAGGTACACTATCAAGTCATTGCAACAGGAGATCACATCATGCGTGTATTAATTGCTGGAGCCAATGGCCAGATAGGCCGTCATTTATTGGAAAAGATGGCAGACACCGAGCACGAGGCACGGGCCTTGATTCGTGACCCGGAGCAGGGGCCAGATCTGCAAAAACTGGGCGCTACCGAAACCGTGGTGGGGAACCTGGAAGGTGATTGCCGCGAAGCGTTACGCAGTTGTGATGCGGTTATTTTTGCCGCAGGTTCAGGCCCCAAAACCGGCCCTGAAAAAACCGTCGACGTAGACCAGAACGGCGCCATCAATCTGATGGACACCGCAAAAAAAATGGGTATCAAGCGCTTTATAATTGTTAGCAGTATGCGCGCAGACAAGCCTGGCGACGCCCCTGAAAAGATTCGCCATTATCTGGAAGCAAAACACAAAGCGGACGAGCATCTGATGGCCAGCGGCCTGACCTACACGATTGTACGCCCCGGCCCACTTACTGAAGATTCGGGCAGCGGTAAGGTCGATATTCGTGAAAACCTGGACCGCCCAGGCGACATTCCCCGGGAAGACGTAGCCAATGTACTGCTGGCGGTGTTGAATTCAGACAACTGCGATAACCGCACATTCGAAGTGCTCTCTGGCACTACGCAGGTGGATGAGGCGTTGGCGGCGCTGTGATGTCATCGGTTCTGTTCTAAGCCCCGTAGGTTAAATGACAATTTAATCGACGGCGAACAGTGATGGAGAACAACAGTGCCTGAAGGTCCTGATATACGTCGCATGGTCGACGACATTCAAGGTGCCGTTGGCCAGCGTAAGGCGAATTGGCAAGGTGAATACCGAACCAAAAACCGAGCGGCAACTGCGCTTTGCTATCATCGGGTCAGACAAAGCCGCATGGCTTTATAGTGCCTCGGACATTCGCCTGGTGCGGCCCGATGAACTGGCGCAGGTGGAGTATTTGGCGCGGCTTGGGCGGTTTGCTGCTGGATCAGGGATTTGTCGCCGGGGTGGGTAACTGTCAGTGAATAAGTTGTATAAATAATGAGGTATATCGCTTTGGCGCTGCGTTTTGTTCGTGGGCGTCTAGCGACTGTCAAGATAGTGCATCCACAGCAGTCGAGCGGCGACGGCGCGCCAAGGTGACCAGGCGCTGGCAATGTCCACCTGTTGCTGGCGTGTTGCGGGTGCGTCCAGCTGTTTGATCTCCTGCATGGCCGCCGCCAGTGCCAAATCGCCCAGCGGCCAAACATCCGGCCGGCGCAATGCCATCAGGTAGTATACGTCAACGCTCCATGGGCCTAGTCCGGGGACAGCCAAGAGCGCGTCGCGCCCTTCGGTGTCGCTCAGAGCGTCTAACTGCGCCAAATTGAGTTTTCCGGTATGAATGCGCCCTGCCAATCCAAAGCAGTAACGGGCTTTTTGACGAGTTAGCCCAAACGCTTTCAGTTCTTCCTCACCGGCTGAAACCATACGCTGCGGCGACATTTCACCCAAGTGTGTGCATAGCCGTTCGAACACGGTTTGCGCGGCCTTTATGGAAATTTGTTGCTCCAGAATAATGTGCACCAGTGAAGCAAAACCAGGCTCCCGCGCCCACAGCGGCGGCGCACCCAAGCGGGTATAAATACGGCCAAGATCCGCATCCACAGCGGCGAGTTGTTGTGCGCCGTAGTCAAGACTTTCGAGGGTGAGCGAGGTTCTTTTCATTAAAACAATCCAAGCTGGGGCCGTTGCGCGGCTAGATCCAAAGCGGCTACCTGTGGTAAACGGTCTTGTAATAGCTTACTCCAAAGTTGCGCTAGAGCCAGTGCATCGCCGTTGTCGGGCATATGCATGAACACATAGGGCTGTTGGCCCTGTTCAATCCACTGGCCGACACGTTCTACCCAAGGCGCCAGAAAAGGAGGGTTCTGCTCAAGCTGGGGATGGCCGATGTAGCGGATCATCGGTGGCGCATCTACCGGCAGGAGATGAACCGGAACCCTCGGCTTTTTGCGCTGGGCATCGCGAATGATATCGGTGCCGGGTTCTGCCGAGAACAGCGCCCGACTGTCCAGACAGACACGGGCCTTGTTGCGCTCACGCAGCCCGCGGTTGAGCGCTTTTTCGGCCTCGCCCTTGCTGAAAAATGCGCTGTTACGAACTTCTACGGCGCAGGTGAGTGGCTCCGGTAATATGTCCATAAACCGCCATAGCCGATCCAGATGTTCCGGCTTAAAAGCCGCCGGCAGCTGAATGAACATTGGGCCGAGCACGTCATTCAACGGCGAAAGTATGTCCAAAAACGCGTTTGCGTTAGCCGTTATGCCTGACAGAAGTAGATCGTGAGTGATGCGCCTGGGGAATTTAAACAAAAAACGAAAATCGTCCGGCACCTGCGAGCGCCACTGACGGCACTGCTCCTGGCTGGGCGTGGCGTAAAACGTTGTGTTGCCTTCCACACAATTCAGCACCTGGCTGTAACGGGCCAGTGGCGCCTGGCCTGGTGGTAACAAGGTGTTCCATGCCGGGTCTTGCCACTGCGGGCAGCCGAGGAAGTAGGGGAGCGCCATTGCTGGGTGATGTCCTGATGTAGATTGTCTTTTTGATACAGTCTCTTGGATCAAACCATAAATTGTCACTGCGGAACAAATGAATCTCGCAAGTGTTTAGGAGCTGACGAATGTTTTGAAAAGCGCGCTCAATCGTGATCATGAATAGCACACTCCCCGCTTCCGTCCGGTTCACAGGCGGATAAAAACAGATGTCCGGCTTTGGCCGCCCGGGTTTTAACCCTGCTATTCAGCGAAGAACGATCAGAAATGATGGCGGGCTCAGTTGCCGTATTCTGGCGCTGATGAATATCAGCCAGTTGCGCTGAGCGGTTATCTGGCTGTTCATGCCCATCAAGGCCTTGGGATAATTCTGGTGGCTGAGCGGCGGCGGCAGCGCCACTCCCGGGCCCGCCTCCCGAATTGAATCGCACCAACGGCCCAGATACGGTTATGCCGCTGGGGTCGAGCTTCAGAAAACTGCCGCCGGCTGACAGTGTGACTTCTGCCCCTGCTTCAATTTTTCGTTGTTGTGGCGGGTGAGCTGCACTTTGGCACCGCAGGTAAAATCAGCGCGGTTGCTTTCGCCGCTGTAATGAATGGAGTACAGAAAACAGGTGATCAGGTCCAGGGGTTCATCTACTTGGAAATCGCACATGTCGCCCAGTGAAAACTGTGCTTCCGGGCAGCGGATTTTTGCCATTTCCAGCATGGGCTGACTGATGTCCAGCCCGCGGCTGTTGTAGCCGGCATCGATAAAGTAACGCACGTGGGGGCCGGTGCCGCAGGCCAGATCCAGATGGCTATTACCGCCATTACCGAACAACTGATGCAGGCGCTGTGCGCTGTGGCTCTGGGCCTGGTAGTCGATGTCGGTACACAGCAAATCGTAATAGCCCGACAGGTCGGTGTAGAGCGCGTTGGAGGACATGGCAGCCTGAATGTGTGAACGGTAAATCGGGTGGGCGCGGCGTCGTATCCCAAAGCGCTGTGTTTGCGAAGGGAATTAGCCAAGGGAAACACTAGCGTGCTTGAGTCACCTCCTGCCGTGGATTGCGGGGGTAATAGCGTTCGGGCAGGCGTTCGATGTGGGGGAAAAAGCGAGTGTCTTTATAAGGCATTTTCATAAATCCGGACACGCCAAGGCCGGTGATCTCGTCGACGGCGGCCAGAATTTCGTCCAGGTGCTGGCGGAATTCGTCCTCTTTGGCCGGGTCCAGCAGGCGGTACTGACTGTGGATTTTCAGGTGCAGGGGCAGGGCCTCAAAGATGATCATGCCGGTGTGGCGGATGCTGTTCAAGGCTTCAAGCGCGGTGATAATGGTGGGCGGCAATACCAGAAACTCTTCCGGGTCTGGGCCGTCTTCAAAGTAGGAGTGTACTCGTGAACGGTCTTCTACCTCTGGCGCCGAACTGATCTGATAAGGCACATGCATGGTCGGCGGCGTCACAAACGGCTGGTCGGCTTGATCGCGTTCAATGTGCAGTGTGTCGCGGGCGTTGAACAGGCAGCTTTTAAAGATACCCTGGCGGTAGATGGCCTGGGCCAGGTTAACCATGTTGTTGACGGCGGTGGTGAAGGCGCTTTTCAGTTGTGGGTCGTGCAGGTGCAAGGACGTGTCTACATAAATGCCGTCAGGCTCCCAACGCACCGCTAAGCCGCCTTCTACCGGGTAACGACCAAGGCGGCTGACCGCAGCCAGGAACGCTTTTTCAGTGTCGCCCATGCCCTGCATGAAGTTTTTGTAGTAACGGTCTAACTGTACGTCGTTGACGTCGTCCAGGGTGTTTACCGCGCCTTCCTGGCGCAGGAAAGATTTTCGCGAGCTGTACACCACCGTGTCGATCTCACGCCCGGGCTGGCGTATCCACACTGGCACCAGAGGAGTGGGCGCGGGTTCAGGCAAATCAATCATCACTGTGCGCGCCATTCTGGGCATTTCACGAATGTAGTAGTCGCCAGCTTGTTGGCGCTGTTGGGGATCGGGGCTGAGCATGCCATCGAGCATGCGGGCGAATTCCATAGGCAATCCCAAAGAGTCGGCGGGTATTGCCTGGTGGCCAAAGCGGCAGGATTGGCCGGAGGCAAGGGCGTAAAGAGTGGCTGCGGTGCCTTGCTCGTCAAAGCGCGGCGACGAAAGCCCGCCGTAAAGTTGTTCTTCGCCAATAAAGTACACATCGCCTAGCCGTGCGTTGGTTTGTTGCAGGTTGTCTGACATCAGTTCCATTACACTGTTGTTGAGGAATTGCTGGCTGGCATCCAGCTGGGCGAACACTGACGAGCCCCAATCAATCAGGGCGATGTTTTCGTGCTTAGCGTCGAATACCAGATTCGAAGGTTTGATGTCGCCGTGCACAATGGGCCGTTTGCCATCGACGGACTCCCGACGCAGATTGCGCAGAATGTCTGCCAGCTGGTCTGCAATGCGGATGATCAATCGCGGCTTAAGGCGCCCTTCTCGCAGCGATACCACTTCCAGATTTAACCCTGGCGCCCGTTCCATCACCAGAATGGGTTGGCTGCGCGCCTGTTGGAAAGCAATCAGGCGCGGCACCCTCGGGTGCTCTACTTGCTCCAGAATATAGGCTTCGTCTTCTAAGCGATCATGCAGGTGGCGCGGCAGGTTGATGCGAATAAATTTGAACACGTGTTCCAGATCGCTAGCGCCTTCCAGCGTTAGCCTGCCGGAAAACACAAAGCCGTACGCGCCTTTGCCGATCATTTCGATGTCGCGATAACCCAGCCCTCGCAGTTGGGTGGTACAGAGCGCCACCCAGTTTTTTAGCTTGCGCGCATCGTCGTGACTGAGCAGGTAAATGGACTGCTCTTCGGGTATGTAGAACTGTTGAATCTGCGAGGGCGGCGCTGGCTGCCCCCGCATTTTTTTCGGCCGGGCCATTTGGCTTAGCCCAGATGCAAGAGCATGGATTGTGGCGCTTCCAGGTAGCCTTTCCAGCAATTGCTGAAACGGGCAATGGTGCCGCCGTCGATAATGCGGTGATCCCCCGCCCAGCTGGCGGGCATAATGGAGCGCGCGGTTACATTGCCTGCCTGATCAAAGCGCGGCAGCGTTTGGGTACGGCCCAGGGCCACAATCGCCACTTCCGGTGCGTTGATGATGGGTGAAGCGTAGGTGCCGCCTAATGCCCCAATGTTGGAAATGGTGATGGTGCCGCCTTTCAGGTCGTCTTGAGCCACGCGGCCTTCGCGGGCAGCTTCGGTCAGGCGCGCCACTTCATCGGCAATTTCCAGCAGGCTGAGGTGTTCCACGCCTTTGATGTTGGGCACCATCAGCCCGGCTTTGCTGTCCACAGCCATACCAATGTTGCATTGGGGCTGGTAATGGATTTCGGTGACCTCGTCGTTTACCCGGCTGTTCAGAATCGGGTAGTCGCGAATGGCCAGGGCCATGGCTTTCATGATGAACGGCATCAAGGTGAGCCGTGATCCGCTGGCTTCGGCCAGAGGTTTGAGCTGCGCGCGCAGCGCCAGCAGTTCGGTCACATCAATGTCTTCGCTGAAGATAAAGTGCGGGATGCTGGAAGCGGCGGCTACCATGCGCTTGGCCATTACCGCCTTCATGCCCTTGATCGGTTCTATGCGAACCTGCTGGTCAGTGGCGCCGGAGCGCTTGCCTGATTGGGCGCCCGCGGACTCGCCTGTTTGGCCTTCTGGCGCCTTCAGGTGAGCCAACACATCTTCTTTCAGCACCCGGCCGTCTCTGCCGGAGCCGCTGATGTGACCCAATGACAAGTCGTACTCGCGCATCAGGCGTCTTACCGCCGGGCTGGCCGGTGTTTTAGTTTCCGTTGCGGTTGTTGTTTCATTAGACGCCGCAGCGCTCTCAGCCTGATGGTCAGAGGCGGCGCTATCGCTCGCCGGTTTTTTTGTTTCGGCCTTTTGACTGGCCGGCGTTGAGCTTGCAGTGGCTTTTTCTGAGGCCGAGTCGTCGTTATCGTTGATGGCGCCGTCTTGTTGCTCGCTGCCCTCTTCTGACAACTCAAACAGCGGCGCGTGCACCTTGGCAATGTCGCCTTCTTTGTAATAAAGGCGCTTGATCTGTCCCTTGTGAGGCGCAGGTATTTCCACCAGCGCTTTGTCGGTCATTACCTCGACCACCGGCTGATCTTCTTCGATCATGTCGCCTTCGCTGACCAGCCACTTCACCACTTCGCACTCCACAATACCTTCGCCGATATCGGGCAGTATAAAATCACTCATGTTTGTTCTCCTGTCCTGATACCGGGTTAGAATTCGACGCTGTCGCAAATGGCTTCATACACCTTCAACAGATTGGGCAGGTGTTCTTTTTCCAGCACCAGCGGGAAGGGCGTGTCCATTCCGGCTACCCGGGCAATGGGCGATTCCAAGTACAGAAAGCATCGCTCTTGAATGGTGGCCGCGATTTCGCCGGCAAAGCCGCCGGTTAACGGGGCCTCGTGGGTAATCACCAGTCGCCCGGTTTTCAGAACCGATTCAGCCACGGTATCGACGTCCCAGGGCAAGATGCTGCGTAGATCGATCACTTCGCAGGAAATGCCGTCTTTTTCTGCCATTTCCACGGCGTGTTCGATCACTTCCATTTGTGCACCCCAGCCCAGAATCGTTACATCTGTGCCTTCTTTGAGCACTTCGGCCTCGCCCAATGGAAGTTGGTAGGCTTCCTCGGGCACTTCGCCTACGGATGCCCGGTACAGGCGCTTGGGCTCGAAGAACAGCACCGGGTCGGGGTCGTGAATGGCGGCCAGCAAGAGGCCTTTGGCCTGATGTGGATTGCGCGGCACCACCACTTTCAGGCCCGGTGTGTGGGCAAAATAGGCTTCCGGCGATTGGGAATGGTATAGGCCACCGGCAATGCCACCGCCGTAAGGTGCGCGAATGGTCAGCCCGCCGACGTCGAACAGGTTGCCGGAGCGATAACGGAATTTCGCGGTTTCGTTCACGATCTGGTCAAAGGCCGGGAAAATGTAATCGGCGAACTGTATTTCCGCCACCGGCACCGAGCCCTGAGCTGCCAGGCCGTTGGCGAAGCCGATGATGCCTTGTTCCACTAAAGGCGTGTTAAAACAGCGCGTCTTGCCGTACTTTTGTTGCAGATTGCTGGTGGCGCGGAATACGCCGCCAAAAATGCCCACGTCTTCGCCAAAGCACAGCACCCGCTCATTCGCTGCCATGGCTGTATCCAGGGCGTTGTTAATGGCTTGCAGCATGTTCATCTTTGCCATTTCAAGCCTCTCCTTTTTGGGTGCTAGCGGGTTTTCCAGTGATGGCCGGATCGTTTGCGCTTTTTGGGTAGGCGTCCGGGTGCCGGCGAATGTGCGCTTTCAATTTCTCGAATTGCGCATTCAGGGCTGGAGGCACTTCTTTATAAACATCGGTAATCAAGGTTTCCAGTGCCGGTGCTGGTCGTTTCTGCGCTTGCTTCATGGTCTCAAGAACCTCGCGGCGCAGGCGTTCCTGTAATTCTTTTTCTTCGCTGTCGCTCCACCAACCGTGTGACTTCAGCCAGTGTTGGGTACGCAGAATCGGATCTTTTTCACGCCAGATGGCTTCTTCGTCTTTGCTGCGGTAGCCGGAGGGGTCATCGGAAGAAGAGTGGGCGGCCAGGCGGTACGTCATGGCTTCAATCAGTACCGGGCGGTTCTCTTCTACAGCCAGGCGGCGCGCTTTTTCGGTGGCTTGATACACCGCCAAAACGTCGTTGCCGTCGACCCGAATTACGTCCATTTTATAGCCGTAAGCCCTCGGTGCTATGCCGTCGGCAGCGAACTGCTCGGATGCCGGTGTGGAAATGGCGTAGCCGTTATTGCGGCAGAAAAAGATCACAGGCACCCGATGCACCGCGGCCATGTTCAGGGCGGCGTGAAAATCGCCCTCGGAGGCGGCGCCTTCACCGAAGTAGGTGAGCGTGCAGTGGCCTTCACCGGCCAGCTTCTGACCATAGGCATAACCGGTGGCCTGGGGTATCTGGGTGGCCAGTGGTGATGAAATGGTCATGTAATGGAGCTTTTTCGAGCCGTAATGCACCGGCATTTGCCGGCCTTTGCCGTAGTCTTTGTTGTTACCGAACAGCTGGTTCATGAACTCATCTATGGTAAAACCACGGTAAGCCAGCGCACCTTGTTCGCGATACTGGGCCATAATCATGTCGCTATCACCCAGCGCGGCTGCACTACCAATAACGGCGGCTTCTTCCCCGGTGCATTGCATGTAAAAGCTGAGCCGACCCTGGCGTTGGGCAGCAAGCATGCGCTCGTCTAAAATGCGGGTAGTGACCATGGCGCGGTAGATGCGCAGGGCTTTTTCTTTACCGAGGTCAGGGGCTTTGCCACCTTTGTACAGCGAGCCGTCCTGTTTGAGCAGTTTGAAGGTGGAAATTCGAAACTCCGCGCCATCAGTGAAAATGGGGGAGTGCACGGTTTTTGACTTTGTTGTTGTCATTATCCTCGTCCTTGGGTGGTGGCTTGAGGAACACAGAGCCCCTTGTGAGGGCTTTGGTTTTGTTAAATTGACCTTAACGTAAAGTGCGGCTTTTGAGTAGTGTTTTGAGTGATGTAGTTCTATGATTAACCTGAATGCCTTCAGTCGTCTTGTTTGTCCAATGCCTCCTGCTCGGCTTTGCGTTTACGCACCTTCTCCAGCTTTTCTCCCGAAAGACTCATGGTGGAGGACGTGTCGCGCAGCATAAACAGGCTGCCTAAAATTAGCGCCAGCGAGGCAAGTAAGATAATCCATCCGATCATTGGCATAGCAATTGTCCTTATATAGAAGGCATAACTCTGATAATGAGCCTGTAATGTGAAACAGGCCAGTGCGGTGTTTGGCGGGCATCACTTATCAGCCGGTCAATTTCCCGCCAACTTCCGTCCGTGCCCATGGCTACAGGGTTATGCGAGGCTGTCCCGAGGCTTCTCACAAGGTTATCCACAGCTTTTGTGGGTAAAAATTCACGGCTCAGCCAAAGATAGAAACGCATTGAAGCTATTAGCTTATGCTTGGTTGCGTCAGTTTACCTATCGGTTGATTTCCACCACAATCGGCGCCACTCAAAATCAGGAACCGGTTTTATGGCACACGATTGTTCAATTTTGTCGGGAGTCGGCCGATGAGAGCTTTGTTTCATGGCTACCTCAATTCGTCACTGATTCTGCGCGTCAGCATTGCGTTGGTGTTGGGCATCGCCGTTGGGCTTATTGGTGGCCAGCCTGTGGCCGACTGGTTGGCGCCGTTTGGGGAACTGCTACTGCGTTTGCTGAAATTCCTGATTGTACCCATCGTGCTGTTTACTTTAATGGTGGGTATCAACCAAGCCAATATCGGCAGTATGGGGCGGGTTGGCCGCAAACTGATGCTGTACTACATTGCCTCTTCAGCGTTGGCGATTATTGTTGGGTTGGCCGTTGCAACCTGGCTCGAGCCCGGCAGTGGTATGACGCTGAATGAAAATGCGACGGTAAAAGTTCCGGACAACCCGGGCTTTGCGGCGGTGTTGCTAAACATTATTCCGGATAATATTTTTACGGCTTTCACCGAACTGAATTTGCTGGGGATTATTTTCACCGCCATTGTATTCGGTATTGCGCTGTTGAAGCTGCGTGAGTCAGAACAGCACGCTGAACTGGGCGAGCACCTTTATAAGGTGATTGAGGGGCTCAGTGAAATGACCCTGAAAGTGATGGCAGGTGTGTTGCAATACGTGCCCATCGGAGTATTTGCGATTGTGGCGAAAACCGCCGGTGAGCAGGGCATGGCAACTATTATGGCCCTGGGCGACATGGTGGTGGTGCTGTACATTGCGCTAGCCGTTCAGTTGGTGGTGTATTGCGTGCTGATGCGCGGTTTTGGTGTAAACGTACGTGGATTTTTCCGCGAAGCCAGAACGCCTATGGCGACTGCCTTCGCCACCCAGAGCAGTTCCGGCACCTTGCCGCTGACCATTACCGCAGCGCGGAAGCTGAACATACCCCAGCGAATATACGGTTTCAGCTTGCCGTTAGGTGCCACCATTAATATGGACGGTGCTGCCATTCGCATCGCCATTTCCGCCGTGTTTGCCGCCAATGTGGTAGGCGTTCCGCTGGATTTGATGACCATGGCCGAGATTGTGCTGATTGGCACGCTTACATCGATTGGCACCGCGGGCGTGCCAGGCGCCGGTATTGTGATGATCGCAACAGTGTTTGCACAGGTCGGCCTGCCGATTGAAGCTGTGGCGTTGCTGGTGTCTATTGATGCCCTCGTGGGTATGGGTGCAACCGGCCTGAACGTGACCGGTGATCTGGTGGGTACGTCTATTATTGCCCGCTCTGAAAGCCGGCACGATACCTAACCGAATCGACGGCTGATAAAAAACGGTGAAGAGGATAAAACCTCTTCACCGTTTTTTTTTGACTGAGGGAAACGTATTACTGTTTTTAATCGACGTACAATCGCTATTTACAGGGGCATGAACGATGAAAAAACGGGTTGTTTTGATTACCGGCGCCAACCGCGGCATTGGCCTGGAGTTGGCGCAGCACTATAGCCGTGCTGGCCATTACGTTATTGGCGTATGTCGGCAAACCTCTGACGAGCTGGAGGCGGCAGCGGCGAGGGTAATTGAGCATGTCGATGTAACGTCGGGTGAAAGCGTGGCTAGGCTGGCGGATGCGTTGGCAGGCGAGCACATTGATCTTCTCATCAACAACGCCGGCTTGCTGCAAGAAAACGAGCTGGGCTGCATTGACTTCGATTCCCTGCGAGCACAAATGGAAGTAAACGCTTATGCACCGCTGCGAGTGACCGAGGCGCTTATGTCGCTCATACCGTCTGGAGGAAAAGTTGCCAACATCACCAGCCAGTTGGGCTCAATAACCCTGAACAATTCGGGGGCCAGATATGGCTACAGGGCCTCAAAGGCGGCACTGAATGCGTTTGGCAAATCACTATCAGTGGATCTTAAACCTAAAGGCATTGCGTTGGCTCAGTTGCACCCGGGGTTTGTGCAAACCGGCATGACCAAAGGCCGAGGAAAGATTACGACTGCCGAATCCATCAGCGGGCTGACGGCGCGAATTGAGGAGCTGAATATAGAGAACACCGGCTCGTTCTGGCATCAGACCGGTGAGTTACTGCCATGGTGAAAAAAATGCCCGCCGTTATCACCGGCGGGCATTTGCGCTGCCGGTCAGATCGTTGTTTTAGCGGGTTACTGATTTTTAAGAAGATTCTAAAATAGCAGGTGTAAAAAAAGCTGACGTTTAGCGCCAGCTTTGCTGCGATATTTGTTAATCTTCGTCGTCGTTCGCCTGTTGCCGATCCAGGCGATCCCGCTCTTCTTCCTTCGCCGCGTCAATCACTTCCATTATTTCGCCCAGGTCCGCGCTGTGGGTGTCGTGAATAAAGCACCCGGTCAGTTTGCTGGTGGGGTGCAGGCGGCCACTTTCGTACAGCTCCCAGATTTCTTTGCCGTAATCGGTGTTCATCAGCTCCGGCGCGTACTTGCCAAAATAGCGGCGCATGTTGTCTACGTCGCGCTCCAGCATGCGTTCGGCGTTGTTGTTGCCAGAGGCGTTCACCGCCTGGGGTAGGTCGATAATGACTGGCCCCTGATCATCCAGCAGTACGTTGAACTCCGACAAATCGCCGTGAATAAGTCCGGCGCTGAGCATGCGCACGACGTCGGCAATCACCTGCTGGTGGAAGTCCAGCGCCTGTTCGCGGGTCAGTTCAACGTCGTCCAGCCTGGGCGCGGCTTTGCCATCGGCATCGCTGATCAGTTCCATCAGCAGTACCCCATCAACAAAGCCTGATGGCCGTGGCACCCGCACACCGGCATCCGCCAGGCGGTAAAGGGCGTCTACCTCGGCGTTCAGCCAGGCGTCTTCATGCTCTTTTTGGCCGTAGCGGGTTTTTTTACCCATGGCGCGGGCACGGCGACTGTTGCGTACCTTGCGGCCTTCCTGGTATTCCACGGCCTGCTTGAAGCTGCGTTTTGACGCTTCTTTAAACACTTTGGCACAGCGAACCTGGTCGCCACACTGCACCACGTATACCTGAGCTTCTTTGCCGCTCATAAGCTGATACAGCACGCTGTCTATCAGCCCGTCGTCTAAAAGGGATTGTAATCGTTTTGGTGTTTTCATAGGGCCGCAATCTTACATTAAATCGGTTTTGGTTGTGTTGATCTGTGAGAGCTACCAGCAAAGCGCTTCTGACGGTAGAATCACCGGGTCTGAACCCGGACCGGCATTTGCTTGGTACCGGTTCGTTTATCATGCTGTTTTGGAGCTTTGAAAATGCCTAGAGCAAGTGAAATCAAGAAAAACGCTGCTATCGAGTTTGAAGGCCGGGTGTATTTTGTCAAGGACATCGAGCGGTCTGTACCCCAAGGCCGGGCTGGCGGCAGCCTTTACCGCATGCGGTTGTACGATGTGGTGACCAACAGTAAGAAAGACGAAACCTTCAAAGACGGCGATATGCTGAATCTGGCGGATTTGACCCGCCGTACGGCGTCATTTTCTTACGCCGACGGCGAAGAATACGTGTTTATGGATACCGAAGATTACACACAGTATATGCTCAACAAAGAAGCCATTGCTGAGGAGCTGCTGTTTGTTACCGAAGAAACCCAAGGCATTATGGTTGTGTTGATCAAAGATGCACCCGTAGCGCTGGCTCTGCCCCCCACGGTCGATTTTGAAATCGCGGACACAGCTCCTTCGGTGAAAGGTGGCTCTGCCACAGCCAGAACCAAGCCAGCGACTATGGTCACAGGCTTGGTGATTCAGGTGCCTGAATACATTTCCACCGGCGACCGCATCAAAGTGAATGTGGAAGAACGCAGGTTCATGGGGCGGGCGACCGCGGAGTAACGGGTATCTGTTTGGTAATTCGTGCCAGGAGGGCGCATTAGCTATGTCTGAAACGCAGTCTGAAGCAAAGCCTGAAATACGGTCTGAAACACGTAAAGCGTTTGTTGCTTTGGTTGACGGCGGCCAGATTGCGCCCGCAGATTCAAACCGCGCCGCGGTGATAGCCGGCGTGTTTCCGGCTGGCCGGCAGTGGCTGCGCTTTTTAGACGTGTTGCTGTTGTGCCTCGGTGGCTTGCTGGCGCTGTTTGGGTAAACCTACCAGACTGGTGCGGACCCCTGGCAGCTGTTTTTTGTGTGGATGTTACTGCTAACACCCTTTGCCCTGATTGGCCGATTTGCACCGCTATGGGTGCTTTGGGCTGTTTTGGTCAACCTCGCGCTAACGTTGTACTTTCAGCCTACCGGCCGCTTTTCCACGGAGGCTTGTGGGCAGCTGTTGTGGATTCAGTTTGCCACCAACGCGTTCTTTTTCCAGGAAGGCGATGCTGAATACTACGAGGCGGCCCGGTATGGCCAGTTTCGGGTGAATGAACAAGGCGAACCCTTACTGGTTGCTCTGTACAGCGATGGTTTGAAACAGCTGGGTCCACCCGAAACAACAGGTCTTTAAACGCGAAAATGCCCAAACGTTCTGGATAATACGAAACTAGGTGTGTACGGTGGTCGGCTAATTTTAGAAACTGGTCGATACATGTCTTTAAGCAGTGCAAGCACTACCGATAACCCCCGTTTTACCGCTTCTGATTCTCATCCCGCTGGCCATGCTGGTGCTCACCGTTTCGGTGATCCGGTTGTACTGGTTCTAACCATTGGCTTCATTTTGCTGTTCGTAGGCTGGTCGCTGACGGATGCGGCCAGTCTTGCCTCCGTGATTGACGTGGGTTTTGCCTGGACGGCCAAGTATATGGGCACCTTTTTCCAGCTGTTGCTGTTGCTGACCTTCTTCATTGCGATGGGCGTGGCCGTTAGCCGCGCTGGTGCCGCCCGCCTGGGTGGTATGGAAAAGCCTGAATTCAGCACCTTCCGCTGGCTGTCGATGATTCTATGTACTCTGCTGGCGGGTGGCGGTGTGTTCTTTGCTGCTGGCGAGCCGGTGTATCACTTTGTGGTAACGCCACCGGCGTTTGACACCGAAGCCGGCACGGCACAGGCCGTTGCGCCGGCCATGGCTCAGGCGTTTATGCACTGGGGTTTCTTGGCCTGGAGCGTACTTGGGTCGTTAACGGCCATGGTGCTGGCTCACGCCCACTACGTTCAGGGCAAACCGTTACAGCCGCGTACCTTGCTGTATCCGGTGTTTGGCGAGCGCATTATGAGCAGCTGGTTAGGCGGCGTTGTTGACGCCATGTGCGTTATTGCGGTGGTTGCCGGTACCGTTGGCCCCATTGGCTTTTTGGCCACACAGATGAGTTTCGGCCTGCATGAGCTGTTCGGCGTGGCAGACGAATTCAGCACCCAATTGGTTATTCTTGGCCTGCTGGCCGTTGTTTACATGGCCTCGGCGGTCAGTGGTATTCACCGTGGTATTCAGTTGCTGAGCCGGTTCAATGTCATTCTGGCTCTGGTCATCGGCGCGGTGATCTTTGTGTTCGGCCCCACTCTGTTTTTGGTCAATACTTATATGGCATCTATGGGCGAGTATCTGGCGTCGTTCTTCGCCATGGCCACTATGACCAGTGAAACGGCACCGGAATGGTGGATGAAGTGGTGGACGGTATTCTTTTTCGCCTGGTTTATTGGCTACACCCCGCTGATGTCGATTTTTGTGGCGCGCATTTCCCGCGGTCGCACCATTCGCCAGACTATTTTGGCGGTATCCATTCTGGCGCCGATCGCCACCACCATCTGGTTCACCCTGCTGGGTGGTTCGGGTGTGTATTACCAGCTCACGGGTGTGTTTGACCTAACCGAAGCGCTGAACGCGTTCCGTTTTGATCAAGCCACACTGACCGTTGCCAAGAACTTACCCGGCGGCGTAATGATGGCCGCAGCCGTGCTGCTGTTGACCACCATTTTCGTGGCCACCACCGGCGATTCCATGAGCTATGCCATTGCCACCGTAGGCGCAGGCCACGATGAACCGCACTACGCCATTCGCGCTTTTTGGGGCGGAGCCATGGCTGTCATGGCGGCGATTTTGCTGTACATGGGTGCCGGCCAGATTGGTGTGTTGCAGCAGTTTATTGTGCTAACCGCCATTCCGGTGTCGCTGATTATTCTGCCGTCGCTGTGGACCGGCCCGCAGGCTGCGTTTGCCATGGCGCGGGCACAGAAACTGATATAGCAGGTGGGTGTTCCGTCTGGCGTTAAGCGCTATTTATAAAGAGCTAAGGCCAGGCGGGGCGTATTCAGGCCGGCAGGCGCTGCATTCGGTAGCGTCTTTCCGGCCGGCCAATACTGCCATAGGTAACCTCGGCCACCAGGGTTCTGGTGCCGGTCATATATTCCAGGTAGCGTCTGGCTGTGGTGCGCGATGCACCCATGGCGCCGCCTACTTCCTCTGCACTCCAGGGCTTGCCGTCGGCAATGACCTCATGAATCCGGTCCAGCGTAATCACATCAATGCCTTTGGGCAGTCGGTGATGGCTGTCGTTGCCATTTTCGCCGCTGTTGCGCGGGAGCAGGGCGTCTACTTCATCTTGACCTAGATGCTTCAGTGCCGACAGGCGTTCAACATGGTCACAGAAGCGGTTAATGGCCTCTTCCAGGCGTTCGAATACCAAGGGTTTCAGGATGTAGTCGAATACCCCGCCGCGCAGGGCGGTGCGCAGCGTGTCCACTTCTTTGGCGGCGGTAATCAGAATCACGTCGCTGCTGCTGTTACTGGCGCGCAGCTCACGCAGCAAATCGAGGCCGTTACCGTCGGGGAAATACACATCCAGCAGTATCAGGTCGGGCTGCAGCACTTCGGCCTGGTCTTGTGCGTCGGCCAGGGTGTGTGCGATGCCGCACAATTCCACCTGGCTCAAACGCTGAATAAAGCGGCGCTGAATTTCCGCTATCTGGCGGTCGTCTTCAGCAATCAGCAGTCGGATGGGGGTCAAAGTTGGCTCCTGCCGGTGGGTGTTTTTGGTAAATACAAGGTGAAGCGGCTGCCGCCAGCGGTTCCCAGGTTTTCCACCGTCACCGAGCCACCCCAACTGTCCAGAAACTGACGCACCAGATGCAAACCAAAACCGTGATGGGTGCCTGTTTTGCTGGTAACACCCTTTTCAAACATTCGGCTTTGAACCTCCAAGGGGATGCCCGGGCCCTGGTCTTCCACCTCGAAAATCAGCTCTTGGCCGAGATCGGTCATCGACAGCTGTACCCGGCCATTGGCACCGGTATGCCGACGGGTGGCTTCCAGCGCGTTATCAATCAAATTGCCGAGTACGCTGACGAGTTGTTCTCGCGGTAAATTGTGCGGCAGGTCGTTCATCTGGCTATCTGGGTCTATGTCCAGGTGCAGGCCCATTTCCCGGGCACGGTTGTGTTTGCCCAGCAGGCAACCGGCAATGATGGGGTCAGGCACGGCTTCCAGCAGCAAGTGAATCAGTGCCTGATGGCTGCTGACTTCGCTGCCAATAAGCCCCAGAGCGTCGTTGTAGGCACCCAACTGTATCAGCCCTGCGATGGTGTGCAGCTTATTGGAGTATTCGTGGGTTTGGCTGCGCAGAGTGTCGGCGTATTGCTGGATGCGGGTGAGCTGCTGGCTGACTTGATCCAGCTCGTTACGCAAACGGAAGCTGGCCACCACGCCGATTATGTCGTCGCCTTGGCGCATTGGCAGCCGGTTGACCACCATCTGGCGGTTGCGCAGCCACACTTCGCGGTCGAAATCTGGCGTGCCGGTGGCCAGAACGGACATTAAACCGCTCTCCGGCAGTATCTCGTGAATGGGGCGCCCTGCCACCGGCATCTCGGTATCAAGCCCAAGAGTGACCAGGGCCGCACGATTCACCGTGGTAATAATGCCGTCGCGGTTAATGGCAATAATGCCTTCACGCACCGATTGCAGCGTTGCGTTGCGCTCTTGGAACAGACCGGCGATTTCCTCCGGTTCCAGGCCAAAAATAGCGCGCTTGAAACGACTGGCAATCACAACCGCTGCGAGAATGCTAACCAGCAATGCCACGCTCAAAACCCCGTAAAACACAAAACTGTAGCGCTGCACGGTGGCTTCCACCTGGCTTACGCTGTAGCCCACCGATATGATTCCAATAATAAAGTCGCTGTCTGGTTCAAACACCGGCGCTTTTCCCCGCATGGATTCGCCCAGGTTGCCGAGCGCTCGGGCGATGTAGCCCTTGCCCTCCACCAGTGCGCGACGGCCGTAATCGCCCTCGTCGTCGCCCATGGATTGGCCGATGCGTTTGGGGGACGGGTGCGCAAGGCGAATGGCGTCCTGATCGCCAATGACAACAAACAGAGCCTCGTTGGTTCGGGTCAAGGTGCGGGCGAGGGCGTTTAGGTCTTCAATATTACGTTGTTGAATGCCACGGATAACAGCGGGGCTGGCGGCAATGGTTTTGGCGACCATCAAAGCCCGCTGGCCAATCTCGTTGTATAGGGATTCGCTGAGGTAATAACCGGCAAACACGCCAATGAACACGGTTTGTAGAGCGCTCACCAGGCCAAGGGTGAGAATCATGCGGGTTTTAAGTTTTGTGCGTCGCTTTACAGGCATAGGCGTCCGTCAGCTTGGTCCATCGGCGCCGGGCGCCCGGATTTATCAGGTTAAAACACCGTAACTCTTTTTGCCCGTGAACTGTATGAACAGAATGAATGATAGTTCTTTTATATCCGTTACGCCCGCAAGCTTCAGCAACTACGCATTGCCTTCTATTCTGTTTGCTGAAACGCCATTTTTTACCGAAACAACAAGGTGGATAGTATGTTTATTAAAAGAACAATAACACTCGCGGCGGCCGCCGCTTTCAGTATGTCTGTCATGGCCTGGGAGCCCAGCGGGACAGTAGAGTGTCTGGCTCCGGCGGACCCGGGCGGCGGCTGGGATTTCACCTGCCGTAGCGTTGGCAACGTTATGCAGAAGCTTGAACTGGTAGAAGGCTCTGTACAAACCGTCAATATGGCCGGCGCCGGCGGTGGGGTAGCTTACGCTCACACCGTCAGCAAGCGTAAAAACGACGACAAGCTGATTGTTGCGGCGTCTACCGCCACCACCACCCGGTTGGCACAGAAGCAGTTTCCCGGTTTGGACGCCTCGATGGTGAAGTGGATCGGCGCTTTGGGAGCCGACTACGGCATCATCGCTGTGAGCAAAGATTCCGAGTACCAAAACTTGAATCAGCTGATGGATGCGCTGAAAGAAGACCCACGCGCGGTTAAGTTTGCCGGCGGCAGTGCTCGCGGCGGTTGGGACCACTTGAAAGTGCTGATTGCAGCAAAAGCGGCGGGTGCCGAAAAGTTGCCGTCCATTCCTTACCTGTCATACAACAACGGCGGCGAAGCCATGACCCAGGTAGTGGGTGGCCAGGTGGATGCCTTTACCGGTGACGTATCTGAAGCGACCGGCTTTATGGAATCGGGCGATTTGCGCGTACTGGCGGTGCTTTCCGAAGAACGCCTGCCGGGCAAATTTGGCAACATACCTACCGCCCGCGAGCAAGGTATTGATGCGCTTGGCCCTAACTGGCGCGGGTTTTATATGCCCAAAGAAACCTCCGAAGAAGCTCAGCAATACTGGGTAGAGGCGATGGACACTATTTACGCCAGCAAAGAATGGAAAGCCGTGATGAAAAGTAACGGTCTGATTCCGTTCCACCCCAAGGCCGGCGAGTTTGAAAGCTTTGTAACCAACCAGGTGCAGGACATTGAAAACCTGTCCCGGGAAATCGGTCTACTAAAATGACCGGCATGGGCGACCGTATTCTGGGCTTGTTTCTGCTGGTTGTGGCGGTTGCCTATGGCTGGGTAGCGCAGCAATGGCCTGAACCCTTCGGCGGTGCCGAGGGTGTAGGGCCAGAAACATTCCCCACCATTCTGGCGATTGTGCTGGTGGTGGGCAGCCTGTACCTGATGATCAAACCAGACGCCGATGCCAAATGGCCGGTGGGCAAATCTGCTCTGGAACTGGTGATTTCGATCATTGTGCTGGTGGTTTATGCGCTGCTGCTCGAGCCATTGGGATTTATTATTTCCACTACGTTGGTTATCGGAGTCTTGAGCTGGCGCATGGGTGCACCTCTGAAGCAGGCATTTGTGACGGGTTTAATCAGTGCCGTTGTGGTGTTCGGGTTGTTCAACTATGGCTTGTCGCTGAGCCTGCCTGACGGCCTGCTGGGAGGCTTCTGACCATGGAAACCATTGGCTTTCTGATGGACGGGTTTGCGGTGGCGTTAACACCGTACAACCTGATGTTTGCGCTGTTCGGCGCCTTTGCCGGTTCCCTGATCGGCTGCCTGCCGGGCTTGGGCCCTGCTAACGGTGTTGCGATTCTGATTCCGCTGGCTTTTGCCCTGGGGCTGCCGCCGGAAACCGCGATGATTCTGCTCACCTCGGTGTACGTCGGAGCTATGTACGGCGGGCGGATTTCGTCCATCCTGCTAAACATACCGGGCGACGAGCCAGCCATGATGACCTGCCTGGACGGCTATCCCATGGCGCAACAAGGCCGTGCGGCAGATGCTTTGGCCATTTCAGCGATTGCGTCTTTCGCGGGGGGCTTGATTGGCACTATAGGGCTTATCATTCTGGCACCGGTGCTGGCGCGATTCGCACTGACCTTCGGGCCGGTGGAATACTTCGCCCTGTTTGTGTTGGCGTTCGCCACTCTTGGCGGCATAACCGGCAAAAATCCGATGAAAACGGTGATTGCTGCAGCGCTTGGCATCATGATTTCCACCGTGGGTATCGACATATCCACCGGCACCCAGCGTTATACCGCCGGTGTGTTGGAGCTGTATGAAGGTATCGACTTCATATTGGCGATTGTTGGGCTGTTCGCCATATCCGAGCTGTTGTTTTTTGTTGAAGCACGAATGGGCAAAGGCCGCAGCAAAGTGAAGGTAGGGAAACTGACGCTGAGTTTCAAAGAAATTGTATCGACTATCCCCACCCAGCTGCGCGGTGGTGTGCTGGGCTTTATGGCCGGTGTGCTGCCGGGTGCCGGTGCGTCTTTGGGCAGCTTTATCAGCTATACCCTGGAAAAAACGGTGCTGGGCAAAAAAGGCCGCTTTGGCGAAGGTGATATTCGTGGCGTAGTGGCGCCTGAGGCCGGCAACAACGGCGCGGCGTCTGGCGCTTTGGTGCCGATGTTGACTCTGGGTGTGCCGGGCAGTGGCACCACAGCGGTGTTGCTGGCCATGCTGATTTCCCTGAATATCACGCCGGGGCCGTTAATGTTCACCCAGAACGCCGAGATTGTGTGGGGGGTGATCGCTGCGCTGTTGATTGGCAACGTATTGCTGCTGATACTAAACATTCCGATGATTAGCGTGTTTGTTCGGCTGCTGTCGGTGCCGCCAATGTACCTGCTGCCGATTGTGACCATGGTAGCGTTTGTGGGTATTTACTCCATTAGCCACAGCACCTTTGATCTGTACTTCATGATTGTGTTTGGAGTGGGCGGGTTTATTCTGCGCAAGCTGGAAATTCCCATGGTACCCATTATTCTAGGCCTGCTGTTGGGGCCAGAAATGGAAAAGAACCTGGGTCACGCGTTGATATTGTCTGACGGAGACTGGATGACGCTCTGGTCTAGCCCTTTGGCTATTGGTTTGTGGCTGGTGGCGGGTTTGGGCTTGGTGCTGCCAACGCTGGTTGGGCCAATACTGCGCCGGCGCATGCGCTCAGCTATCAAGGAGGGCCCGGTGAGCGATTAAACGCTCCGGTAAGCTGCCACGGCGGATAAATTACGCATGTTGCACCGGGCTTTGCCCGGTGTTTTTTATTGAAAACCGTTACACTCGAATGAATTTACTCCTACTGTTCAGGATGTTATGTCAGATCTTTCCCTAATTCAGTACGGTTTGATTGCGCTGATCTTCATTTGGAGCGGTTTTGTACGCTCCGGGTTGGGCTTCGGTGGGGCTGTATTGTCGTTGCCGTTTTTGCTGCTGGTGAAAGACGACCCGCTGGTTTTTTTGCCGATCATAGCCGTTCACCTGCTGGTTTTTTCATCACTGACCATCTGGATGAACAATCGCCGCGGTCAAAGCCAGAAAGGTGATAAAAGCGGCCAGACATTAACCGGCTTTGGGCCGGATGCCGCCGTAACAGCGCCGGAAAGCACGGTAGAAAGCAAGGTAGAGAGCACGGTGGATTGGCCTTACCTGTGGCGTATGCTCCGCATTATGATCGTGCCTAAACTGATTGGCGTGTTTGGTCTGTTTACACTGCCGGCAAATGTGCTTAGCTCCATCATATTTGTGATTGTTGCGATTTATTCGGTGTCTTATATCCTCAACCGGCCTTTTCGCAGCAACAGCAAAGCGGTGGACGTGGGCTTGCTGATGGCCGGTGGTTACATCAGCGGTACCTCGCTGATTGGTGCACCATTGATTATTGCGGTGGCGGCGCAGCATCTGCCCCGGGAAAAGCTGCGCGACACCTTGTTTGGTCTCTGGTTTATTCTGGTGCTGATCAAACTGGCTGCGTTTATCTGGGTTGGGCTGGATCTGCAGCTGATTCACCATCTGTGGCTGTTGCCATGCGCCGCCATTGGTCATGTGATAGGGCTGCGTTTTCACGACCGTATTTTGAAAGCCGAAACGCCGGTGTTTTTCCGCCTGTTGGGAGTTGTGCTGTTCATCGTTAGTAGTGTGGGTATTGTCAGCGTGCTGCTATAGCGGCGCTACGCCGGAAAATTTATGCGCAGCGTCGCTGCAAACGTTTAAGGATGGTTATGTCGGTTTTGAATTTGGCGTTGTTGTCGGTGTTTTTGCCCACCTTTTTTGTGGTGTCTATGACTCCCGGCATGTGTATGACCCTGGCGTTGTCGCTGGGCATTACTGTGGGTGTGCGCCGGGCATTATGGATGATGATCGGCGAACTGCTGGGCGTTGGTATTGTGGCCATTGCGTCTGCCGTAGGCGTGGCTACATTTATGCTGGGTTATCCCACGGTGTTTGAGGTGGCCAAATACGCGGGCGGTGCCTATTTGATATGGCTGGGCGTACAAATGTGGCGTTCCCGCGGCAAAATGGCGATGCCGGAAGAGGGCGCGATATTGCCGAGCAGCACCCGCTGGCAGTTGGCCATGCAGGGTTTTATAACCGCCATTGCCAACCCCAAAGGCTGGGCGTTTCTGGTGGTTTTGCTGCCGCCGTTTATAGACAGCTCGCTGCCAATGGCGCCGCAGCTTACGGCGCTGATACTCATTATTCTGAGCATGGAATTTTTGTGCTTGCTGCTGTATGCCAATGGTGGGCGCACCTTGCGCCGAGCTCTGCGCAGTGGTGATAAAGTACGGCTGGCCAATCGAATTTCAGGCAGCCTGATGATGCTGGTAGGTGTTTGGCTGGCTTTTGGCTGAAGGGACTGTGGGCTTGAGCGGGTTTTGGAAAGGCGCGTTAAAGCGCGGCGTAACGGCGGTACAGAATACCCACTCTTTTCACGTAAGCCCGAGTTTCTGCGTAGGGCGGAATGCCATTGTGGCGGTTAACGGCTCCGGGGCCGGCGTTGTAGGCCGCGGTGGCCAGCTTGGTGTCGCCCCGAAAGCGAATCAGCATTTGCGCCAGATAATTTGCACCACCGCGAATGTTGTCTTCGGCAACCATGGCGTTAACCACCCCCAGCTCGATTGCAGTGGCGGGCATCAGTTGCATAAGTCCCTGTGCCCCTTTGGGCGACAGCGCCCCGGGATTGAATGCCGATTCGGCGTGAATAACGGCGCGAACGAGGGCAGGATCTACATTGAACTCTTTGGCCGCCGTCGCAATCTGTTCATTGTAGCGGGATGCAAACAGCGGCGTGGTGTCCCAATTCACCGTAGACGAAGGATCACAGGCGAAGCAGTGGAAGCGAATCACCGAAAACTTGGCGTTAGCCGGGCGTTCGCCGCTGTAGGACACCACGCCGTATTTGTCTTGATAACGGTACACCGTGGCTGCGCCATCCGACGCCAGCGGGCTGTCGCTTTTTACATTGGAAAACTCCACGCTGCCGTCGCTGTGCACAATACGCTTGATGGTGTCGCCATGAGTCGCTCCGCTGGCGAGTGCCAGAAAAAGTGCGAGAAGCGGAGAGCAAAACGTGTGGACGTATTTCATAGCTACAAAGTATATCGCTTCAACAAGGGTTATTCCTCAAGTGTAATACCGATTCAGCCCTTCAATCTCTGAACCCGTCAGCATTCTGAAGTTACCCTCGGCCAAATCGCTGTTTAATTGTAAGTGGCCAATCTGTTCTCGGTGTAGCGCAATGACCCGATTGCCTACGGCGTGGAACATGCGCTTCACCTGGTGATAGCGGCCTTCATAAATAGTCAGCCTTGCCAGTGTTGGTTCCAGCAATTCAAGCGTGGCGGGGGCTGTGGTGAGCTGCTCGTATTCGAACCAAATACCCTCAGCAAAGCGCTGCGGCGTGTCTGGCCCAATCGGGTAGGCGGTTGTTACCCGATAAACCTTGGCATTGCCCATGCCGGGCAGCGTTAATTGCCGTGACCAGGTGCCGTTGTTGGTCAGTATCATCAGGCCGGTAGTGGCGCGATCCAGCCGGCCGGCAATGTGCAGGCCCTGGCCTAAAGCGGGAGGTAACAATTGCAGAACCGTAGGGTGCGTATCATCTTCGGTAGCGCTAAGATAACCTGCAGGTTTGTGCAGCATAATATAGTGGGCACAATGGCCCTGCTGTACGGTTTTTCCGTTGGCGCTGACCACCGCAAATTCGTCCACATCGGCGTCTGCCTTACGGCAACTCAGGTCGTTAACGTACACCTGGCCGGTAGCAATCAGCCAGTTCGCTTTTTTGCGGCTTATATCGGGTTGGTTGCTGACAATACGGGAAAGTTTCATGGCGCTCATGGTATAGACTGTAACAACCGGCCCTAAGCCGGACATCTGACATCATACGAGGAAACTACATGGCATTCTCTGCAGATCACCTGGCCGAGCTGAATCTTTTAACCCAGTTCGATTCGTCGTCCGCCCAGGAAGGTATCAAAGTACATCGCAATGAGGCCGCCCCGGAGCTGGTTTCGGCGGCAGTGCGTTTGTTCAGTAAAGGCCTGATTACCCGCGACGACGGCGGCTACCTGACCGCATTGGGTAGCGAAGCGATCGAGCAGGCGCAAATGCTGCTTGCGATACTGAGCAGTAAATAATCCGTTAAACTCTGATTGTACTGATTTCACTGATTATAGATCCTGCACTTCGGGCTGCGCCATGGGCGCAGGGCCCGGGGTTTTTTTGTTGCCTGTTGCACAGCGGAGAGCCCAGTGCCCGAACAGACCAAAGGCGTGTGGTATGGCGTATGCGCCTACACTATCTGGGGCTCATTCGCGCTATTTTTTGCGCTGTTTCAGGGCGTGCCGGCCCTTGAGATTCTGGTGCATCGAATCATCTGGTCCTGTGTTTTTCTGGCCATCCTGATTTCCGGGTTAAGGCGCTGGCAGCCGGTAAAAGACGCTTTTGCCAGTCCGCGACAACTTTGGCGGGTGTTGGGCTGCGCGTTGCTTATAGCGCTGAACTGGGGCGTGTACATATACGCCGTTGAAACCCGCCACGTGTTGCAGGCTAGCCTGGGCTATTTTCTGACGCCGCTGGTGAATGTCGCTTTGGGCATGGTGGTGTTGCGCGAACAGATGGGGCGTTGGCAGATGGCAGCGGTCGCTATCGCCGGCTTTGGCATCGCGCTCCAGCTGCTGATGCTGGGCGAGCTACCCTGGATTAGCCTGGTATTGGCATTCAGTTTTGGCGTGTATGGGCTTCTGCGCAAACAGATCCAGCTAGACGGTTTATCCGGTTTATTCGTGGAAACCCTCCTGCTACTGCCTTTGGGCTTAATAACCTTTGGTTGGCTGACCACATCGGGCGCTTCGAACTTTACCCGGGATTTGCCCACGGGCAGCTTGTTGATGGCCAGCGGCGTGTTAACGGCCATTCCCCTGCTGCTGTTCGCCGGCGCCGCGCGACGCCTGAGGTTAGCTACTGTTGGCTTTCTGATGTACATAAACCCGACGTTGCAGTTCGTAATCGCCCTGTTGGTTTTCAACGAGCCTTTAAGCCCTATTCAGTTAACAAGTTTTATGGTGATCTGGCTGGCGCTGATTGTGTACAGTATTTCCTCGTGGCAGGGCAGGGTGCGAAGGGCAGTATGAGCCTGCACTTGCAAGGTCGTGACGGCCATGTGCTTTGCACCATTATCTTGGTTGGTCCGGGAGGTGGCCCGTCAGGAATGGACGAAAATCGCGACGCCCATAGGAAGTCGCCAGGCTCACCCAGCGCTGGTTTGAAGTGGGC
Source organism: Marinobacter gelidimuriae (assembly GCF_000372805.1). Classification (GTDB taxonomy): domain Bacteria; phylum Pseudomonadota; class Gammaproteobacteria; order Pseudomonadales; family Oleiphilaceae; genus Marinobacter; species Marinobacter gelidimuriae. The sequence goes on along the minus strand of NZ_KB889827.1, from coordinate 184,229 downwards.
TTAAAAGCCCATAAATCCAAAATAGCTGGACAAGAAAAACGCGGTTGAGCCAATCATTATGAAGGCCCAAGCGGCCGTGGTGTAAGACGCTCTGCGCTTCGTCGGTCACTATAGACTATGGCACGCGACTGGGACTCATGGGTGCTTTTTTTCAATTGGGTTTTCGATTGATACATTCCATTCACAAAAAAACGCCGGGAGCTTAGCGCTTGCCGGCGTTTTTTTGATCTTCAGGTCGGCTTAGTGGCCGCCCTGTACCTGGCCCATGTCGGTAGCCACAGCCACCGCTCTTTTGTTCCAGGAGCGAAATTTGCGTGTGATCGCCTGAACCATATAACGGCTGGCTTCACGGGTGTACTGGCTGCGAATAGCGCCACTGTTGTGGAGGATGGATGACGGCAGCTGGTGAACGGTTGCGACTGGCTTGGTGACCATAGTGCTTTCCTCCTTTAAGAAATTTCTCAACAGTGAGTTTCGGGTGTTTGCCGAATATATAGTTAACTATATAGATTCATATTCGCAGTATAAATACGTTATAATCCCTATCCACGTTGCAAATATGCAGTGATCTATGGATTGGGATTATCTACGATATGTACGCGCTTTGGCAATAGGTGGAACGCTCGCCAAAGCCGGAGAAATACTGGGCGTGCACCAAACCACGGTGTTGCGTCGGCTTGACCATATGGAGGAGGCCCTGGCAGTTCGGTTGTTCGAGCGCAGCCGCGAAGGTTTGAAGCTGACGGCTGCCGGTGAAATGGCTTTTTACGAGGCTGAGAAACTGGCGGCGGAAATGGAAAACCTGGAGCGTAAATTACGCCAGGAAACAACTGCGCTGGAGGGCAAGATACGCATCGCCACCCCGGACACGCTGATGGCCGAGCTGTTAGCGCCGATTCTGGCGAGCCTGCTTATAAAGTATCCAGACATCGAGCTGGAAGTTCTGACCGACAACGACGTCAGCAATTTAAGCCATCGCGAAGCTGATTTGACCCTGCGCCCGGAAAACAAACCCCAGGCGACATGGGAAGGTGAGCGCATTGCGGCGATGGAATACGCGGTGTATGCCACCCCGGGATACTGTCGCCGTAACCGCGGTTTCGATATTGATCAGCGGCCGGAACAGCTGCGCTGGATTATCCCCGATGAAACCTTCAGCCTGCTGGCGACCGGGCGCTGGTACCGTCGCCACCTGAAACATGTAACCTCGGTGATTCGTTGTAACAGCTTGCAGGCAATGGTGGCGCTGGCCCGCAGCGGTGCAGGGGTGGCTGTATTGCCCTGCTATCTGGGCGAAGACGCTCGTGAATTGCGGCGCCTGTCGGAGCCGCTGGAAGGTGAAAGTGTGGATTTATGGCTGCACGTGAATCAGGACACCCAACAAATGGCGCGGGTGCGGCTGGTGATGACTTTTCTGGTATCCCGCTTGCGGGCTCTTGAGGCTAGCCTGGAGTTCAGCACCACGTATTAATGCTCCTTGCGGTGTGCCGCACGGCGATCAACCCTACCAAACTGTCATCCGCTCGCGCAGGGATTTACTTGCCGTGTGGGCGCTGGCCGTGTCATAAACAGCCCACATTATCTTTGGATGGCGGCATTATGATGGGTGGTAACAAAATCTGTGTTTTTTTGATGTCGGCGGCACTGCTGGGTAGCCCTGCGCTTGCGGCTGCGGCAACGTCACCCGCTGCAAAACAGCAGCAGACGGTGGACGCCAGGCAGGTGCTCAGAGCCTCGCCAATGGACGAAATTATTGCCCAGTACCCGGCCATGATGAGCCAGGGCATACGCGATGGCCTTAAGCAGACAGGGCAGGTTCCGCCGATGGTCGCTGACGCGGTTGGGTATGTGGTTAGCAACAATTTTAATCCGCAGAAAATAGAGCAGCAGGTGGCAGGCCGCCTGCAGGCGGAGTTGAGCAATGGGCAGCTGCAAGCCGTGGCTGACTGGTACAACACGCCCGTCGCACAGAAAATCTCAAGAGCCGAAGTCGCCGCGTCAGCACCGGCGGTGTGGCCGCAAATTAGCGCGCAGGCCGACCAACTGGCCCAAAGATTCGGTAATACCGATCGTGCCAAGAGTTTCGTGCGTTTTGACCGCGCTTCGCGCGCAACCCAAAGCGCTGTCGATACCACCATTGCGGTGCAGCTTGGGTTAGCGTCTACCATGGCAGCGTTCAGCAGTGATTCGGTGAACTTCGAAACTCTTCAAAAGCGTATAGAAAGTCAGCGTTCGGTTTTGAAAGGAGTTGTGGGGCAGCAGGTGTTTAACAGTTACCTGTATGCCTACCAGGATATCAGTGGTGCGGAAATGGAACAGTATCTAAGCTTTCTGGAAAGCGATGCCGGCGCGGCTTTTACCCGCGTGGTATCCAGTGGCGTGAAGCAAGCGGTTATTGAGCCTGTAGAGAGCATTGGCGAGCAGCTGGGCCAGTTTTTAGCACCCCAGGCCACTACGAAATAGTCGTTATGTAAGAAAGTCGTTTTGTACTAAACGCCCGGCGATCCATGAGCGATTCGCCGGGCGAACAGATCAGCCGCGGCTGATCACTTCCAGCAGGTGATAGCCGAACTGGGTTTTTACCGGGCCCTGCACGGTGTTCAGGTCAGCGCTAAAAACCACGGTGTCGAATTCTGGAACCATCTGGCCGGGGCCGAAGGAGCCCAGGTCGCCGCCGTTACCGCCAGACGGACAAGATGAGTGCTTCTTAGCGACTTCGGCAAAATCCTGCCCGCCTTCGATGTCTTTTTTCAGTTCTTCACACTTTGCTTCGGTGTCTACCAGAATGTGACGCGCTGTTGCTTGTGCCATGTTTCGCTTCCTCAAATGATTTTGTGTGTTTAAAGACGACTGGCGAATGCTGCCCGCCATGGAGGCCTCTGGCAAGAGCTTTTTGTCAGTGTTAATGCTGGCTGACCATTTTGTGCGCAATCCTGTACAATTCCGCGTCTATTTTCAGCCGTTCCGGATTCTCTGGTGAATTGCCGGTACCGGCCTTACGTCTACAGGTTGCTGCCTTGATCGCTACTGCTAATATTACGATGCAATTCGGGGCCAAGCCCCTGTTCGAAAACGTCTCAGCCAAATTTGGTAACGGCAATCGCTATGGCCTGATTGGTGCCAACGGTTGTGGAAAGTCGACGCTGATGAAAATCATGGGTGGCGATCTGGAGCCGTCCTCCGGGCATATTATGCTCGATCCTAATATTCGCCTGGGTAAATTACACCAAGACCAGTTCGCCTACGAGAACTCCACGGTGATTGACACCGTGATCATGGGCCACGAAGAATTGTGGACGGTGAAGAAAGAGCGCGACCGTATCTATTCGCTGCCAGAGATGACCGAAGACGACGGCATGGCGGTGGCGGATCTGGAAGTGCAATTTGCCGAGATGGACGGTTATACCTCGGAATCCCGCGCTGGTGAGTTATTGCTGGGCCTGGACATTCCTTTGGACCAGCACGATGGCCTGATGAGTGCACTGGCGCCCGGCTGGAAGCTGCGGGTTTTGCTGGCCCAAGCACTGTTTTCAAATCCGGATGTGTTGTTGCTGGACGAGCCCACTAACCACTTGGACATTAACACCATCCGCTGGCTTGAAAGCATTCTGGTGGCGCGCAACAGTACCATGATTATTATTTCCCACGACCGCCACTTCCTGAACAGCGTGTGCACTCACATGGCGGATCTGGATTACGGTGAGTTGCGCTTGTTCCCGGGTAACTACGATGAGTACATGACCGCTGCCACCCAGGCCCGCGAGCGCCTGTTGTCAGAAAATGCCAAGAAAAAGACCCAAATTGCCGAGCTTCAGCAATTTGTTAGTCGTTTTTCGGCTAACGCCTCTAAAGCCAAACAGGCCACTTCGCGGGCGCGCCAGATCGACAAGATTCAACTGGATGATGTAAAACCGTCCAGCCGTGTCAGCCCGTTTATCCGTTTTGAATCGGGTAAAAAGATTCATCGCCAAGCGTTAACGCTGAAGGAATTGACCAAGGGTTTTACCGACATCCCGCTGTTCAAAAAACTCAGTCTGCAAATTGAAGCCGGTGAACGGGTTGCGATCATTGGACCCAATGGCGTTGGAAAAACCACGTTTTTACAGTGTCTGACAGGGGCTTACCAGCCGGATAGCGGTGAGGTGAAGTGGACTGACAGTGCTCAGGTTGGCTATTTTGCCCAGGACCACACGTCAGATTTCGCTCAGGACATGAACCTGAACGACTGGATGGCACGCTGGACCACCGGCGGCGAGCAAGTGATTCGCGGCACATTGGGTCGCATGCTGTTTTCCAGCGACGACATCGAAAAATCTGTTCACGTGTTGTCAGGAGGGGAGCAAGGCCGAATGCTGTTTGGCAAACTGATTTTGCAACAGCCCAATGTGATGCTGCTGGACGAACCCACCAACCACATGGACATGGAGTCGATTGAAGCGTTAAACCTGGCTCTTGAAAACTACGAAGGCACACTTATTTTTGTGAGCCACGACCGGGAGTTTGTATCGTCTCTGGCGACCCGTATTATTGAACTCGACGCTAGCGGAGTCATCGATTTCAGCGGCAACTACGACGAATACCTGCGAAGCCGCGGCTACGTATAAGGTAAGAGCAAGTAACGCACTTGGTTATGCAAGAGGATAGGGTGTGAACCAGTCAGACATTATTAGCGCTACCCGTAACTGGGTGGACAAGGTAGTCGTTGGGTTGAACTTCTGTCCGTTCGCCAAGCGCGAACTCGTTAAAGGCAGCGTGCGTTTTACGGTGTGCGAAGCGACGAACGAAGAGGAACTGCTGCAGTGCCTGCAGCAGGAACTCCAACGCCTGGATGACGAGCCAGATCTGGAAACCACGCTGTTGATTCACCCTAACGCGCTGGGCGACTTCATGCGGTATAACGAGTTTCTGGAAGAAGCCAACGGCCTGTTGGCGGTTCTGAAACTGGAAGGTGTTTACCAGATTGCCAGTTTTCACCCGCACTATCAGTTCGCTGGCACCGGGCCGGATGATGCCGAGAACTTCACCAATCGATCGCCCTACCCGATGTTGCATCTGCTGCGCGAGGCCAGCCTGGAAGTGGCCATTGATCACTACCCGAACGTAGATGACATACCAGAGCGTAATATTGAACTCACGCAAAAACTGGGTGTCCAGAAAATGCGTGCTCTTTTGGCGAGCTGCCTGGAAAATCCTTCCTGACCGGAGTGTGTATGTCTGAAATCCGTCACCGTTCCCGCCCCTTCAGTTCCGATCAGCGCTTGCCAGATAGTGACATTGCTTCCAGTCCGTATCAGCCGGATGAAGCCGGTGCCATGCTCGCCGACTTCATTCACAGCCATCCCAGATTGTTGATTCTGACCGGCGCCGGTGTCAGCACCGATTCCGGTATTCCGGATTACCGCGATGGCGACGGCGCCTGGAAGCGAAAGCAGCCGGTGCAGCATCAGGCCTTTATGGGCAGCGTTCAAACCCGCCAACGTTACTGGGGCCGCAGCCTGATAGGCTGGCCGCTGATGCGCAACGCCTCACCGAATGCATCTCACCATCATATTTCCCAGCTTGAAATGCTCAATCACAGTTCGCTGGTGGTCACCCAGAATGTTGACAGGTTGCACCAAAAAGCAGGTACTCAGGCGGTAACCGATTTGCACGGCCGCGCCGACGAGGTGCTGTGCATGAGCTGCGATTATCGATGCATGAGGGACGAGGTACACCAGCGCTGTGCGATTCTTAATCCGCAATTCAGTGCGTATACGGCGGACGTGGCGCCGGATGGTGATGCCGATTTAGACATTGATTTTGCAGACTTCCAGTTGGCAGACTGCCCGGTGTGTGGCGGTATTTTAAAGCCGGACGTGGTGTTCTTTGGCGATTACGTACCCAAACAGCGGGTGTATGCGGCACTGGATGCGCTTAAAGCCAGCGACGGCCTACTGGTGATTGGCTCGTCACTGATGGTTTACTCCGGATTCCGCTTTTGCCGTTACGCTCATGAATCGGGTAAGCCCATTGCGACATTGAACCTGGGCCGAACCCGTGCGGAATCTCTGGCAATGCTCAGACTTAACGCCAGCATTTCGGACACCCTTCGGGTTTGCGTGAACCAGCTTTAGCCGCAAGCAGGGTAAAAATCCGTTAGCGTAGAATTGCATTGTATGAAAGCCTGTTCTAGGCTGAAAGTACTTGTTAATTCATGAGGATAGGAGGAGTTCAATTTTGAGCAGCTCGCATGTTTACAAGAAAGTTGAAATTGTAGGGTCATCTCCCAACAGCATTGAGGAGGCTATTCAGAACGCACTGGACGAATGTGGTAAAAGCCTGCGTAACATGGAGTGGTTTGAAGTGGTTGAAACCCGCGGCCACATTGTTGACGGCAAAGTGGGCCATTACCAAGTCAGTTTGAAAGTTGGCTTTCGCATTGGTACAGACTGATTTTGCACGCTAGTTCGTGTTGAATGGCAAAATCAAAAAGGTGGTTGCGTAATCAGCCGCCGTTGTCATTTTCAGTCTGGCGAAATGGCAGTAATGTTTTACTCTTTTCAAAATAGCCGCGAACTCCCTCGCGCTCTTCAGCCACAAAATTTGCAATGGCATCGCGAAAGCCTGGGTGCTCTATGCCGTGCCACGAGTGGGTGAGTAGCGGCTCAAAACCCCGTACCAGTTTGTGCTCACCCTGAGCACCGGCGTCAAAATGCTGCAGGCCAAGGTCTATGGCCAGTTCTATTCCCTGGTAATAGCAGGTTTCAAAGTGCAAATGATTGTACTCGTCCAGGCAACCCCAGTAGCGCCCGTAAAGGGTGTCAGTGCCGCTTAGAAACAGCGCGCTGGCGATCATTTCACCTTGTTTGAGCGCTATCACGATGTGCACATGCTCTGGCATCTGGCGGAACAAACGTTCAAAAAAGTCACGGTTCAGATAAGGCTGCTGGCCGCGCTTAAGATAGGTCGCCTGGTAGAACACGTAGAAGCCATTAAGCACTCGGTCAGATATGTTTGAGCCGCTGACACGCTGAAACTCAATGCCTTGATCGCTGACCTGTTTGCGCTCTTTGCGGATGGACTTGCGCTTACGCGATGTTAATAGCGCCAGAAAGTCGTCAAAGGCTCCGTACTCGGCATTGTGCCAGTGAAACTGGCAGCCTAGCCGATGCAATTGCGGGCTGTCTGGTGTTTGCGGCTGGCAAAGCAGCGCTTGATCCGCGCTGTTGGGAAACAGCAGATGCCAGGAATGGGCACCGAGTGCAGTAGTGGCTGTATCAAGCAGCTTATGAAGCGATGCGCTGTCCAGAATTTCGCGCAGCTGCGGTGTTAGCAGCAGCCGCGGCCCCTGTGACGGGGTAAAGGGAATGGCCATCAGCAGCTTTGGGTAATAAGGCTGGCCGTAACGCTGGTAGGCTTCGGCCCAGGCGAAATCGAACACGTATTCGCCGCGGGAATTGTTTTTCAAGAATGCCGGAATAATGCCGGTAACCTGACCCTGCTGGCGGATCACCAGATGGCTGGGCTGCCAGCCGGTAGCAGCATTGGTGCAACCGCTGCGCTCCAGTGCCTGCAGAAAATCGTAGCGCGCAAAGGGGTAATCGCTGCCAGCCAAGCTTTGCCAGTCTACGGCGTTAATATCGTCGATAGACCGGCAAATGTGGATCTTGCTTTGTGCAGGGCCGTCAAAGGTAAGGCTTGAAGGGTGGCTATCGGGGTGGTTCATGTAAGGTCGATTTCCTGTAAGACGGTGCACTCACTGTCCATACCTTACGCCAGAACCCCCCAGGCGATCACCCGTTGCGATTTATTTAGCCATCTTGTCGCAACGCTTTTGCTGTTTTTCCATCTTAACCACTGCAGTGTCAAGCGCTGTCAGCGTTGGATAAAGGTTCTGTAAAGGCTTTGCGGCCAGCCAAATGGGGCGAGTTCAAGCATGTTAGACTGGCGCTCAGCGAGAGCGGCGGCGGTGTTTGTGGTTAGTTGAGCATGCATCCCGCCAACGGCCAATAGATATTCTGAGCAAACAGGCATAACCGAATGAAAAAAGACTACCCCGTCCCCGCCGGTTATCTGGAGCGGGTCACGGAAATTAAAAAGAGCCGGTTTATAGCCCGCGTGGCTCCGGTAAACAGTCGCGATGAGGTTCATCAATGGCTGGCACAGGCGCAGGCAGATCATACTGATGCCCGCCATATCTGCTGGGCGTATCAGATTGGCCGCCCGGGCTCGGCAGCCGAAGCCGCCATGAACGACGACGGCGAGCCTTCTGGCACCGCCGGAAAACCGATACTCAGTGTTATCCAGCATAAAGACATGGGGGATGTACTGGTATTGGTCATTCGCTATTTTGGCGGCATAAAGCTGGGCGCAGGCGGCCTGGTGCGGGCCTACGCAGGCGCCGCAGAAAGTGTACTGTCGGCGGTAGAACGGGTGGAGCACCAGCCCAGCCAGCTAGCCTTGGCGGTGATTGGTTTTGCCGATGAACAACCTCTGCGGCATTGGTGCGAACTGCATAACGCGACCATTACCGAGATCAATTATGGCCAGCAAGTGGCTGTATCTGTTGACGTGCCAGAACCTGCGACAGAGGATTTTGCTGGTTTTTGCAACGCCCGCGGACTGAATTATCATTTCGATACCTGACCCGCTCGCCGGGCAGCGCGTATACTCTACCAAGCCGTTAATTTGAGGAGAACGCACTGATGCGCTTTGTAACCTGTGTAGTTGTCGCGCTGGCTCTGGCCGGTTGCGCAAGCAACGTGGTGACGGATTATGATTCAGCCACGGCTTTTGGTGATTACAACACCTGGGCTTATGCCGACGATGCCGGCTCCGATTCTTTTATGTCGCTCGACGGCAGCCGCGTAAAAAGCGCGCTGGAACGTGAGCTGGCAAGCAAGGCTATGAAGCCGGTCAGCGCTGCTGAGGCCGACGTGCTGGTAAATTGGTACATTGCAAAGGAAGAGCGCCTGGAGCAAAGCGGTCTGGGTCTCGGGTTCGGGTTTGGTACCGGTAATTTTGGTTGGGGGCTGTCGGCACCGCCTCCGGTGCGTGAAGTCGACGAGGGCAAACTGGTGATTGAACTGGCTGATGCGCAAAGCCGCCAGGTGATTTGGCGTGCAGCCAGCAAGCGCTACCTGAACGAAAACCAGTCACCAGAAACGCGGCGCAAGCTGATCGACGAAGTGGTTCAGGAAATGTTCACCAAATATCCGCCCGGGCTGGACTGAATGAGTAAAAAGCACGACGGTGGACTGGTTTATTCCACTGATCAGGGCCGCATGTGCCCCCAGTGTCGTCATCCGCAGGAACAGTGCAGCTGCGGCCGGGAACAACGCCCGCTGGGTGACGGTGTCGTGCGGGTCAGTCGCGAAACCAAAGGCCGCAAAGGTAAGGGCGTTACTCTGATTAGCGGCATACCCTTGGCAGAAAAAGAGCTGAAAGCCTACACCAAAGAGCTTAAAGCCAAATGCGGCACCGGTGGCACCCTGAAAGACGGCATTGTCGAAATTCAGGGCGACCAACGAGATATTCTGGTGCCGTTGCTGATGCAAAAAGGCTGGGTGGTAAAACGTTCCGGTGGCTGACCCTGCTCATCAACAAACAGCCATCAGCAAGCAGTAATCCACGATTAACAACACGAATAACCGACAGGAACGGGTATGCACGTAGTGGTTTTAGGCGCGGGTGTGGTTGGCGTTACCAGTGCCTGGTTTTTGCAGCGTCAGGGTTACCAGGTCACAGTGATAGATCGTCAGCCAGCAGCCGGGCTTGAAACCAGTTATGCCAACGGCGGCCAGATTTCCGTGTGCCACGCCGAGCCTTGGGCCAATCCGTCAACGCCGCTGAAGGTTCTGAAATGGCTGCATCGTAATGACGCACCGCTGCTGTTCCGGCCGCGACTGGATGCGGCCCAATGGCGCTGGGCGCTGGCGTTTCTGGGCCAATGTACATCTGCCCGGGCGGCCGACAATCTGCGTCAGATGGTCAACCTGGGCCTTTACAGCCGCAGCAAATTACAGGAGCTGCGGGCCGAGCTGGGCTTGGATTACGACCACCTGACCCGTGGAATTCTGCATTTTTATACCAGCCAGAAAGAATTCGACAGTGCCCTGGAACCGGCACGCCAGATGCGCGAATTGGGCTGCGATCGGCAAGTGGTGAGTGCAGCACGGGCAATCGAACTGGAGCCTGCTCTTGCGCCCCTGAAGCATCGTCTCGCAGGTGGCACCTACACCGAGGAAGACGAATCCGGTGATGCCCGAAAATTTACTCAAGCCCTGGCAGAGCGCTGTAAACAGGCGGGTGTGGTGTTCAAACACAACACGGAAGTGGTTGGGTTTCAGCGCGGTATCGGGCGTGTAGATGCGGTGGAAACCCTGGCTCAGGGTCATCACGATAGCCTGCGCGCAGACGCCTGGGTTCTCAGCCTTGGCAGCTTTAGTGCGCCACTGGCGCGGCAATTGGGACTGGCTTTGAATATTTACCCGGCCAAAGGCTATTCCATCACCGTGCCGGTGAAAAATCCTGAGGCCGCGTTCAATGTCAGCCTGACCGACGATGAGTACAAGCTGGTTTACTCACGTTTGGGTGATCGTATGCGGATTGCGGGTACGGCAGAGTTCAGCGGCTATTCCAGACGCCTGAATGTCACCCGCTGCCGGGCTGTGTTGCGCCGGGTGGCGGCTGTCATGCCCGAGGCGGGTCACTGGGAGCAGGCTGAATACTGGAGCGGGTTGCGGCCGACGACGCCGTCCAGCGTGCCCTATGTGGGTAAGAGCTCCATTAGCAATCTGTTTCTGAATACCGGCCACGGTACTTTGGGCTGGACCCACGCATGCGGGTCAGCGGCCGCGCTGGCGGATATTATCGCCGGACGGCCGCCGCAGCTTGATTTTCGCTTCAGTGACGTAAGGTGATCTAGCCTAACTGATCGCGAATCTGCTTCTTGTTGATCTTGCCCACGCTGGTTTTTGGAATGTCGTCCACAAAGTCCATTTGCCGGGGGATCGCCCACTTGTTGATTTCGCCTTTATCCACATAGTGCTGCAAGTGCGCTTGAATGTCGTCTTGTGTGGCATTCTGGCCGGGCTTTAGCGTGATCAGTGCGTGTGGGCGCTCGCCCCATTTCTCATCGGCAACGCCGACAACCGCAGCGGCTGCTACCGCCGGGTGCTGACTGATCAGGTTTTCCAGATCCAGTGACGACAACCATTCACCCCCGGTTTTGATCACATCCTTGATGCGGTCTTTGATCATCAGGGTCTGATTTGGCTCCATACTGGCTACGTCGCCAGTGTGCAGCCAGCCGTGTTGCCAAAGTTCTTCGCCTTTTTCCGGTTCTTTCAGATAGCTTTGGGTTAACCAGGGCGTACGCGCGACAACTTCGCCTTTGGCTTGACCGTCGTGGGCGACCGGTTTGCCATCGGTGTCCACAATTTCAACCTGAACCAACGGAATGGCAACACCGGTTTTTACTCGCAGTTCGGCCTGTTGCGCCAGCGGCCGTTCCAGATCTTCCGGTGTCAGGTGGGTGATGGTCAGAATCGGGCAGGTTTCCGACATGCCGTAGCCGGTGTACATGCGAATGCCCCGCTCGGCTCCGGCTTCACACAGCCCTTTGGTCAGGGCGCTACCGCCTATCAGTACCTGCCAGTTGCTCAGATCTGCGTCTTTGATGGACTCGGTGGCCAGCAGCATCTGCATAATGGTGGGCACGCAGTGGGAGAAGGTCACATTGTGGGTTTTGATCAGGTTCATCAGCAGTTCGGGTTCATAGCGCCCGGGGTATACCTGTTTAATGCCCATCAAGGTGGCAGCGTAGGGAACACCCCATGCGTGCACGTGGAACATGGGCGTCATCGGCATGTAAACAGAACTGGAGCGCAGCAGCGGCGCCTCGTCGAACATTGAAAGGGTGCCTACCATAGCCATGGTGTGCATCACCAACTGGCGATGGCTGAACATCACACCTTTAGGCTTGCCGGTCGTGCCAGTGGTGTAAAAGCAGGTGGCTACGCTGTTTTCGTCAAAATCCGGGAAGTCGAAGTGGCTGTCTTCCTGGGCCAGAAGCTGCTCGTATTCACCCAACACCGGCACGCTGGCGGCTGCAGGCTGGTCGTTATCGGTCAGCTGTATGTAGTGTTTTACCGTCTCGATCTGGTTTTTAACAGCATCGAGTATGGGCAGGAAATCGTCGTGTATCAGCACCACATCGTCTTCGGCGTGATTCATGGTGTATACGATCTGATCCGGTGACAGCCGCACGTTAACGGTGTGCAGAACGGCGCCAATCATCGGTATCGCAAAAAAGCATTCAAGATAGCGGGGCGTATCCCAGTCCATCACCGCAACGGTGTCGCCGGCTTTCACTCCGGCTTTGGTCAGGGCGTTGGCCAGGCGGCCGATACGGGCTTGCAACTCGGTGTAGGTGTAGCGGCTTTTGTTTGCGTAGATAATTTCCTGGGAGCCGGCGAAACGCGGCCCGGAAGCCAGTAATTGTTTGATCAGTAATGGGTACTGATAGGCGTTTTCTGCTGGGGTCAGCAAGCGGGTCGAGGCCATGACAATATCCTTTTTGTTATTGGGGGAGGTGGGCCGCCTCAGCCGTAGGTGCACAAATAGGCGGTATCGTATTCGGACTGTTTCAGAAACCATTCTGCGTAATAGCTACGCACCTAATCTAGCGCACCCTCTAACTTAGCGCACCCTCTAACCTAGCGTACCACCGCCGTTTTTGCAGGTACTCACATTCAAAGATGGTTTTATTGCTGCCAGGGGTCGCCGCGGGTATTGCCAACTTTAGGTACGTCCATGTGCATTGCGGCTTTTGCCATCATATTGGCGCTCGGCGGTGCGGTCAGCAGCAAAAAGACCATGATCAGAATTTCCACAAAGCCTGTGCCCACGGGCTGGTTGGCGGACCAAATCATCGACGCTAACGCCATAGCGCCCACACCCACGGTGGTGGCCTTGGTCGGCCCGTGCAGGCGGGTAAAAAAATCGGGCAAGATCGCAAGCCCGATGGCGCCCACCAATGTAAATGCTGCACCCAGCAACAACAGGGCTGCGATAACGAGTTCGATAAACAGGTTCATTATTGTGTCGTCTCCTTTGCAACGCGCCTGGCGCCTCGCTCTGCACCCTTGTTATTCAATAACGCTGCCGCGTTTCAGGTATTTGGCCATAGCCACCGTGCTGACAAAACCCATGACGGCAATCAGCAACGCGGCCTCCAGATACATCCGGGTGTTCAATGTAATACCCAGAAGAATGATGAGCGCTATGGCGTTAATGGCCAGAGTATCTATGGCCAGAACCCGGTCTGGGGCATGTGGGCCAACGATCAGGCGATACACATTAAGCAAGGCAGCAATCACCACTAAGGCGATGGATATTTTCAACACAATCGCAATCATTGGAACATCTCCATCAACGGCTTTTCATAACGATTGTGAATGGCCTTAATCACTTCTTCTGCGGTGCGGGTGTCTAGCGCGTGAATCAGCAGATTCTTGTGATCATCACTGATATCGGCGGTCACTGTGCCCGGTGTCAGGGAAATGGTGCTGGCCAAAATAGCGATAGCCTGTGGGCAGTCAAGCTGCAGCGGGTAGCTGATAAACATCGGTTCCGGCCGGCGCGGGCTGATAATCAGCCAGGCCACTTCAAAGCTGGCAATCACGATGTCCCATAACACCAGCAGCAAATAACCCGGTAAACGCCAAGCCTTGAACACCGCCGGGCGCTCAGGCCAGAAGCTTTGGGTGAGCTGCGGAATACCCCAGGCCAGTATCAAACCCACAACCACGCTTCCACCGCCAACGCCATCGGCAAGCAACTGCCAGATGCTGAACAGCAGAAGGCTTAGCCAGGGTTGCGGGAAACTCAGACGATCCAGCATTACGAACCCTCCTCAACCATTGGCGCCTGCAAAGTCTGGATATAACCACGGGTGTCCAGCAACTGCACTGCAGTGGCGTTGGTATAGGCACTGATAGGCCCGGCCAGTGCCACCATTAATACGCTCATACCAATCAGCGCGCCGGTAGAAATGGCCAGCAACGGCGTTACCGGGGTGCTGTTTTCAATTTTACCTTCAATATTGCGCCAAAATACCACACTGCCGGCGCGGCTATAGGCAATCAGAGTGAAAAAACTGCCCGTGAGCACCGTACCCCAAAGCCACGCCATTTCCACGCCGCTGGTGGTGGATTGCAGAATCATCACCTTGCCAAAGAAACCGCTTAGGGGTGGTAAACCCGCAGCGGACACCGCGCCAAAGAAAAACAGCGAGCTAAGCAGGGTTCGATGACGAATCTGCGGCGCCATAACGATTTTATCAGAAGCGGACCCGCGCTGGCTGCGCACTAGCTCAATCAGCAGAAACAAACCGCCCACAGTCCAGGTCGTGCTAAGCAAGTAGAACAGGGCCGCAGCCAGGCCTTTTTGCGAGCCCAGCGCGATGGGTGCTAGTAGAGTGCCAACCGAAATGACCAGCTGCCAGGTCACCAGGGTGCGCAAGGTTTGTGCACCCATAGCGCCAATAACGCCCATAATAAGGGTGGCGAGCGCTAGCGGGAAAAGCCAGTTCATGCCTAGGTTAGCCATTTCGCCGGCGTTGGCGCCAAAAACCAGCGGGTAAACCCGGATAATCCCGTAGATACCGACTTTGGTCATAATGGCAAAAAATGCAGCGACCGGCGCGGTAGCGCTGGCATAGGCCCGCGGCAGCCAGAATGTCAGTGGCAACACCGCCGCTTTAAGGGCAAATACCACCAACAACAGCATGCCACCGGCTTCGACTAAAAAACGTTGGTCGCCGCTGACCTGCGGCACTTTCACAGCCAGATCAGCCATATTCAAGGTGCCGGTAACGCTGTAAATCATGCCCACGCTGATCAGAAACAGCGACGAACCCACCAGGTTTAATACGACATAATGCAGCCCTGGCGTTGAGCGCGTGCTGCCACTGCCGTGCATCAGCAGTCCGTAAGAGGCAATCAGCAGAATCTCAAACGCAACAAACAGGTTGAACAGGTCGCCGGTCAGAAAGGCGATATTCAGGCCCATCAGCTGGAACAGGAACAGGCTGTGGAACTGGCGCGTACCTTCGTCGGCACCCCCGATCGAGAACAGATGGCACAGCAGTGCCAGCGACGCCGTTAGAACCAACATCATGGCGGCCAAACGGTCCAGCACCATCACAATGCCGAAGGGTGGCTGCCAGTTGCCCATGGCGTAGACACGGTAGGTGTCGTCACCGGCCAGATTTAGCAGAACAATGGCGGCGGCCAGGGTCAGAACCGAGGTAATAATGGCCAACACCCGGCGCAACGGCATGGGCGCGTAGCCCACAAATATTTGCAGAATAGCGCCCAGTAGCGGAATCAGAATCGGAGCAAGCAGCCAGTGGGTCATAGTGGCCGACGCTCCCGCGCATGCTTGGAAGCCGGCGTACGCTTTTTCGGATCGCCGTCTACGTGATCATTACCGTGGTCGGCCAGGTTGCGAAGTGACAACACCACCACGAATGCGGTCATGGCGAAGCCGATAACAATCGCGGTTAACACCAGCGCCTGGGGCAATGGGTCTGCGTACTGGGCAGCGGTGCCCAGAACCGGCTGGCTGCCGGTGGCCAGGCGCCCGCTGGCGAACAGGAACAGATTCACCCCGTACGACAGCATGGTCAGGCCCAGTACCACCGGAAACGTGCGGGCGCGCAGCAACAGATACACCCCGCCGGCTGTGAGCGCACCAATGGCCAGTGCGAATACAAGTTCCATTATTCGGTCTCTCTTTGAGTCAGGGTAGTCGTGTCAGCGCCGTAGCTCGACTCGCTGTTTACAGGACGGATAGCGGAATGGGGGTTGATGCGGCCTACACTGACCAGTATCAGCAGTGTGGCACCCACCACCGCCAGGTACACACCCAGGTCAAACACCAGCGCCGATGCCAGTTCGAACTTACCCACCACCGGCCAGGTGATATAGCCGAATGTGGAGGTCAGGAACGGATAACCAAACGCCAGGCTGCCGGCGCCAGTAATAACGGCAAACAGCAGACCCAGCGCAATCACATTGTGATAGCGCATGGCGATGCGGTCCTCGGTCCAGGAAAAGCCACTGGCGATGTACTGAAGAATCAGCGCAATGGCGGTTATCAAACCGGCAATAAAGCCGCCGCCTGGCAGGTTGTGGCCTCGCAGGAATATAAACGCCGACACCATCAATGCCAACGGCAGCATTGGCCGGGCAATTTGCTTCAGCATGGTTGGGTGTCGGTCACGGGTCCAGGTGTGGCCGAGCCCATCGCCCGGAGGCGGCGTAAGTGATGTGTTTTTGAGCATTGCAAAAATACCCAATGCTGCAATCGCCAGCACTGAAATTTCACCCAAGGTGTCGAAGCCGCGGAAATCCACCAAGATCACATTGACCACGTTGGTACCACCACCACCGGTTTTGCTGTTTGCCAGAAAGAACTCGGAAATCGAACTGAACGGCTGGGTCAGTATGGCCAGGGTAATAATGGTCATGCCGCTGCCGGCTAACAGGGCTATCCCCATGTCACGAACGCGGCGACCACGGCTGCTCTCAACGGGTGTCCGTGAGGGCCTGTAGTAAAGTGCCAGCATTAACAGCACAACGGTAACGACTTCCACCGACAGTTGGGTCATGGTCAGATCTGGCGCCGAGAAACGCACAAAGGTGAGCGCGGTTAACAACCCGACGACGCTGATCAGTACCAGCGCAAAGAAGCGTTCACGGTGCATGGCTGCAGTTGCCAGGGCGCTGGCAATCAGAACGGCACCCAAGGTTGCCGTCGGCCAGTCCACCGGGGTTAACCCGTTGCTGCCAATAAAAAAGCCCATTTTGCTGATCGGTAAAAACGCCACGGCCAGAGCGCTGACAATCAGCAGCATAACGTAGCGCTGCAGCGAGCCGTTCTCGGTGGCGGCAGTGAGCTGGTTGGCTCTCAGGCCCAGGCTGAATACCATTTTTTCGAAGATCGCTTTTTCGTCGATCTCGCGGAAGCGGTCGTGAAAGGCAAAGAAACGCTTGCGTTGGCTGTACATCAGTAAGCCGCCAAAGAACGCTAAAAAGCTCATAAATAGCGGCAGATTGAAGCCGTGCATTACCGCCAGCTGATAGTCCGGTGCCGGCACGCCCAAGGTTGCAGAGGATGCGGCGTAAAGCAGCGGGCCCACTGATATGGTCGGGAACATACCCACCATCAGGCAAGCGAACACCAATATTTCCACAGGGATTTTCATATAGCGCGGCGGTTCATGGGGCGGATAAATGGGCAAATTTATCGGCTTGCCGTTAAAGAACACGTCGTGAATAAACCGGGCGGAGTAAGCAACCGCGAAAATGCCGGCCAGGGTCGCCACAATCGGCGGTAGCCAGGCCCAGTAACCGGGAAGGTTAAGTGCCAGAGACTCGGCGAAAAACATTTCCTTACTAAGAAAGCCGTTCAGTAGCGGTACACCGGCCATAGAGGCCGCTGCCACCATGGCCAGAGTGGCGGTGTGGGGCATGAATCGCCAAAGCCCGTTAATGCGGCGCATATCGCGGGTGCCGGTTTCATGGTCAATAATGCCGGCCGCCATAAACAGCGAGGCCTTAAACGTGGCGTGGTTGATTACGTGAAACAGGGCAGCAACGGTGGCGAGTTCCGTACCCATACCGAGCAACAGAACAATCAACCCCAGATGGCTAATCGTGGAGTTCGCCAGCAAGCCTTTGAGGTCGTGCTTGAACATGGCGATATACGCGCCCAGCAGCAGCGTTGCCATGCCGGTGAAACTAACCATGTAAAACCATTGTTCGGTGCCTGCCAGCGCCGGGTACAGTCGCGCCAGCAGGAATATGCCGGCCTTAACCATGGTGGCCGAGTGCAGGTAGGCCGATACCGGCGTAGGCGCCTGCATGGCGTGAGGCAACCAGAAATGGAATGGGAACTGGGCCGATTTTGTAAATGCGCCGAGTAGCACCAAAGTGAGCGCAACCGGATAAAGCGCGTGTGCTTTGATGATGGGCCCTGCGGCTAGCACATCGTCCAGCTCGTAGCTGCCGACAATCTGACCGATTATGAGAACACCTGCTAACAGGGCCAGGCCGCCGCCGCCGGTAACCGTCAGCGCCATGCGGGCACCGCGCCGCGCGCCTTTTTTGTGGGTCCAGAAACTGATCAGTAAAAACGACACCAAGCTGGTGACTTCCCAGAAAATCATCATCAGCAACAAATTGCTGGAAAGCACAATGCCAAGCATTGAGCCCTTGAAACACAGCAGCAGGCCGTAAAACTTGCCAATATTTTCTTCAGGTTTCAAGTAGTAGCGGGCGTAAAGAATGATCAGGATACCAATCACCAGAATCAGCAGCGCGAACAGCAGTGACAGGCCATCCAGGCGGAAACTCAGCGACAGCCCGATCGCAGGTAGCCATTCGTAGGTGTGCAGGACAACACCGCCGTCTGCCAGTGTTTGCCAGTGGGGGAACAATGCGGCGAGCGCAATCAGCGCGGGAACGGTTGACGCAATAGCGATGGCTGTGCGCCCGCCCTGCGCGAACAGTGGTGCGGCCATGGCGCCTAAAAAGGGCAGTAAAACAACCAGGGGGAGCGACATCGCAATCTCAATTGTAGGTGTAGGACAGAAAAAGATGTTACCAGCGATCTATTACCAACGAACCAATACAAGTGAGCTATCACCAAGCGAGCTGTCACCCGCCAAGTATGAGCTGCTTAACGCCGTGGAGGGTCTGGAAAATAAGGAAGCTTGCCGCGATAGCGGGCGATGTCAGCCAGGCGAAGTAGATCTGATATAAACCAGCAGCTGTGCGACCTCTCCGTTATGGTTACTCCGTATAGAAAATATCAAAAGGATGATACGTACCGCAGTCTGAAGGTCAAGTAACTTGTGGCCTGGCGCCATAACCGCGCTTATGTTGGCGCCATGTTAAAGAGTGGCTATCCAGCGGTTATCTGTGGCATAAAGAGCGCAGCAGTTTTAAAACGGCCGTATAAAAATGGCCTAAAGCCGGAGACCGCGTAATGACCGATACCCTGATTGACCGTCGCGACCTGTCGTTCCAACTTTACGAAGTACTGGGTGTTGAGGTGTTGGCCGAGCCGCGGTTTGTGGATGGCAAGGTGGCCATGCTGCCACAGGTAAAGCAGGCCTTCGACGCCTACGCCTGACGACGCTGGTCATTATTTGATCAAGGGCGCGAAGATATACATCTCCGGTGGCGAGCAAAACATCACCGAAAATATCGTACATAGGGTGCTGGCCAAAATAAAAGGTGCGCCGGCTGGTGTGAAAGGTATTTCACTGTTTATTGTGCCTAAACTCCGTTTGAGCGAAACCGGCGGGTTGGGTGAGCGTAACGGTGTGGCTTTGGCCGGCTTGATTCACAAGCTGGGCTACCGTGGAACCACCTCGACGGCCTTGAGTTTTGGTGACGACGCCGAATGCCACGGTTACCTGGTGGGCGAGCCCCATCAGGGATTGAAGTACATGTTCCAGATGATGAACGAGGCCCGGGTTGGCGTGGGCTGTGGCGCGGCGGTGATTGGCTACCGTGGTTATATGCACAGCCTGGCCTTCGGAATATGGCCCCAAGGCCAACGATCTGGCGATTCAGGTATACGGCGGCGCAGGTTACACCCGCGACTATCCGGTGGAGCAATGCTGGCGTGATAACCGGCTGAACCCGATCCACGAAGGCACCAATGGTATTCAGGCGCTGGATCTGCTGGGCCGCAAAGTGTGGCAGAACCAAAGCCATGGCTTGCAGTTGTTGCTCGAGGCCATGCAGGCCGCACAGTACTTTTTTCATTGGGAGTTACCCACCGTTGCTCAGGATCTGGTTCTGCTGCGCAACATGGACGACACCTGTCTGGCAATGAAAGCCGAGTGGTTCTAGTACCTTGCCCGATTAACCAAAGGGTAACCCTTGTGTAATTGTGTTTTTGCTGGGTCGCAGCGTAATCTTGGCGCTGTTTTCAATGACGATCAATGGAGGTTTTTTTATGAAAAAATTCACAATTAGCGCATTGGCGTTGGTGATGACCCTGGGCTTGGCGGGCTGCAGTTCCGATGATGACGAGATGGTAGATTTGGACAAGGCTGGCGACAACATCAGCAATATGGCGGATGATGCCGGCGATGCCATTGAGGAAAGCTATGAGGACGTTACCGGGCAGAACGATAGCGCTTGGGAAGAAACCAAAGACGCCGCGGGAGATGCTGGTGAAAAAGTCGGTGAGGCCGCAGAAGAGGCGGGCGACGCCGTGGAAGATGCTATGGACGACGCTACCCTAAGCATCGGCACAGATCAAAAAACCGGAGCCATTGCTCCGGTTTTTTTTGTTTTGCATATTCGGCCAGATCACGCACTTCAGAAATACCCATTGCAGTCGTAAAGTAAAGAACCGCAAGCGTTCTTTACCAAAGTCCCAAGGCCTGGCGGTGTCTTTTTCGGTAAGCTGTGGGCGGTTTTGGTGACAGATTGCGGATTGCGCGCTGCGCCCGACAACGAACAATGATAAAAACGGGGTAATCAGATGTTGTTTGTAGACAAGGCAACGAAAGGGTGGGGCCTGGTAATGGTGCTGGCTACGCTGGCCGGTGGCGTTTTGGTTGCGGCCGTTACCGCGATTGATCTGGTTTCCGTGTTGACCGGTTTGGCGGTTGGTCTGGGGGTGGCCGGTTTTTTTATTGCCTGGCGGATTCTCGCGCCGGCACAGCGCAGTCTCATTCATCTCAGCCAGGGCCAGTTAGCACCGGGTCATCCGCTTGCAAGTTTGTGCGCGCAGCTGCTCAGCGATGCGAAAGCAGGCCGCGCACTGCTGGAAAATCTTCGCCATAGTGCCAATACCAACGCCATTTCTGCCGCCGAAGTGTCTTATGCTGCCGATCAGCTGAAACTGCGGCTGGACCGCCAGGTGAAGGAAACCGCCAGGTGAAGGAAACCGCCAGGTGAAGGAAACCGCCAGGCTTGCCGAATTCGCCGGCGAGATTACTGGCGCCACTCAGGCATCGACTTTGCAGGCCAATGATGCAGCGGCCCTTGCTCAGCAGGCCAGTTCGGCGAGCCAAGACGGCCGCCAGGCGCTGGTGCAGGTGATTGAGCGTATCCGTAATGTACATCGTCAGTCTGATGAGAACTTGTTACGTATTCAACACCTTAATGAAAAGTCTCATCGTATTCAGGGGGTCACTAGCACGATTCAGGGCATTGCTGAGCAAACCAATCTGTTGGCTCTGAACGCGGCCATTGAAGCGGCTCGGGCTGGCGATCAGGGGCGTGGGTTTGCCGTGGTTGCCGACGAGGTAAGGCAGCTGGCACGTCGCACCGCAGAGGCCACGGCCGATGTTGCAGCCACCTTGGGGGAAATTCGCGAAGACACTGCCCAGATTGTGACCGGAATAGAAGCCTTGACGGTCAGCATTGAGCAGGGTGTGGCGTCGGTGGAATCGGTGGGAACACAGCTGGACGGTATTCGCGAGCAGTCTGACCAGCTCCAGCAACAGGTCTCGCAGATTGCGAGTATTGATCGCGATAACGAACACAATTTGCAGCAGATATTCACGGTGATCGAAACGGTGCGCGATGACATCACCGAGAGCGATGTCAGTGTCGCTTCGCTGGCACAGCAGGCCACCCGCCTTATGGAAATTGCTGAAACCACGAACGCGGTGTTTGCGTTAAACAGCGAGACCAGTTACCACCGTCCGTTTTTCCAACACGCCAGCGTTGGTGCAGCGCAAGTTGCTGATGTTTTCGCACAAGCTCTCCGTGACAATAAGCTCAGCGCCGCGGCCCTGTTCGATCGCAATCGTCAGCCTGTGGCTAATACCAATCCGCCGAAATACACCTGTGGGTTTGACCGCTTCACTGATCAGGCCCTGCCTGTTATTCAGGAGGCGATAAAGGGCGCCAACGCGCAAATTGTTTACGCTATTACCACGGCGCCGGATGGCTACGTGCCTACCCATAACCGCGAGTTCGCCCACGCTTCTACCGGCAATGCCGCCACCGATTTGGCGCGTAGCCGCAGTAAGCGGTTGTTCAATGATCGCACGGGCATTCGCTGCGGCAGCCATACCCAGGAAATGCTGCTGCAAACGTATCGCCGCGACACCGGTGAAATTATGCACGACCTGTCAGTGCCCATTTACATCGACGGCAAACATTGGGGTGGGTTCCGTATTGGTTACCACCCTCAAAAAAACCCAAAGGGCTAGCAAAGCTTTTTAAACATCAACGCAGCCGGTGCTTGCCGCTCAGTGATTATCGTCGCCGGTCACTTCGCTCAGTCTCATGGCACTGAACGTACCGGCCAGGCCCATAAATCCCAGCACCAGAATAACGGCAATGTTCGAAAAGGTTGAGATTAGCGCCGTCAGGGCCCCGGTTGCCAGCAGTAAAACACCGATAACGGTATTGCTGACCGCGGTATAATCTGTGCGTTTGTTGCCCCCCGCCATATCCACCAGATAGGTTTTCCGGCCAAGCCTTACGCCGGCGTGGGCGATGCTGAGCACAAAAAAAGCGCCTGGATAGAACCACACGCCGCCCATGGATTCCCCCATAACCAGAGCGGTACCTGCAACACTCAGGCACACCATGCTGGCCATGAGCGCGCCGCGAATCATGACTTTACGACTAGACGTATCGGCGGCCCAGCCCCAAAAACTGGCGCTCAATGAACTGGCCAGGCTGCTGGCCAACAAGAAAACCCCCAATGCCCAGCCGGATTCGGTTTGCTGTTGAGCCAACACCACGAAATACGGTGCGGCCAGGGCAGAGCACAGCAGCAGAGCGCGGGTAATTACAAAGTGGCGGAACGGCTTGTCGGTTTTCAGCAGCGACAGGCTGGAAATGGCATCGTGGATGGCGTTGCCGCCACCGCCGGTTTCACCGGGGTACTCGTCAACGCCGGCAAACAGCGCGCCGGCAAGCAGCCACAAAGCGGCAGCCAGCAACAGAAGCAGGCTGTAAAAAGCCATGCTTGGGTCGCCCCGATCCCAGAACAACAGGGCGGTGAGGGCAACGGTGGCAGTGCCGCCGAGGGTGGAGGCCAGGCCAGACAAGCGGCCACGACGGGTTTTTGGAATGCACTTGCCCTGAACATCTTTCATCGACACCGAGCAGAAACCACGGGAGAGCGAGAACAGGATAAGCGCGGCAATCAGACCATAGCCGGCGCTGTAACCGTCCAGAAACCACACGCTGGCGGCCATGGCGGCCACACTGAGGGCCTGGCCCAGACTGCCCAGTGTCCAGAACCATTTGCGCACCGGTTTACGTCGCACCCAGGCGGCTATCACCATTTGTGGAACCATAGAGCCGGATTCACGAATGGGTACCAGCCAGGCCACCAGGGCAGGGGCGCCAACCGCACTCATCAGCCAGGCCAGCACCGTTTTTGGACTGATCAGCAGATCACCGAGTTTGGTGAGAACGTTTGCCGCCAGAATCAGGAAAAAGTTACGCGGTACTTCGCGGCAGGCTGAATCGGGAATGTCTTTGCAGACCCTTGCGTCTTCTTCGTTGGCTATCAGCCCATAGAGTCGGTCTAAAGGTGTTTTGGACGTTGGCACACCAGCACTCCCTGTGAAACGTGAGTACCAAGCATACCAGTCGCCATGGATGGGCTAAACCAGATGGTTATCCCAGTGTAAAGGTAGAGTGGCCAGTTCCTGTGCTGGCGCGCCTATACTCATGCGGATCAGTTTGCCCTGGCCGGTGGTGATCAAAAAGTCGCCGCCGGCCAGGGCTTCCACGCCGGCGCCATCGGTTATGGCTTCGTTGCGTAGTATTCGCCCTGTTGCGCCCTCAAATATCAGAGTGCGGCCACCTCGGGGCGCAGTCACCGCGACCAGATCGTTCTGGGGATGCGCGCACACGCTGGCAATGTAGTTTGCCAATCGCGGTTGGACATCGTCGGTAAACCCGATTTCATCAAAGCGGCCATTGCGGTACCTGGCGATCAATGGCGGCGCCTGGTCATTCACTGATAGCCCGCATAGATATAGCCTTGTGGGGTCACGTCCAGGTGGCGGCAACTCAGTTGATGGTGTGAGGGGCTGAAGCGCGCGCGAATCTCGCCGCTGGTGCGATCCACCAGCATCAGAGCGGGTGCCATGGACTCGAGGTTCATTTTGATGCGATCGTAATCCGGGTGGGTTTTTATGCCACCCAGAGCGATAACCAGGGTTTGGCCATCCGGGTGCAGGTGCAGTTCGTGTGGGCCTATTCCGTTCAGGTCGAGCGTGTCGACACGCGCATAGCGGGCCTCGGCGTCGTACACCGCAATAATACCGTCGCCGCGCTCATAGCGGCTGGCCGTTGTGTACAAATAACGGCCATCGGGGGAGAACACGCCATGGCCGTAAAAATGCTCGCCGTCATTGGCCTTTATGTGTGCCAGGCGCTTGCCGCTGCGGCTGTCAAACA
Source organism: Marinobacter gelidimuriae (assembly GCF_000372805.1). Classification (GTDB taxonomy): domain Bacteria; phylum Pseudomonadota; class Gammaproteobacteria; order Pseudomonadales; family Oleiphilaceae; genus Marinobacter; species Marinobacter gelidimuriae. The sequence goes on along the minus strand of NZ_KB889827.1, from coordinate 159,777 downwards.
CGTGAAACCACCAGCCGGGCCGGCGCTCGAAAATCAGCACCTGGGCAGTGTGCGGGCGAAAACAGCCGCCGTGGCAGCGGGCTTCAACGGCCGTATGCCAAAGTGGTGTGCCGTCGCTGCTCAGGCTTTGGACGGCGTAGCTGCCATCGTTAAGCTTGCTGGCGCCCACGTACTCGCGGCTTTTCAGCGAGTCGGCTTTTGCTGGCAACAGCGAGCAACCAGTCAGGCTCAGTTCGGTTGCGCCCATGGCGCCACCGAAGGCCGCCAGGAAATGTCTGCGACTTAAACTCATGATGGCGTGGGTGTAGTTGCTGTTCAACAGCCGTTCCGGATTCCGCCGAAGCAGCCAGGGCAAGGCCCGGCAGTGCCAGCGTTGGCAGCAACAGGGCAAGTGCGGTGGTGCGGAAATAGTGGGTCAATCGCAACATAAAACGTCCTTACAGTGAGTTCAGAAATTCAACCAGCGCATGGCGCTGTTGTTCTGCCATCTGGCGATAACGATCGCTGGCCGGCTGGGCTTCGCCACTGTGCCAAAGAATCGCTTCTTCAAGCGTGCGGGCCCGGCCATCGTGTAAAAACCCGGCTAAAGGGTTTACCTGCTGAGCCATGCCAACGTCCCAAAGAGGAGCCGTATGCCATTCATTGCCGTTGGCCAAAAACTCGTCGCGACCGTCTGCCAGCGCCGGCCCCATGTCGTGCAGTAGCAGATCGCTGTAAGGCCAGATGGTCTGATTGCTCAGGTCAGGGCGTTGCGGGTCAACACCGGTCACATGGGTGGGTGTGTGGCAGCCTGCACAGCCGGTTTCGTTGAACAGACGGGCGCCTTGCTGAACGGTGGCGCTATCCATATCACGGCGGGCAGGAACCGCCAGGCTTTTAGAGTAGAAGGTCACAAAATCGGCAATTTTGTCCGTCACTTCCGGTTCGCCGCCGTTGGCCCAGTCGCCGCAGTTCTGGCTTGGCGTGCAGTCGGTGGCGGTTTTCAGTGACGAGGTAAGGCCCATGTCACCGGCGAAGGCGCCCTCGGCCCACTGCGCGGTCATCCATTCCAGATCGTCAACCAACAGGTCGGTCACGGCGTCCAGGTATTGGCCACGGCGATCGCAGTTGCCATTGGTGCACTCTTTACCTTGCTGGTAGTCGCTGACTGGCCGTTCGCCATTACCTGCGTCGAAGCCGTTCAGGTCGGCCAGCAATTCAGCCGTCAGCGTGCTTACGTCCAGCTGTTCGCCACCCACGTTAATACTGGTGCTGGCGATAATATTGGCGGTTGCGCCAGCGTTGCCCAGCTCGTACTGGTAACCGTCGGATTTGACGTAGTCGATCATGCCTTCGTCCAGCGGCCAAGCATTTACCTGGCCTTCCCAGTCGTCTACCAGAGTGTTGCCAAAGCGGAAAACTTCGCTTTGCTGGTAAGGAACGCGTGCTGCGTACCAAGCTTCTTTAGCGGCATTCAGGTTGGCTTCGGTGGGGTCCGCAATCAGGCGGTCAACCGCTGCGTTTAATGCCCCCTCGTCAATCAAACACTGTGGAGAATGGGATCATGAGCAGCTCAGCTATCCGGCTTGCAGGAACGTCCGCCAGCATTTTTACCGCTTGGCAAAAAATCAAAAAGAGTGCCTCTCCATCATCAGAATCTGCTGGTTCAAAGGGCAGTATTGAGCGCCGGTAAACCAGCAATAACTGACTGGCAAAGCGGTTGCTGATACTCCCTGATACACTGGGGCGACTATGGTGGGCGTTGTTCAGCTGTGATGCGCTTGCACACACCAGCCGTGGTCGGGCTTAATGGCTCCCATTAACCGGGAGCCCGTTTATGCTGAGTTATCTCCATGCCTTTCATGCAGGCAATTTCGCCGATGTGCACAAGCACGCGGCGCTGGTGCTGGCGCTGAATATGATGCAGGCAAAAGCGTCGGGCATCGCCTGTATTGACACCCACGCAGGCAGTGCGCTTTACGATCTTGATGATGAGCGGGCCCGCAAAACCGCCGAAGCTGATGCGGGTATCCGCAAACTCTGGCCCCAGCTGGACCGTCTGGCGGCAGCCGATTGGCAGCTGCTGCGGCCGTTTTTACAGCAACTAAACTCCGGCGCGAACCTGCGCCAATATCCTGGGTCGCCTGCATGGTTTTGGCATTTTTTACGCGCGCAGGACAACCTGGGTGTGTTCGAACTGCACCCGTCAGAAACCAGCAGTTTGAACCAGTGGGCTTCTGGCAAACGATTGCGAGTAACCCAGCAGGACGGTCTGGCGGGGCTGCTGAAAGTGCTTCCACCCCGTCAGCCGCGCTTGTTGGTGCTTATTGACCCGTCTTACGAAGTAAAAACCGACTATACCGCCGTAGCCGAAACACTCAGTCGTGCGTGGCACAAATGCCGCCACGGGGTGTTTCTGGTGTGGTATCCCATTTTGACCTCTGGCCTTGAGCAGACTTTGCTGGACGGCCTCAGGGCCGGCCCGGTTCGCAAAATCCTGCGTAGTGAAGTGCGACTGCATACGCCACCGGAGCGCGGCATGATCGGTTCCGGGATGCTGGTCATCAATCCACCCTGGGGTCTGGATGAACGGCTGTCGGCGATGATGAGCGATTTGGAGCCGGCCGCACGTCTGGGCCTGGGCCAACAGATGGACTGGTTGGCTCCCGAATAGCACCGCACAGTTGAGCTTTCGGGCTATGCTGTGGGTTATCAAGTCTTTGACAATTATTAAGGTATTGGAGGGTGAGTGGCCAAGCACAAGCCGGAGCAGGGGATGGCGACAGCGGTAAAGATGGCAGCGGTAATGACAATCCGGTGCTACCGGGCGGGCTGATTCCGATAGAGGAATGGACGTGGGCGACGGCACCAGGGCATCAAAGCGTCAATTCGGTTGCGACCGCGCGGTTCGCTGTTGTAGGCGATGGCCATGGCGTTATAGGTGTCAATATCCAGATTCTGATTTTCAATAATCTCTGCCATGCGCGCATTCACCTCATCGCGCAGGCCTGTTGCATCGGCTTCAGACTCTGCGCTGTCAATGCGGTCTTTGTATTCTTCTCGTAGCGTGTTTATCTGTTGCTGTGCATCGACGAACTTGTGTAACTGCGCATCGCTGTAAAACGCCGTGTGTGCCAGCCGCTGCCGGATCGCTGAAACCTTCAGTAATTTCCTTAATCGCCGGCGTCTGTCGAGCCATGGCGCTGGCAGCACTGAACAGGCTGACGAGCACTGTGGTGGTGAGAACGCTTTGAGTCCGTTTGTTCATGGCGATAGCCACCGGTTAGTTTACAAAGTCAGGCTTCAGGCTGTCACAAGGTTATATTGTTAGCAAATTAACGACCTGTATAAGGCCGGTAAGGATGGGTATACTGCGTGGCCTAGAATCCGGCATCAAAGCCGCGGTGAGAGTTTAAACTATGACCAATCAAAAACAGGCCATGATGTACGGCCTCGCCACGGTATTACTGTGGTCCACCGTGGCCACCGCGTTCAAGTTGGCACTGGCGGATCTATCTCCGCTGCAGCTGCTGTTAATTGCCTGTGTGGCCTCTATTCTGGTGATGGGCACAATTCTGGTGCTTCAGGGCCGCTGGCGCTTGGTGTTCCAGTTGCGTCGCGGGCAGTATGCGCAGTCATTTATGATGGGCCTTATAAACCCGTGCCTGTACTATTTTCTGCTGTTTGGCGCCTTTGACCGCCTGCCGGCTCAGGAAGCCCAGCCCATCAATTACACCTGGGCGCTGGTGTTGGCTTACCTGTCTGTTCCCTTTCTAGGCCAACGTCTGCGCGGGCGCGACATCGCGGCCGGGCTGGTGTGTTACGCCGGCGTATTCGTGATTGCCACCCGTGGCGCGGTAACCGACCTGAGCTTTTCGGACCCGATGGGAGTGGCCTTTGCTGTTGGCAGTACGTTGGTATGGGCCAGCTATTGGATTATTGCCACCCGCGACACCCGCGACCCGGTGGTGGGCCTGTTCCTGAATTTTCTATTTGGTTTGCCAGTGATTGTTGCAGCGGCTGTAGCCACCGACAGTCTGCATTTTCCGCTGACGGGTTCCTTGCTGGCGGCCGGTTATGTTGGCGTGTTTGAAATGGGCATTGCGTTCGTGCTTTGGTCCTACGCCATGAAAAAAGCCGAAAACACAGCGAAAGTTAGCAATCTTATTTTTATATCGCCGTTTTTGTCGTTGGTGTTTATCTGGTTTATTTTGGGTGAGCGAATTTTGCCGTCTACTTATGTAGGGCTAGTACTGATTATGGCCGGCTTGTGGTTGCAGCAGAAAAAAGCCGCGCAGAAACAGGATGCCGCCGCAGGAGTCGTGAGCGGTGGCGGCTGAGTGGTCGGTTTACTTGGTGCGAACCGCCGCCGGCGCCTTATACACCGGGGTGTCTACGGATGTGGAACGGCGTTTTTCAGAACATCAGGGCAGCGTCAAAGGTGCTCACAGCCTTCGCGGCAAGGGCCCGCTGGTTCTGGCGTTCCAGAGCTGTGTGGGTGGCCGCGCTCAAGCCATGCAGTTAGAGTGGAAAATCAAACGCTGGCCCAAAAACCGTAAAGAGGCGCTGTGCAATGGCCAGCTTACGCTGGACGACTGGCTCCCCGACCAGTAGGGTTTCGTGAGCTCAAAGGCGCAGAACATGACGCCCTCAACGAATTTTTCTTACTCACCACAGGTGTTTAGCCTCTCGTGTACTGGAAAACAGATACTATAAAAATACCGGATTGGGACCGCAACTCGTTGCTGGACAGGCTGAAAGCGTTCGAACCAGAAAATGAGCGAGAGCTGAGCCATGAAATGATGGCTTACTGTCATTTTTATGGGTTGGACCTTTGGGTAGAGCATGCGCAGGTGGAATACCACCAAGGCTACGTGAACTCCGGCAAGCATCAGGTCATGGTGCATTATTACCGCAGCACAGCCGTAACACATTGCCGCGGAACAGTTTTTGTAATGCACGGTTATTTCGATCACGTTGGGCTTTACACCCAGCTGATAGACCGCTGCTTGGGGGAAGGCTTTGATGTGCTGGCGTATGACCAGCCGGGCCACGGGCTTTCCAGTGGCACGCCGGCGGCCATAGGCAGCTTTTTGGAGTACCAGCAGGTGCTCAGCGATGTGACGGCAAAGGTGCGACAGAAAATTCGCGGGCCCTGGTATGCGGTGGGGCAGAGCACGGGCGGCGCCATACTGATTGACTATCTGCTGTCGAATCATCATACCCGGGCCACATCAGAGTTTCGCAAAGTGGTTTTACTAGCGCCACTGATACGCCCTGCGGGTTGGGTTAAGGCCCGTGTGTTGCACACGGTGCTTAGGCCCTTTGTCAGCCGTTGGCGGCGGGCATTCAGTGCCAACAGTGGCAACTCGGAGTTTTTGAAATTTCTTCGTAAGGTCGACCCGCTGCAGGCCCGCGCTGTTCATGTTGACTGGGTTTCGGCATTGCGCCAATGGGTGCCCCACATTGAGTCGGCGCGCCCGGTTGAGTTCGATATAACCGTAGTCCAGGGTGAAAAAGACCTGACCGTAGATTGGCCCCACAATTTGCGAATTATTCGTAACAAGTTTGCCCGGGTTCATGAAGTCAAGTTGCCACGGGGCCGGCACCATTTGGTCAACGAGGCCCACGATTTGCAGGCAACGGTGTTTAACACGATTATCGATACATTCACGACAGACGTGTGAACACGCTGTCGCAGATCCACGGAAATAAGGAAAGCGCTGTGAAAAAAACCATACTTGCGGTAACACTGGCCAGCCTGACGCTTGGCGGCTGTATGACATACGACCCATACACCGGCGAACAGAAAACATCGAACGCCACTAAGGGTAGCGTGATTGGCGCACTTGGCGGCGCGGTAATCGGTGCGGCGACATCCAGTAAAAGTGACCGCGGCAAAGGTGCGCTGATTGGCGCGGCAGCTGGCGGTGCTCTAGGTGGCGGGATAGGTGTGTATATGGATCGTCAGGAAGTGCAACTGCGCCAGCAGCTTGAAGGTACGGGCGTGCGCGTGGTGCGTAATGGCGACCAGATCTCGCTGGTGATGCCTGGCAACATTACTTTTGACCTCAACCAAACCAGTATCCGCTCGCAGTTTGCCGGAACTCTGGAGTCTGTTGCCTTAGTACTGAAAGAATTTGACCAAACTATTGTTCAAATAGAAGGGCACACCGACAGCCAAGGCGCCGATAGCTATAACCAGTTGTTGAGTGAGCGCCGCGCATCTTCTGTTCGTGACTTTCTGCTAAATCAGGGCATTGAGTCCAAGCGTACCCGCGCGGTGGGTTACGGAGAGCGTTCCCCGGTGGCGTCTAACGACACCGAATCCGGCCGTGAACAGAACCGTCGCGTTGAATTAACGCTAGTACCTATGCGTTAAAGCGGAGTCCGTGTGCTAACGCGACAGAGTTAGGTTCAAATCCCGGATTAGAGTCACCGTGCCAGCGCCTTGGCCAGCCAATCGGCCAGGCGCTGGGCCCGCGGCGACACCGTATCACCAGGAAGCCGCAGGCACAGGGTGTCGCGGGTTTCTATAAAACCCCAGGGCGCCAGCAGTCGCCCGCTGCGAAGGTCTTCTTCCACCAGATATTGCGGCGCTATTGCCACGCCCAGCCCTACCAATGCTGCCTCTAGCATGTAATTTAAATGTTCAAATGATTGCCGTATCGGCAAACTCTGCGTATCTAATTGCTGATGCTTACACCATTGTGGCCAGGCTTGCGGCCGTGACAGGGTTTCCAGTAGCGGCAACTCCAGCAGGGCACTCGCCGGCATATCTGGGTTGGCAGGGGCCAGCCCGGGGGCCATCACCGGTCCGATTCGTTCAGGGCCCAGAACAATCAGGTTCTGGCCTGAGGGCGCCGGCGCCGAGGTAAAGCCCAGAGCAGCGTCTACCCCCGCGGGCAGGTGCAGCTCTTCGTCGGTGGTGGTCAGGTGAATGTCCAGGCCGGGGCAGTCCTGGCGTAACCGGCCCAGGCGCGGAATAAACCAGCGCGCCAGAAAGCTACCCGAGCAGCTCAACACCAGGGGCGCATCACGGGCCTCTCGCCGCAGGCGCTCGCAAACCTGTTCCAGCTGTGAGAAAACCGAATCCGTGGTGGCGAACAGCTGATGGCCTGCAGCGGTCAAAGCAATGCCGCGGCCCTGGCGCTCGAATAACGCTATGCCGAGTTGTTGTTCAAGCTGGCCAATTTGCCGGCTGATGGCACCGTGAGTCACGTTAAGCGCTTCAGCGGCACGGCTCATGCTTAGCAGGCGTGCCGCGGCATTAAAGGCGCGCAGCGCATTCAGCGACGGTAAAGGTAGGTTGGCATGTTCCATAAATCGGTTACTTTTTCTCACAGGTGGGTGCGATTTTATCGATTTCCCCCTGTGTTGTCCTGCTTTACACTGGATATCAATTAGAAATCGAACAGAAATCGAACAGAAATCGAATCAGCGCAATGGAGTCAATTGCATGAGCACAGCAACCACGCTACGACAGGGCCCGGATACCAACGGCTTTTTTGGTCATTTTGGTGGCCGTTTTGTGGCCGAGACCCTGATGCCGCTCATTCTTGAGCTGCAAAAAGAATACGCAACTGCACGCAACTCAAAAGACTTTATTGATGAGATGGACGCGCTGCGCCGTGACTTTGTCGGCCGCAAGAGCCCGCTGTATCTGGCTGAACGGTTAACCGAACAGCTCGGCGGGGCCAAGGTGTACCTGAAGCGTGAAGATCTTCTGCACACCGGCGCTCACAAGATTAACAATTGCCTGGGCCAGATTTTGCTGGCTAAACGCATGGGTAAAATCCGCATCATCGCCGAAACCGGGGCGGGCATGCACGGTGTGGCAACTGCCACCGTAGCGGCGCGCTTTGGTATGGAGTGCATGGTGTACATGGGCAGCGTCGACATTCACCGTCAGCAGCCCAACGTGCAGCGCATGCGTTTGTTGGGCGCCAAAGTAATCCCGGTCACCAGCGGTGCAGGCACTCTGAAAGACGCTATGAATGAAGCCCTGCGTGACTGGGTTACCAACGTGGCTGATACTTTTTATATCATCGGCACAGTAGCAGGCCCGCATCCCTATCCGGCCATGGTGCGTGATTTCCAATCGATTATTGGTGAAGAAACCCGCGAGCAGATTCTCGAGCGCGAAGGGCGCCTGCCCGACACGCTGGTAGCCTGTGTGGGTGGCGGCTCAAACGCCATGGGCCTGTTCCATCCGTTTCTGGATGATGAGAGCGTCGCTATGGTGGGTGTTGAAGCTGCCGGTGAAGGCCTGGACAAGCGCCACGCGGCCAGCCTGAAAGGCGGCACCCCTGGCGTATTGCACGGCAACCGTACCTTCCTGCTGCAATCCGCTGACGGGCAGATTCAGGATGCCCATTCGATTTCGGCGGGTCTGGATTACCCGGGCATTGGCCCAGAGCACGCCTGGTTAAATGATATTGGCCGGGTCAGCTACGCCGCCATTACCGATGACGAAGCTCTGGAAGCCTTCCACACTCTGTGCCGCATTGAAGGTATTATTCCGGCGCTGGAAACAGCCCATGCTATTGCCTACGTGATGAAAGTGGCTCCGACATTGCCGCAGGATCATTTGATTGTTATCAACTTGAGCGGCCGCGGTGATAAAGACATGTCTACCGTCCTTGCCGCCATGGACGCCAGTGCGGAAAACGCTGAGAAAGACGCTGGTAAAGACGTTAAAGGGGAAGCCTGATATGAGCGCAAGTCGTATTGATCGTTGTTTTGAAGCCTTGCGCCAGCAAGACCGTGCTGCCCTGGTTACGTTTGTAACCGCAGGCTATCCGGACTATCAGCACAGCGCGGAGATTTTAAAAGGGTTGCCTGAAGCCGGTGCCGATATCATCGAACTGGGAATGCCGTTCACCGACCCTATGGCCGATGGTGCGCCCATTCAGCTTGCTAGCCAGCGGGCTTTGGCCGGTGGTCACAACACCATCAAAACCCTGCAGATGGTGCGTGAATTCCGCGAGCATAATCAGGACACACCGATTGTACTGATGGGCTATTACAACCCAATTTACTGCTACGGCGTAGAGCGTTTTCTGCACGATGCCGCAGCATCCGGTGTAGACGGCATGATCGTGGTGGATTTGCCGCCAGAGCATGACAACGAACTGTGCGTGCCGGCCCGCGAAGCCGGTATTCACTTTATTCGCCTGGCAACGCCCACCACCGATGCCGCCCGGCTGCCCGGTGTGCTGGTAAATACCTCCGGTTTTTTGTACTACGTTTCCAGCACCGGTGTTACTGGCTCTGCGGCACCTACCGCTGAAAAAGTGGAAAAAGAACTGGCGCGGATTCGAGAGCATACAAACTTGCCGGTGGCCGTGGGCTTCGGTATTCGTACCGCACCCCAAGCTGAGCGTATTGCGCGTTTTGCGGATGCCGTAGTGGTGGGTTCGGCCCTGGTGGAGTGCATAGCCAATGCAGATACCGAAGCGCAGGGCCGCGATGATGTTTTGTCACTTACGCGGGAACTTTCGGCTGCGGTTAGAGATGCGCGGACGACATTGAACGTTTCCTGAACGCTGTCATTGGCTAGTGAAAGCGTCTGAAAAGCCTGTCCGAGTTTGCGCTCGGGCAGGCGCAATCAATCGTCAGTATATTCGTCACGATCACGCATTGCATCAAGGCCTGATAACCAGTCTTAAATTGCGCCAAACGCTGAGTATGACCATATGACCTTGTCATTATCGGAGCCGGGCTCAGCCTGGCCTGCTGGCTCCTGCAGTTGGCAGAAGATAGGCAGGCAACATTACCCAGAGTCTGTTTTCTAGACCTACGAACATCCTACAGTAACGATCGAACATGGTGTTTCTGGGACCTTGAGCCACATCCTTTTCGCGATCTTATCACTCATCGCTGGTTTCGCTGGCAGGTCAGCCAAGGTAATCAAACAGCGTGTCAGTCTGACAGGGACGCTGCTTACGCAATGCTGCCGGCAGATGTTCTGTATCGGCATGCATTGGCCAAAATAGACGATATTCCGGCCTTTGATTTGCACCTTGGTGTGACCGTTAGCGGTGTTGAACACACCGATGATGGCGCTCTGGTGTCGGCGGATCAACGCCGTTGGCAGGCAAAGGCAGTCATAGACACGCGCCCTCCCGACAAGGGTCAGCTGATATCCGGCGTTGGGTTTTGGCAGGTTTTCTCAGGCCTTGAGATTACCTGTCCCAAGCACGGTTTTGATACCTCTACGGCCACACTGATGGATTTTCAGCCCGGCTACCCGCACCCGTGTTTTTTGTACCTGTTGCCTCTCGACGAGGATCACTTTCTGATTGAATGGACCGCCTTGCAACCGGAGAAGGAGCCTGCGCCGGACTATCGCTCAGACCTTGATTCGTGGCTGCAGCGGCAGGAGCTGGGGTATTACGAGGTCACAAGAGAGGAGTCTGGTAGCCTGCCTATGTTACGCATGCCGAATGTTCAGAACTCTGGTCGGGTGATCAGAGCAGGCGTCGGTGCAGGCTGGATGAGGGCCGCCACGGGTTATCATTTTGTGAGTTGCCAAAGAGGCAGCGCGGCGCTTGCCCGGCAGATTCTTGCGGCTCACGCCAGTGGCGGCTGGATGCTTCAGGGCCCAGCGGTGCGGGCTGGCTGGCTGGACTGGATGGACAGCGTGTTTCTGCGGGCGTTGAAGCGGCACCCGGACAAAGCACCGCAATGGTTCGTGGGGCTGTTTGCTGCCACGAGTGCCGCACAAATGAGCCGGTTTATGAACGACCAGCCACGCTGGCGTGATGCTCTGGCAGTGGCCAGCGCACTACCGCCAGGGCCCTTTGTGCGATCTGCATTGGTATGGTGATAAACGACACCGCTAACACTGACAATGTGCTTTATCGGAGTTCCGGCGGGCGCCGTCACAGTGCGTGATATTGACTATTGCCAGCCTCGCGCTGATCGTCGGCGTTATGCTGCCGGCCCTGTCGATTGAGCAACAGTTCTGGATTGTGTTGCTGCCTATTGGTGTGTTCGTTGTTCTGTGCGCCTACCTGATGGCCTCGTTGGCTTTTGTTGCGCTAATCTGGGTGCTGCCGGTGGTGGCGCTGCTGGTGTTTCTGGGGTTGTCGATCTGGCATTTTGGCTATACCGACGAAGCGTTCCTGAGCTCGACGAAAAACCCTTTGTTGCGTTGGCTAAGTGGCAGCATGCCCATTCTGGGTCCGATGCTCGGGCATCCGCAGCAAACAAGCGAGTTGTTTGCCTGGCTGATTAAGATTGAACCACAGGTGGTTTTGGACATCGTGGTATGGCTTGGGCCTTGTTTGGCGGTGGTTTGGCTTTTGGGTTTCGGATGCCTGTTGTTCGGGCGCCTCAACCGACCAGACCCAAGAGTGTTGGTCGAGTTATGCCTGGTGGGTGTGGCCTTGATCGCATTGCCACCGCTTCTGGGATTCGCCTTCTATTTTTGTGCGATTCACAGCGTACGTCATTTCCTTTCGATTGCAGAACACCGTTTGTTGTCGAATCAAAAAAGCTTATTCCAGGCGTTTCCGGTCCGTAAAATCTTGCCTGCAACGCTGGGGGCGATCGCAATGGCGTGTGTCGCCTGGGGGGTGATCGTACTTATCGGGCCCTCCACGAGTTTGCTGGTTGACGCAGTCAGAGTCATGTTCTGGGCGGCTGGCCGCGTTAACACTTCCGCACGCTATCATCGTCAGATTATGGTGGAACCAGAGGCTTGCTGAGTGAGAGGACTGCTCAAAAAGATAGGGGACAGATTTCAAATCTGTCCCCTAAGAGCAAAAAAACCGAGGCCTGAGCCCCGGTTTTTCCTATTCAGCCTTGCGAGCTTAAAACAATACACGGCAGCGAATGGTGCCTTTCACTTCCAGCAGCTTTTCCAGCGCCAGTTCACCGTAGGCTTTGTCGACGTCGATCACCACGTAGCCGATGTCTTCCTTGGTTTGCAGGTACTGACCGCAGACGTTGATACCGTTAGCGGAAAAGACTTGGTTGATCTCTGACATCACGCCCGGTACGTTTTCGTGAATGTGCAACAGCCGATGCTGGTTCGGGTGCGAGGGCAGGGCCACTTCGGGGAAGTTCACTGACGATACAGATGTACCGTTGTCGCTGTACATGGACAGCTTTTCAGCGACTTCACGGCCGATATTTTCCTGGGCTTCTATGGTAGAGCCACCCACGTGTGGGGTCAGGATTACGTTGTCAAACTCACGCAACGGCGACTCGAATTCTTCCTTGTTAGATTTCGGCTCAACCGGAAACACGTCAACGGCAGCGCCCAGCAACTTGCTGCTGCGCAGGGAGTCAGCCAAGGCGTCAATATCGACCACCGTGCCACGTGAGGCGTTCATCAAAATAGAGCCAGGCTTCATTTGTGCCAGCTGCTCGGCTTTAAACATGTATTTGGTGGCTGCGGTTTCCGGTACGTGCAGGCTCACCACATCACACAGGTTCAGCAGTTCTTGCAGGGAACCCACTTGCGTGGCATTGCCGATGGAGAGTTTGGACACCACATCGTAGAAGTACACGTCCATGCCCAAGCCTTCGGCCAGCACACTGAACTGGGTGCCAATGTTGCCATAGCCAATAATGCCCAGCTTCTTGCCGCGGATTTCATAGCTGTCTTTGGCCGACTTCAGCCACTCGCCACGGTGGGCCTTGGCATTCTTTTCCGGCACGCCGCGCAGCAACAAAATGGCTTGCGCCAACACCAGTTCGGCTACCGAGCGGGTGTTGGAGAAGGGCGCATTAAACACCGCCACGCCGCGGCGCGTAGCCGCCTGCAGGTCTACTTGGTTGGTGCCAATACAGAAGCAACCCACCGCCACCAATTTCTTGGCTGCTTCGAATACGGCCTCTGTCAGCTGCGTGCGCGACCGCAGGCCGACAAAATGGGCGTCGGCAATTTTCTCGATCAGCTCGCCTTCAGCCAGCGAGTGCGACAGGGACTCAATGTTGGTGTAACCGGCGGCGTGCAGAGAATCGAGTGCAGACTGGTGCACGCCTTCCAGCAACAGAATTCGGATTTTGCTTTTTTGCAGAGACGTATTGGACATGGGCTTACTTTCCAACTTTTTGTCGCGTTTAACCACCCGTGGCCAGTCATCTCAGCTTTACATCGCATGGGCTGGCTCACAGAACAGGGCCGGTATGATAACATAATCCTTGGCATTGGCATTGGCAGCGTGCCGGACATCCCCGTTTTTATACGGACCTGGCGTTGCCAGCCGGTCTTGTTTTGACCGTGCTGCCCCATTTCGAGACACACTTGCGCGAGAGCCCAGCCTGATGACACCTGAACAGATCATAGCCGCCCTGAAGCAACTGATGGCCAAGGGCGACGCCCCAGGCAAAGTGCTGACAGATCCGTCTGATCTTGCCACTTACGGCACCGACTGGACCCGGATATACACTCCAAACCCGGTCGCTATTGTGCTGCCGAAAACCATCGAACACGTGCAGGCGCTGGTTCAGTTCGCCAACCAAAACAAAGTTGCGTTGGTGCCTTCTGGCGGCCGAACTGGCTTGAGCGCCGGCGCCGTAGCCGCCAACGGTGAAGTGGTGGTGGCGTTTGACAACATGAACCAGATTCTGGACTTCAACGCCAGTGACCGCACCGTGCGTTGCCAGGCCGGTGTTATTACTGAACAGCTGCAGAATTTTGCCGAAGAAAACGGCCTTTACTACCCGGTGGACTTTGCGTCCGCCGGCTCCAGCCAGCTGGGCGGCAACCTGTCCACCAACGCCGGTGGCATCAAAGTTATCCGCTATGGCATGAGCCGCGACTGGGTTGCCGGCCTGAAAGTCGTCACCGGTAAAGGCGATGTTCTGGATCTGAACAAAGACCTGGAAAAGAACAACACCGGCTACGACCTGCGCCACTTGTTCATCGGCGCTGAAGGCACCCTGGGTTTTATTACCGAAGCCACCATGAAGCTGTCACGCCAGCCCGACAATCTTACCGTGTTAGTACTGGGCCTGAACGACCTGGGCAGCATCATGGCCGTGCTGAACACCTTCCGCAGTAAGCTGGACTTAACTGCTTACGAGTTTTTCTCCCACCAGGCGATGAATCACGTGCTGGCTCATGGCCAGGTAAAAGCGCCGTTTGACACCGAAGCACCTTACTACGCGCTGTTGGAATTTGAAGCGGTGTCTGACCAGGTGATGGAACAAGCCATGGAACTGTTCGAGCAGTGCATGGAAAACGGTTGGGTGCTCGACGGCGTGATCAGCCAAAGCGAAACCCAGGCACAGAACCTGTGGCTGCTGCGCGAGCGCATCTCCGAATCCATCGCCCCGCGCACCCCCTACAAAAACGACATTTCTGTCGTCGTATCCCGGGTGCCGGACTTTCTGGAAGAAATCAATCAAGTGGTCAGCGACCATTATCCGGATTTCGAAATTATCTGGTTTGGTCACATCGGCGACGGCAACCTGCACCTGAACATCCTCAAGCCTGAGGGCATGGCGAAAGAAGACTTCTTTGAAAAGTGCCAGCAGGTGAATAAGTGGGTGTTTGAAATTGTCGAAAGATATCAGGGCAGCGTGTCCGCCGAACACGGCGTGGGCATGACCAAAAAAGCCTACCTCCAATACACCCGCAGCGAAACTGAAATTGCCTATCTGAGAGGCATCAAGCAGGTTTTTGATCCTAACGGCATCATCAACCCGGGTAAAATCTTCGACTGATACGGCGGCTGGCGCGGACATGAAGCGACACATCGTAGTACTCACTGGCGCTGGCATCAGCGCCGAAAGCGGCCTGGCTACCTTCCGTGACAACGGCGGACTGTGGGAAAAACACAGCGTACACGATGTAGCTACCCCCGAAGCCTTTCAACGCGACCCGGCGCTGGTGCTTCGCGTCTACAACGAACGCCGTCGCCAACTGGCAAATACCCAACCCAATCGCGCCCACTGCCTGCTGGCCGAGTTGGAGCGCCTCTATCAGGTGACCATCGTCACCCAGAACGTAGACGACTTACACGAACGCGGCGGCTCTACACAAGTGTTACACCTGCACGGCGAACTTACCAAAGCCCGCAGCAGCAAAAACCCCCGAGCCATTCACACCATCGGCTACCGCGACATCAGCCTGGGCGAACGCAGCCGGGACGGCAGTCAGCTGCGCCCCCACATCGTCTGGTTTGGCGAAGAAGTCCCTATGTTCGAAGCCGCTATAGACATAGTTCGTAGCGCCGACGACCTGCTCATAGTCGGCACCTCCCTACAAGTCTACCCGGCCGCCGGCCTGGTCCACGAAGTAGAACGCGACGTGCCCATCACCGTCATCGACCCGGCCACCCCAGCAGGAAGAGTCTCCCGCGCCCGGTTTATTCAAAAAAGCGCGGTGGAAGGCGTGGCAGAATGGGTAAATAATTTTAAGCGATAGAAGAACCGACGGGCAAAACCCAGAAAGCTCGGGAGGCGTGGGTCTGGACCAATTACCAAAACTGTGCTTAGGTCAGCACCTCATGGGCTAGCTTGAGTGTGCTTTGTCCCATTAGGGTGGTTAGGATAATGACGCGGCAATAAACATTCGTTTATACCCAATTGTGACGCTTTGGATTGTCACATTGAATGATCCCGGATCGAAAGTACGGTAAATAGGTTGCAGTTGAACCAGCTAAACTTAAGCAGCTGGACATCACACCTTGCTAATAATCGCCGGCGCTCTGTTGTGCGGTAGCCATTCATCAGTGGCGTTATTTCTCTGCGTCAGCAGCGTCGTCAGTACGTCTTTCAGATAGGCATACGGATCGTGGCCAGTCAGCAATTGGTGGTTATCAACGTTATCTCCGGCGACTGCCCGGCCGATTCCGCCTCTCGATAAAGCACCTCACACTGTTTGACGGCCATATCGCCGTCCGGACGAACCCGCAAGCGTTCAACGCTTGATGCATTGGATTGGCTTAAGTGGTAGTCACCGCCATCGCTTTCATCTTGAACGCCCGAAGCCCTGGCAATCCCAGCTTCCGTGCGACGGGGGTATCCATAAGCCAAGGTAATGCTTGCGCCCTCAAGAGTAATCGCATTTCCTAAACCTCCATCCGCTGAGGGGGCTGATGGATTACACGCAGTATTTGTTTTACAAGCCATACTCACGATGGATGCCGCCGACTGCATCACACCATAGACACCTTCCATTTTTGCTTGCCTGGCGCTACTAGACAGATCCGCAAATCGTGGCAATGCAAATGCTGCCAGAACACCCAAAATAACAATCACCATGACCAATTCGATCAGTGTGAAGCCAGAGTTTGGCGCGCGACTCAAAGCAGATTTAGACAACGGGAACCCCACGGGGTAGGTGATTAATAATGGGCATAATACTGTGGCTCAATGATCGAAGACAATCGAATATGGCGATCAATTGAGCAACCGACTGCCGTCTAGTGAACAAGTGGTTACTCGCTTAATAATCAATCTTTTCCGCGCATAATCGCGGTTATGTTGAATTGGCTTACAATTTTAAATTATCGCTTCGGCGTCGAACGTAGTGTCAATCACGAACACTAACTGAGCGTCGGCAACGATGGTGCTTGTTGAGTTCGTTAGAATGAGAGGAGATTGAGAGCCACCCAACTTGACTGTTGTTGACAGAAGGCCTTTCAGGCTACGTATAAAACCGCAAGGTGGCAGAATTAAGGTGCCGTATACTCCGCCCGAGAAGTATGCAGCCAACTCCTAATCAGCAAACTCCGCCAAATACGCCCGCAACTCATTACCAAAAGCCGCCTGAACCCCCAAGCGCTTCATCATCCAATAATGCCCCGCAATCATCCGGTCAATAAAAATACTCTCCACCGGCGGTTTGAAAGAATCCAGATACTTAAACACCGTACTCGTCTTGGCCGCCACATCCTTATGCAGGCGCGCCTCACCAAAATCGTAGGGCTGTTCAGACTCAAACGGCACAACCAAAATATCCCGCCACATGGCGTAATAGGCCTCGTCAATCGCCGGTTGGCTCTCAACTCGCGCACCTAAATCAATCAAATACTGATCCAGCGCCTTATAATCCTGCTCTAAAGCAGCCGTCACCGCATTGCGGTAAGCCCGCACAATCTCTGGTTTCAGCTTTTTCACACAGCCAAAATCGTACATCACGATGGTGCCGTCCGGCCGGTAAGCAAAGTTACCGGCGTGTGGGTCACCGTGAATGTACTGAAAACGAAATAGCTGATCGGCCATCGCGGTAAAAATGCGGTGGCCGATCAGATTGATGGTGTCCTGGTCGTAACGCTCCGGGGTGATATCACCTACGTGGTCACCTTCCTCCAGCTCCAGAGTCATCACGTGGCGGGTTGAATGGCTGCGCACCACCGCTGGAATAACCACCCAGGGATCGTTGCGATGAAACTCGCGGAACACATCAAGGTTGCGGGCTTCGTTGTCGTAATCCAGCTCTTCGTGCAGGCGCTCGCGGATTTCGCCGAACAGCTGATCTACCGATTCCTTGGGCATTTTCAGTAGACCGCCCAGCTTTAAAGCCAGGCGAAGCTGTTTGAGGTCGGAATCGCACGATTCATCAACACCCGGGTATTGCACTTTCACGATAATATCAGTTCCATCGTGCATTCGCGCCCGATGCACTTGGCCTATCGATGCCGCCGCGTAAGGTGCTTCCTGCAGGTACTCGTAAAGCTCGTGCACCGGTTTGCCCAAGGCGGTTTCAATTTGCTGGCGAATCACCTCGAAGGGCATGGGCGGCGCTTCTTTTTGAAGCTTTTGCAGGGCGTCAGAAAATTCCCGGGGTAAAAAATCTTGGGTTTGCGACGCTATCTGACCCACCTTCATGGCAGCGCCTTTCATTTCCCCCAGGGTGTCGGTAATGCGCGACGCCATACGGCTGTAGCTCTCGCTGCGCGCACCTTCGTCGTTTTCACTGCTGAAAAAACTGCGCGCCTTTTGGCCAGCGAATTGTCCGGCCACGGAGGCCGTCATACCTGCGAGTTTGAAAAAACGACCACTTCGGGTGGTAACCGGTTTTTTTGCCATGCCAGATATACGCTCCTAACCAAAAAACGATTCAGCGTCGTCACGTTAAACCACGCTTGAGGCTGTTGTCTAAAGCTCGTTTTACATCACTCTTTAAATCTCTTTCTAAACCACTCTGGTCGACACCGACAGGCGATCTTCCAGCGTCAGTTGCAGGATTTGTCCGGATTGCAGTGGCCCGACACCTTTGGGCGTGCCAGTCAGTATTACATCCCCGGGTAACAGAGAGAACTGTGTACTGATGTGGGCAATCAGGGGCACCACCGGAAATAGCATGTCGGCGGTGTCGCCGCTTTGCTGGCGCTTGCCGTCTATATCCAGACTGAAGTGCAGGCGGCGCTTGTCCAGATCGTTGGCTGGGACGAACGGCGTGAGTGGGCAGGCGCGATCAAAACCTTTAGCCCGCTCCCATGGGTGCCCCTGCTTTTTAAGACGGCTTTGCAGGTCACGGAGGGTTAAATCCAGCGCCAGGCCATAACCCAATATCGCCGCTTCTGCATCGCTGGCGGAGGCGTTGGTCAGGGGTTTGCCAATCAGCACTGCTAATTCGGTTTCAAAGTGCACGGCGCCTTGATCCCGCGGGAAGTCCAGAGGTCTGGTCAGGTGTACCGCGGCGGTGGCGGGTTTTATGAACAGCAGGGGCTCGGTCGGGACCGGGTTGTTCAGTTCTTTGGCGTGTTCGGCATAGTTACGGCCGATGCAGACAATTTTGCCCAGGGGCAAATGAATAGGGGTGGTGTCGTGCCAATGGTGCTGATAATTCACGATAGTATCCTCCTTGAGGGCGGCTTATTCTCCCTCGAATGAGCATACAGTATAAACCGTTAAGCCTTCAGCTCGCAGCTTGTCAGAACCGCCCAGGTCGGGCAGATCGATCATCGCCGCTACTTCTACAATTTCGGCGCCAATCCGGCGAATCAGCCGGGAGGCAGCCAGCATGGTGCCACCGGTGGCGATTAGATCGTCGACCAGCACCACTTTGTCGCCGGGTTTGAGGGCGTCTTTGTGCAGCTCCACCGAGGCGGTGCCGTATTCCAGTTCGTAGTCTTCCACCAAGGTATCAAACGGCAGTTTGCCTTTCTTGCGAATCAACACCAACGAGGCGTTCAGTTCATACGCCAGAGCAGAGCCAATGATAAAGCCACGGGCATCTACCGCAGCAATCGCGTCTATATGCTGGTCGTGGTAGCGGTGTACAAAGGCATCAATCAGTTTGCGAAACGCGGTTTTGTTCTGCAGCACCGTCGTGATGTCGCGGAAAGTGACACCGGGTTTCGGCCAGTCCGGAACCGTGCGGATAGCCTGCTTGATGCTCTGGGAAAAGTAATCCATGAAACCCCTGCCTTACGCCCGGGCGCCGCTTACGCGACATCCAGGAAAATGAATTTAAGAATAAACACCAGAGCGATAACGACCACGCTCAGATTGAGATCAGACCAACGACCGCTCAGGGCTTTCAGTACCGCGTAGGTGATAAAGCCCAGGGCGATGCCGTTAGCAATCGAGAACGTTAGCGGCATCATCAGCGCGGTGACAACCGCTGGTGCGGCATCGGTCACATCGTCCCAGTCGATCAGCTTCAGCCCACTGGCCATTAGCACCGCGACGTACAACAGCGCCGGAGCTGTGGCGTAGGCAGGGACGATGCTGGCAAGGGGCGCCAGCACCAGGCACGCGGCAAACAGGCCGGCGACAACCACCGCCGTCAAGCCGGTGCGACCACCCGCGGCGATACCGGCGGTGGATTCCACATAGCTGGTGGTGGTTGATGTGCCCAGAACAGCACCCGACATGGTGGCCACGGAGTCTGACATGAGCGCGCGGCCCAGGCGTGGCAGTTTGCCATTCTCGTCCAGCAGGCCGCCACGTTGGGCGGCGCCGATCAAGGTGCCAGAGGTGTCAAACAGGTCAACAAACAGAAAGGCAAAAATAACGCTGATCATGCCGACGTTAAACGCGCCGGCCAGGTCTAGCTGCATAAAGGTGGGGGCCAGGCTGGGCGGTGCTGAAAACAGGCCGTTGTACTCAATCATGCCGGTAGCAAGCGCTACCAGGGTAACCGCAATAATGCCGATCATCACCGCGCCGGTAACGCGGCGGAACGACAGCGCGCAAATTAAAATAAAACCGCCAAAAAACAGCAGGCTCTCGGCCGCCTTGACGTCGCCCATACCCACCAGGGTAGCTGGGTGATCGACGACAATGCCGGCGTTTTTCAGGGCAATTAACGCCAGAAAGAAACCGATACCGGCAGAAATGCCAAAGCGCAAAGACAATGGTATGGAGTTGATGATCCACTCCCGCACTTTAAAAATACTCAGCGCAAAGAATATCAAACCTGACAAAAACACGGCGCCAAGAGCCACTTGCCAGGTGTAACCCATGCTGCCAACCACGGTGAACGAGAAAAACGCGTTCAGGCCCATGCCCGGCGCCAGGGCAATCGGGTAGTTGGCCCACAGGCCCATGATCAGCGTGCCGACAACGGCCGCCAGGCAAGTGGCTACAAACACCGCACCAAAATCCATACCGGTGGACGACAGAATGCTGGGGTTAACCACGATGATGTAGGCCATGGTTAAAAAGGTGGTAATACCGGCAACGACTTCTTTACGAACGTTGGTGCCGTGGGCCTGGAGTTTAAACAATCGTTCAAGCATGACGGGGGTCTGCCTCACAGATGCTGGGATTTCGGGAGTCGGGCTAATTGGAAAAATCGGGCTGCTTAAAAAACGGCAATGTTAACGCCTGAGGGCTCTCAGGCCAAGGGATGATTGATTTTGCCCAAAGTTCCGGTTAGAACCAGCAACTTATCAGCCGTGAGGAAAGGGTGGTCAGGGCATTTATAAAGCCCCTAGTCCTTTTGCACGCTATAAGCCGTGTTTATTCAAACGAATAAGAAAGATTTATTTGCTTCATGGATTGACTGTGTTTAGCTTGAGGGCAACCAAAAAGGGGGCAGAATTTTGCCCTTTCAGAATCAAGCAACGACATCGTATGGGAGTTTCTGTGAAAGCCATTCTCTGTAAAGAATACGGCCCTGCTGACACGCTCGTGATTGAAGATGTGCCGAGCCCTGTAGCGAAAGGCCGCGGTGTTAAAGTGCGCGTAAAAGCAGCGGGCCTGAACTTTCCTGATACGCTTATTATCGAAGGTAAATACCAGCTCAAGCCGACCTTGCCGTTTTCTCCGGGCGGCGAAATGTCGGGTGAAGTGATTGCAGTGGGAGAAAAAGTCACTCGTTTTAAAGTCGGCGATCGGGTTGCGGGCTTGACCGGCTATGGCGCGTTTGCTGAAGAAGTGATCGTACCTGAGCATAATCTGTTGCTTTTGCCAGACGGCATGAGTGACGAAAAAGCCGCTGCATTTATGATGGTTTACGGCACGTCCTATTACGCTCTGAAGCAGCGCGCGAACATCCAGGCTGGGGAAAGTCTTCTTGTTTTGGGCGCCAGTGGTGGTGTGGGGCGGGCAACGGTTGAATTGGGCAAGGCCATGGGTGCCCGTGTGATTGCTGCCGCCAGTTCAGCACAGAAGCTTGCAGTTGCCGAAGCCGCGGGTGCGGATGAGTTGATCAATTACACGGAAGAGCCCCTTAAAGACACCATAAAGCGCCTGACCAACCGCAAGGGCGTGGATGTAATTTACGACCCCGTGGGTGGTGATTACACGGAGCAGGCACTGCGAGCCATGGCCTGGAACGGCCGCCATCTGATTATTGGTTTTGCCGCGGGCGATATCCCGAAAATTCCAGCGAACTTGACGCTCTTGAAAGGCTGTTCTGTCGTCGGTGTGTTCTGGGGCAGCTTTACCCAGCGAGAGCCGGAAGCGAGTGCCCAGAACATGATGGAGCTGATGAAGCTCTACGCCGAGGGTAAAATTGATCCGAAAATCAGCGAGGTTTTCGAGTTTGAGGATTACGCCAAGGCCCTTGGTGCCCTGACTGAGCGCCGTGCTACTGGTAAGGTGGTCCTTAAAGTTGGGTTCTGAGTCCTTGTAGCCTGGCGTTGTTAAACAGCCGTTGAACTTTGCTGCTGATTCTCTAAGCTAGGCCGCGGTCCACTTTTCCCATTCGGAGCTTTACCCCGCCTATGAGCGAGCAAACTTACAACGCCGATGCCATTGAAGTTCTGAGCGGTTTGGACCCGGTGCGAAAAAGGCCGGGGATGTACACCGACACCAGTCGCCCCAATTATCTTGCCCAGGAAGTGGTCGATAACAGCGTGGACGAGGCTCTGGCCGGCCACGCAAAGCGCATTGATGTCGTGCTTTACAGCGACGGCTCGCTGAGCGTGGAAGACGACGGCCGGGGCATGCCGGTGGACATGCACCGGGAAGAAGGCGTGCCGGGGGTAGAACTGATTCTATCGCGGTTGCACGCCGGCGGTAAGTTTTCCGAGGGCAGCTACAGTTTTTCCGGGGGGCTGCACGGGGTAGGCGTGTCGGTGGTCAACGCTCTGTCGACGCATTTGGAAGTGCTTATTCGGCGCAACGGTCAGGTGCACCGGATGACATTCGCCAACGGCGATAAAGTGACTGAACTGGAGGTTGTCGACAGTTGCGGCAAACGCAATACCGGTACCCGGCTCAAATTCACACCGGACACTAAATATTTCGACTCGGCCAATTTCTCGGTCAGCCGCCTGCGCCACAATTTACGCGCCAAGGCGGTTTTGTGTCCTGGGTTAACGGTGACTTTTGGCCAGGAAAAAACCGGCGAGAAAGACGAATGGTGTTATCAAGATGGCCTGCGGGACTATTTGCGTATTTCCCTGGCGGGCAGCGAAGTGGTGCCTCTTGAGCCGTTTACTGGCAGTTTTTCTGGCAACACAGAAATCGTGGACTGGGCCATCCAGTGGTTGCCTGACGGCGGTGACGCCGTTGCCGAAAGCTACGTTAACCTTATTCCAACCGCCCAGGGCGGCACCCATGTCAACGGTCTGCGCACGGGCCTGTTAGAAGCCATGCGTGACTTTTGTGAGTTTCGCAGCCTGCTGCCCCGTGGTGTCAAGTTGTCACCGGAGGATATCTGGGAGCGGGTGGTTTATGTGTTGTCATTCAAGATGCAGGAGCCGCAGTTTTCCGGCCAGACGAAAGAGCGCCTGTCATCGCGCCAGGCTGCCGCGTTTATTTCCGGTGTGGTGAAAGACGCCTTCAGCCTGTGGCTGAATCAGCACACCGACATCGCCGAAATACTGGCCGAGCTTTTTATCAGCAACGCCCAGCGCCGCCTGAAAGCCAGTAAAAAAGTAGCCCGTAAACGAATTACCTCGGGCCCTGCGCTACCGGGCAAGCTGGCGGATTGCTCGGGCAGTGACACCGCGCGCTCGGAACTGTTTCTGGTAGAGGGCGACTCCGCCGGTGGCTCGGCGAAGCAGGCCCGGGACCGCGAATTTCAGGCCGTTATGCCCTTGAAGGGCAAAATTCTGAATACCTGGGAAGTGGATTCCAGCGAAGTGCTGGCGTCGCAGGAAATTCACGACATTGCAGTGGCCATCGGGGTAGACCCGGGTTCGGACGAGCTGGCCGGTTTGCGCTACAACAAGGTTTGTATTCTGGCCGATGCCGACTCCGACGGGCTGCACATCGCCACGCTGCTGTGCGCGCTGTTTGTGAAGCACTTCCGGCCGGTGGTTGCCGGCGGTCACGTGTTTGTGGCCATGCCGCCGCTGTACCGGGTAGATCTTGGCAAGCAGACCTTTTACGCTCTGGATGAATCGGAAAAGCAGGGCATTATTGACCGCCTGGCAGCAGAGAACAGCCGTGGAAAAGTGTCGGTCACGCGGTTTAAGGGCCTGGGCGAAATGAACCCGCTGCAGCTGCGCGAAACCACCATGGCGCCGGATACCCGCAGGCTGGTAATGCTGACCATTGCAGACGGTGACGACACCGACAGCTGTATGGACATGTTATTGGGTAAAAAGCGTGCGCCCGATCGGCGTGCCTGGCTGGAAGCCTACGGTAATATGGCGGATGTTCCGGTATAAACTCGGGAAAATAGGCCCACCAAAAGCAAAACGACTTCGCTGATCTTCCGGGCCAGCTTCTTTTATGAAGGGTTCAGGGAAATCAGCGAAGTCGTAACAACTTACCCGGCGTGAGCCGTTGCAGTGTTGGCGTTGCCTTTAGTTATTGCTCGGTACAACTACGTGTTCGTCGAATTCAAGTTCCATAATAAAGCGTCTTTTTCTGTTTATTGGGATGCAGTATGATCATCATAGCGCTGGGCTATTTTTGAACAATCCGTAAATGCCCTATACGGCAAATGACTTATGTCGGAAAAGGAGCGTGAAGCGCTATGAAACTGCGTAACAGTCAGGCGACTTATGGCCTGGTGGCGGTTTTTCTGCACTGGTTGGTGGCCTTAACCGTGGCGGGCATGTTTGGCTTGGGTTACTGGATGGTAGGGCTTACTTATTACGACGCCTGGTACAAACAGGGGCCGGATATTCATCGCAGTGTAGGCGTGTTGTTATTTATTGCCATGCTGCTGCGGGTTGTGTGGCGCCTGATGAATCCGCGGCCGGAACCGATGCCGGGTCATCGGCGTTGGGAGCTTGTCGCGGCGCACCTGTCCCATGGTTTGCTGTATGTCCTGCTATTTGTTGCCATGGTCAGCGGTTACCTGATTTCTACCGCCGACGGCTCGTCGGTAAGCGTGTTTAGCTGGTTTGATGTGCCCTCCATCACGGGTCGCATCAAGGGCATGGAAGACACCGCCGGTGTGGTGCATTATTGGGTAACTTGGGGTGTCGTCGTATTAGCGGGTATTCATGCGCTTGGCGCGCTTAAACACCACTTTATTGACCGGGACAATACGTTGCGCCGTATGTTTGGGCGTTGAAGATTTCCGGTACTGACATTTACCGGATGAGGAATTTCTTATGAAACGATTGTTTTTGGCATCGGCTGTGTCTCTGGCTCTGGTCGGTGGCGCTCAGGCCGCAGACCACTCCGGCACCTACGCTTTTGATAAAAAGGGTGCTCACCAGTTTATCAACTTCCGTATTTCACATTTGGGTTACAGTTGGCTGTATGGGCGCTTCAACGATTTCGACGGTCAGTTTGTGTACGACGCCGAAAATCCGCAGAACAGCTCGGTGTCGGTGTCCATCGATACCACCAGTGTTGACAGCAATCACGCCGAGCGCGACAAACACCTCCGCGACGAAGATTTTCTCTACACCGGTGAATACCCGCAAGCGACGTTCAAAAGTACCGGCATTCGTCTGGACGAAGAAGGAGAAGCTGATATTGTGGGCGACCTGACGTTGCGCGGTGTTACCCGTGAAGTCGTCCTGGATGCGGAAATGATTGGCCACGGCGCCGATCCCTGGGGTGGTTATCGCATGGGTTTTGAGGCAGAAACCGAGTTTCGGCTTGCTGACTTTGGTATTCCCACCAATTTGGGCCCGGCGTCAGAGGTTGTTACTCTGGAGATCTCGGTGGAAGGTATCCGCCAGTAATCTCCAAATGGCGAGTGCAATAAATCGGCGCAAAAAAATGGCGGAGCTGTGTGGCTCCGCCATTTTTGTTTAGGCTTTTGGTTAGCGGGCTCAGGCTTCTTTGTGGCGCGGCTCACTGCATTGGCACAGGTAGCGCATACGCCAGAACTGACCGACAAAAATAACCAGCCAAATCACCAGGCCGGCCCACAGATACGCCGCCGGAACGCGGAAGCTGCCGCTAATAGCAAACTCCACCAACAACATCAGCACTAACGCTAGCACTGCATTAACCAACGCAGTCATCATGGCTTGCCCGCAGGCTTTCAGGTTTGGCTTCATAGTGGTCCGCTTAGGTGAAAGAAAAAACGGTCTTCTATTACTGCCGCGGAGCATACGATGATTACGGAAACCGCTCCATTCGGGAATTCCGCTATTTGGAATTGGTGTATCCGCCGCCGGCTCCATATAATGTGCGGTCCCAGACTGACCGCGCAAGGCGCCGGCAGCTTTGTGTTTCCTTCAGATAATTCAGGCAAAAGAGGCATCCATGCCAGAGTTTCAGACAACGGATGAGGGCTTTGAGCGGGTTGCGCTCAGGGACTATACGGAAAAAGCCTATCTTGACTACTCCATGTACGTCATTCTTGATCGCGCTCTTCCCAATGTCGGGGACGGGCTGAAGCCGGTTCAGCGGCGCATTATTTACGCCATGTCGGAACTGGGCCTGAAATCGACGTCCAAATACAAAAAGTCCGCCCGCACCGTGGGCGACGTGCTGGGTAAATTCCACCCCCACGGCGACAGCGCCTGTTACGAAGCCATGGTGTTGATGGCACAGCCATTTTCATACCGCTACCCGCTGGTGGATGGCCAGGGCAACTGGGGCTCGCCAGATGATCCAAAGTCGTTCGCTGCCATGCGCTACACCGAATCCCGCCTGGCGCGATTTGCCGATGTGCTGCTTAGCGAGCTGGGCCAGGGTACGGCCGATTGGGTGCCCAACTTTGACGGCACCATGGACGAGCCTTCCATACTGCCGGCGCGCTTGCCCCATGTGTTGCTCAACGGCACCACGGGCATTGCGGTGGGCATGGCGACCGACATACCGCCCCACAACGTGCGCGAAGTGACGGCGGCCTGTGTTCACCTGCTGGACGCGCCCGATGCCACGGTAGAACAGCTGTGCGAATACATTCAAGGGCCGGATTACCCCACTCGAGCGGAAATTATTACCCCGCGTAAAGACCTGCTGCAAATGTACGAAACCGGTCGCGGTTCGCTGCGCATGCGTGCGCGCTGGGTGAATGAAGGCGGCGACTTGGTGATCACTGATTTGCCCCATCAGGTATCCGGTAACCGTGTGCTAGAGCAGATTGCCCAGCAGATGCAGGCTAAAAAACTGCCCATGGTGGCGGATTTACGCGATGAGTCAGACCACGAAAACCCAACCCGGCTGGTAATTGTACCGCGTTCAGGCCGGGTAGACGCCGAAGGCCTGATGGCACATCTGTTTGCCAGTACCGACCTGGAAAAGCCTTATCGGGTGAATATCAACGTGATTGGTAACGATGGCCGTCCTGGTGTGAAAGGCCTGGTGCAGCTGCTGACCGAGTGGCTTACGTTCCGCCGCGCCACGGTGATAAGGCGTCTGCAATACCGGCTGGATAAAGTGCTGGCCCGACTTCACCTGCTGGAAGGGCTGCTGATTGCTTATCTGAATCTGGACGAAGTGATCGAAATTATCCGCTATGAGGATAAACCCAAAGCCGAGTTGATAGCGCGATTTTCACTGTCGTCGGAGCAAGCTGAGGCAATTTTAGAACTGAAATTGCGCCACCTGGCGAAGCTGGAAGAAATGAAAATCCGCGGTGAACAGGATGAACTGGCCACCGAACGCGATCACTTGCAATCCATTCTGGGCTCCGAGAAAAAGCTGCGCCAGTTGATTAAAACTGAATTACAGCAAGATGCCGAAACTTACGGCGATGACCGCCGTTCACCCATCGTAGAACGTGGCGAATCCCGGGCGTTTAGTAATGTTGACCTGGCGTCCAACGATCCAGTCACGGTTGTGCTGTCTGAAAAAGGCTGGGTGCGAGCGGCCAAAGGCCACGATATCGATCCGCTGGGTCTGAGTTACAAGGCCGGCGACAAGTTTGCTTTGCAGGCACACGGGCGCAATAACCAGCAGGTTATTTTTCTTGACTCGACCGGGCGCGCCTACGCCCTGATGGCCCACAGCCTGCCGTCGGCCAGAGGCCAGGGTGAGCCGTTGAGCGGGCACATCAACCCCCCGCCGGGCGCTCAATTCTGCGGCTTGCTGATGGGCGACAGCCAACGCAAGGTGGTGCTGGTGACCGATGGCGGTTATGGCTTTGCAACCTCGCTGGGTGACATGCTGAGCAAGAATCGCAACGGTAAGACTCTGGTCAGTGTGCCTAAGGGTGCCCGCATTATGGCGCCGGTGGTGGTGCCGTTGATGGCGCCTGAAAGCCGCGAAACTCTTTACTTGGCCGCAGTGTCTAACGAAGGCCGGATGTTGGTGTTCCCACTCACAGAACTGCCGGAACTGATCAAAGGCAAAGGCAACAAGTTGATCAGTATTCCTTCGGCGCGGGTGCAGTCCCGTGAAGAGTTTGTGGTAGCGGTGGCAGTATTCGCCCACAGCGACCAGCTCGAAATCCACGCCGGCAAACGCAAAATGAGCCTTCAGTTCAGCGATCTTGAGCATTATCTGGGCGAGCGTGGCCGTCGAGGCCACAAGTTACCACGGGGCCTGCAACGGGTTGACCGTATCGGGGTTGCGGCTGTGGTGGTGGCGGCAACCGGTGCGGCCCATCAACAGGAGCAAGCAGACAGTGAGTGAACTGGTTCTGATCAACGTTTCCGGGCGCGACAAGCCCGGCCTGACCTCGGAGATTACCGGTATTATGGGCCAGTACGAGGTGCGCATTCTGGATATCGGCCAGGCGGTGATTCACGATTACCTGACGTGGGGGATTCTGATCCAGATTCCTGACGCGTCGCACTCGTCACCGGTGATCCGCGATCTGTTATTTCGCTTGCACGCCCTGGATTTGCAGGTGCGGTTTGCGCCGATTACACCCGAGGAATACCAACAGTGGGCTCAGAGCCGCAACCGCGCCTGCTACATTGTAACGCTGCTGGCGCGGGACATAACCGCCGAGCAGATTGCGCGGGTGTCGGCGATTACCGCGCGCCACCAGCTCAATATCGACAACATCACGCGCCTGTCGGCGCGGCCGTCACTGAACGTGGATGAAAACCGCACTGCCTGTGTGGAATTTTCCGTGCGTGGGACGCCAGACAATCTGGCACAGTTGAGAGCCGACTTTCTGCATCTGGCCAGCGAGATGAACGTGGATATTGCGTTCCAGGAAGATTCTATTTTTCGCCGCAACCGCCGCCTTGTGGTATTCGATATGGATTCCACCCTGATTGAAGCCGAGGTGATTGACGAGCTGGCGCTGGAGGCTGGTGTAGGGCCTCAGGTGGCGGCCATCACCGAGCGCGCCATGCAGGGTAAGCTGGATTTCAGCCAGAGCTTTGCCGAGCGTCTTGCACTGTTGAAGGGGCTGGATGAGTCGGTTCTGGAGCGGGTTGCCGCGCGCTTGAAGATGACAGAAGGCGCCGAGCACCTGATTCGAAGCTTGAAGGCGTTGGGTTACCGGACTGCGATTCTGTCGGGAGGCTTTACCTACTTCGCCCGCAACCTTCAGCGCCAACTGGGCATTGATTATGTTTACGCCAACGAATTGGAGATTGTGGACGGTAAGGTAACCGGCCGGGTGTCTGGCACCATTGTAGACGGTGCGCGCAAGGCCGAACTACTGCTGGAGATTGCGAAAAAAGAACGCATTTCCCACGAACAAGTGATCGCAGTGGGTGACGGCGCTAATGATTTGCCCATGCTCAGCGAAGCTGGCTTGGGCGTGGCGTTTCGTGCCAAACCCGTGGTGAAGGAATCTGCCCGCCACGCCATTTCAACGCTCGGATTAGACGCCATTCTGTACCTGATTGGCTTTCGTGAAAGCGAAACCAATCAACAGGTGCAACCGCCACGGGACCATGACACAGGGCTATAAATAGTGCCTGAAATAGTGTCTGTAAAGAGTGCCTGGGGATCAGTTGTCGCTGAAATCGTAGGTCATTTCGGGCGTGGGCGGTTGTAAATAGTAGCCCTGAATGTAATTTACCCCGGCCTGCCACAGGGTTGCCAGTATGCCGGCGCTTTCTACCAACGGCACAATCGACAGCTTGCCGGCGCTGTGCAGTGACTGCACCATTTCCTTGAGATGTTCGCGGGCGTCGTGATCATTCTGCAGCTCCTCGGTAAACGAGCCGTCTATTTTTACGTAGTCGGTGTCGATATGGTTGAGCGCATGAAACGGGTTCAAGGCGCAGCCAAACTGGGTGATGGACACCTTGCAATGCAGCTGGTGCAGGGCTTTTGCGAAGTCCTTTGCCTGTTTTGTGAAATTATTGGCGTCGCATTCGCGGAGCTGGAATATCAGCGTGTCACCTGGCAGGCGTGCAGCTTTCAGAGCCACACTGAGCCAGGGTGTGAAGGTTTTGTCGCGCAGGGTTTCGGCGGTCACGTTCAGAAATAGCCGGGTGTTCTGGCCCTTCACGCGGTGCGCAGCCAGTTTTTTTATGGCTTGCAAGAAGACCCAGCGGTCGACCTTTATAGCCGTGTCTGTGGGCCCCAGGGGTGGCAAGAAGTCGTAGGGCGAAACCTCTTCGCCTTTGTCGTCCAGCATGCGCACGTAAACTTCGTAGTGTTCTTCGTTTTCCCCGCGCAGATTGATAACGGGCTGGAATAGCAGGCGAAACTGATCGTTGTCCAGCGCACGGTGTATGCAGTCTATGGCGGTGTTATCGTTGAGTATTCGGTGTTCGGCGGCATTGTGTACCCGCACGCCGTTGCCGTGGGTCTGCTCGTTCTGTTTTTTCAGTTCGGCTGAAGCGCGGTGCGCGCGGGCCATCAACTCTTCGGCTTTGGGCGCCTTTTCGGTGACGGCAGCAACGCCGATACTCACCGTGAGCTGCACCGAGTGGCCGTCGACATCGAACAGCGAACCCACAATGGCTGTACAGATTTTCTGTGCCAGGCTGACCATGTCATTTTCGCTGTAGGGCAGGTACAGCAGTGCGAACGAGTCGTCGCCCAGGCGCGCCAAGGTCATGTCTGCACCTACCTGCTCGCGCAGCAGAGTGGCCAGATCGTGCAGCAGAAAATCGACGCCGGCAATGCCA
The DNA here is from genome assembly GCF_000372805.1 of Marinobacter gelidimuriae. Lineage (GTDB taxonomy): Bacteria > Pseudomonadota > Gammaproteobacteria > Pseudomonadales > Oleiphilaceae > Marinobacter > Marinobacter gelidimuriae. The sequence continues at coordinate 129,076 of NZ_KB889827.1, read as the reverse complement.
ACGTCTCGCTTCAGCGGCGCAAAGTTATCCAATGAAATATAAGCCAGCGCGCCAGATTCGCTGCTGGCGCCGGCTTGGGTAATAGCTTCCGCTAGCGAGGCCATGAAGAATGGGCGGTTATACAGGCCGGTAAGCAGGTCCTGATTACTGATTTGCCTCAGCTTTTCTTCCAGTTCTTCGCCGTTGTGTTCCGGCCGCAGCACAATCTGGGTGCAGCGTTCGCCGTCAAAGGTGGCGGCCGAGGCCTGCATATTGGCGGTCAGCTCGCGGCCGTCACTGCGCCGCGCAGTTACTTTTTGGCTCACCCGTTCGCTACTTTGGTCGGCAAAGCCCTTAATCAGTTGGCGGTAGTCGTCTTGGCTCTGGCTGCCGAGGGTGTCCAGAACCGGGATACACATCAGCTCGTCGATGTCGTCGTAACCCAGAAACTCCAGATAGGATTCGTTAGCGTAAACGTGCATGCCTTCAATGACATAGGCAATGGCGTCTTTTGAGCTTTCCAGCAGGCGTTGGCAGCGTTGTTCGGCCTCGCGCAGGTGAGATTCCAAAAGCCGGCGGCGGCGGCGCTCGTCAAGGTCCGTCAGTTCGCGATTCACGACCAGCACCAGCAGCGCCTGTTCGGTGTAGGGTACCGTATCCTGTCCGCCGGCTTTAAGAACGGCCGTGGCGCGGGCCGCGTCGTAGTCATCGGTCAGCAATATGAAAGGAATGTCTTTGCCAAGCCTCCGCAACATGGCTAACGCGGCGTCTACCGGGCATTCCTGTTCAGTGTCCCGGGCCAGCACTATGTCCCAGTTGCCATTTTTGAGGGCCTTTTCGAGGTCTTCCTCGGAGGTAATGCGATGGGCCCGGGTAGCGCGACCGGAGTTGCGTAACAGGCTGATCAGGTTTTCCGCGTCATTCAGTGACGGATCCAGAATAAGCATATGAACGGTGGAGGCTTTCTTCTGCATGACTCGACAATCTCGTGCTGCACACTGACGGAGCCGGGCCGCTGACAAAGCCCGGCTCTTGGATGAGTGTGAATGATGAAGAGGTTGCCGGGTAATAACAAGTCCGGCACGGGCGTGGCGCTGAGTTGAGACACACGAAGCTCTGATTAGGCAATCAGGTACAAAGAGTTTGCGCGTATTACAGCGAGGGCCAGAGCGAATCAAATTCATCTTCGCTGGTAGCAGGACCGGGTCTATTGGTGCTGGTTTTAGCGTCAGGCCTGCTCTGAAGTTTTATTTCAAATTGGTTGATGCTGCCGGTCGCCGTCATTTTTTTCAGCAGCTGGCCTTGTTCTTCCTGGTCATCAATCAGCAGGGTAATACGGTTTCCAGATTGAAAGGGCAGCCGCGGCACAATCAGCGTGGCAGGCTGGTTGATGACGCTGATTTCCGGCAGCATCAGCCCGCGTAAGTACTCGCTACTGTTACCCAGTTTCTGAATCAGGCGCACAGCGCATGGTGTCGCCCTGGGTGCCTGTAGTTCAATACCAATCTGCGTGCCCTCGTTTTTAATCTGGCGAATCCAGCGAACCACGGCAACACTCCAGGGTTGTGAGCTCTGCTCGCGTACGCCGAGAATTTCGCCTGTCTGCAGGCTGCTGGGTATTTGGCTGTCCCAGGCAATGCAAAAGCCGCCAGGGCTGGTATTTACCATCTTTGCGCGACAGGCGCAGGGCGTGTTTTTGAGTGCCGCACTGGCACGGGTCCTGGCGCTGGTGAAGTTGATAGGAGCATTGCCGGCCAACATGCCCTCGTCTCTGTTACCGGCATCGTGCGCGCCGGCCCAAGCGTCGTTTCTTCGAGTGGAGCTGCGGATAAACATGTTGTCTTCGGTGCCTTCCGCCTCAGGCTGTCGGGTGAAGTCGTTCAGGGTTTTGCGTCCCGCCATGAAATAGTGCACCGCGGTTAGCCCGACACACAGCTCCAGGCTGCCATGGTTGGTTACGCGGTTGAAATTGCGTTTGGCAAGAGTGCCCAGCGCCTGGGTAAGGTGCACCAGCAGGGCATCATTGGTATGTGGAGGCAGCGTCAGTTCGCTCGCTTCTTTGCTATCAGCTGCTTGAATTGCGCCGGCCAAGAGTGGCGTCGTCGACTTCAATAGCGGTTAACTGGTGTGCGAGCGCAAATCGGTAAAGCTTATGACAATCCAGCCAGCTGTTTGGGGGGGAGGGCAATAAAGCTGATACGCCCGCAGTATGGTGCCGGACAGCTCGGCAATGCTGCGGTGAATGGCGATGGCGAGAACCTTGCGGTTTTTATCCGGGTTGCCGGCATCCAGCAGTTCAATAATGGCGTGATAGAGCTGGCGCGACACTTCGCCAATGTTGGCCATAGGCAGCAACCCAATCCATTGTTTGAAGGCTTTGGGTGTGGTGTCGCAGAACGAAAGGTTCGCAGTTTTTTGCTCCGGTACCCGGATATCTGGTTTCAGAGAGGTGCCTTCCATAGAGAGTGCCAGTGCGCAGGGGGAAAAGTGTGTAGATTCACTACGTAATGTAGGCCAGCAAAGCAAATACGGAAAGTGAAAACCACCGAGTTGACAATTTGTTACAAAATAAGCTGTTTCGCCTTACTCCAGATCAAGAGGCGTTTTGCTGCCAGCACCGGGTAACTCGCGCACCAGACGCGGCACCAGAAAGCCTGGCAGGCGCTCAAGCAGTTCACGTGTCAGAGCTTTGGCCTCGCTGTCCGGGACTGCAAAATGGTGAGCCCCCGCTACAGGGTCAAACGCGTGCAGGTAGTAAGGCAGCACACCGGCATCGAACATCCGCTCGCTAAGTTGTTCCAGTACATCGACGCTGTCATTCACACCACGTAGCATAACACTTTGATTCAGCAGGGTCACACCGGCCTCGGTTAACCTTTGCAGGGCCTGAACCGTAGCTTGGTCGATTTCCGCAGGATGGTTGATGTGCAGCACCACAACTACCCGCAAACGGGTAGCGTGAATCCATTGTAGAAGCGCATCGCAAACCCGCTGTGGAATCACTACCGGCAGCCGGGTGTGAATCCTCAGCCGGCGTAGGTGAGGGATCTGCTCCAGGGCCTGGGCCCATTGCGCCAGTAATTTATCGTTGGCGGCCAGGGGGTCGCCCCCGCTGAAAATCACTTCGTTAATTTCCGGACTGTTTGCCAGTGTGTCCAGCACGGTTTGGCGGTCCTGCGGTTTTAGCCGTTGCTCGTCATAGGGGAAGTGGCGACGAAAACAGTAGCGGCAATTAATGGCGCACTGCCCGGTCACCATGAGTAGGGCACGGCTTTTGTATTTGCGGATCAGCCCTGTTGTTGCCATGGCGTCCGCTTCGGCCAGTGGGTCGGCGACAAATCCGGCCAGGGTGCGGGTTTCGTCGACCAATGGCAGTACCTGACGCAGCAAGGGGTCGTTGGGGTTGCCATATTCCATGCGCGCCAAAAAAGGCTCGGGCACCCGTATCGAAAACAGCAGGTGCCCTGCATCGGCACCGGCCAGCCATTGTTCAGGGCAGAGCCCCAAGCGTTCCAGCAGCTCTGCCGGACGGTTGATGGAGTTGGCTAAAATCTGTTGCCAGCTGGCGGACTCTGAACTTTCCCCACACTCCGGGTAAACGCGGGCTTCTATACGTACGGGGGTTCGCTGTATCATAGTGGCCTTAAAATTCTGAACAGCCTATTGGCAGGTGGACATTTCATGGCTTCATATTCTACCAACGAATTTCGCGGCGGTCTTAAGGTTTTGTTTGAAGGCGACCCCTGCATCATTCTGGAAAACGAATTTGTAAAACCCGGTAAAGGCCAGGGCTTCAGCCGGGTGCGCCTGCGCAACCTGATGACCAACCGGGTGTGGGATCGTACCTTCAAGTCTAACGAAAGCCTGGAAGGTGCAGACGTGATGGATCAGGACATGGAATACCTGTACACCGACGGCCAATTCTGGCACTTCATGCTCACTGATGGTTCGTTTGAGCAGTACGCGGCAGATGGAAAAGCCGTAGGCGACACCCTTAAATGGCTAAAAGAGCAAAACGTTTACACGGTTACCTTGTTTAACGGTGCGCCGCTGACGATTACGCCGCCGAATTTTGTCGAGCTGGAAGTGGTCGAAACCGATCCGGGCATGAAAGGCGATACCGCCCAGGGCGGCTCCAAACCGGCCACTCTGTCCACTGGCGCCGTGGTTAGCGTGCCGCTGTTTATCACCATTGGTGAAGTGTTAAAAGTAGACACTCGCACCGGTGAATATATGAACCGGGTTAAAAGCTAGGGCGTTGATGAGCAACGCTGATAGCTGGCAGCCCGGTGCTGCCAGCCGAGCCCTGAAGAGCCGCGCACAACAACTGTCGTTTGTGCGCGGCTTTTTTGCGCAGCGCCAAGTGCTGGAGGTTGAAACCCCGGTGCTTGGCCGCTGCGGCGTCACCGATCCCAGTCTGAGCGGTATTGCTGCCCGGGTGAGCGCAGCGGGCCGTCAAGGCGGGTGGTTGCAGACTTCCCCGGAATATCACATGAAGCGCTTGTTGGCGGCCGGCTGTGGCGATATCTACCAGGTTACAAAAGTGTTTCGCGACGGTGAAAGCGGGCGCCGGCACAACCCCGAATTTTCCATGCTGGAATGGTATCGCTGCGGCTTTGATGACCAAACCCTGATGAACGAAGTAGCGGACCTGGTCTGTTCCTGGCTTGACTGCTTGCGACCGCACACTCTGAGTTATCGCGAAGCGCTTCGCCGCTGGGCGCATATTGATCCGTTCACCTGCACCGATGCGCAGCTGCACGCCCGCTGCGGGCAATGGATGGAGCCGCAGCAGCTTGTGGGTATGAGCCGCGATGACTGCCTGGACTTGCTGATGAGTTTTGCGGTGGAGCCCCGGTTAGGGCTGGATTGCCCGGTGTTTATCCATCAATACCCTGCTTCACAGGCCTCGCTGGCGCGCACCAGCCAGGTTGGCAGTTTCGCGGTAGCTCATCGCTTTGAACTGTATATCAATGGGCTGGAGTTGTGTAACGGCTATTGGGAGCTGACGGATGCGGATGAGCAGCGCCGGCGTTTTGCAGCGGATAACCGGCTGCGTCAGGCCCGCGGCCAGGCAGCCATGGAGCAAGACGACGCTTTTCTGGCCGCGATGGACAGCGGTTTGCCCGATTGCGCCGGCGTTGCCCTGGGGCTGGACCGGTTGTTGATGCTGAAACTGGGTGCCAGCTCGATTGATGAGGTGCTGGCCTTTCCATTCGCCAGGGCCTGAGCGCGATAGTTTCCAAATACAAGCTTCAAACTTCGACCTGGCCGAAAACTTCGCCTAACTTCACTTTTTTTCCGGGTTTTTGGGCGTTACTCCACTGCGTTCGGCCTTTTGACATCACCATCACGACCGTAGAGCCCAGGCGGAAGCGACCCATTTCCTCACCCCGTGCAAACTTCAGGGCCTGCTCGCCGCTGTAGCTTTGCTGGCTGACACCGCCATCGCCCGACGCCGCTCCCGGTTTCACGACGCCGGCCCAGGGAGTTTCCACGCTGCCGACAATCATTGCGCCTACCAATACCAAAGCCATTGGGCCGGCCGCGGTATCAAACATGCATACGACGCGTTCATTGCGGGCAAACAGGTTGGGCACGCTGGCCGCGGTAGCCGGATTTACAGAGAACAATCGGCCGGGCACGTGCACCATTTCCTGCAACTGTCCGGCCATCGGCATGTGAATCCGATGATAGTCACCGGGAGCCAGGTAAATGGTGGCGAATTCACCTTCGGCAAAGATATCGGCCCGTTGCTGGTCACCGCCTAACAGTTCCAGCAGGCTGAACGATTGGCCCTTGGCCTGAAAGATGCGGCCCCCGCTTATATTGCCCAGCTGGCTGACGCAACCGTCTACCGGGCTAACCAGCGTGCTTTCGTTACCCTCAATGGGTCGCAAACCAGGCTTGAGTGCTCGGGTAAAAAAATCATTGAAGCTGTCGTATGCATCGGGGTCGCTGTTTTCAGCTTCGCTCGTGTTTACGCCATAGCGGTTAATAAACCAGCGTATGAAGCGGTGGCGTAAGGCTGGCGTACCGGTGCTGTCAGCCATGCGCCCAGCAAGGCGGGAAAGCGAGAGCTGGGGCGTAAGATACTGGCTTAAAACAAACAGCTTTTCCATCATCAGAAAATCCTTTGGCTAAGATGGCGGGAAGTTTAGCAAACGGCCCATTTCATCAAAAGGCTTATACCCCAACGCACAAAATTTCAGGCGCTACCGTGTTCCGGGTTGGTCCAGTTTTAGGCCGCGGGCCTGTTGCTCTGCCATGGCCTGTAAAATGCGGTGGAAGCTCCTTTTGCGTTCCGGGCTCAGGCGGCCGTCTTCCGCGGCGGCATCAATGGCGCAACCGGGGTCGCCGGCGTGGCGGCAGTTGCGGAACTTGCAGTAGCCCATCAGGTCGCGAATTTCGCGAAAGCCGTATTCGATTTCCTGCGGTGTCATGTGCCACAGACCAAACTCGCGGATGCCCGGCGAGTCAATCAGGTCGCCGCCGATGGGCAGATGGAACAGCTTGGCTGTGGTGGTGGTGTGAATGCCTTTGCCGGTGCTCTGGGACACTGCGCCCACCCGCAGCTCCTCATCGGGCAACAGGGTTTGGATAATGGACGATTTACCCACCCCGGACTGACCCACAAACACCGTTGTGCGATCTTTCACCAGGGCTTCCACCTCCGGCGGCGGCTGGTTGCCGGCCAGGGCGGCGGAAGTGCGAACCACCTGGTAGCCCAGTGCTTCATAGCGCGCCAACAGTGCGTCTATGGCGTCGCGGTTGTCGTCGTTGATCAGGTCGGTCTTGTTCAGTAGCAATATTGCTGGAATGTCGGTGGTTTCTGATGCCACCAGATAGCGGTCAATCAGGTTGTCGTGGGGCTCGGGCTCGGGGGCAATCACCAGAATGATGTAATCAATATTCGCCGCCACCGGCTTCAGCGCGCCGAAGTTATCCGGCCGTTGCAGCAGGTTGAGGCGTTCGCAGCGAGCGACTATGACTCCGGTCAGATTTTTACCGGAGCGCCAGATGACTTTGTCGCCGGTGACCAGGCTGTCGATATTGGCGCGCACAAAGCAGCGCACAACGGTGCCTTGGTGCTCGCCTTCAAGGGCTTCTACGTCCAGCTGCTGGCCGTAGTGCGCAATAATCAAACCTTGAACTTCCGGCCCTAACTCACCCGCATCGACCTGATCTTTTACCTGTTCTTCCTTGCGCGCGGCGCGTGCTGTCCGTTCGCCCTGAATTTTTTCGATGCGCCATTGTTGCTGTTTGTTGAGTCGCCGTTTTGCCATAAATTTTTCATTAACCGGGTAAAGTTTCGGGGTTGTTTCAAAGCTGCTGTGTCATCATATTGGCATACTATTTGTCATACTACCGGTTTGGCGACTGCACTATCGACTGTTTCGCTGATAAATTCCGGATTTTACCGTTAGCACCACGCAGGAGAAATATCGATGGCAAAGGGCAATCGCCTGGTCTGGATTGACCTGGAAATGACAGGTCTGGATCCGGAGCAGGAGCGCATTATTGAAATGGCTACCTTGATTACCGATTCCGAACTCAATCTGATTGCCGAAGGCCCGGTGCTTGCGGTGCATCAGTCTGACGCTCTGATGGGCGCGATGGACGAATGGTGTACCCGTACCCACGGCGAAAGTGGTCTGACCCAGCGGGTAAAAGACAGTCGCATCAGCGAAGCCGAGGCCGAGCAGCAAACCCTGGCGTTTTTGCGCGAACACCTGGAGCCGGGTGATTCCCCGCTGTGCGGCAACAGCATCGGCCAGGACAGGCGCTTTCTAGTGAAGTACATGCCACAGCTGGAAGAGTTTTTCCACTATCGCAACCTGGATGTGTCCACCATTAAAGAGCTGGCACGGCGCTGGCGCCCGGATGTACTGGACGGGGTTAAGAAACAGGGTAATCATTTGGCGCTGGACGATATTCGCGATTCTATCAATGAGCTGCGCCACTATCGCGAGCACTTTTTCAAACTGTAAGGTCATTTAAACTCAGCTGCGCTCAAACCATACGAGCGCTCAGACTGCAATGGCTGCCTTTCAAGGCGCCAGGCCGTGTTGGGCCAGCGCCCATTCCACATGTTCGCGCACCATCTCAGACGGATAATCCTGCCGCGCCCTCAGCGCTTCTATTACCGGAATGGTGGTAGGGGCGTTGCCCAGCCCGACCGCCAGATTGCGCAACCAGCCTTGATAACCGGTGCGGCGAATGGCCGAGCCTTCTGTACGCTGCAAAAACTGTTCTTCGCTCCACATCATCAGCGCTGCCAGAGACGTGTTATCCAGACCGTGGCGGGGTTTGAAGTCGTCTTCCTCAGAGTGTTTGCTGAACTTGTTCCACGGGCACACCAACTGGCAGTCGTCGCAGCCAAATACCCGGTTGCCCATTAGCGGGCGCAGCTCTTCCGGAATACTCTCTTTCAATTCAATGGTCAGATAGCTTATGCAGCGCCGCGCATCCAGCATGTGTGCGTCTACAAATGCATTGGTAGGGCACAGCTGCAGGCAGGCCGAGCAGCTGCCGCAGTGGTCTGTTGTAAAGGGCGCGTCTATGGGCAAGGGCGCGCTGGTATAAATCTCCCCGAGGAAAAAGAACGAGCCCGCTTTGGGGTGGATCACCATGTTGTTTTTACCAATCCAGCCAAGCCCGGCACGCTGGGCCAGAGCGCGTTCGAGCACAGGAGCGCTGTCTACAAAGGCGCGATGCTGGTGGCCTTCAAGGGCGCTGTCGATACGTTTGGCCAGCTGCGCCAGGCGCTTACGCATAAGCTTGTGGTAATCGCGGCCCAGAGTGTAACGGCTGACGTACGCGTTTTCGCGATTGCGTAGTGCCTGTTGTGGATTGTCGGGCAGCGTCAGGTAATCCATACGCACGGAAATGACGCGCGCGGTGCCCGGAACCAGAGATGCCGGGGTATAGCGCTTGTCGCCGTGGTTCGCCATGTAATCCATGGTGCCGTGGTAGCCCTGTTCCAGCCAGTGCTTAAGACGCTCAGCGTGCTCACCGGTATCGGCGTCGGTGATGCCCAGGTCGGCAAAACCCAGCTCTTGGGCCCAGTCGTGAATCTGTTGCACCAATGCCTGCAGATTTACCTTCTGGTGACTGTTTTTTGCGCAGGTTGTTGATGTTGCAGGTGATGCTGTCATTGGCCGGCCGTGTAGGTTTGGCGAATCCGCGTTTTGCGGGTGTTAGCGTGCAGATTTAATTTGATTAAGTTGTGACCTTTTTTGTGGTTTTGCTATGCTTTACAAATAGCTGGCAATTTGTCTTAAACCGGTTTCTTTGGCTTGGAGTGTCCGATGTTGTGGTTAGCAAGGCACAGTCTATCAGAGTACCGTCTATCAAAGCCTGATTTGTCAGCGCCCACAGGGCCCGGTGCTGGCCTGCCACAGGCTTTGTACCGCGCCGGTTCGGTGCGCAATCTGGACCGGTACTTGATTGACGAACAAGGAGTCGATGGCTTTGAGTTGATGCAGGCCGCTGCTCGCAGTGCTTTTCGCCAGCTCCTGCGACGCTGGCCCCAGTGCCGCCGAGTTTTGGTGCTCTGCGGTGCGGGTAATAATGGTGGCGATGGTTATCTGTTGGCGACTTGCGCTCTGCGCCATGGCTTGGGCGTAACCTGCCTGGTGCTGACAGATCCCGCCAAACTGCAGGGTGATGCCCGTAAAGCCTGGCAGCGGGCGAGCGATCAGAAGATCAGTATGGTGACCGCAGCGCAGTCGGCTGACACGGATTTGACGAGTTTTCTGGAACAGGCCGATGTTACGGTAGACGCTATGTTGGGCACTGGCCTGAATGGCGCGCCACGGGGTGAATTCGCGCGAGTTATTGTGCTTTGCAATCAATCAGCCGCGGGCGTTTTGGCGCTGGACGTACCCTCAGGGCTCAATGCCACCACCGGTGCAGCCGCGGGTGATGTCGTTGCTGCGGAGGCTACGGTAACATTTATAGGTTTGAAAGCCGGCCTGTTCACCGGCCACGGTCCTGCTGTTTGCGGTGAGGTGGTTTTCGAAGATTTGGGTGCCGCCCAGCAGCTTGGTGGCTGTACCGAGCCGGTGTTGGCCACGCGGGCCGACTGGTCTTCCGTTACTTCGGGTATTTCGAAGCGCGCTGCCAACGCGCACAAAGGCCATTTTGGTCATGTGCTAGTGGTTGCCGGCGATCTTGGTTTTGGTGGTGCGGGATTGCTGGTGGCAGAGGCTGCTGCCCGCAGCGGTGCAGGGCTGGTTTCCTTGGCGACCCGGCAAGAACACGTGGCTGCAGCACTGAGCCGGTGCCCGTCGGTCATGAGTCACGGCGTTGTGCATGGCTCTGAGTTGGCGCCTCTGCTAGCGGCGGCAACCGTGGTGGTTTGTGGGCCAGGCCTTGGCCAGTCGGCCTGGGGTCAACAGATGCTGCAGCAGGTGTTGGCATGCAACAAACCGCAGGTGCTGGATGCCGACGCCTTGAATCTGATGGCGGGCGGCCTGATGGCGAACAAAGCGTCGGTAGCCGCGGACAATCGTATTTTGACCCCTCACCCTGGGGAGGCTGCGCGCCTTCTGGGCTGCACCGTTGCAGAGGTGGAGATTGACCGGTTAAGTGCAGCGCGCACGTTACAGTCGCGGTACGGAGGCGCCATTCTACTTAAGGGCGCCGGCACCGTGATTGCGAGCATGCACGGTCAAATGTTTGTGGCCAGCGGCAGTAATCCGGGGTTGGCTACCGGGGGGATGGGGGATGTTCTGGCGGGTATCGCCGGTGGTTTATGGGCGCAGTGGGCGGATCCGGCTCAGGCGGCCGTGACGGCTGCCGCTTTGCACCTGGCGGCCGCTAACTTGGCAACTCAGCAGTTTGGCTATATGGGCCTGCAGCCAACCGATGTTATTGATGCTTTGCCCCGAGTGTTAGCCTGCTCAGGGCGTTGAATTGAGCCGTCATTGAACGGAGCGCTGTGTAAACGAGTTCGCGGTACACCGGAGGACCTATGACAATTTTTGGCAATGAGCGCCGGCTGTTCCTGGCGGATGACAGTGAAACCGAACGCTTGGGCCGGGAGTTGGCGCGCTTGGTCATGCGTGCAGAAAGCGCGCTGGCGATTTATCTGGGTGGTGATCTGGGTATGGGCAAAACCACACTCAGCCGCGGCCTGCTGCGCGGGTTAGGGCACGAGGGTGTGGTAAAAAGTCCGACTTACACCATTGTGGAGCCTTACGAGAACTTGCAGCCGCCGGTGTATCACTTTGACCTGTATCGCCTGAAAGACCCGGAAGAGCTGGAGTTCATGGGCATTCGCGATTATTTCAATGATCATAGTTTATGCCTGGTGGAGTGGCCGGAAAGGGGCGAAGAGTTGCTGCCCACGGCGGACCTGACAGTGCATCTGGAATCCCAGGGCAATGGTCGCTCGGCCATCTTGCGCGCTGGCTCCCAGGTGGGCGCCGATATGCTGAATGATCTGGAAATAATCGGCCCGGAAGACGTGCACTATATCGATTTGTGACAAAGGGATGTTCAATGGCTTATTTCTATAACAGGATCTGCGGCATGAGTATGCTGGCTTTTCTGGCCCTCAACCTGCTACTTCTCATGCAGGTGGCGCAGGCAGGTACCCGTGTGGAAGGCCTGCGAATCTGGCCGGCGCCGGATCACACCCGCCTGGTTATCGATACGGCCAGTGAAGTAGATCACAATATTTTCGCTCTGGCGGGTCCGGATCGTCTGGTTATTGATTTAAAAGACACCCGGTTGCAGGCGAGCCTGGACAAGCTGGACTTGTCTGGCAGCCCTATCCGCCGTATTCGCAGCGCGGTGCGCAACGGTAACGATCTGAGGGTTGTGCTGGACCTGCAAAAAAGCGTGAAGCCTCGCAGTTTTCTATTAAAGCCAAACCAGCAATATGGCCACCGTCTGGTGGTAGACCTGATTGACGAAGGTGGCACCCGCGTTGATAGGGCCAAGGCGGCAAAGCCTACCATTACCCACGACTCCGCGGGCAAACGCGACATAGTCATAGTGATTGACGCTGGCCACGGCGGTGAAGACCCGGGCGCTATCGGGCCCCGCGGTACCCGTGAAAAAGACGTGGTGCTGAATATGGCCAAAACCCTGCACGGCCTTATCAACAACCGCCCGGGCTACAGCGCCAAGCTGACCCGTACCGGCGACTATTACATAGGCCTGCGTAATCGCACGCTTCTGGCCCGTAAATACAACGCCGATCTTTTCGTGTCGGTGCATGCGGATGCATTCCGCACGCCACAGCCAAAAGGGGCATCGGTATTTGCTCTGTCGCAGCGCGGGGCAACCAGTGAGACCGCGCGCTGGTTGGCGCAAAGCGAAAACCGCTCTGACCTGATTGGCGGCTCAGGCGTTTCGCTGGAAGGCCGCGATGACACCCTTGCCGGGGTTCTGCTGGATTTATCTATGACCGCCAGCATTAACGCCAGCCTGGGCGTGGGTAGTGCAATATTGGGGCAGCTTGGCGGCGTGACCGAGCTGCACAAGCCCGGCGTAGAGCAGGCCTCCTTTGTGGTGCTCAAGTCGCCGGACATACCTTCTATACTGGTAGAGGCTGGCTTTATCTCAAATCCCCAGGAAGAGAAGAACTTGTCCACTGAGGTCTACCGTAAGCGCTTATCTGCTGCGATTATGACCGGTATCGACGGCTATTTCCGCAAAACACCACCGCCGGGTACCTTGCTGGCGTGGCAGAAGCAGAACGGCCAGATGCAGAATAGTGTGAGCCGCTATCGCATCCAGCGAGGCGACACCCTGTCCGATCTGGCGCGGGAAAATCAGTTGTCCGTGCGTGAACTCATGCACCTTAACGGCATGCAAAGCGACCGTGTTATGGTAGGCCAGACCATTACCATTCCTGCCAGCTGAGCACTCAGCTGAGCCGTTAGCTAAATAATTCGTTGAAAAAAGAGGTCCGCGCCAGACATGCCCCACATACATTTACTGTCCCCCCGGCTCGCGAACCAGATTGCCGCCGGTGAGGTGGTGGAGCGGCCGGCGTCCGTGGTCAAAGAATTGATAGAAAACGCTCTGGATGCGGGTGCCAGTCGGGTGGATGTGGACATAGAACAGGGCGGCGTCAAGCTGATCCGGGTGCGCGACGACGGCTGTGGTATCGCCGCTGAAGACCTGTCCCTGGCCCTGAGCCGCCACGCCACCAGCAAGATTACCAGTCTGGATGACCTTGAGGCAGTCGCGTCGCTGGGTTTTCGTGGTGAGGCACTGGCCAGTATCAGTTCCGTATCCCGCCTGAGCCTGACCTCGCGCACCGAAAATCAGGAGGCCGCAAGCAAAGTCGAAGTGGAAGGCCGCGATATGGACGCGCACGTATCGCCGGCGGCGCACCCGGTGGGTTCCACGGTAGAGGTTCGCGATCTGTTTTTTAACACGCCGGCGAGGCGCAAATTTTTGCGTACTGAAAAAACCGAATTTGGCCACGTGGAAGAGTGCGTCCGGCGCCAGGCTCTAAGTCGCTTCGATACCGGCTTTAATCTGCGCCATAACCAGCGTGCCGTGCAAAGCCTGCGACCGGCCTTGTCAGAGCTCGATAAAGAACGGCGCATTGCGTCGCTGTGTGGTCAGCAGTTTATCGACAATGCAGTGGTCATTAGCGCCGAAGCCACCGGTTTGAAACTTTGGGGCTGGGTTGCTCTGCCCACCTTTTCCCGCAGTCAGGCTGACCTTCAGTACTTTTTCGTCAACGGTCGTGTGATTCGTGACCGTCTGGTGGCGCATGCTGTACGCCAGGCCTACCGTGATGTGCTTTATAACAATCGCCACGCCGCTTTTGTGCTGTATCTGGAAGTAGACCCGGGATCGGTGGATGTCAATGTGCACCCCACCAAAGACGAGGTGCGCTTCCGCGATGGTCGTCTGGTCCACGATTTTCTGTTTCGTACTCTGCACAAAGCGCTGGCAGACGTGCGCCCGGACGACCACTTGCGTGGTGCGGTAGCGCAGTCTCTGGGCCGCGAAAACGCGGTTGCAGCCGTCACGGGTTCTGCTGAAGGGCTCCCGTCGCCAGGTTCGGCCGCGAGTGAATCGGCTTTGGGCTACCCGGGCGGCCTCGAGCGAACGCCTGGCCAAGTTACACATCCAGATCCGCAACATCAGTGGCAGGCCAGTGACCAGCTCGGGTTTTATAAGGCCCTGAATGCCGGGGGCGGTGTGTCTGCGGGCCACCAGGCAAGCGTTGCCGCTCACCCTCTGCAAATGCCCGAGGACAGCGAACAAGAGCCGCCCTTGGGCTATGCCATTGCCCAGTTGCACGGTATTTATATTCTGGCACAGAGCCGCGCCGGATTGATTATGGTGGATATGCACGCGGCACACGAGCGTATTACGTATGAGCGCATGAAACAGGCGTTGGCTCAGCAGGATCTGAAAAGCCAGCCTTTGTTAGTGCCGCTATCGCTGGCAGTCAGCCAAAAAGAGGCCGGACTGGTTGAGACCCACGGCGATGAACTGCAACAGTTGGGCCTGGTAATAGAGCGTATTGGGCCAGAGACGCTGGCGGTGCGACAAATTCCGGCGTTGTTGCGCGGTGCCGATGGTGAACAGCTGGTGCGGGATGTGCTGTCTGATTTGATTGAACATGGCCAGAGTGACAGGGTTGAGGCGGTCACTCAGGAATTACTGGGCACCATGGCATGCCACGGCTCGGTGCGGGCCAACCGCCAGTTAACCATTCCGGAAATGAACTCGCTGCTGAGGGACATGGAGGCCACCGAACGTAGCGGTCAATGCAACCACGGCCGCCCAACCTGGACAGTGATGACGCTGGCCGAGTTGGACAAACTGTTTCTACGGGGGCGTTGATGAACGCTGTCGGTTCTGCCGATCAACCCGCGGCGGCAGCATTGCCGCCTGCTATTTTCATTATGGGCCCCACTGCCTCCGGTAAAACTGACCTGGCTTTTCAGCTTTGCCAGCATTTACCTTGCGATATCATCAGCGTGGATTCGGCGATGATTTATTGCGGTATGGATATCGGTACGGCCAAGCCCAGCGCAGCCGAGCTGGCGCAGGCGCCCCACCGCCTGATTGATATCTGTGACCCTGCTGACACCTATTCCGCGGCTAACTTCCGCCGCGATGCGCTGGCCGAGATGGCTAAAATTACGGCAGCGGGTCGCATTCCGCTGTTAGTGGGTGGCACCATGATGTATTTCAAAGCGTTGCTTCACGGTATGTCAGATTTGCCGTCGGCGAATCCGCAAGTGCGTGAGCAGCTGGTGCAACAGGCTCAATTGCAGGGTTGGGAAGCGCTGCACCAGGAGTTAGCGGCGGCGGATCCGGTTGCGGCTCGCCTTATTCATCCCAATAACCGGCAGCGGCTGATCCGCGCGTTGGAAGTGCAGCGCTTGACCGGCCAGCCGATTTCGTCATTTTGGCAAGCACCGCCTGCAGTGATCGCCAACACGGCGGATGCCAACGCTGCTGATAACGAGAATTACACTTATTTCACCGGTTGGCAGGCAGACGCAGGCTCTAGCCTTCCGTATACTGTGGTCCAACTGGTTGTTGCGCCGCAGCAGCGACAGATACTGCATGATCGTATTTACCAGCGTTTTCTGGCTATGCTGGATGCAGGTCTCCTGAGTGAAGTCGAAGGCTTGATGGCTCGCGGTGATCTTGATCCCTCTATGCCATCCATGCGCTGTGTCGGATACCGCCAGGCGTGGGAGCATTTGTCAGGCCAGTGCGATCATGCGGCCTTTGTCGATAAAGGAGTTGCTGCCACCCGTCAATTGGCCAAGCGACAGCTAACCTGGCTGCGAAAATGGCCAGATGCGCTTTGGCTGGGCAGTGATAACAAAGATATCGTTGCGGACGCCTTGAAAAAAGCCGGTCTTAACACCACATTAAAACCTTAAATTGACGATCTGACTTACTCAAACAGGAGAATACACATGTCAAAAGGGCATTCTTTACAAGACCCTTACCTGAATGCGCTGCGAAAAGAGCGCATTCCCGTTTCTATTTTTTTGGTCAATGGCATCAAATTGCAGGGCCAGATCGAATCTTTCGACCAATTCGTTATTTTGCTGAAAAACACCGTCAGTCAGATGGTCTATAAGCACGCTATATCTACCGTTGTGCCGGCAAGAAATGTTCGCATTCCGCCGCAGAATCCCGCAGGCGAGGAGGATGAGGACGAGTCTGAAGACTGATTCTTCTGTCTCGCTGTGCTGGTGCCAGTGGTACACCCGCGCTCCTGACGAACCCCAGGGTTCCGCGGAGACGTGGGTGTTTGTTTATATGAATCTGACTTTTTGATTGAGTAACCCGGAGAAACTGCCCATTGTTTGAGCGTCCTGACGTTGGTGAGCGCGCGGTTCTGGTCAATATTGATTTTACCGCGCACGATGGTAATGAAGACCCTGGCGAATTTCGCGAGCTGGTCATTTCTGCTGGTGTAGAGCCGGTGGATACAGTCACCGGGTCGCGCAAGCAGCCGAGCCCGCGCTTTTTTGTGGGTGATGGCAAGCTTGAGGAAATTCGCGCTGCAGTAGCCGCCGCAGAGGCCGACGTGGTGCTGTTCAATCATTCCCTAAGTCCCAGCCAGGAAAGGAACATTGAGCGTGAACTGCAGTGCCGGGTGTTGGATCGCACTGGCGTTATTCTGGATATTTTTGCACAGCGTGCCCGCACCCATGAAGGCAAGCTGCAGGTAGAGCTTGCACAGCTTCAGCACATGTCAACGCGTCTGGTGCGGGGCTGGACTCACCTGGAGCGTCAAAAAGGCGGTATTGGCCTGCGTGGCCCCGGCGAGACCCAGCTTGAAACAGATCGCCGGTTGCTGCGCGAGCGCATCAAGTCGATCAACAAGCGCCTTGAAAAAGTGCGCAGACAGCGTGACCAGGGGCGCCGGGCCCGGGTGCGGGCTGATGTGCCCACGGTGTCGCTGGTTGGCTATACCAACGCTGGAAAGTCTACACTATTCAACCGAATCACCAGTTCCGACGTATACACTGCTGACCAGTTGTTCGCGACGCTCGACCCAACTATGCGGCGTCTGGAACTTCCGGATATCGGTGCGGTCATTCTGGCGGATACTGTGGGCTTCATCCGCCACTTGCCACACAAACTGGTAGAATCGTTTCGCGCCACACTGGAAGAAACGAACGAAGCCGCGCTGCTGTTGCATGTGATTGATTGTCACGACGAACGTCGCGATGACAATGTAGCTCAGGTAGAAAATGTGCTGGCGGAAATCGGAGCTGACGAAGTGCCGGTCCTGCAAGTGTTTAACAAAACGGATCTGCTAGACGATTTTGTTCCGCGAGTGGATCGCAATCAAGAAGGCGTGCCGGTGAGGGCCTGGGTATCGGCCGTTACCGGGGACGGTTTACAGGGGCTTTTTGATGCCGTTGTAGAGCGCCTGGCGCAAGACGTTGTGCATCATTTTGTTGTGCTGGGACCGGCCGATGGCAAGTTCCGTGCGCTGCTTCATGAAGCGGATTCGGTATTGAGCGAGTCCAGCCGGGAAACCGGTGAAATCATACTGGAAGTGCGATTGCAAAACCGCGACTGGCATCAGCTACTGAGCCGGGCGGGAGTGCGGGAGGATGAATTGGTGTTCCGGGCAGGCAGCGAGTGAAAGCCATCGCCTATTGCCCGTAAGCCAAGAATTTCGTAGTATTTGCAGCCATTCGACATGTTGAGAACGGAGAGCACTATGGCCTGGAATGAACCGGGTGGAAACCGCAACGACAACGACCCTTGGGGTAGCGGTGGTCGTAACGGCAAAGATCAAGGACCACCAGATCTCGACGAAGCGCTGAAAAGGGGCCTCGACAAGCTCAACAGTTTGCTGGGCGGTAAAGGCAAGGGCAGCAAATCCGGCGGCGGTGGCAACATGGGCATCGGCGGCAGATCCGGTGGCTTTGGTGCCGTTCTGGCACTGGCGGGCATACTTGTGGTCGGCTACGTTGTTTTTCAGTCGTTCTACACGGTTGACGAGCAGGAACGTGCAGTGGTGTTGCGTTTTGGTGAGTACAACCGCACCGAAAGCCCGGGCTTGCGTTTTAAAGTGCCGCTGATTGACGATGTCACAAAAGTGGGCGTAACCAACGTGCGCACCGCGCAGTCGAGCGGTCAGATGTTGACCCAAGACGAAAACCTGGTAACCGTTGACCTTCAGGTTCAGTACCGGGTAGGCGAGGCCAAATCCTACGTTCTGAACGTGCGTGACTCCAACCAGGCTTTAGCGTTTGCCACCGACAGTGCGCTGCGCCACGAAGTGGGCAGTGCCACGCTGGATGACGTTCTGACCGAAGGCCGTGCCCAGCTCGGCGTGATGGTTGAGCAGCGCCTGCAGAAATTTTTGGCCGATTACGGCACAGGCCTGCAAATTGTACGAGTCAACGTGGAAAGCACTCAGCCGCCACCCGCGGTGCAGGATGCTTTTCGCGAAGTTCAGCGAGCCCGTGAAGACGAGCAGCGTGTAAAAGAAGAAGCGGAAACCTACCGTAACAAGGTGGTCCCAGAAGCCCGCGGTGAAGCCCAGCGCATGCTTGAAGAAGCCAACGCTTACAAAGCGCAGGTAACTGAGCGCGCCAATGGTGAAACGGCTCGCTTCCTCGAGGTGCTTGCGGTATATCAGCAAGCACCGGTCGTTACCCGCGAGCGGATGTATCTGCAGGCCATGGAGACCGTGTTGTCAAACAGCAGCAAAGTGTTGGTTGATACCGAAAGCAGCGGCAATATGATGCTGCTGCCTCTGGATCGGTTGACCCAGGGCGCATCGGCAGCGCTCAGAGACGGCAGTGGTAGCAGTAGCGCTTCTCGGGCAGATATTCAGGATGTCACCAATCAGGTGATCCAGGAAATGAACACCCGTCAAGACACCAACGCCCGAAGGAGCAGATAATCATGGGACCTAAAAGTATTGTTGGTCTTGCAGGCGCCCTGATTGTCGTCCTGCTGGTAATGTCGAGTGTGTTTATTATTCCGGAGACTCACCGCGGCGTAAAACTGCGCTTTGGTGAACTGGTGCAGACCGATATTCAGGCGGGCATTCACTTTAAAGTGCCGGTGATTGACCAGGTGCGTGAGTTCGACATCCGTATTTTGACCATGGATCTGCCAACGCGGCAGTACCTGACGGTCGAGAAGAAACCGCTGGATGTAGATTCCTACGTTGCCTGGAAAATTCGCGATGTGGACCAGTTTTACCGCGCCACCGGTGGCGACGAACTCCGTGCTCAGTCGCTTCTGTTATCACGGGTCGACAACGGTCTGCGCAACCAGTTCGGTGTTCGCACCATGGTGGAGGTGGTTTCCGGTGAGCGCGACCAGCTGATGATGCGCCTGATCGAGCTGGTCAACCAAACCTCCGTTAGTGAGTTTGGCATCGAAGTACGGGATATACGGGTAAAGGGTATAGAATTTCCCGGTCAGGTTAGTGAAAACGTTTTTCGCCGTATGGCGACAGAGCGGATGAAACTGGCACAGGAATTCCGTTCCCGCGGTCGCGAGCTGGCAGAAGGCATTCGTGCTGACGCCGACCGCCAGCGCACCATTGTTCTGGCAGAAGCGTTCTCGCGTTCAGAAACCACTCGTGGTGAGGGCGACGGCCAGGCGGCAAGAACTTATGCCGACGCCTATGGCTTGAACCCAGACTTCTACAGCTTCTACCGAAGCCTGGAAGCTTACCGTAATACTTTTGCGAACAAGGACGACCTGATGGTGATCGACGCCAACAGCGCTTTTCTTAAGTTCTTGAAGGACCCCCAGGGCGCTAATTAAACCCGGGTAGAAAACGAAAAAACCGGAATACTCAGGTACTCCGGTTTTTTTGTGTCTGCCGAGAGTGTAAACTCTGACCGGTTTGGGCTCCGGGATGCTCCCGGCGTGGCTAAAACAGATAACGGAATCTCATGACAGTATCTGATCGCTGGCTTTTGCCAGACGGTGTTGAGGATATTCTGCCGCCCCTGGCGGGTCAGATTGAATCCTTGCGCCGCAACATTATGGACGTATGTCAGCATTGGGGTTACCAACTGGTGATCCCTCCGCTGATAGAGTACTTGGAGTCACTGTTTACCGGCACAGGGCATGATCTGGAGTTACAAACGTTCAAGTTGACGGACCAGCTGACGGGCCGAATGATGGGTGTGCGCGCCGACATGACGCCTCAGGCTGCGCGCATTGACGCCCATACTCTGGCGGAAGAGGGTATTACCCGGCTGTGTTACGTCGGGCACGTGTTACACACCCGTCCCAGGCACATGCTGACAGGCCGTACGCCTATTCAGGCCGGCTGCGAACTGTTTGGCAGCAGCTCTGAAAGCGCCGATATGGAAATCATCAGTCTGGCGCTGGAAGCGTTGAGTGTTGCCGGTCTGCCGGCTATCCACATGGACCTGGCCCACGTGGCCATCTATCAGAACCTGATCGCCGATGCCGGTTTTGACCGCGATACCGAAGCCGCAGTGTTTGACGCCATGGGCCGTAAGTCCCTGCCCGAACTGAACGTTTTGTTGGGTGACGAAGCAGCGGACAGCGCCGGTGGGCGCCTGCGCCGGCTGGCCGCCGTCAGCGGCGGTCGTGAGGCGCTGGATCAGGCGCGCGATATTGTTCAGGGCGCTTCGGCCGAGCTGGACGCGGCGCTGGATCAACTGGGCCGGGTGGCTGATACTCTTAGCCAACAGTTTCCGGGCATTCGCCTGGGCTTCGACTTCTGTGAATTACGTGGTTACAACTACCACACCGGCCTGGTGTTTGCCGCTTATGTGCCCGGCCATGGCGACGCAGTTGCCAAAGGCGGCCGTTACGATGCCATTGGCAGTGATTTTGGCCGTTCACGGCCGGCAACCGGTTTCAGTCTGGACATTCGCGCGCTGGTGGCTTTGGGCAGCAGCACGATACCTGCGCAAGGCGCAATCTGGGCTCCGGTGAACCCTGATCCCACACTGGCCGTGGCCATTGCGGAATTACGACACAGCGATACGGTTATCCGTGCACTGCCGGAAGACCACAACTGCGATCCTGGCGCTCGCGGCTGCGACCGCCAGCTGGTGAAGTACCAAGGCCAGTGGATTGTTGAAAAATTCGGCTGACGCGGCACCGCGTCGGTATTTATTGCACTTTTAGTCAAACTTGCGGGCCGTTCATTATTGGCCGGCCGCACAGAGAGAGAATCATGGGCAAAAACGTTGTTGTGCTGGGTACCCAATGGGGTGACGAGGGTAAAGGCAAGATTGTAGACCTGCTAACCGAAAAGGTGGCCGCAGTCGTGCGCTTCCAGGGTGGCCACAACGCTGGTCATACGCTGGTGATTGAGGGCAAGAAAACCGCCTTGCACCTGATCCCGTCCGGTATTTTGCGTCGGGACGTTCAGTGCCTGATTGGTAACGGCGTGGTGCTCTCGCCGGAAGCGCTGTTGAAAGAAGTGCGGGAGCTGGAAAGCAACGGCGTTGCGGTCCGTGACCGTCTCAAAATCAGTCTGGCCTGCCCATTGATCCTGCGTACCCACGTGCGCATCGATGTGGCCCGTGAACACGCCCGTGGTAACGATAAAATCGGCACCACCGGCCGTGGCATCGGCCCCGCTTACGAAGACAAAGTGTCACGCCGAGGCCTGCGGGTGGGCGATTTGTGCAATATGGCTAATTTTGAAGTCAAGCTGCGCGAAATCATGAGCTACCACAACTTTGTGCTGACCGAGTACTTCAAAGAAGAAGCCGAAGACGTAGATGCGGCTCTGGCCGAGTTGCGCCAGATGGGTGAAGAGATTCTGCCGATGGCGGCTGATGTCACCGATTTGCTGCACGATTACCGCAAACGCGGCGAACATATTATGTTCGAAGGCGCCCAGGGGTCTTTGCTGGACATCGATTTGGGCACCTATCCGTACGTGACTTCTTCCAATACTACGGCTGGCGGCACCGCTACCGGGTCTGGTTTTGGCCCGTTGTTTCTTGATTATGTGCTGGGTATCACTAAGGCCTACACCACTCGTGTTGGCGCTGGTCCGTTCCCCACCGAGCTGTTTGATGAAATGGGTAAGTACCTGTCGGTGAAAGGTAATGAAGTAGGCACCACCACCGGCCGTGCACGTCGCTGTGGCTGGTTTGACGCGGTTGCTTTGCGCCACGCCATTCAGGTTAACAGCGTATCGGGTATTTGCCTGACCAAGCTCGATGTTCTGGACGGCATGGACGTGGTTAAGGTATGCATCGGCTATAAAACGCCGAAGGGTGAAATTACCCGCCCGCCCATTGGCTGCGATACTTACAAAGACATCGAGCCGATTTATCTGGATCTGCCGGGCTGGCATGAAAGCACTGTAGGGCTGACCCGTCTCGACCAGCTGCCCGAAAATGCTCGAGCCTATATCCGCTTCCTGGAAGAACAGATTGAAGCGCCGATTGACATCATTTCTACCGGCCCTGACCGGGTTGAAACGATTGTTCTGCGCCATCCGTTTGGTGAGTAATAGCGGTTTTAGCGTACAGCAGGGACAGATTTGAAATCTGTCCCTAGTCTTTAAGTAGGGGACAGATTTCAAATCTGTCCCCTCATTCTCTCTGTCCCCGGACTTTAGTTGGGTTTGTTCGCAATCAGGGTCGCCCGCAGTGGGCCGGGATAACCTTCGATGGTGCGAGAGGGGTCATCGGGATCAAGGAAATCCTGTAACGAATTGAACCGCATCCAGTCGGTACTGCGTTGTTCTTCGGTGCTGGTGGCAGTCACATCTACCACCCGTGCATTTACAAAGCCACAACGGTCGAGCCAGCGCAGCAGAGTCGCGCAACTGGGCAGAAACCAGACGTTGCGCATTTGGCCGTAGCGATCTTCCGGCATCAGGCTGGCGCCTTCCGGGCCTTCTATTACCAGAGTTTCCAGCACCAACTCGCCACCATTGCGCAGGGTGTCTTTTAGTTCCAGCAGGTGGTCCAGTGGCGAGCGTCGGTGATACAAAACGCCCATGGAAAAAGTGGTGTCAAAGGCCTGAAGTTTTGGCGGCAGGTCCTCAATGCGCAGTGGCAACAGGTCCACTGGCACCTCGTTGAGGTATTTTTTTACCGCCAGAAACTGGAATAGAAAAAGCAGACCCGGGTCAATACCAATCACCCGCGCTGCGCCTGCGCCGTGCATGCGCCAGCAGTGGTAGCCAGAGCCGCAGCCAACGTCCAACACCTGGCGCCCGTGCAGGTCAGCCAGAAACGGCGCCACCCGGTCCCATTTCCAGTCTGAGCGCCACTCGGTATCTATCGCGGTGCCAAAAAAATTAAACGGGCCTTTGCGCCAGGGCATCAAACTCCGCAATCCCGTTTCCAGATCTGCAGATTGTTCCCGGGCCAGGGCTTGGCCGGCGCGCAGGGTCACGGCGGGTGCATCCAGTCTGGGCTGCACGTTCGGCAGCGGCGGCAGTAAATTCAACGCACTCTGCCAGCGCGTAACGTCGCCGTGAGGCGTCTCATCAAAGCGTTGGGTCAGCTGTTGACGAATCTGCGTGGCCCAGGCGCCGTGACTCTTCTGCTCAAGGTGTTCGAACAGGTCGCTATAACAGGTCTTCCAGTTGAAATAGCTCATTTAATGGCCAGAATCGAGACGAAATTGAAGCACTGATACCACACCAGGGCCCGTTCAAAACCGGCGTTTAAAAGGCGTTGGCGATGGGCTTCCAGGGTTTCCGGAATCATTACGTGCTCTATGGCGCTGCGTTTCTGGCTGATTTCCAGATCCGAATAGCCGTTGGCACGTTTGAATTCGTGATGTAAGCGAGTTTGTATTTCCTGATCGGTGTCGTCGTCAAAGCGCAGTTTTTCCGACAGAATCAGGGCGCCACCCGGGCGCGTGGCCTGGGCAATGCGCGTCAGCAGATCTGCGCGATCAGAGAGCGGCACAAACTGCAGGGTGAAATTTAGGGTGGTCACCGAGGCATTGCGCATGTCGGTGTCCAGTATGTCTTCACAACGCAGAGTGACCGGCAGCGGATGATCATCCAGAGCTACATAATGCTGGCAGCGTTCGATCATCGCCATCGAGTTGTCGACACCGATGAGTTCGCAGTCGCGGTATTGGATGCCATGGCGCATGGCCAGGGTAGACGCACCCAGCGAACAACCCAGATCATAGGCGTTGGTGCTGGGCTGAATGTACTGCTCGGTGATTACCTGAATCATCGGGATGATAGTGGTATAGCCCGGCACAGAACGCCGGATCATGTCCGGAAACACTCGCGCGACTGCGGCGTCAAAGCGGAAATCTTCCGGGTTTCGCTCGGTGGCAAACAGCCGGTCAGTGAGTTGCTGCGACGCCACCGGTTTAGGGCGTTCAGTCATCGCTCTGGTCCCGTTGCCCCGGGTTTTCTGGCTCCGGCAGGGCCGACGGTCCGGTCGGTGAGGGGCGTGAACAGCGCACGCCACGATTCTTGTAATCCACCAGAACGCCGAGATAGGAAGGGTCGATATCCGCGGCAATGGCCAGATAGCCGTTTTCACATCGCGCGTGCAGTTCAGAGGCTTTTGATGACATGTTGAAGGATTCCCCGGGGATGACCTGAATGGCCGTAAATTCACCGATGGGGAGATTTTCTTTATTGTCAGAATGATCAATTTTTCCGGTGATCTCCAGCACCAATACCGAGCCAACAATGGCGATGACGGCGGTGAGAATTAAACTGCGGGTGGTATAGAGTTTCGAATCCTGACTCATAGTGGCCTCTGTAAAATGTCTGAAAGAATTTGATCGCCAATAAGAAAAAGGTTCAGTATTGGCCGGGTAGTGAAATCGCCGGTGCCTGAAGGGCCGAAAGTTGCTCGCGCAGCGACAGTATCTGATCTGACCAGAAGCGCGGCTGGCCGAACCAGGGGAAAAACCGGGGAAAGGCCGGGTCGTCCCAGCGTTTCGCCAACCAGGCGCAGTGGCTGACCTGGCGATAGCAACGCAGTGGCTCAATCAGGTGACGTTCGCGGCGCTCAAAAGGCCGGAACATCTCATAGCCTTCCAATATTTCGCCCAGTTGCGCTCCGCGCTCGCTATCTTCACCGTTCAACAACAGCCACATATCCTGAATAGCGGGTCCGCTGCGGCAATCGTCCAAATCGACAAACAACATTCTGTCCTCACGGCACAAAATGTTGCCGGCGTGACAGTCACCGTGCAGGCGCAGGGTATTGATTTTGCCTGCGTCGTCAATCCGGGTACGGCATAAACGCAGCAGATCTACCATCAGGCTGTCCCAAGCCGGGCGCAGGTCCCGCGGCACCCAGTTGCCTTCAAGCAACAGTTCATTATTTTGCTCGATGCCGGTTGGTATTGACGCCACCGACAGGTCGGGGCGATGGCTGAATTTTCGGGCAGCGCCCACATTGTGAATCTGGCCCAGCCATTGGCCCAGCCGGTACAGGGTGTCTTCTACGCTGACATCCGGCGCTTGACCACCGCGCTGGGGAAATACGGCGAACCAGAAGGGCCCACTCTGGCCCAGGGTATCGCCATCGGGCAGTGTAAGTGGTGCAACCACAGGAATATCCGCGGCCTCCAGTTCTTTGGTAAAACTGTGCTCTTCGCGAATCGAGGCTTCGGTCCAGCGTCCCGGGCGATAAAATTTTGCAATCACTGGCGGGCCTTCGTCCAGCCCGATCTGATACACCCGGTTTTCATAGCTGTTAAGCGCAAACAGGCGGCCGCTGACCGCAAAGCCTGCGTCTTCCATCGCATCTAAAAGCGCGTCTGGCTTTAGGGCATCGTATGGGTGCCCGGAAATCACATTGTCAGAATGTTCAGTCATGAATTCGCTGCCGCCATGAATTTGCCGGCCAGTATAACCGGTATCGTTGCTGGCGTAATCTTGACAGCGCACCTATGCCTCGCGGTTTTGGCTGATACAATCCCACAGTCCACAACAACGCCATTCAGCCCAGGGGGAATCATGGCCTTACCGTTGTTAATCGCAAAAACCGCCGTGATCGGGGCCGGTGTTGTTGGCTTGGCGGTGGCGCGCCGGCTGGCGCAACTGGGCCACGAAGTGATTGTGGTGGAGGCTGCCGGGCACATTGGTGAGGGCATATCATCACGCAACAGCGAGGTGATACACGCCGGCATTTATTACCCTCAGGATTCCTTGAAGGTGCGGCTGTGCGTGGCAGGTCGTGAACAACTTTACCAATACTGTCGCCAGCACAAGGTGAATGTCAGTAATTGCGGTAAGTGGCTGGTGGCCACCAGCGAAACCCAGGCCGATCGCTTGGCGGGTATTCAGGCCCAGGCTGCTGGCAACGGGGTGGAGCTGGCTTTGCACGGCCGGGCTGAGATAGAAAAGGCACTGCCGGAGCTGACTGCTGTGGCCGGGCTGTGGTCGCCGCGTACCGGAATTGTAGACAGCCACGGGCTGATGTTGTCGTTGCGCGGAGATCTGGAAAGCGCTGGTGGCCAACTGGCTTTGCATACGCCGGTCAACGCTATTAACAGTGGCGACGCCGCAGCCGGTGGAAAGCATCGGCTGACGCTGGGTGGCGCTATGCCCTGCGTGTTGGAAGTAGACAACCTGATCAACGCGGCAGGGTTGGGTGCGGTCGCGCTAACCCGCAACTGGCAGGGGTTGCCCGCTAGCCAGAAGCCGCAGCAGTGGTACGCCCGCGGCGTGTATTTTAGCTACAGCGGCCAGCATTCGTTTCGTAAGTTGGTGTATCCGCTGCCGGAACCCGGCGGCCTGGGCGTTCACTTGACTCTGGATCTGGCAGGCCAGATTCGTTTTGGCCCGGATGTGGAGTGGATTGAACGTGAAGATTACAGTGTGCATCCGGAGCGCAAGGCCGCCTTTGCCGACGCCATTCGCCAGTGGTGGCCTGGGCTGAATCCAGAAAAGTTACAACCTGCCTACGCCGGCATTCGGCCAAAACTGGCCGGGCCAGACGGCGGGTTTTGTGATTTTCGCATTGATGGCCCGTCCCAGCATGGCGTCGCGGGGCTGGTGAATCTGTTCGGCATAGAATCGCCGGGGTTAACCGCTTGCCTGGCCATTGCCGATGAGGTCGCCGAGCGCCTCGCTTGATTCGGGTTATCCCGGTGTTCGCGCCAGTGCCCAGATCTGGATGTGTTCAGCCCCGGCCTGCCGCAGTGCATGGGCCAGCAAGCGCGCTGTGGCGCCGGTGGTCACAACGTCATCGATAATTGCAATTCGTGGCGGAGGCGTACCGGTGGTTTGGAACACGCCCTGCAGGTTGGCTAACCGTTGTGCACGGTTCAACGTGCGTTGCGCTTGAACGGTGCGTCGACGCTGCACCAGATTGCCTGCCAGCGGAATATCCAGCCGCGTGCTCAGCTGTTCCGCGATATCCCTGGCCTGATTAAAACCGCGCCGGCGCCTGCGCTGGGGATGCATGGGAGCGGGTATCAATACATCCGGTCTCAGTTGCGGCTGGCGCAGCAGACTTTCGTTGGCCAATTCCGCCAGTGCGGCGGTCAGCGGGCGGCCATAGGCTCGTTGGCCCTGGTATTTGTAACGGCCGATCATTGCCGCCACCGGAAACTGATAGCGCAGGGGCGCCAACGTTAAGTCAAACGCCGGTGGTCGCTGAAGACACTCGCCGCACAGATGATCGGCTGCCGGAAACGGCAAAGGCAGGGCGCAACACCGGCAATACCAGCGATTCCACGGCAGGTCGGTGTAACAGCCCTGACACAGACCGTTGCGGGCAACCGGGTTTAAACAGCCGACACAGCGCCCGGCTCGGCATTCTTTGTTAACCAAAAAACCGCTTCTGCTGTTAACCAAAAGTTTGTTTAGGGTTGACAGCCACTCCGATAGCTTTATCATTTGGCTTCTCCGTAAACCAAGAATCCTTTAAAGGTTAACAGGAACTCCAATGAGCGCCAATGAACTCCGTCACGACTGGACACTGCCACAGGCCCGGGCATTATTCGAGCTGCCATTCAGCGACCTGCTGTTTCGTGCCCAGACTTTACACCGTCAGTACTTTGATCCTAATGAGGTGCAAGTTAGCACCCTGCTGTCGATAAAAACCGGCGCTTGCCCGGAAGACTGCAAATATTGCCCCCAGAGCGGCCATTACAACACCGGGCTGAAAAAAGAAAAGCTGCTGGACGTTGAAAAAGTCGTCGCCGAGGCACGTGCGGCCAAGGCCAAGGGCGCTTCGCGCTTTTGCATGGGCGCTGCCTGGCGTAGTCCGTCCAAAAAAGACATGCCCTACGTGTTGGATATGGTTAAACAGGTAAAATCAGTGGGCATGGAAACCTGCATGACTCTGGGCATGCTCAAATCCGAACAGGCCGACGAGCTGGCGGCGGCTGGGCTGGACTATTACAACCACAACCTGGATACCTCGGAAAGATTCTACAGCCATATCATTACCACGCGCACCTATCAGGATCGCCTGGATACCCTGAGCAACGTGCGTAACTCTGGCATGAAAGTCTGCTGCGGCGGTATTCTGGGCATGGGTGAAGACGATGACGACCGCATTGGCCTGCTGATGCAACTGGCCAACCTGCCCCAGCATCCGGAAAGTGTTCCGGTGAATATGCTGGTGAAGGTGAAGGGTACGCCATTGGAAAACGTGGCCGATCTGGACCCGTTTGATTTTGTGCGCATGATTGCCGTTGCGCGGATTATGATGCCGGCGTCCCACGTGCGCCTTTCCGCTGGCCGGGAGAATATGAACGAGCAAATGCAGGCCCTGTGCTTTATGGCCGGCGCCAATTCCATATTTTATGGTGAAAAACTGCTCACCACCGCCAACCCGGAAGCCGATGCCGACATGGCCCTGTTCCGCCGCTTGGGGATTCGCCCGGAGCAGCGTGAGCAGTGCGGCACAGAGCAACAGCACGAAGAGGTGCTGGCAGAGGCCGTCAACCAGGAAGCAACGCGCCATCTGTTTTACGATGCGACCCGCGAATCCGCGTCGGTCTGACCCCGCGAGTGACCGAGTATGCGTGACTTTCAGCTTGAGTTGCAGCAACGCCGCGAGGCCGGTCTGCATCGCCAGCGCCGGGAAATCTCGGGGCCCCAGCGGCCGGCGTTAACCGTGAGTGGCCAGCCCTTGTTGTCGTTCTGCAGCAACGATTACCTGGGGCTGGCCAATCATCCGGATAACCGCAGAGTGCTGTCTGAGGCGCTTAACGAGAACGGCCTGGGCGGTGCATCTTCCCACCTGATTTGCGGCCATCACCGGGCCCATCAGCAGCTGGAAAACCAACTGGCGGCTTTTACCGGGCGCAGCTCGGCGCTGCTGTTCTCAACCGGATACATGGCCAATCTGGGTGTCATCTCGGCGCTTGCAGGTCGCGGCGATACGATTTTTTCGGATCGCCTTAATCATGCCTCTATTGTAGATGGCTGCAGACTCAGTGGGGCAAGGGTCAGGCGTTATCACCACGGCGATCTGGATGCGTTGGCGCGAATGCTGGAAGAAACCGCGGGCCACAAACTGGTGGTAAGCGACGGCGTGTTCAGCATGGACGGAGATGTGGCCGCGTTGGTGCCATTAGCGCAGTTGTGCACAAAGCACGATGCGCTGCTGATGATCGACGACGCCCACGGCTTTGGCGTGCTGGGTCCCCAAGGGCGTGGCAGCGTCGCGGCTGCTGGGTTAAATGAAGAACAGGTGCCGGTGCTGATGGGCACTCTGGGCAAAGCCGCAGGCACCAGCGGCGCCTTTGTAGCAGGCCCTGCGTGGTTAACCGAATATCTGGTGCAAAAAGCGCGTACCTACATTCACACCACGGCCATGCCTCCGGCTCTGGCGCAGGCCAGCTGCAATAGCTTGAGCCTGATTGAAAGCTTTGATCCACAACGGGCGCACCTGGCGGCGCTGATTGATCGTTTCCGCGATCAGGTTACACGTATGGGCTATCAACTGATGCCCTCGGCCACGCCCATTCAGCCGATTGTAGTGGGCTCTAACGAAGCGGCGCTGGCGCTCAGCGGTGAGTTACAGAGCCGCGGCCTGTTGGTGACGGCCATTCGCCCGCCCACTGTGCCCGCAGGTCAGGCCCGTTTACGCATCACCCTCAGCGCTGCCCATAGCTTTGACGATCTGGACCGCCTGCTGCAGGCGCTGGTGCAATGTCGCCCCGATGGTGCTGTAAGCCCCGTGCTTAGTGAATCCTGTGTAGAGAATGTTTGATGGCACGCACCAGTTCACTTGTGGTGATAGGCGGTTGGGGTGTGCAGGCGGCCATGCTGGAACCGGTGTATCGGCACTGGCAAGGCGCGGTGCAAGTCGTTTCATTAACCGACGACGGATTAAGTTCCTGCGACAGCCCCGCACACGTGGCCGCGATTCTCCTCCAGCGTTACCCCCAGCCGTCGGTGTGGCTTGGATGGTCGTTGGGCGCACAAGTTGCCATGGCTGCGGCTCAGGCGAATCCGCACTCGGTTAATAAGGTTGTGACCCTTGGTGGTTTTCCGCAATTTGTGGCGTCGCAAAACTGGCCTTGGGGCGTTTCGACCGCTATTTTTCGGCGTTTTGAACGATATTTTGAGCGTCAGCCACGGGCCTGCCGGGCGTCTTTTTTCGCTCAGATGATTGATGGCAGCGAACACCAGGCAGAACTGGTGCTCGCTATAAAACCTTGGCTGAAGCAGGGCTTGCCCGAGCCGATCGAGCTATTGGCAAAAGGCGTGCGCTGGCTGCGGCACTGCTGCCAGTTGCACGCCTGGCAGCAGTGCCCGGTGCCAACATTACATTTGCGGGGCAGCTGCGATGCAGTGGTTCCGCCTTGGGCCCAGCATCTGGCTATGCCCGCTCACAGCCGGGCGCTTACCATCGACGGCATGGGCCATTGGCCCGGGGAGTACTATGGCCCCGAATGCTGGCAAGCCATTCACGATTTTCTAACGAGTTCACACGATGTTTGCCACTAAACAGGCGGTCGCCTCCGATTTTGGCTGCGCCAGCGCCAGCTATGAAGGTGCGGCGCGGCTGCAACGGCAAATGGGTGATGCCATGTTGGCAACGATTGCCCAGCCGGTACCGCAGGGTGCCACTGTTGTTGATTTGGGCTGCGGTACTGGCTGGTATACGCGCCAGTTGGCGCAGCGCTTTGGTGCGCATACCGTCGGTGTAGACCTGGCGCCCGGTATGCTGGCATACGCAAAAGCACTAGGCCCTGAAACTATCCAATGGTTAGAGGCAGATGCGGAGCGGTTGCCATTGGCCGACCAGAGTGTGGATCTGATTTACAGCAACCTGATGATCCAGTGGTGCCATAATCCACAAGGCGTATTGCGGGAATGCCTGCGGGTGTTGCGCCCGGGTGGTCAATTGCGGGTGTCAACGCTTTTGCTGGGTACACTGCAGGAGCTGCAACAGGCGTGGACTCTGGCCGACCCACATCAGAAGCATGTAAACGGGTTTATTTCTGCCGTGGATTTCGCGGCCACCACCGTTGAGATTTTGCCAGCGGCACATTGGCGCTCGCAGATGATCACTCTGGATTATCCAACGTCCATGGCGTTGATGAACGAGCTCAGGCAACTGGGGGCGGGTTATAAAGACATTCAGCGACGCAAGACCGCCACTGCACCCGGGCGATTAAAACAGATGTGCCAGAACTATCCGCAGCAGCCCGGTGGAGGCATAGTTGCCAGCTATCATGCGGGCTGGTTGGAATGGCGAAAACCGCTGTTAACACCATTAACCTGCGATTAAACACTCACCCTGTCAGGGCATTTTCAATGGCCAAAAAAACCTATTTTGTGACCGGCACCAATACCGACGTGGGCAAGACCGTGGTTACCGCGGCGTTGCTGGAGGCCGTGAAGCTGTTGGGTAAACGTACCCTGGCGATGAAACCGGTTGCCTCTGGCTGCGTGCAAACGCCAGATGGCTTGCGTAACAGTGACGCGCTTATTCTGCAGAACGCGATGACTGAACAGCTGCCTTATGACGTGGTCAATCCAGTCGCTCTGGAGCCAGCGATTGCGCCCCACGTGGCGGCTTCGCAGGCCGGGCGTAACCTGAGCGCCGATCGGTTGGCCGGTTTTTGTCGCGGCATACGGCTGCGCCCGGCAGACCTGTTACTGATCGAGGGGGCAGGTGGCTGGCGGGTGCCTTTAAACGATCGCGAAACCTACAGTGCCCTGGCGCAGCGATTGAATATCCCGGTGATTCTGGTGGTCAGTTTGGAGCTTGGGTGCATCAACCACGCGTTGCTGAGCGCTGAAGCCATTCGCCGCGATGGGTTGGTATTGGCCGGTTGGGTGGCTAACCGGCCGCGGGAAGCCGTGATGAGCTGTGAAACCGATACCCTGGCGTATCTGCAACAGCACCTGGGCTGCCCGTGCCTGGGTGTTATGCCCTGGTTGAGCGAGCCCCGGCCACAGGCTTTGGCCAAATTCCTGAATGTGACACCGTTGATTGAAAATTGAGCAGCATTGTGGCTTACTAGTGTCGTAGTTCCATTATCTGGCAGGTGACCATGATCAACACTACTCTTCCCAGTGCTTTGAGTACCGGTATGCAGGGCATACAGAGCGGTGTCGCGGGCATGGACGATGCTGCCCGCCGTATCGCCCGCGGTGGTGTGGACGGCCCTCAAGGCACTGGTGGTCCAGCTGGAGGTGGGATGATCAAGCCCATGGTGGATTTACAGTTGTACAAGCGCAGCGTTGAAGCGTCGGCGCAGGTGGTAAAAACCGCGGACGAAACCCTGGGTTCGCTCCTCGACATCATGGCTTAAGGCCCTCGCCCTGATTAGGTAGGGTTATATTCTGACACCATGAATATTTCGTTCGCTGCTCCTCAAACCTCAGCTATAATTTTGCGCCCGTCGCCTGCCAGCGAGCAGTCGGCACGCCTGAACGAATCCGATTTAAAACTGCTGACACAGCTGAAAGCCCGTGACCGAGAGGTGCGTGCCCATGAGGCTGCCCACCAGGCCGCGGGTGGGCAGCACGCTGGTGCAATGGCGTTGACAACAGTGCTCGCGCAACAGGTTTTCTGAACGTCTCTGTCTGAAAATTTCTTTATTTTCCGCCTTCGTATGACACCCGTTAAACCCTTTTGTGCGACTCGCCGTACCTTAATCTTAGCAAACTAATGGTAAGCGCTAATTTCACGTTTTCGATGGCTGCGGATGCCGGATTCACGTGGGAGGGAGTTGACGCAGAGCAATTTATTTTTGGCACGACTCTTGACAATTCTGCACCTCGAAACGTATGTTTCAAACAAGCGTTTAAATAAGCTCGAAGCACATTACCGGAATCCGTTCGGTTGCATCGAGTTACCAGCTGCCACGATTTAAGGCGGCCATCACTGAAAACCGAGGTCGATTACATGCCTGACTACAAAGCACCCCTGCGCGACATCAAATTTGTAATGAGTGAGCTGCTGAACAGCGACAGCCACTACGCCAATCTGGAAGGCGCTGAGGACGCAACGCCGGATATGATCGATGCGATCATTCAGGAAGGTGCAAAATTTGCAGAACAGGTACTGTCGCCATTGAACCAGAGCGGCGACCGTGAAGGTTGTACCTGGAGTGAAAGCGGCGTTAAAACACCGGCCGGTTTCAAAGAAGCCTACAGCAAGTTTGTTGAGGGCGGCTGGCCGTCATTGGCGGCTGACCCTAATCACGGTGGGCAGGGCTTGCCTAGCTCCCTGGGTATCGTGATGAGCGAAATGAACGGCACCGCCAACTGGTCTTGGGGCATGTACCCGGGTTTGAGCCACGGCGCTATCAACACTCTGGAAGAACACGGTACGGAAGAGCAGAAGCAGACGTACCTGACCAAGATGGTCAGCGGCGAGTGGACTGGGACCATGTGCCTGACCGAAGCACACTGTGGGTCGGACCTGGGAACCCTGCGCACCAAAGCCGAACCCAATATGGACGGCTCGTACAGCATCACCGGCACCAAGATCTTTATTTCGGCAGGCGAGCATGACCTGACCGACAACATCGTTCACATTGTGCTGGCCCGTTTGCCTGGCGCACCGGAAGGCACCAAGGGTATTTCCCTGTTTGTGGTGCCCAAGTGCCTGCCCGCGCAGGACGGTTCAGCTGGCGAGCGCAATGCGCTGTCTTGCGGTTCTATTGAACACAAAATGGGCATCCACGCGAACGCCACCTGCGTGATGAACTTTGACGGCGCTAAAGGTTGGTTGATTGGTCCGGAAAACAAAGGTTTGAACGCCATGTTCACCTTTATGAATGTGGCACGCATCGGCACCGCTATTCAGGGCCTGGGTGCGGCAGAGCTGGGTCTTCAGGGTTCAGTGGCCTACGCCAAAGACCGCCTGGCCATGCGTGCGTTAAGTGGTGTAAAAAATCCGGACAGTTATGCCGACCCGATCATTGTGCATCCGGATGTTCGCCGCATGCTGCTGACCCAGAAAGCCATCGCCGAAGGCGCCCGTGCGCTGATTTACCTGACTGCGCAGAAAGCCGACATTGTTCAGCGTGGTAAAACCGAAGAAGAGCGCAAGGCCGCTGACGAACTGCTGGGCTTTTTGACGCCCATTGCCAAAGCGTTCCTGACCGAAATCGGATACGAATCAGCCAGCCTGGGAATGCAGGTATTCGGTGGCCACGGCTATGTTTCCGAGTGGGGCATGGAGCAGAACGTGCGTGACGCCCGTATCGGCATGATCTATGAAGGCACCACCGGCATTCAGGCGCTGGACCTGTTGGGTCGTAAGGTACTGATGACCCAAGGCGAATCGTTGAAAGGCTTTACTAAGCTGGTGCACACTTTCTGCAAGGAAAATACCGACAACGAACAAATGAAGCCGTTTGTTGAACCGTTAGCCGCGATCAACAAAGAATGGGGCGAGCTGACCATGAAGCTGGGCATGAGCGCCATGAAAAACCGCGAAGAGATTGGCGCCGCGTCTGTGGACTACCTGATGTACTCCGGTTACGCGGTATTTGCGTATCTATGGGCGCAGATGGCAAAAGTTGCTCAGGACAAGTTGGCAGAAGGCAGCACTGAAGAGTTGTTTTACAACGCCAAGTTGCAGACTGCACGCTTCTACTTCACCCGCATGCTGCCGCGCACCAGGGCCCATGCAGTAACCATGCTGGCGGGGGCTGACACCCTGCTGGATATGCCGGAAGAGGCGTTTATCATCTAACGCTGAGGCGTTTGATTCATCGCTAACGCCGTAAAAGGCCCGTCTCGATCTGGGACCGGCCTTTTTTCATGAGTTAGTGACGGGATTGCGGTAAACTCTGCGCAGTAAAAAAATAATAATCGCGGACACACGTACAGACAGGGGCACCGGCTTTTTTCTACCGGATCGCGTCCTGACCAGACAGACTGTTACTGAATGTTGGAGAGTGTTAATGGCCGATTATCAGGCACCCTTACGTGAAATGCGTTTTGTTTTGAATGAAGTGTTCGATGTCCCCGCACTGTGGGCGTCGCTGCCAAAAGTGGCAGAAAACGTAGACCCGGACACCGCCGATGCCATTTTGGAAGAAGCCGGTAAAATCACCAGTGGCGTGCTGGCGCCGTTGAACCTCGAAGGCGATGAGCAGGGCTGCAAATGGACGGCCGAGGGTGTCACTAGCCCGGAAGGTTTCAAAGAAGCCTACCAGACCATCGTGGACGGCGGCTGGAATGCTCTGGGTGGCAACCCGGAACAGGGTGGCATGGGCATGCCAAAAACTCTGGTGTCCCAGTTTGACGAAATGCTGCAGGGCGCCAACATGGCGTTCGGTCTGGCGCCTATGCTCACCGCCGGTGCCTGCCTGGCGCTCGATGCTCACGGCAGCGATGAACTGAAAGAAACGTATTTGCCGAAACTGTACTCCGGTGTTTGGAGTGGCGCGATGGATTTGACCGAGCCCCACGCCGGCACCGATCTGGGCATTATCCGCACCAAAGCCGAGCCCAACGATGACGGCTCCTTCGCCGTCACCGGCACCAAGATATTCATTACTTGGGGCGAGCACGACATGGCGGAGAACATTGTTCACCTGGTGCTGGCCAAGCTTCCGGGTGCACCTAAAGGCCCCAAGGGCATTTCCATGTTCCTGGTGCCAAAGTTTCTTGTGAAAGACGACGGCTCCCTGGGCGATCGCAACCCGGTAACCTGTGGCTCCATCGAAAAGAAAATGGGTATCAAAGGTTCAGCTACGTGCGTGATGAACTACGATGCCGCCAAAGGCTGGCTGGTAGGGGAAGAAAATAAAGGCCTGAACGCCATGTTCACCATGATGAACTATGAGCGCCTGGGCGTTGGAGTGCAGGGTTTGGGCGCGGCTGAAGCGTCACTGCAGAGTGCCCGTGAATACGCCAAAGACCGTATTCAAAGCCGCGCGTCCACTGGAACACAGCAGCCAGAAAAAGCCGCTGACCCGATTCTGGTGCACCCGGACGTTCGCCGCATGCTGCTGACCATGAAAGGCTATGTGGAAGGCGGTCGTGCTTTCTCTACCTACGTCGCGCAGTGGCTGGATATCGCCAAATACGCCGACGACAGCGAGCAGGAGCGTCGTACCCACGCTGATGGCATGGTGTCGTTGCTGACTCCGGTGGCCAAGGCTTTTCTGACCGACCGTGGCCTGGACGTCTGCATTATTGGCCAACAGGTATTGGGTGGCCATGGCTTTATCCGCGAATGGGGCCAGGAGCAGTTAGTACGCGATTGTCGCATTACCCAGATTTACGAAGGCACCAACGGTATACAGGCGCTGGACCTGATGGGCCGAAAGGTTGTGGGCAGCCAGGGCAAGCTTTACGAACTGTTCGCCCAGGACGTAGCGGCGTTCATTGAGGAAAACAGCGATGAACAAAGCCTGCGTCCGTATCTGGAGCCATTGGCAGCAGCTCTTGAACGCCTGTCAGACGTAACCGAGCACGTGATCAATCAGGCATCAGAAACCCCTGATGCTGTAGGCGCGGCCTCGGTGGATTATCTGGACTTGTTTGGCCTGACTGCGCTGGCTTATATGTGGGCCCGCATGATGAAGGCGGCCGCCGCGAAAGCCGAGGGTGACACCTCTGGTTTTTATACCGGCAAGCTGAAAACGGCGCGCTTCTACTATGATCGCCTGTTGCCAAAGACCGTGTCGCTGGCGGAAGGCATTCGCAGTGGCAGTGATTCGATGATGGCGTTAACGGCTGAAGAGTTCTGATCAGTTTTTATCGACGTTGAACGAAAAAAGCAGGCTCTCGAGCCTGCTTTTTTTGGATTATCCGACGGTTAGACTCTGTTAAGTGTCACTTGATCTTGTCGCGAATG
The DNA here is from genome assembly GCF_000372805.1 of Marinobacter gelidimuriae. Lineage (GTDB taxonomy): Bacteria > Pseudomonadota > Gammaproteobacteria > Pseudomonadales > Oleiphilaceae > Marinobacter > Marinobacter gelidimuriae. Next base: position 91,913 of record NZ_KB889827.1, on the reverse strand, counting down.
TTCTGATATCCCTTCTTCAGATCTTCACCCATAATCTGCACCGTTAACAGCGCTTCGGTGGAAACCCCGGTGGCGTCATCCAGTGCGTGATCAAACTTGCCTTTGAATCGGTCCCACTCCTGTTCCAGATTATCAAACTCGTCTTTGACATCTTGACGTGCCAGATGGAGCTGTACGCGTGCTTCGTCGCGGTATTGTCTGATTTTTTCCGGCAGCGTTTTTAGTTCTTCCTGAAGTCCCATATTTCACTCCTCCTTGCATTGATGATGACTAAACAATGCGCCGGATGGTGGGAAGTTTCAAGCGTCTGATGCACTGCCGCGAGCCTGTATAGAGCCGATTTGATCTACGTCAGGATCTGCTGGCAAGCAACGCGGACATGTCTCTTAAATAGTGCCAGGGGCCTAGTGGATCGAAGCCTTTGGCGGCGCGGTCCACTTCGCTGCACAGGTGAATGGCGTTATTCAGTTGTGAACGGTTGAGGCGCTTTGCCGCCTGCTCCAGGGCCTTTGCCCGCTGTGGCTGGAAGACTCCGCGTTTTTTGAAAAAAACAGCAGGCGCGGTGTTTTGTCCGGGGGCTCTCAGTTCCAGCAGCAGATGAATGTCCCGCGCCAGCACGGTGAGCAAGCCAAGCGGGTTTTCGCCTTCCTGCTGTAATATGCCGATCATTTTGCAGGCGTGCGACGCATTTCCCGTCAGCAGTTCGCTGACCAGTTCAAAGCCGCTAAAACGCGAGCTGTCCTGCACAGCTTGTTCCACCAGGCCTTCGTCAATGGTGGCGCCCTTGCTGAATAGCGCCAGGCGCTCCAGTTCCTGGCTGGCGGCCAGCAGATTGCCTTCCAGCCGCTCCGCCAGTGTTGCCAGAGCGTCGCGGGTTAGAGTCAGACCGCGACTGGCGGCGCGCTGTTGTAACCAGCCGGGAAACTTGTCAGCGTCTACCGGCCAGACCGGCACGTGCAGGCCTTTGCCTTGAAGGTCTTTGTACCATTTACGGCGGGTTTCAGCCGCATCCAGGCGAGCGCTGATCAGTAGCAACACAATGTCGTCGGCAGGTTGCGCCAGTATCCGTTCCATCACGGCGCGGCCGTCACCTAGCTTACCTGTTGGTAAGTGCACTTCGATGCGGCGTTTTTCGGCGAACAGCGACATGGTGCTGAATTCATCGGCCACGATGTTCCAGTCAAAATGGTTGTCGGCGTGAAAGGTTAACCGGTCGGCAAAGCCCTGATCGCGGGCGACTTTACGGATCTGGTCGCAGCATTCCTGCACCAGAAGGGGCTCGTCACCGGATACCAGGTACACCGGCGCCAGGCCTTTCTTGAGGCTTTGGGGCAGTTGCGCCGGTGTGGTTTTCATGGGGCTGGAATAGGCGCCTTGGCCGCCGGTTCTGTTCCCGCTTCGGGGCTTTCCACAGAGTTGCCGGTAGCATCCTGATATTGTTCGCGAAGGGCATCAATACGCGCTTGGGTCAGGGGTGCCAGACGGAAAATAATTTGCTGGGCCAGTCTCTCTTGCAGCTGTTTTTGCAAAGTCTGTTCTTCCCGCTGCTTGGCCAGCACGTTGGTTTCATCATAACGATAGCTTTCGCTGGCATTCAGGCGGGTGTCTGCAATCAAGGGCACCTTATCGCGACTGATCAGGTTGATGCTGACCGACTGGCGCAGGGTGTATTCGGCCGCACCTGCGTTAATCGTAATGGCACTGGCGCGGCGGTCTTCGGTGTACTGGCCGATCGCAAGTACATAATCGGCGGCGTCGGCTTCACGAACATCCACGTCGCCCAGAGTCAGCTGTTGACGAACCGACTGACACAGGTCTATGGGCACATCACTGGCGCACTGCAAAGCCAGTGGTTGTAGTGCAGCAGAAACCGGCGCCGCACCGCGAAGCTGAAAACCGCAACCGCTGGCCGTTGCCAGCAGGCCAAGGGTTAGAAGAGCGCTGCGCGCCAAGGCGGGTGTTCGTTGTGATGCAGGCTGCCGTTGGGTCATATCAGTTTGCCACCACGTTAACCAGTTTGCCGGGCACAACAATCACCTTGCGCACGGTATTGCCTTCGGTGAAGCGCACCACGTTGTCGTTTTGCAGGGCCAGCTTTTCCAGGTCGGCTTTGCTGATGTCTGCCGGCACATCTACCTTGGAACGCACTTTACCATTCACCTGCAGCACAATCTGGATTTCACTGCGCACCATGGCGCTTTCGTCTGCCACCGGCCAGCGTGCATCGACCACCGGCTCGTTGTGGCCCAGCGATTGCCACAGGCTGTGGCAGACGTGGGGCACAATCGGCGACAGCATCATCACTGCGGTTTCCAGGGCTTCCTGGCGTACGGCGCGGGTCTGGGGTTCGCTGTCGTTGAGCTTGCTGACTTCGTTCAGCAGCTCCATCACCGCGGCAATGGCGGTATTGAAAGTCAGCCGGCGGCTGATGTCGTCACTGACCTTGGCAATGGTTTCGTGAGTTTTGCGGCGCAGGTTCTTCTGGCCATCATTCAGCGCCGGAACGTCTATAGCAGGCACTGTGTCGGCGCTGGTAACTTGCTCATTCACCAGGCGCCACAGGCGCTTAAGAAAACGGTGGGCGCCTTCAACACCGCTGTCTGACCACTCCAGAGACTGCTCGGGGGGCGCCGCAAACATCATAAACAGGCGCACGGTATCGGCGCCTTGGGCGTCGATGATCGATTGCGGGTCAATGCCGTTGTTTTTTGACTTTGACATCTTGGTAACGCCACCAGCCTGCACCGGCTGGTCGTCGTCTTTATGTACGTAGCCGGTCACCTGGCCTTTGTCATCGCGTTCGGCGATCACGTCGGTGGGTGGAATCCAGACGGTGCCGCCTTTGGCGTTTTCGCGGGAATAGGTTTCTGCCAGCACCATGCCCTGGGTCAGCAGTTGCTTGAACGGCTCGGAGCTGGTGACCAGGCCCACGTCGCGCAGCAGCTTGTGGAAGAAACGGGCGTACAGCAGGTGCAGTATGGCGTGTTCAATGCCGCCAATGTACTGGTCTACCGGCAGCCAGTAGTTGGCGGCGGCCGGGTCTAGCATGCCTTTGTCGTAGTTGGGGCTGCAGAAGCGGGCGTAGTACCAGGACGACTCCATGAACGTGTCAAAGGTGTCGGTTTCGCGGGTGGCAGGTTGGCCCTCAAAAGTGGTTTTGGCCCACTCTGGGTCCGCTTTAATCGGGGACTGTACGCCGGTCATTTCGACGTCTTCGGGCAACAATACCGGAAGCTGGTCGTCTGGAACCGGGCGTTGGGTACCGTCTTCCAGGGTCATCATCGGAATCGGCGCGCCCCAGTAGCGCTGGCGCGATACGCCCCAGTCGCGCAGGCGATAGTTTATGGTGCGTTTGCCAATACCCGTGTGTTCCAGATGGTCGGCGATGGCCTCGAAGGCTTCATCGCTGGTCATGCCACTGTATTTGCCAGACGACACCAGAACGCCTTTTTCAGTGAAGGCTTTTTCTTGCACGTCCATATCAGGTTTGTCGTTGGCGGAGATTACCTGTTTGATCGGCAGGCGGTACTTCAAGGCAAATTCGTGGTCGCGCTCATCGTGGCCGGGAACGGCCATCAGGGCGCCGGTGCCGTAGTCGGTCAGTACAAAGTTGGCGATCCATACCGGAATGTCTTCCTGGGTCAGCGGGTGCACGACCTTGAAACCGGTATCAATGCCTTTTTTCTCCATGGTCGCCATGTCGGCTTCCGCGGTTTTGCTGTTGCGGCACTCATCTACAAAGCGGGCAACGTCTGGATGGCGCTCGGCAGAAGCTTTGGCTAATGGGTGTTCGGCGGCGATCGCCATGTAGGTGACGCCCATCAGGGTGTCCGGGCGGGTGGTATAAACCGTCAGACCGTCTTCGCTGTTTTTCAGCGGGAAGGTGAGTTCGGTACCCACGGATTTGCCAATCCAGTTACGCTGCATGGTCTTGACCTGTTCCGGCCAGCCATCCATATCGTCCATGTCGTTCAACAGTTGTTCGGCATAATCGGTAATGCGGATAAACCACTGGGGTATGGCTTTCTTTTCCACCAGCGCGCCGGAGCGCCAGCCGCGACCATCAACAACTTGCTCGTTAGCCAGAACGGTCTGGTCGACCGGGTCCCAGTTCACGGTGGACATCTTTTTGTACACCAAACCTTTTTCATACAGGCGGGCAAAGAACCACTGTTCCCAGCGGTAGTAATCCGGCTTGCAGGTGGCCAGCTCGCGGCTCCAGTCGTAGCCGAACCCCAGCTGTTTGAGCTGGTTTTTCATGTATTCAATATTGGAATAAGTCCACTTGGCGGGCGCAGTTTTATTGGCAATGGCGGCGTTTTCCGCAGGCAGGCCAAACGCGTCCCAGCCCATAGGCTGCATTACGTTTTTTCCCAGCATGCGCTGGTAGCGGGAGATTACGTCGCCGATGGTGTAGTTGCGAACGTGGCCCATGTGCAGCTTGCCGCTGGGGTAGGGGAACATGGACAGGCAGTAGTACTTTGGCTTGCCCGGTTCTTCCTTCACCGTAAACGTGTTGTTATCGGCCCAGAAATCGCGGGCGGTCTGTTCTACGTCACGGGGATTGTATTGCTCGTCCATACCTGCCATTACCAAAGTTACCCTGTATCAATATGATGTTCGCAGCGGGCGGTTATTCTAACGCACACAGGCGTTAACAGGTAGTCTGCCTGAGTTTTGCGTCCTCCGTAGTTACGATGGTGTCGCGTTTGGGCGTATCGCCTCCTGGGACACGCCACAAGTACGTCCCTGTAGGCTCTGCTTCGCCATCCATGGCTACGCAAGGTCCCAGAAGGCGATACGCCCAAACGCTTGCCGTCACTGTGGGAGGCGCGCCAACTTTAACAATGTGTGCCATGATGAGATTAACCAGTGATCAGCCACCCAAAGCTGGCAAAACCACAAGGAAACACCCATGACCGAACCCGAACGTAATCAGCTATCTGGAAAAGCCCTTGAGGCCTACGACCGTATGCTTGAGCAGGTGCAGAGCCGCTTGCGTACGGTGCAGGAAACCTCGATTGAAACCCTGGAAGAGGAGATCGACAAAGCGATCGAAGCCGAACAGGAACTGCAGGAGATGACCCGTGATGAGCTCAGCTTGTTGGGTGCTTACCTGCAGCGGGACCTGGAGCATCTGCTGAATTTTGTGGGAGAGACCGGAGAAGGCCTGGCGGAATGGCTGCAGCTGGATTTATCGCTGCTGGAGCAGCGGCTGACCGAGCGCCTGTTGTCGGTTGCTGACCAGACGATGGTGGATACACTGGCACTGCGCCAGAAGCTGGAAAGCCACGAGGCCGGGCAGTATATCTCCGGTGAAGTAGCTACCGCCGGCATGTTCCGCTGTCTGAACTGCGAGCACATGCTGTGCCTGACTTCCACCAGCCATCTGCAACCCTGCGAGGCCTGCGGGTCGCACTATTACGAGCGGGTGACCAGTCGCTGGCCAATTAAGGAAAGTTGATTTGTTGCCCTAGAGCTTTGGTATAACCCGCTCACGGACAAACACGATCAGGATGAGCGCAAATGTCAGTACCGGCCAGGATGACGTGATCATATAGGGCGTGCTGCCGCTGGCGCGGTAGACCTCGCCGGTCATAACCGCGCGTTCGAACTGCGGAATGCGTTCGGTTATCTGGCCTTTGTTGTCGATAATCGCGGTTACGCCGTTGTTGGTGCCGCGCAGCATGTAACGGCCGGTTTCCAAGGCTCGCATTCGGGCCAGTTGCAGGTGCTGCAACGGCCCGATGGAATCACCAAACCAGCCGTCGTTGCTGATGGTCAGCAGCAGTTCGGTGTTCACCGCGTTACGCGCCAGAAAATCCGGATAGGCCACTTCGTAGCAGATAAACGGCATTATCCGCAGCCCGTTTGCAGTCAGAGCGGATTGGTTTTTCGGGCCTGGCGTGAAGCTGGACATGGGCAAATCAAAAAAACCGATCAGCCCGCGCAAATATTTCTCCAGTGGCACGTACTCACCAAATGGCACCAGTTTCTGTTTGTGATAAATGCCTTCGCCAGCGCCCAGTGCGGTAATGCTGTTGTGGTAGGTAAAGCCTTCCGAGCGCTCACTGAAGCCGTACCAGGGTATGCCGGTAATCAGTGTGCTGTTCTCGCCCAGACGTTCGTTGATATGGTCAATGATCTTGCCGGCTTTATCCTGGGGGATAGGAATGGCGGTTTCCGGCCATAAAATGATGTCGGTGTTCCAGTGGTCTTCGGTCATGCCCAGATACGCCACAATCTGGTCTTTCAGAAACTCCGGATCCCACTTGATCTGCTGGGGGATATTGCCCTGCATGGCAGCCACCGATGTGGGCTCTTGTGCCAGGGTCGTCCAGTCGGTGCGATTCAGGGCTGGCGCGATTAACCAGGGCAATAGCCCCGCGACCACCACGGTGGCAGCAAAAGTGTGCCGCGCTTGTAGTATCAGCCAGAGCGCGCCATAGGCGGCAACGGCGGTGGTTATTATGGCGAGAGTTACCAGATGCACTCCACCCAAGGGTGCCAATCCAGCCAGCGGCCCGTCGGTGTGTGCAGTGCCCAGATACAGCCAGGGAAAGCCTGTGAGCACCCAGCCTCGCAGCCAGTCGCCCAAAAGCCATATAGCCGGGAATAGCAACAGCCGGCGCACCGCGCTGGAACGCGCGAGCTTGCCCCAGAACCAGAACGCCAGGCCATGAAACAGAGCCAGGCCAGCCACAAACAGCGCAGTCAGCACAATGGCGATCCACTGACTGGTATTGCCGTACTGGCTGATGCTGACGTATACCCAGCTGGCGCCGCTGGCGAATAGCCCAAAGCCGGTAAGCCAACCGGCGCGGAACAGCTGGCTGGACGCCAGGGGCACGCACACCAACAGAATCAGCACTATGGAAACAGGACCCAGCCACCATAAATAGTAGGGCGCAAAGGTCAGGGTTTGCAGCCCGCCGGCAATCAACAGCAGCACGGCTCCTAGCCAGCGGTTGGCTGACAGGGAGCGGGTGACGGCAGAGGGAATGCTGGCGGGGTGTTGGTTGCTAATGTTATTCACTTACAACTCACTGCGGGTAACCTGTAATAAGCGAATAACACGGTTGTCGGCGTTGGCAATGGTAAAACGCAAGCCACCGAATTCAACCGTTTCACCGCGCCTTGGCAGGTGTCCGAATTCCTTGAGAACCAGGCCGCCAATCGTGTCGAATTCTTCTTCGTCAAAACTGGCACTGAAAGCTTCGTTAAAGTCATCAATAGGGGTCACTGCTTTCACCGCCCAGCTACCATCGCCGTGGGCTTTGATATGGGTTTCTTCGTCGAAGTCGTGCTCGTCTTCGATCTCGCCCACAATTTGCTCCAGCACGTCCTCGATGGTGACCAGTCCGGCGGTGCCACCGTACTCGTCGACCACAATGGCCATGTGGTTACGGTTTTCCTTGAACTCCTTAAGCAGCTGGTTCAAACGCTTGCTCTCGGGCACAAAATTGGGCGGGCGCAGAATTTCGCGGAGATGAGTCCAGTCCAGCTCGCCATCCATCGCCAAGGGCAGCAGATCTTTGGCCAGCAGCACGCCAATCACATCATCGGGGTTGTCGCCAATCACCGGGAAACGGCTGTGGGCGGAGGAGATGATTTCGCCGAGGAACTCGCGGGGATCCTGATTGGCTTTCACCGTGATCATTTGCGAGCGGGGGATCATGATTTCTTCCACACGCATCTCCAGAACCTGCATCGCACCTTCGATGATGCTCATGGCATCTGTGTCGATTATTTCCTGGGCTTCGGCATCGCGCAGAATTTCCAGCACGTCTTCAACAGATTCCGGCCCGCTGGAAAAGGCCTGTGATATACGCTCCAGCCAGGACTTGTTATTGCTTCCCTGGCTGCGACTCGAGTGATCATCGCTCATGAGTCTTTTTCGGTTACCTCTGCGTGGTGGTAAGGATTGGCAATGCCGATCTGCGCCAGCAGACGTATTTCGAGGCCTTCCATTTCCTCTGCCTCGTTATCGTCGATGTGGTCGTAGCTCTGCAGATGCAGCATGCCATGAATAACCATGTGCGCCCAATGGGCGTGAGTGTCTTTGTACTGTTCCCGGGCTTCTTGTGCAACTACTGGAGCACAAATAACCAGATCACCCGCTAATGGGATGTTTATACCGGCGGGCGCTTCAAATGGAAAGGACAAGACGTTCGTCGGTTTGTCTTTTCCGCGGTACTGTAAATTCAAGGCCTGCATTTCAGATTCATTAACGATACGAATGGTCACTTCGGTTGGCTCATCGCCCTGCCAGGCCAGCTGCGACCATTGCCGGAGTTGGTCTTCCGACGGGATGTTCGCCGCGTCGCTGGCTAACTGTAAGTCTAGTGTGACGATGTTCACCGCTCGTTGCCGTCGTTGCGATCGTTAATAGCACCGTAAGCTTCAACGATACGCTGAACCAGCGGGTGGCGAACCACGTCTTTGGATTCAAAACGAATAAAACTTATCCCGGCGACGTTATTCAGCACCGTGGCGGCGTGAATTAACCCTGAATTCTGGCCGCGGGGCAGGTCAATCTGAGTCGTGTCCCCGGTAATTACCGCGGTAGAGCCAAAGCCGATGCGGGTCAGGAACATCTTCATCTGCTCGCGGGTGGTGTTTTGGCTTTCGTCCAGAATGATGAACGAGTTGTTCAGTGTGCGCCCGCGCATAAACGCCAGCGGTGCAATCTCGATCACGCTTTTTTCAATCAGACGCGTTACGTGTTCAAACCCCAGCATCTCGTAGAGAGCGTCGTACAGCGGGCGCAGATATGGGTCGACCTTCTGCGCCAGGTCGCCGGGCAGGAAACCCAGTTTTTCACCGGCTTCCACCGCCGGGCGCACCAGCAGAATGCGTTTAACTTGCTCGTCTTTTAATGCTTCCACCGCACAGGCCACTGCTAGCCAGGTTTTACCCGTACCCGCTGGCCCAATGCCAAAGTTTATGTCGTGGGTGCGAATATTGTGCACATATCGCTGCTGGTTGGCACCACGAGGTTTGGCGGTTAGCTTCGGGGTTTTGATAATGGTTACGGCACCGTCAAACGGTACCTCTTCCGGCAACCGTTCAAACCCGGTTTCGCGAATATACAGATGCACGGTGTCTGGCGTCAGATCCTCGGTGGCTTCTGTTTCTCGATACATGTGCCGCACAACCTCAGTGGCGGCTGCCACATTTTCGGTCGCACCCTGAACGCGAAAGTGATGCCCGCGGCGGCTGATCGAAACCTGCAGGCGACGCTCAACCTGTTTCAGATTTTCATCAAACTGGCCACAAAGGGTTGTTAAACGGCGCTGATCAATCGGGTACAAATCAAATTGTCTGGAATCGTTGGTGTCCAAGTTTTCTCCGTTTTACTCCCTTAGTTCTTTTAGGGAGTATGTATTTCTGCTTTTGGTGTTTTAGGTGAGTGTCGGGAATAAAAAGAAACTCAATACAGCTCAGAATCCACCGGCAAACCACGCAAGGAATTCGAATAAGCCTCTACAATCTCGACATCTATAAAATGCCCGATAACCGCTGAATTCTCATGGCGGAAATTGACGATGCGGTTGTTCTCCGTGCGCCCCGAAAACTCGCCCGGATCCTTTTTGGAAAGACCGGTCACCAAAATGCGCTGTGTGGTGCCCACCATCTTGCGGCTGATGTCCATAACCGTCTGGTTGATACGATCCTGCAGAATCTTCAGACGCTGCTTCTTCACCGCCATCTCCGTATCATCCGGCAAATCTGACGCCGGAGTGCCGGGACGTGCGCTGTAAATGAAGCTGAACGACATATCGAAACCAATGTCGTTGATCAGCTTCATAGTGTCTTCAAAATCTTTCTCGGTTTCACCGGGGAAACCAATGATGAAGTCCGAAGAAAAACTGATGTCCGGTCGGATTTTGCGCAGGCGGCGAAGTTTGGATTTGTACTCGAGCGCCGTATGGCCGCGCTTCATGGCTGAGAGTATGCGATCAGAGCCACTTTGCACCGGCAGGTGCAGGTGGCTAACCAGTTCTGGTACCTGCTCGTACACATCAATCAACGCATCGGTGAATTCCACCGGGTGTGAGGTGGTGTAGCGAATGCGGTCGATGCCATCAATGGTAGCAATCAGCGTGATCAGCTCCGCCAAGTCCATCACATCGCCATCGTGAGTGTCGCCACGGTAGGCGTTCACGTTCTGGCCCAGAAGGTTAATTTCGCGCACGTTCTGTGAGGCCAGATGAGCCACTTCCGCAATCACATCGTCCGCCGGTCGGCTGACTTCTTCGCCGCGGGTGTAGGGCACCACACAGAATGTGCAGTACTTGCTGCAGCCTTCCATAATCGACACAAATGCAGACGGGCCATCGGCGCCGGGTTCTGGCAGGTTGTCGAATTTTTCAATTTCCGGGAAGCTGACATCGACCACGCCAACGCCGTTACCCTTCGCCCGTACCTCGGTAATCATGTCTGGCAAACGGTGCAGGGTTTGCGGGCCGAAGACCATATCCACAAAGGGCGCACGGTCAATAATCGCCTGGCCTTCCTGACTGGCCACACAACCGCCAACGCCGATGATCAGCCCCGGTTTGTTCTTTTTCAGATTTTTCCAGCGACCCAATTGGTGAAACACCTTTTCCTGGGCTTTTTCACGAATGGAGCAGGTATTCAGCAATAGAATATCGGCGTCTTCCGGGCTGTCGGTCATTTCAACCGCTCCACCGACTTTTAACAGATCAGCCATGCGAGATGAATCGTATTCGTTCATCTGGCAGCCGTGGGTTTTGATGAATAACTTTTTGGCCATGGGTCTCAACGCAACTGGATGTATTGGGTGCCCGCAGTCAGGATTTTCGGGCAAGAAGCTTTCGGAAACATTTTGAAAAGAGCAACTGTACATTATAACGGGGCGATCATTCCGCAACCAGCGTTGTCTCGGTAATCTGCCAGATTTGCAATGGTGTGGCTCCGGCGTTTTTATGCGGACTTCTCATGCCTTCTGTTGATACTGAGCGCCATAGCTTCGGCGACTTTAATGCCGTCTATGGCCGCCGACAGAATGCCACCGGCATAGCCCGCGCCTTCACCGGCGGGGTACAAGCCTTGGGTGTTGATGCTCTGAAAATCTTTACCGCGCTTTATACAGATAGGTGCAGACGTTCGGGTTTCCACACCGGTCAATAGCGCATCTTCCAAAGCAAAGCCTTTAATTTTTCTGTTGAAAACCGGAATGGCTTCGCGGATAGCCTCGATGCAAAAATCAGGTAGAGCTTTCGACAAGTCGGTCAGTTTGATACCGGGTTGGAAAGAGGGCTCTACGCTGCCAACCGTCTCGGAGGAGGTTCCTTTTAAAAAGTTACCCACTTTCTGCGCCGGCGCATCGTAGTTGGAGCCACCTAACACGTAGGCATTACGTTCGAGTGCTCGCTGGAAATCGATTCCTGCCAATGGATTGCCAGGGTAATCTGACGGGTCAATACCCACTACAATCGCACTGTTGGCATTACGCTCGGCACGGGAATACTGGCTCATACCATTGGTCACCACGCCATGCTCCTCCGAGGCGGCAGCCACCACAGTGCCACCCGGGCACATACAAAAGCTATACACAGAGCGCCCACTTTTACAGTGATGAACCAGCTTATAGTCGGCGGCACCCAGAATCGGGTTGCCCACATTTTTGCCAAAACGCGCTTTATCAATGACGGATTGTGGGTGCTCGATGCGGAAACCAACAGAAAACGGCTTGGCCTCGATATACACCTTGTTATCGTAGAGCATCTGGAAAGTATCGCGGGCACTGTGACCAATCGCGAGCGCGATGTGTCTGGAATTGATCACTTCGCCATCGGCTAATACCACACCGGTAATTTGGCCGTTGTCGATCTGCACATCGTCAACGCGGGCGCTAAAACGTATCTCGCCGCCCAGCTCAATGATTTTTGCACGCATCTGCTCAACCATGGTGACCAGCCGAAAAGTGCCTATGTGCGGCTTGCTGACAAACATGATCTCGTCCGGCGCTCCGGACGCCACAAATTCGGTCAATACCTTACGACCGTAGTGATTCGGGTCTTTCACCTGGCTGTAAAGCTTACCGTCAGAGAAGGTTCCGGCACCGCCTTCCCCAAACTGCACATTGGATTCGGTATTAAGGATTTTCTTGCGCCAAAAACCAAAGGTGTCTTTCGTACGCTCACGCACCTCTTTGCCGCGATCCAGAATAATGGGCTTATAACCCATCTGCGCCAGCACCAATCCGGCCAACAGACCACAGGGCCCAAAACCGATGACAACCGGGCGTTCCTGTAAATCTGCCGGGGCGTTCGCTACGAACTGGTAGCTCATATCCGGAGTTGCCTTAATCAACTGATGTTCAGCAAATTTTTCGATCAGAGATTCGTTATGGGTGGTCTCAACATCGAGGGTGTAAATAAGCACGATATTGGTTTTTTTTCGGGCATCGTATCCGCGCTTATGCACGTGAATGCTGACCAGATCTTCGGCCGTGATTGATAAACGATCCAATACAGCACTGGTCATTGCCTGATCATCGTGATCAAGCGCCAGTTGAATATTCGTCAGCCGTATCATCATGTTGCGCGGGAAACCCCGTCCTTTCAGGTCGGGGAGGGATAGCGCGTCGTGCGTCAGCGCGACCTGCTTTCCCTGTCTCCCTCCTCCTTTCGTTGGTTGGGTTGAATGTGATAGCCGTAGCCATCGGATCGCTGGGTTAAGGTGCAATGTTTGTATGAAATACCCTGAACAGGGCCGTTTACTGTCTGAATATTGAAGCTGCCGGTTTTTCGAACCGCGACTCGGCCATTCCAAACACCCATTTTTGTGCCTTTCGGCACAATGGCTCTCACCATGTCGCCGGTCTGGAATCCCTGGACTTGCTTCTGGCGCATCAGGTAGCCGCGAGGGAATCCGTGTTTCGTTAAGCGCGTGCGTTTGTAGCTGCCGCGTCCGGTGGTTTTGATACTCAACGTTGGGATATCCCAGTCGGCGATCGCCTCAACTTGGCCCACGCAAGCGTCAAATTGCTGATGCGATTCGAGCCACCGTTGGCTTTTGGGTCGACATGCTCAATTTGCAGCGGTGTATCTTTTTCGGTGCAATAGGCACATTCGCGGCCCCACTTCTCCAGCAGGTACTCACGAATTTCGTAGCCCAGCAACGTGCCTTGCTGGTATTCGATGCCACTGATTTCCGGGTTTTCCATTTTCTGCGCGTCGAACCGAACCAGCTCTTGACTAATGCCGGCAACCGGAACCAAAGCCCGGAGCCGATTCACCAGGCTTTTCGTGGTATCGACCCGGTGTTGCAGGCTCGGGGCCAGCCAGCCTTTCGGCTTGGTTCGATTGTTGAATCGGGGTTCCCGATAGCGAATTTGATTGCGACGCCGGCGGCGGAACGCCCGACGTTGCTCCAAAGACTTGCTGATCTGGCGGCCGCGATGGGCCAGCTCCATCAACGCCAGAACGTGTTGCTTCTGGCCGTTTTCTCGTACAACGGCAATCCCGGTGGTCTTGCTGCCCGGGTCAATCTTTACTCGCACCGGCTGTGTGGTCCCGCCGACACGGTCTTTCAGCCGGATCGTAAACGGATACGCGCACCACACCGCTCGCCCACGGGCGAGCAGAAGCCGTGCGCGCTTTTCGGTGCACGGCATCAGNGGGTGTTTGCGTTTATCCAGTACGAAGACCGACATTACTTTCCTTTTAATGAATTCCCTTACGGGACTTGTGACGCGAATCTTGCGATTCGTCTCCCCTCGGGAATGTCCGTGACCGGCTCCTGCGGTTTCGCAGCGACTCAAACCTTCGGCGTTTTACCTTTCGCCAGCATGANCTGAGTCTTCCAGAGCGCCGAACTGAGGAAGCATTCGGCGGTGGGTCTTAACGACCTGTCACGAACGTAGCGGGTTGGTTACCGCTTTCCCTGGTCAACCTGGCTTGCAGGGTGCTCTCTACAAGCCCCGTCCTTCAGGGCGGGATAGTTGACAATAAAAGCCTGCTGATAAACAGCTCAAAAATAAGTATAAGTGAAACAGGCCAGTTCCCTAAAAAAGATAAAAGTCAAACTAACCAGTTTTAAAATTTATGGAGCCGTAATCAAAAGGTTAAGTCGGCCACGGGGTGGGGGGAGTCACCCAAGCTCAGTCTCAAGAATCAGCCACCCAAGCTCAGTATCGAGAATCAGCTACCCAACCCAAACCTAGCCAATTTACTCCGCGCGAGTATCAAGATAACGCTGCAACTGCTCCCGCAAAACCTTAGGCAAACGAGTAATCGTCAAAGAATCCTTGTCGCGATCATAATAAACCACCTGATTCATCAAATCCGAAGAAAAAGACACGCTCATACCACCACCCGATCCCCCAATCCGCACCAGCTTCTTCACCTTACGATGATCCGGATGCAGCACGCCGCTTTCGGGCAACTCAGTCGTTTTACTGGCGAACTCGCGAAAACGCTCAGGTTGGTCTTCATCCAGATAACCCGATAACGCCTCGATGGCCACTGGCTCCCCTAGAGCGTGCTGCTCCTTACAGAACTCATAGGCGCGGCTGCGCACTTCGCCGGCTTTATCCGGCTGCTCGTTTTTTGCGAAAGCTTCCACCGCGTCCAGAAACGTCAGGGTCTCTTTTTCTACATCTACCTGATTGGTAAAACCGCACAGACGAATAAACAGCTCACCCGGTTCAGCGGTGCCGCGGGCGTGTACCAGCGTCAGATAGTTGCTGTCGCTGCTGGCACCGCCACCGCCATCACGCTGCCAGTCGGTAAGCTCGATCCGCAGCGCCAGGTTCAACCGTGAAAGGCTGAGAATGTCGGTGGCGTCTAACGCCTGGTTGCCATCAAATCGCATGGCGCTGTCTGCTTCTACAACCAGCAAGTACGCAACCTCTGTATCCGCCAGGGCCTCGTGCACCAGCATCAAATGGCCGTGATGTTCTTCCTGACAGCCGCTGAGCAGTTCCTGCCATTGATCGAATAGCCGGCTGCTCATGGCCGCAAAGCCCTGCTTGCCTTCCAGATAATCTTTCAGCCAGCTGCTGAAAGGGCTTTCGCCGATATCGTTAGAGAAACGGCCGAATTTCTTTCCGGGTTTTGCATTGAACAAGCGCTTCATCTGTTTGTGCAGGGCTTCGTAATCGCCACCGGGCTCTTCCAGAGCTTCGCCGCTGCGCAAGCGTGCAGGTTGCCCCGGTTGATATTGGCTGGCGAAAGCGGTGCGAAGATATTTGATTGCCATGGAATAGCGGGTCCCTGATGGGTGAACGAATAATGCCGGGTCTGATTGCAGCTCAGGCGACAGGATATTGTAATGGTTTTGGCGGGGAGTTCGGGGCTTTCAGGCAGATTTGCCGCGTTCATTGAGAAGACTGCGTACATACTGGTCAACACAAGCGCACCCACCGCCTTCAAATTCTTCAAATTGAATGCCAACCTGAAACCGGTCTTGGGCAATTCGTCGAAAATGCACAATATTACCTGCGGCGATAATGACCGGCTGTGCCGGTTGCATGGGCACGGAAAAACGGGTTTTTACCGGCATGGGGTTTCCTGGCGCCAGCGCCCGGTTGCCCTGGGCCAGCAGATTCGCCGTCGATTGATCGCACGATACCATTACACCTGAACGCGACAGGTTTGCCGTTGTGCAACTGCACTGGCAACCATCTGGCCTTTCAAGAACGATATCGGCCATAACGTCAACCCGTTGTTGATCGCGTAGATTCGGTTGTGCAGATGTGGATTTCATAGGCAGTGGTCGGGTTCAATCAGTCTGATGATTATGTGGTTCGAATTCGTTTGTTTTACAGTGTGGCAGATTATTCGATTTTTTCCGGATGGATGTTCACAAATTTTCACTTGGAATGATCCATTGTAGATGGAACAGGTTTCGGCTTTTGCTGTAGCGGCGTGCTCGACTGGTGTAAAAACTTTTTCCCATTTATTTGTGTTGATACGCCCGGCACCAGGAATTACGAACCGCTCTATGATAGAAAAGACCGAAAACACAAAGGCCAGTAACGGCAAAGTGGGTTTTATTAGTCTGGGTTGCCCCAAGGCCCTGGTAGACTCCGAGCGTATTCTGACCTAGCTGAGGTTGGACGGATATGACGTAGTACCAACCTATAAAGACGCCGATATTGTGGTGGTGAACACTTGCGGTTTTATTGATGCGGCGAAACAGGAATCTCTGGACGCCATTGGTGAAGCTATCAGTGGAAATGGCAAAGTCATTGTCACCGGTTGTATGGGCGTTGAAGCAGACAAAATTCGCGAAACCCATCCCGGCGTGCTGGCGGTATCTGGCCCCCATGCGTATGAAGAAGTGGTCGGTGCGGTACACCAGTTCGTGCCGCCCACCCGCAAGCACGACCCGTTCACTGATCTGGTGCCGCCCCAGGGTATCAAACTGACGCCGCGGCACTATGCCTACCTGAAAATCTCCGAAGGCTGCAATCATCGCTGCACTTTCTGCATTATCCCGTCGATGCGCGGCGATCTGGTCAGCCGTCCCATTGGCGATGTGATGGATGAAGCTCAACGTTTGGTCGACGCTGGCGTTAAAGAGCTGCTAGTTATTTCCCAGGACACCTCGGCCTACGGCGTAGACACCAAGTACCGCACCGGTTTGTGGCAGGGGCGTCCGATTAAAACCAAAATGCAGTCGCTGTGCGAAGCGTTGGGCGAAATGGGCGTTTGGGTCCGCTTGCATTACGTGTATCCGTATCCCCATGTGGACGACATTATTCCGTTAATGGCCAAAGGGAAAATTCTGCCGTATCTGGACATTCCGTTCCAGCACGCCAGCCCGAAAGTGCTGAAAGCCATGAAGCGCCCGGCCCACGACAGCAAAACCCTGGACCGCATTCGTAAATGGCGGGAAATCTGCCCGGAGCTCACCATTCGTTCCACCTTTATTGTGGGCTTCCCCGGTGAAACCGAAGAAAATTTCCAATACCTGCTGGACTGGCTGGATCAGGCGCAGCTGGATCGCGTTGGCGCATTCACCTACAGCGCGGTTGAAGGAGCCAAGGCTAACGAGATCGAAGGCGCCGTACCGGAAGACATCAAAGAAGAACGTCTGGCTCGGTTTATGACCAAGCAGGCCGAGATTTCAGCCGCCCGTTTGCAGGCGAAAATTGGCACCACCATTGACGTGTTAATTGACGAAGTAGACGAAGAAGGCGCCATCGGGCGATCAAAAGCCGATGCGCCAGAGATTGATGGCATGGTGTATCTGAACGACGCCACGGATTTGGTGCCCGGGCAGATTGTTCGGGCGATGGTGGACCACGCGGACGAGCATGACCTTTGGGCGACTCTGGTCTGATGGGTTATTGAACTAAAAAGCCGCCTCTGATCCCAGGGGCCGTAGTTTTGATATTTTTTTTTGAGTATAAGTAATCCCTTATGAGTCGATTCAGAAAGGTCCAATGCCATGCCGTTAAGCATTCAAAACCTCGCCAGTCGCCTGACCTTTCGCCAGCTTCAGGTGTTTAAAGCGGTTTACGATTTAAAAAGCTACAGCAAGGCAGGGGAGTTGCTGGGGTTGACGCAGCCGGCTATCAGCAGCCAGGTTCGGCATCTGGAACAGGCACTGGGGTTGCCGATGTTTGAGTACGTTGGGCGCAAGCTGTATTGCACCGCCGCCGGTGAAGAAATGGCGAAATGTGTGCGTTCGGTGTTTGCCGCCCTGGAGCAGGTGCAGAACAATTTGGCGGCGCTGGAAGGGCAGGTGGCCGGGGAGTTACGCCTGGTGGCCGTGAATACGGCGCAATATGTGGTGCCTTATATGTTGCGGGCGTTTATTGATTATGTGCAGCAGAATATCCGTCGGTTTGAGCAGTTGTTCCTCAGGCGCTCCGAGCAATAGCAGCGCCTGAGGCGTCACTTTAGGCGTTGAGTTTTCTTTGCAGAATTTCGGTGAACAGGCGCGGGTTACCCTGGCCTTTTGAGGCTTTCATTAGCGGCCCCATAAAACCGCCCATCAGCTTCTTCCGCTTTTTCTCGTCGGCTTCCTGGTACTGGGCAATCTGCTCGGGCATGCCTGCCAGTACTTCATCCACAATGGCTTCCAGAGCGCCGGTGTCTGAAACCTGTTTCAGGCCTTGAGCTTCTATGATCGCGTCAGCCGCATTACCTTCAGAGCCGCCATCGCCATTCCACAGTGCTTCAAACACCTTTTTTGCGCCTGAGGACGACACCGTGTTGTCTGCGATGCGCGCGACAAGCTGGCCCAGTTGGATGCCGCTGATGGGCGCCTGCGCTACGGTTTCGTTATCTGCGTTCAGGCGCGCCGAGAACTCGCCTAGCACCCAGTTTGCTGCCAGCTTGGCGTCTTTGCAGTGAGCGGCGGTGTCTTCAAAAAATGCTGACAGGCGAGCGTCGTCGCTCAACAGGCTGGCGTCGTAGTCGTTCAGGCTATATTGCTCTTTGAAGCGTGCTTTGCGGGCATCCGGCAGTTCTGGCAACAGAACGCGCGCACTTTCGATAAAGGCATCATCGATCACCACCGGCAGCAGATCAGGGCAGGGGAAGTAGCGGTAATCGTTGGCTTCTTCTTTGCTGCGCATAGAGCGCGATTCGTCGCGATCGCCGTTGTACAGGCGGGTTTCCTGAATGATGCGGCCACCGTCTTCCAGAATGTCCATCTGCCGTTCCACTTCGTGGGCAATCGCTTGCTCCATAAAGCGGAAAGAGTTCAGGTTTTTGGTTTCGGTGCGGGTGCCCAGGGTGTCAGAGCCTTTGGGTTTGAGTGAAATATTCACGTCAAAGCGCAGCGAGCCTTGGCTCATATCGCCATCGCAGATGCCCAGGGACGACACCAGGCTGTGCAGCTTTTTGGCGAAAGCGACGGCTTCTTCGGCGCTGTTTATATCCGGCTCGGTAACAATTTCGATTAGCGGTGTGCCGGCGCGGTTTAAGTCGATACCGGTCATGCCCTGGCCACGTTCATCAAAAAGAGATTCGTGCAGGGATTTGCCGGCATCTTCTTCCAGGTGTGCGTGGTGGATGCGAACGCGTTTGCTGCGGCCGCCGGCTAAATCAACGTCTACGAAGCCCGGGCCCACAATAGGGTGGTCCAGTTGCGTGGTCTGATAGCCCTTTGGCAAATCCGGGTAAAAGTAGTTTTTGCGGTCGAACACCGAGCGCCGGCCAATTTCGGCGTTTACCGCCAAGCCAAACATCACTGCGTAGCGGAAGGCCTGTTCGTTGGGTACCGGTAAGGTGCCGGGCATGGCCAGGTCGACCGCGCTGGCCTGGGTGTTGGGCTCGGCGCCGAAGGCGGTGCTGGAGCCGGAAAAAATCTTGGTTTTGGTGGCAAGCTGAGCGTGTATTTCCAGCCCGATCACAATATCCCACTGCATAACGGTTCTCCTGATTCAGGCTTACTGGGGAAATTTCTGGTGCCAGCCGGTAACCTGCTGGAACTGATGGGCTGCGTTCAGCAGACGGGCTTCTTCAAAATAATTGCCGATTATCTGCAGGCCCACCGGCAAACCGTCGACAAAACCGGCCGGTACCGACATCGCCGGAACGCCCGCGAGATTTACTGCGATGGTGAATATGTCTTCCAGGTACATGGTCACCGGGTCGCTGGTTTTCTCGCCTTGCACAAAGGCTGGCGACGGTGACACCGGGCTCATCAGTACGTCCACTTCTTTGAACGCGTTGATGAAATCCTGCTGAATCAGACGACGTACTTTCTGTGCTTTTAAATAGTAGGCGTCAAAATAGCCGGCGGACAGGGCGTAGGTGCCTACCAGGATGCGGCGCTTAACTTCGTTGCCAAAGCCTTCGGCACGGGTGCGGGTGTACAGGTCGTTCAGATCCTGCGGGTTGTCGCAGCGATAGCCGTAACGCACGCCGTCAAAGCGCGACAGGTTGGCGGAAGCCTCGGCCGGAGCGATGACGTAATAGGCGGCAATGGCCAGTTCGGCGTGGGGCAGGGACACTTCTTTCACCGTGGCTCCCAGCTTTTCGTATTCCTTCACCGCGTTGCGCACCTGCTGTTCCATGGCGGGATTGAGCTGGTCGGAGAAATACTCTTTCGGCAGGCCCACGCGCAGGCCTTTTAAAGGCTGGTTCAGAGTTGCGGTGTAATCCGGCACGGCGCGATCAGCAGAGGTGGAGTCTTTCGGATCGAATCCGGCCATTACATTTAGCATCAGCGCGTTGTCTTCGGCGGTGCGCGCCATGGTGCCGCCCTGATCCAGGCTAGAGGCGAAAGCGATCATGCCGTAGCGTGACACCCTGCCATAGGTGGATTTCAAGCCGGTTACGCCACACAGCGCTGCCGGTTGGCGAATGGAGCCGCCGGTGTCGGTGGCGGTGGCGGCCGGCACCAGGCGCGCGGCGATGGCTGCTGCAGAGCCACCTGAGGATCCACCGGGTACGCGCTTCTCGTCCTTATTCAAGCCCCAGGGGTTGGTCACCGGGCCAAAAAAGCTGGATTCGGTAGACGAGCCCATGGCGAACTCGTCCATATTGGTTTTGCCCAGGCACACGGCGCCGGCAGCGCGAAAATTGGCCACGACCGTAGCGTCATAGGGCGGCACAAAATTAGCCAGCATTTTCGACCCGGCGGTGGTCGCCACGCCGTTGGTGCAGAAAATGTCTTTATGGGCAAAGGGTACGCCGGTCCAGGCGTTGGCGTTGCCGGCCGCGCGCTGTTCGTCAGCGGCTTTGGCATCGGCCATGGCAAGGTCTTCGGTGACGGTTATAAAGCTGTTGTACTGGCCGTCTTCTGCTTTGATGCGATCAAGTAACTCGCGGGTCAGTTCCACGCTTGAAATCTTGCCGCTTTCCAGTTCGCGGGAAAGCTCTGCTACGGATTTGTTATGCATGTTCAATCCTGATGGTGTGGTTCGTCAGATCACTCGATTCCCTTTACTCACTCAATCACTCGGGGTACAAGGTAGAGGCCGCTCTCGGTGGCGGGCGCTATGGCCTGGAAGGCTTCGCGCTGGTTGCTTTCGGTGACTTCGTCGGCGCGCAGGCGCTGTACCGCATCCAGTGGGTGGGCCAGAGGCTCTACGTTGTCAGTGTTGGCGGCGCTGAGTTGGTCAACCAGGCTGAGGATGTTGCTCAGGTCGTTTTCCAGTGCGGGTATCTGTTCGTCATCAAGACGGATACGGGCCAGCACGGCGACTTTTTCAAGGTCTGCGCGGGAAATGGTCACGTTGACTCCAGGATAAAAAATAGCGTGGTTATAAAAATGCTTTTTAAAGGCGGCAGAAGCCATTTTCGACCGCACGATGAGAGCGAGTGGGGATAGAGCTTTTCAAAACTGTGCGGAGCCATGGATGGCGGAGCCCAAGCGTCACAGGGATGTGCTTGAGCGTGTTTTGAAAAGCTCTATTCCCACTTGCGCTTTCCCGGTCAAATAGTTAAGCCATATATAGTAACAGATTCGTGGCTTTGCGGGAGAGGCGCGGTCGTCTTCGAAAACCTGCGCTGAAACCTATTCAACTGGCCTGGCATCGTCCAGCATGTCTTCGGAGGTGGCGTCGCTGCTCTCCTTGCGCACCTGCTTGGATATGTGAGTGTCCGGGGTCATATTGAGCGCTTCATCGGCTGGCGCCAGGGGATTGCAGCCGGTCAAACCGCCGGCGAGCGCCAGAACCATCAATAAAATTGAGACATTGAGAATTTTCATAGTAAACATCCACTATTGCAGGTTGATCCGCCCAATCAAGGCATTGGTATTAGCTATTATCAACCTAATCAAAGTCTAATTGCTGACTCTCGTCAAACCGCAAGGCATTCAAAGCGGCATTTTGCCACGTAAGTGCATGACAGTTTGTTCATGCTGGGGTAGGTCATTTGCTTTTGCGAAGGCTGCGCCTTGCCTGTGCGTGGGGGCACTGCTAAAGTTGCCGCATCTTTTCGCAGCCGCCACTCTCAGGTTGAAACTACACGAATGTTGATTAAAAGACTCCGAGGATTATTCTCCAGCGATCTGTCCATTGATTTGGGCACCGCAAACACTCTTATTTATGTGCGCGGTCGCGGCATTGTATTAAACGAGCCTTCCGTTGTAGCTATTCGTACCACTAACTCGCAGAAAATGGTTGCCGCTGTTGGCGCTGAAGCCAAGCGAATGCTGGGCCGCACCCCGGGTAATATAAGTGCCATTCGCCCGATGAAAGATGGCGTAATCGCTGACTTTGTGGTGACGGAAAAAATGCTTCAGCACTTTATTCACAAAGTGCATGAAAACAGCTTTATTACCCCCAGCCCTCGGGTATTGGTGTGTGTGCCCAGCAAATCCACTCAGGTGGAACGCAAGGCCATTCGCGAGTCGGCCATGGGTGCGGGTGCGCGCGAAGTGTTCCTGATAGAAGAGCCTATGGCGGCAGCCATCGGTGCCGGCCTTCCAGTGGAAGAAGCCAGCGGCTCAATGATTGTGGATATCGGCGGCGGCACCTCTGAAATTGCCATTATTTCTTTGAACGGCATTGTTTATGCCGATTCTGTGCGGGTAGGCGGTGACAAGTTTGATGAAGCTATTGCCACTTATGTGCGTCGTAACTACGGCAGCCTGATTGGTGAATCCACCGCGGAGCGCATCAACCATGAAATCGGCTGCGCCTACGAAGGTTTGGAAGTTCGTGAAATTGACGTGCGTGGCCGCAATCTGGCTGAAGGTGTGCCGCGGGCGTTCACGCTAAACAGCGAAGAAATTCTAGATGCTCTGCAAGAGTCCCTGGCGCAAATTGTCCAGACCGTTAAAAGTGCTCTGGAACAGACGCCACCGGAACTGGCATCTGATATTGCCGAACGCGGCATTGTGCTGACCGGCGGCGGCGCCTTGTTGCGTGGGCTGGACAAATTGATTAGCGAAGAAACCGGCCTGCCGGTGATCGTCGCTGAAGATCCCCTGACCTGTGTCGCCCGTGGTGGTGGCAAAGCGCTGGAAGTGATTGATCGCGGCGGCATTGGAATGTTCTCCCAAGAGGGCTGATCCCGTGGGGAGAATAAGCTATTAAAACCATATTCGTGCAGGGGCCGGTTCCGGGATTCCGGTTGCTGCTGGTTGTGGTGTTGGCGCTGGGGTTGATTGTTGCGGATGCCCGCTTTGACAGGCTGACAGTGGTACGCAGTACGCTGGCCACGGGGCTGACACCGGTTTACTGGCTGGGCAACGCGCCCACTCAATTTTCTGATTGGGTTGGCAGCCTGTTCGTCAACAAAGATGACCTCAAGCGTGACAACGACGAATTGCAGGCGCGGCTGCTAATTCTGGAACGTCGTGCTCTGAAATATGCCGCTCTGGCCTTCGAAAATAATGAACTGCGCCGCCTGATGAACTCCTCCGAAGTGCTCGACGATCGCGTTATAGTCAGCGAAGTTGTGAGCGTGTCGCCCGACCCATTTGCCCATGAACTGGTCATCAATAAAGGCCGCAGCGACGGTGTTCACGAAGGTCAGGCCATACTGGACGCCGGCGGCCTGATGGGGCAGGTGATTCAGGTCAGCCAGATAACCGCTCGCGTTTTGTTGGTATCTGACAGCAGCCATGCGGTGCCGGTAGAAGTGGTGCGCAATGGCCTGCGGGCTATTCTGCTGGGCACCGGCAAAGCTAACAGCCTGGAACTGGTGCACGTTCCGGACACCGCCAACATTCGTGAAGGTGATTTACTGGTGAGTTCCGGCTTGGGCGGGCGTTTTCCCCGCGGCTATCCGGTCGCTGAAGTGAGCCGCATCAGCAAGGAACCTGGCGAACCGTTTATCACTATTGAAGCCACACCCACCGCCAAACTCAATCAGAGCCGTATGTTGCTGGTTGTGTTTCAAGCTCTAGTCCCCGATAACAAACGTTCAGAAAATCAGCTTGAGCCTGAGAAAGGCGGGACCAGTGCGGGCAATCGTTTGCAGGAGGAACGCTGATGCTGTCTGTGATCAGCTATCCGGTGTTTGCTCTGTCGGTGCTGCTGGCGCTGACGCTGAGCATTGCTCCAGTGCCTTCCGGGTGGCTGGAGTTTCGCCCGGAATGGCTGGCGTTAATGGTGTTTTACTGGACCGTGCGTGCGCCTGCGCAATTTGGCGTTTTCCTCGCTGCCGCTCTGGGTCTGTTGCTGGATGTGCTGGAGTCAACGCCGCTGGGTGTGAACGCCATGGCCATGGCGGTTGTGGCGTTTCTGGTTCTGACCGTACACCAGCGCCTGCGCATGTACCCATTGCCACAACAGTGCGCTATTGTGTTTCTGCTGCTGGGTATTAATCAGATGCTGGTGCACGTCATCAAACAGTCCCTGGGGGCAGACAATACCGGTTTCGGGTATTTGTGGCCGGCGCTGACCAGCGCGGTGGTTTGGCCCTTCCTGAGCCTGGTGCTGGACAATATAAATCGCCGACTGGGCTAGGCCCGCACAAGAGGCAGTCAATGCAGACACTGATACTGGCTTCGGCTTCTCCACGCCGCGCCGAATTATTGCAGCAGATTGGTGCACTCTTTGACGTGTGTCCTGCCGCTATTGATGAAACCCCTCGCCCCGCTGAGCCTGCCGCCGACTACGTTGAACGCATGGCGCGAGAAAAAGCGCTATTAGTGGCTGCTGCCGCGCAACCCGGTGCACTGGTATTGGGCTCGGACACCTCGGTGATAGTGGACGGCGTCATTCTGGGGAAACCCGTTGACGCTGCGGATGCCAGGGCCACACTGGCGGCGTTGTCTGGGCACACACACCAGGTGCTCACCGCCGTAGCGCTGGCAAGCGCGGAAGGTTGCCGTTCTTGCCTGGTAACCACCAACGTAAGTTTTTGCACTCTGACGGAGGCACAAATTGACGCCTACGTAGCCACCGGCGAGCCCATGGACAAAGCCGGCAGCTACGGCATTCAGGGCCTTGGCGGCATGTTTGTTGAACAATTGCAGGGAAGTTACAGCGCGGTGGTGGGTTTGCCGCTTCAGGAAACCGCGGCATTGCTGAGCGCAGCAGGCTATCCTGTGTGGAACCAGTGGCTATGCAGTAAGGAGCGCCAATCATGAGTGAAGAAATTCTGATCAACGTAACACCGGTAGAAACCCGTGTTGCGCTGGTTGAAAACGGGATGTTGCAGGAAGCCTACATCGAACGCGCCAGCCGCAAAGGTATTGTCGGTAACATTTACAAAGGCAAAGTGGTGCGGGTGCTTCCGGGTATGGAAGCCGCGTTTGTTGATATCGGCCTTGCGCGTGCGGCCTTCATTCACGCGTCCGATGTGGTTACCAGTCAGCCCGGTAGTGATGACATCAGCGACGGCCCCCGTGTGGTGCCAGATATCCGCACCTTGCTGCGCGAAGGTCAGTCGCTGGTGGTGCAGGTCACTAAAGATCCCATTGGCACCAAAGGCGCACGGCTGACCACCCAGCTTTCGATTCCTTCCCGCTATCTTGTCTTTATGCCGGGTGTTAATCACATTGGCATCTCCCAGCGCATCGAAGACGACGCCGAGCGTGCCCGGCTCAAGGCGATTGTAGATGGAGCCGCCTCAGAGCAGGCGTCCTCCGTGGCTATTCAGGGCGGCTACATCATCCGTACCGCCGCAGAAGCCGCCAGCGCAGATGATCTGACCGCCGACATGAAATATTTGCACCGGCTTGGCCAGTCTATCAACGAGCGCATGGGCAAGGTTCAGGCGCCAGCGGTGATTTATCAGGATCTGCCGCTGTTTATTCGCACCATTCGCGATCTGATTCGTCCTCAGACTGAAAAAGTGCGCATCGACAGCCGTGAAAGCCATCAGCGGGTGATGGAATTTGTGCACGAGTTCGTTAGCGAGTTTGCCGATAAAGTGGAGTATTACCCGGGTGAGCGCCCGATTTTCGATCTGTATTCGGTAGAAGATGAAATCCAGAAGGCCCTTAGCCGCAAAGTGCAGCTAAAATCCGGCGGCTATGTGATTATCGACCAAACCGAAGCGATGACCACGATCGACATCAATACCGGGGCATTTGTTGGCCACCGCAATCTTGAAGAAACCATTTTTAAAACCAACCTGGAAGCGGCTCGTGCCATCAGCCGCCAGCTGCGCCTGCGTAATCTGGGCGGCATTATTATTATCGACTTTATCGATATGGACGACGCCGAACACAAACGCCAGGTGCACCGCATGCTGGAGAAAATGCTGGAACGGGACCACGCCAAAACCAAAATTACCGGGGTATCCGAACTGGGCCTGGTGGAAATGACCCGCAAGCGCACCACCGAATCCCTGGGCCAGGTGCTGTGTGAGCCCTGCCCGATCTGCGACGGTCGTGGCTTTCTGAAAACGGGTGAAACGGTGTGTTATGAAATTTTTCGCGAAATATTGCGGGTGAATCGCGCTTATGACACCGAAAGCTATCTGGTAATGGCGTCGCAAAGCGTTGTCGATCTGTTGGTTGATGAAGAGTCGGATAATGTGGCCGATCTGGAAACCTTCATCTGCAAAACCATTCGCTTTCAAGTCGAACCTTTCTACAGCCAGGAGCAGTACGATGTTGTGCTGTTGTAAGCTTGCTGCTGGCAACCGGCGTTTGGAGTAAGGCTCGGTGTCAAAGCAGGAATCTCCGCCCCCGGCCCCGAATTCCCTGCCGCTGCGCTGGTTAGCGCGTTTGTCTGCGCTGGTATGGTGGCTGGCGCTGGCTTTGTTGCTGCTGTTAGCTCTTTATGCCGGTTTGGGGCGCCAGTTGACCGCGGACATGAACCAGTACCGCGATACCTTGCAGACCCAGCTGTCGGAACAGCTGGGCTACACCGTTAGCATTGGCGAACTGTCGGCGCGTTGGTATTGGCTAAACCCGGAATTCAGCGCAAAAGATGTGATGGTCACAGAGACCGGCCTGGACGAGCCTTTGGCCTACTTGAGACATCTGCGAATGCGCGTGGATTTTCTGGCCTCGGTGTTGCGTTTGCGCCTGGTGCTGGAAAAGTTCGAGGCTGACGGTCTGGATCTGGCCCTGCGCCAGAAAGCGGCTGGGCAGGTGGTCCTTGCCGGCAGCGGTCTTGAGGTCAGCGACAATTCGTTGCAGCGCTTGGTCGCCTTGGCCGAACGCTGGCTTTCAAAACCTTTTGTCCGCATCACACGCATTCAGCTGGCCGTTTCCGACAGCAGTGGCAACCTGCGTCAACTGGACATTCCGCAACTTGATCTGCTTTATCAGCGCGGTCTTTTCCGCGCCTCCGGCCGCGCTATGCAAGCCGGCACCAATCAGCAGTTGGCCAGTTTTCGCCTGGTAGGCCGGCGCTTTCTGTTGGGTCAGTTCACCGGTCAACTTTACGTAGACGTTGCTTCCGGGCGCCTGTTTGATAGTCTGATCGACGACTATCGCTGGCGTGATATGCGGGTGGAAGGCTTTGATGTGGGCGGCCAGGCCTGGCTCAGCTTTCGTGACGGCCAGTTGGAGCAGGTCAACGGGACCTTGCGCACCCCCTACTTGCAATTAGGGGTCGGTGCCATGTCGCTGGCTCCGCTGGAAGACATTCGCGCCCGTTTTGGATGGCGCCGCGACGAGCAAACGCCTGGCGGCATCGGTGAATGGCACCTGCGGCAGCTGCAATGGCGTTGGAACGGCGATCAGGTGTCGCCATTCAGCGCACGACTGACAGCGCTGCCCAACAGCTCTGCCGAGGCCGGTACTGATTCCGCTGGCGTAAGATTTGTGGCTGATGCGCTCCCGCTGCGGCCATTGCGCCGGCTTGTGGCGGCATTGCCGCAGTTTGCCCAGGCGGCGTTGGACGACTACAAACCCGCAGGCTTTCTGGACGCTATGAGGTTGGACATACCCCACGCGGACCCGGCCGATTTTCAGCTCAGCGCCCGGCTGCGCGATGTCAAAGTTAACGCACACAACGGCGCGCCGGCTGCCAGCTATGTGCAAGGGCATATCTACGTTGACCGCCGTGGCGGCTATGTGGATATCTATGCCGCAGAGCAGCCGGTAGAAATAGAATTTCCTGAACTGTTTTCGGCACGCTGGCAGTTTCCCCGCTTCAAAGCCCTGGTAGCCTGGCAGATTGACGGTGCTCTTATACGGGTGTTTTCTGAAGGCATGCGCCTGGGCTTGGGTGAGCAGACCGAGTTGATTGGTGGTTTTGATCTGCGCCTGGATCAGCACGGCGATGATAATCTGGG
Organism: Marinobacter gelidimuriae; assembly: GCF_000372805.1. Classification (GTDB taxonomy): domain Bacteria; phylum Pseudomonadota; class Gammaproteobacteria; order Pseudomonadales; family Oleiphilaceae; genus Marinobacter; species Marinobacter gelidimuriae. Next base: position 63,819 of record NZ_KB889827.1, on the reverse strand, counting down.
TTTGCAGGTACAGATTGAGAACGGTGACGCTGCAATGATTGCGGACCTGGTGCCAGAGTACGCCGTGGCACCGGAGCTTTATAAATGGTTGACTACCACCATTGAGGCCGGCCGGATTTCCTCTGGCGCTTATTACGGCCACGGCCAGATTGGCGCTGGGGCGCCACCGGAGTCGTTTATGTCGGCTATGTGGTACCAGTTTGAAGAAGCCATTCTGCGCTATGACCCACAGTGGCCGGCGGTGACCGGCGCCCGCGGCCGGGTGGAAGTTCATAACGGCTCGGCGGTGGTCAGCGTAGAACAGGCAAATAGTGGTGGCTTGCAACTGCGGCCGAGCACGGTGCGGCTGGTCACTGATAACGACAGCCCCGTGGTGAGCGTTAACATAGCGGCTCAAGTGCCCGCGCAAGCCATTGACCTGTGGATGAAGAACAGCCCACTGGGAGAGGTTGCCGGCGACGGTTTAAGCCAGATTTCTCTTACCGGCAGTGCGGATTTACAGCTGGCTTTGCGCTTACCCTTAAATCAGCCCCGACAATTTTCAGTGGATGCCCTCGTGGCGGCCAACGATGTTGGTTTGCAACATCTGCCTTCAGGCCTGAAATGGACGCAGATTCGCGGGCAGGCCCGGTATCGCAGTAAACAGGGCTTCAGTGGCGCTCCGGTGCAGGGGGTGTTTGAGGGCCAGCCTGTCACCATAGGTTTGGCTAGTAACGAACCGGACGGGTTAACCGTCACCCAGAGTGGCCAGTTGGATGCTGAAGCCCTCAGGCAATTAGCGGGTGTAGGCGCTGATGCCAGTTACGGCATCAGTGGAGCGTTAACCTACAGCGCCGACCTGGTTCTTATGGCGGCCAGCCCGCCAGAGCTGGAGTTGTATTCAGACTTACGCGGGCTGGCCATAGACTGGCCAGGGTCTCTCGAAAAAGCGACGACTGAGACCGCGCCTTTACGCCTGACTCTGGATTCGTCGGTAAAAGACGGTGTGGCATTTGGGGTGAATTGGGAAAATCGTGGTCATGGCTATGTGCGTTCACTGGACACCGGGTTTGATGCCCGCGTGGATTACCTTCAGCTTGGTAGCAGTCGATTAAGTGATATAAACATCAGTGCTCTGGATCTGGATAAGCAATGGACAGTGCGATTGGACTCAGACCTGGTCAGCGGACGCATAGAGGTTCCTAACGACGGTTCTGAGCTGACGGTGGATTTACAACACCTGAACTTGCCCCGTAACGATTCGCAGGACCCAGCACCCACTGCAGCGGCGAACCTGCGCGATAGCGTTGACTCAGGCGCCGCGGCCGAACTGCGGCCCCAAGGCTGGCCTTCCGCAGATGTTCGCATAGCTCAGCTCGCCCTGGCCGGCGAGCCGCTGGGGCAATGGTCATTTTTGCTGCGCCCCCAGGCTGGTGGTGTAAACATCGGGTCCATTGAGGGCAAACTGGATTCCCTGGTGCTGGCGGGTGAATTCAATTGGCTGTTGCAAGGGCAAAATCAGGTTAGCCGTTTTAAAGGTAGCGTCACGGGGGGCCAACTGGCTGAACTTGGAGGGTTGTTTGGTGCGGATATACCTCTTGAGAACCTTGCGACCAATATTGAACTGGCGCTGGAATGGCCAGGTCGCCCGGACCAGTTCGGGCTCAAGCAGCTGAGCGGCGATATCAGCATGACCCTGGAAGACGGTGTGATTCTGCAACAAAACAACAGTGCCCAGCTGTTTCGCGTGTTCAACCTGCTGAACACCGACACCCTGTGGCGCAGGCTGCAGTTGGATTTCTCCGACTTGTATGAACGCGGCGTGGCGTTTGATGCGCTTTCTGGCAAAGCGCAGATTGCTAATGGGCTGTTAACCCTGAACCCCGAACTGCAAATTGTGGGTCCCTCTGGCGCCTTCAAACTCAGCGGCACCACCGATATGGCCGCTGAGAACCTGGACATGCGTCTGGTAGTGGTGGTGCCGTTAACTCAGAATTTGCCCTTGGCGGCTTTGCTAATGGGGGCCGGAGCGCCGATTGGCGGCGCTCTGTTTGTGCTGGACAAAATATTGGGTGATCCGTTAAGCAAGCTGACCAGCGCCAGTTATAAGGTGTCTGGAACCTGGAGCGAGCCCAAAACCAGCTTACAGGGCGTGTTCGGCACAGGTGACTAAACCCCGCTGCTGTTCGGGTTGATAATCGCGTTGGTCATGGGCACAGGAGTAAGGTGCCTGTCAGTAACAATTACGTTATTTGGCGGTAACAATTAAGGAGTGTGGTGATGACACAGCAATTCCCGGCGCTTGTGGCGGCCCTGCAAATGGTCAGTGGGCACCAGCTTCAGGATAACCTGAATGCTGCTGCGGCGCTGTTGCAGCAGGCCGCGGAGGCGGGCGTAAAGGTGGCGGTACTGCCGGAGAATTTCGCGGTACTGGCCAGCGACCAGATGCTTCCCTGCGGGAAGCAGGAGGCCGGTAACCAGAGTGTTATTCGGGCTTTTTTGGCTCAACAGGCGAAAACCCTGAAGCTTTGGATTGTAGGCGGTTCACTGCCGCTGGCACTGCGCCCAGACGGTTCGGTCATGGCTGACCGGGTGCGAGCCAGTTGCCTGGTGTTCAATGATCTGGGCGACGAAGTGGCGCGTTATGACAAAATCCACCTGTTTGATGCCCAGGTGGACGATGCTCACGGCCAATACCGCGAGTCGGATACCTTCGAAGCGGGGGACCAGGTGGTCACCGTGGACACGCCAGCCGGGCGCCTGGGACTGGCGGTTTGCTACGACCTGCGCTTTCCGGAGCTGTTCCGCGCGCTGCGTGACAAAGGCGCTGACTGGGCATGCCTGCCCAGCGCCTTTACCTGGAAAACCGGAAATGCCCACTGGCACGCGCTGATTCGGGCACGTGCCATTGAAAATCAGCTATACGTAGTGGCAGCCGGGCAGGGCGGGCACAACAGCAGCCAGCGCCGCACCTACGGCCATAGTTTGATTTGCGACCCCTGGGGCAGTGTGCTGGCCGAGGTCAACGAGGACGGCCCAGGGGTGGCGACCGCCGCGTTGGACAAACACTGGCTGGATCAGCTGCGCCAGCAAATGCCGGTATGGAGTCATCGCCGCCTGTAACGGTCGTTACGCAAGCAGTCAGAACCGCTTACCACTGGTTTACATTTGCTCGTTGGCGTCAATGCACTCGCGCAGGTAGCGGAACAGTTTTCGGCCGTGGCCGGCGCTTTGCGGCTTCTGCACTTCATTGCGGGCATTGCGTGCCAAATTGCGCAAATGCTGGATATCCGCACCCGGGCAGTGGCTTAAAAACTCGCCAATAATGCTGTCGCCCTCGGTGATGATACGGTCGCGCCAGCGCTCAGCCAGGTGATGGCGGCGGGTGTGCTCTACACTGCCCGCGGAGAACGCGGTGATAGCGGCCTGCAGTGCTTCGGGGTCGGGCTCCTGACGGATGATCTTGCCAATGTATTGCAGGTGCCGGCGCTTGGCTTCGTTTTGGCGAATGCGGACCGATTCGTCGATGGCGCGGCGCAGCGTGTCGCTGATTTGCAGGCTATCGAGCTGTTCATGGTTTAGCTCCAGCATTTGCTTGCCAATGCCTTGCAACGCGTGCATCTCGCGCTTGAGCTGGGACTTGCTGGGGCCGTCGTATTCAAACTCTTCTTCGTTATGATCAATCATTAGATTACCGGTTACTTAGGTGTAAAAAGCTATTCAGATGTAGAAAATTATCAAGATGTAAAAAGCTCAGGCATAAAAAAGAGTCGCCAGGCCAAGAAAGGCCACAAATCCGACAACGTCGGTGACGGTGGTTAGGATCACACCGCCGGCCAGTGCTGGGTCAATATTACGCGACTTCAGAAACAACGGTAACACGGTGCCCACCAGGGCTGCAGCGACAAGATTGATCATCAGCGCCGCGGCAATAATAGCGCCCAGCATAATATCCTTGAACCACAGGGTAGCCGCGCCGGCCACTACCAAAGCCCACAACACGCCATTCATTGCACTCACCAGAAACTCGCGGTTTAACAACCAGCCTACATTGGCGCTGCTAATCTGACCAACGGCCATACCGCGGATGACCAGTGTCAGGGTCTGGCTGCCGGCAATGCCGCCCATACTGGCCACAATGGGCATCAGCACCGCCAGTGCCACCACCTTGGTGATGGCCTCTTCAAACAGACCGATCACTCCAGAGGCGATAAACGCGGTCATTAGATTAATGCCCAGCCAAACCGCGCGCCTGCGCGAGGTTTTCCACACCGGCGCAAAGGTATCTTCATCGTCATCCAAACCCGCCATCCGCATCAGCGAGTGATCGGCATCCTCGCGGATAACATCGACCACGTCATCGATGGTGATGCGGCCCAGCAGTTTGCCATTTTCGGCTACCACCGGCGCCGAGATCAGGTCATAGCGCTCAAACAGGATGGCAACCTTGGTATCTGACAAAGTGACAGGGATGGGCTCAATATCGGTGTCCATCACTTCACGCACGGTGGCGGCAGGATTCGATACCAGCAAGGAAGTAACCGGCAGCATGCCGATAAATTCATCGCGACGGTTGACCACAATCAGGCTGTCGGTCATAGAGGGCAGGGTGCGGTGGCGGCGCAGATAGCGCAGCACCACGTCAATGCTGATGTCCGGGCGCACCGTAATGGTGTCGGTGTTCATCAAACCGCCGGCGGTGTCTTCGGGGTACGACAGCACCTCTTCCACCCGCTGGCGGTCTTGTTCGTCCATGGTGTTCAGAACTTCCTGAATCACCGTGTCGGGGAGCTGCTGAAGCAAGTCGGCCAGATCGTCCGACTCAAAGTCTTCAATCAGATCGGCCAGCTCCTGAGCGTTGAATTTGCTTAGAAAATCGCCCCGAATGTCTTCATTTAGATACTGAAGGACTTCGCCTTCAAGCTGTTTGTCGACCAGATTCCACAGCAGCGACCGTTGCCGCGGAGGCGATGATTCCAGCAAGTGAGCGATATCACTGGGGCTGAGGCCGCCATTGAGGATGCGTGCCACTTGTTTCAGGGCACCACTGTCCAGCGCTTCTCCTAACGAGCGAAGACGCTGGCGTGCCTGGCTTTTTTCCAGAATATCGGTCATGGCTCATCCGCGGTCAGAAAACGGCTGTATTATAGCGGACTTGCGGGCACTGCGTGAGCGACTATTCGCCCTCGCCAAAGTAATCGTTGATCAGTTCTGTCAACGCGATGATGGCCTGTTGCTCGTCGTCACCGTCGGCAATCAGTTCAACTTCCGTGCCCTGGCTGGCGGCCAGCATCATCACCTGCATGATGTTTTTGGCATCCACTTCACGGCCTTTTCCGGCGATTCTGACTTTGCTTTGGTGAGCAGACGCTGTGGCCACCAGTTTGGCCGTTGCGCGGGCGTGCAGACCCAGTTTGTTGATGATAAAAAGCTGGCGTCGGATCATGGTTGAATCAGGCGTCCTGTGCGGTTTTCAGGTGCAGTAGTTCGGAGTGACGTACTTGCACGTTGTTGCTGTGCTGGCGGAAGTGGGCGCCCATTTGCTCGCAGACATAAACCGAGCGATGCTGGCCGCCGGTACAGCCAATGGAAATGGTCATGTAGCTGCGGTTGCTGTCGGCAAATGCCGGTAGCCACGAGGTCAGAAAAGCGATGATTTCCTGCACCATTTTTGCGCTCATGGGTTCGTTCTCCAAAAACTCGATCACCGGCTGGTCCATGCCGGTAAACTTGCGCAGAGAGGTGTCCCAGTGGGGATTAGGCAGGCAACGCACGTCAAATACGTAGTCTGAATCAACCGGTACGCCGTGCTTGAAACCGAATGACTGGAACAGCAGCGCCAGTTCCTGGTCTTTGCGGCCGACCACCCGCTGTTTGACCATGTCCCGCAAATCGTACATGCCCATGCCAGTGGTGTTGATGTACAGGTCAGCAAGATTCGACAAGGGTTCCAGCAGTTTTTTTTCTGAGCTGATGGCTTCGCGCAATGACGTGTGATCGTCGCTCAGTGGGTGCTTGCGTCGGGTAGCATGAAAGCGTTGCAGCAGAGATTGCTCGTCGGCGTCTAAAAATATGATTTCAGCGCTGACGCCGGTATCCTTCAGGCGTCCGTGAATATCTTCGAAATTGGCCAGCTCACCGGACAGGTTGCGCGCGTCTATACTCACCGCCATTTTGTGCAGGCGGCCGGCAGGCTCTTGTGCGGCAGCTTCTTTGGTCAGCGGGAACAGCAGGCCAATGGGTAAGTTGTCGATGCAGTAAAAACCCAGATCTTCAAGAACGTGCAACGCGGTACTTTTACCCGATCCGGAGCGGCCGCTAACAATAATCAGTTTCATCGTTAATAACCCTTTGAGTGCGAACGGTCGAAGTGGATCAGGTCAAGACAGATTAGCGTCCCGAGGTCATACGCTGAAATAGGGTAATGGCATCTTCCGACTGGCGCAGGCGGTCACAAAAAGCCCGGTCGTTGAATTTTTCTGCAAGCTGGCTAAGCAGCTCAAGATGCTCGCTGGTGGCTTCTTTTGGTACAACCAGAGCAAACACCAAATCTACCGGCTGGTTGTCAATGGCATCGAAGTCCACGCTCTCGCTGAGGGTGATCAACAGGCCAATAACGTGCTCCAGGCCTTCCAGGCGGCAGTGGGGGATGGCGATGCCCTGCCCGATTCCGGTGGACCCCAGGCGCTCGCGGGCAATCAGATTGCTGAATATCTGAGTGTCGCCCAAGGTGGCGTTATGCAGGTGAATCTGCTCTGCAATAAACTCAAGAACCCTTTTCTTGCTGGACGCTGGCACGTTGCAAAGTGTCAGTTCCGGGGCAAGGATGGTTTCTATAGTCAGGGATGTCTCGCTCATGGGTCGACGGTACTTCCATTAAAAAAAGGCTGCGGCATGGTGCCATGCCGCAGCGCGTGAAGCGTTTACGCGTTGTATCCGGTGTTAGTTACCATGCATCCGGGATACTTGCTTTTCTTTGTACTTGAGGATCTGGCGGTCCAGTTTGTCCACCAGAGCGTCAATAGCTGCGTACATGTCTTCATTTTCGGCCTTGGCGTGCAATTCGCCACCACTTATATTTACGGTAGCTTCGGCTATCTGGCGCAATTTTTCCACCTGCAGAGTCACATTGGTGTTACTTATCTGGTTGAAGTGGCGCTCCAGGCGCTGGAACTTTTCGTTCACGTACTCTTTGAGTGCTTCGGTCAGTTCGACATGATGGCCAGAAATATTGAGTTGCATAGGCTTCTCCTGCTATTGCATTGGTGTTGTTACGTTGGTGCTGCTACACCAGTCGCTTTCTTTCGTTCGATGGAGGTATTTGCAGTGCCTCCCGGTATTTGGCCACGGTACGCCGTGCCACTTGGATTCCCTGCTCCCCAAACATGGCGGCAATCTTGCTGTCGCTCAACGGTTTTTTGGAGGTTTCGACGGCTATCAGTTTTTTTATCATGGCGCGGATGGCGGTTGAAGAACATTCTCCGCCAGCATCGGTGCTGACATGGCTGGAGAAAAAATATTTAAGTTCAAAAATGCCGCGAGGTGTGTGCATGAACTTCTGGGTGGTTACCCGGGAGATGGTAGATTCATGCATTTCTACGGCTTGGGCGATTTCCGAGAGGATCAACGGCTTCATGGCTTCTTCCCCCTGGTCTAGAAAACCCTGTTGATATTCCACAATACGGGTAGCCACTTTCAGCAGCGTTTCGTTGCGACTTTGCAGGCTTTTAATGAACCATTTAGCCTCTTGCAACTGATCGCGCATGTAGGTGTTGTCAGCGCTGCTATCGGCGCGCTTTATAAATGAAGCATAGCTGGCATTGACGCGAATGCGCGGTGCAATCTCTGGGTTCAGCTCTACCCGCCAGCGCTCGTTGCGCTTGTACACAATCACGTCTGGAATCACGTAGTCCGGTTCGGTTCGGTCAATCACATCGCCGGGGCGCGGGTTCAGGCTGGTAATCAGCGCCAGTACGTGTTTTAGCTGGTCTTCTTTCAGGCGGCTACGGCGCAGCAGTTGGGCGTAGTCACGATTGCCCAGCAGGCTGATGTAGTGGGTGATGACCATGCGCGCCTGAGAAACCCAAGGGGTGCCTGGTGGCATCTGGTTCAGCTGGATTAGCAGGCATTCCTGCAAGTCGCGGCCAAACACACCGGGTGGGTCAAAAAACTGCAGGCGTCTTAGTACCGCTTCCAGTTCATCCAGTTCCAGAGGGTCGTCGTCATGCTCGTCCTGCAGGCCGGTATAAATCTCGGCCAGCGAGCTGCTCAGGTAGCCGCGCTCGTCAACAGCGTCCATCAGGGCGTGAGCAACGGCGCGGTCGCGGTCAGTCATGGTGGTCAGGTTGAGCTGCCACTCCAGGTAATCGCGCAGGGTTTCAGTAGGTGAGTTGCGGGTTTCAAAATCGTAGTCGTTATCGTCGCCATTACTGCTGGCCGGCGCCGGCGCCGATTGGTATACGTCGTCCCAGGCGGTATCTACCGGCAGGTCGTCTGGCAGGGTATCGGGTATTTCATTTTCGCTGGCCCAGTCGGGACCGTTTTCGTTTTCGTCCCAGTCTTTGCTGGTGTCTGGAGAGGCATCTGCTGCGCTGGAGTCCGTATTTTGATCGGTGTTGGTGTCCGCGTGCGTGGGTTTCTCATCGCCGTGATCGTCGTCTTCCGGTGCTTCCAACATAGGATTGGATTCCAGTGCCTGCTGGATTTCCTGTTGCAAGTCGAGGGTAGAAAGCTGTAGCAGGCGAATCGCCTGTTGGAGCTGGGGCGTCATGGTCAGGCTCTGGCCCAGCTTGAGCTGCAAAGAAGCTTTCATCACCATTCTTGGAAATCCATTACTCGATCGGTTGGCGCGTGGCAGCCACTAAAAAAAGGTTGGCTAACCGGGGTTTGCGTTCACAAGCAAGTTCTCTGCCGAGTCTACTAGAGTTCGCCGGGGAATCAACCGATTCACCTGTGGCGATGTCATCGCAAGCCCACTTCTAAGGTTTATTACAACCGGAATTCATTGCCCAGATAGACCTCTTTCACCCGTTGGTTGGCAAAAATTTCGACGGAGCTGCCTGAGGCAATAATGTGGCCGCCGGAGACAATGTAGGCGTTTTCGCAGATGTCCAGGGTGTCGCGCACGTTGTGGTCGGTGATCAGTACGCCTATGCCTTTGTCGCGCAGGTGGCGAATGATTTGCTTGATGTCGCTAACCGAGATTGGGTCTACCCCGGCGAAGGGTTCGTCCAGCAGAATAAAAGCGGGCTCCATAGCCAGAGCGCGAGCAATTTCTACTCGGCGACGCTCGCCCCCAGACAGTGCCATACCCATACTGTCGCGGATGTGATTGATGTGAAACTCGGCTAGCAATTCCTCTAACTTCGCCTCGCGTTCCGCCCGCTTCATACTTTTGCGGGTTTCCAGAATGGCCATGATATTGTCGCGCACGGTGAGTTTGCGAAACACCGAGGCTTCCTGGGGCAGGTAGCCAATGCCTTTGCGGGCACGGCCGTGCATGGGCAGCGGGGTGATGTCCTGGTTATCGATCGTAATGCGGCCGTGGTCAGCCTGCACCAGCCCGACAATCATGTAAAAGCAGGTGGTTTTTCCGGCACCGTTAGGGCCTAGCAGTCCGACGATTTCGCCGCTGCGAATTTCCAGCGAAACGTCAATCACCACTTTTTTCTGTTTGTAGCTTTTTGCCAGATTACTGGCTCTGAGAACGGCCATCGGATTCCTGTGTGCTGCGCGGCTGGATCGTCATTTCTACCCGGCCTGACCCGGAGCCTGCTTCGGTACTGCCTTGGGCAGTGACGACGCGGTTCACGGTGTCGTAAAGAATCAGTTCACCGCGAAAAATATTGCCAGTTTGCCTGATCACTGCGTCGCGTTCAAAGGTCAGCTGCCTCTCGGCAGCTGACCAGGTTATGGAGAGGGCTTTTGCGTCGGTTTCCCCTTTTCCGTTGGCCGTGGGCTGAACGTAGTGGGCCGGGGTGCCGGTGGCTTCAATGCGGTTAAGCCCATTTATGTCGCGGTAGAGCACCACCTCTTGAGCAAACAGCCTGGTATCGCCTTGCACCAGTTCAACGTCGCCGGTGTAGGTTGCGACACCTTTGGCATCGTCAAGCCGTGCTGAATTGGCGGCCACGTTGATGGGGATGTTGGAATCAAGATCAAAGGCCAGGCCTGGCGTGCTGACGAGTAAGCCTGCCAGCCCGAAGCTCATGCCCAGCCTCATACCCAGGCCTCGTGCGCGGCGCCAAAAGGGTGTGTTACGTTCAGTTGCCAGTTTCATAGCGTCCTTCCACCTGGGAATCAAGTTCCAGAATACGTTCATTGAGCCAGGCTTTCATGCCCGTGGCGTGGGTGATGCCGGTGGCGTCAACGATTTCGACGGGGGCATCGGTGTACGCCATATTAGTGCGGTTATCCAGCGTCAATCTGGTCGTGCTCAAGGTGGCGCTGCGCTCACCAATCTGTCGAACAATGCGCACATCACCCTCAAGCTCCAGCTGGCTGTTGCCGTCGCGCAGTTTGCCGTGTTTGGCGGTAAGCTGCCAGGGTTCTGAACCGGGCTGGCCTTGGATCGTGGCTTGCGGTTCGGCCATGATGGCGTATCCGTTGGCCTCGAACTGTTCAATGCGGGGGCTGACAAACTGGATTTTGATGGCGCCTTGTTCGTCGTAAGAGGTGTACAGGGCGTCCACCACAAAGCTGTCGGGCTCGCGGTCACCGCGCAGTTCGCTGTCTTGTGTTGGCGTTGGTACTTCGTTGTCGCTATGCCATAGCAGGGCAGCGGTGGCAATGAACGTGGCCAGAAGGGCAATCGTTTGCCACCTGGGGCGTTGTTCCGGCAACAGCGCAACAAGCAGGCCGCTGCCTCTACCTAAGGTCACGGTGCGCTTCCCGTGTCGCAGGCGGGCTTAAGACAGGTTTCAAGGTAGGGCGCGAGGGCCGTGTCGAGCTTGCCCTGGGACGCGAGAATCAGGTCGCAAGCCTCGCGCACCGCGCCATCACCGCCGCGGCTGCGGGTGCAATAATCGGCGTGCTCCTGCAGCAGCCAATAGCCGTTGGGCACCGTAATGCCAAGGCCGGCGTAGCGGAGTGCTGGCAAATCCGGCAAATCGTCGCCCATATACGCAATATCACTGGCCGGGATGCCCAGCAGATCGACAATCTCCAGCAGTGCGGTGTGTTTGTCCTTGCGGCCTTGCAACAGGTGCGGGATACCCAGGTCAGTCATGCGTTTTTCGGTCAGTGGTGAACGCCTTCCGGTAATGACTGCGACCGTAATGCCTGCGGCCATCAGCTGCTTGAGTCCGAGCCCGTCGAGAATGTTGAAGGCTTTTAGCTCGTCACCGCTGGCACTGAAGTAAATTTTGCCATCGCTCATGATGCCATCCACATCCAGTGCAATCAGGCGAATGTTGGCTGCCTTGGCAAGCACGCTGGCCGGCCATTGCGGGCGGAAATTAGGGGTATTTTTTACAAGTGTGTCCATTAAATGACCCCCGCACGCAGCAGATCGTGCATATTCAAGGCCCCCACCAGCTCACCGTGCTCACCAACGACTGGCAGGGCGCTGATCTTCATTTCTTCCATAATATTCAGAGCTTCTACTGCCAGTTGGTCGGCGCGGATGGTTTTGCCATTACGGGTCATCAGCTGTTCTATGGCGGTGGTGTGTACGTCTACATTTTTATCCAGGCTGCGGCGCAGGTCGCCGTCAGTGAATACGCCTATCAGGGCGCCGTTACTGTCCACCACAGTGGTCATGCCCAGGCCCTTGCGGGAAATTTCCAGTAGCGCACCGCTGAGGGTCGTACCTTCACTGACTACCGGAACGCTATCGCCACTGTGCATGATGTCTAATACTCGCAACAGCAGACGGCGCCCCAGGCGCCCCCCGGGGTGCGAAAACGCAAAGTCTTCGGCGCTAAAACCCCGTGCTTCCAACAGGGCAACGGCCAGGGCATCGCCCATCACCAATGTGGCGGTTGTACTGGATGTGGGTGCCAGGCCTAACGGGCAGGCTTCTTTAAGTACGCTAACGTCCAGATTGGCCAATGCTTCCTGTGCCAGAACCGACTGCGGGTCACCAGTCATGCTGATCAGCGGCGTGCCCATGCGTTTCAACAGTGGCAGCAGGGTGACCACTTCGTTGGTATTGCCGCTGTTGGAGATGGCGATCACCACGTCCTGGCTGGTAATCATGCCCAGATCACCATGGCTGGCCTCACCGGGATGAACGAAAAACGCCGGTGTGCCGGTACTGGCCAGAGTTGCGGCAATTTTGTTGCCAATATGGCCAGATTTGCCCATACCGGTCACCACGACACGGCCGCGGCAAGCCATAATTGCCTGACAGGCGCTTGTGAATGATTCACCAATACGCTGCTCAAGGCTGGTAATGGCATCGCGCTCGATGCGGATGGTGTTGAGCGCGGATTCTCGGAAATCCTTTGGCACTGGGTCTGTCATCCTGTTCCTGCTCTTTTAGGTCTAATTCGGCTGATGGCCGAGATTTCGCCACTTGGGCTGTCATGAAGCGCCGCTTGGGCTGTCGTGAAACAGAGTATAACATTGCACAGCCGTGGGCTGTCTCTGAATGGGTCAAAACCCGGCTGCGGCCAGTTCGCAAGGTTACATTTTAGCCATAGCGGATTGAGCTTGAGTGCGTCTTGGCATAATGTAGCGGCTCTTTTAAGGGGTAGGTTATGGCAGAAGCTGCTTATATTTTCTTGGAAAACGTGGTTTTTTCGCGGTCTGGGCGGCGTGTTTTTGATGGCCTCAGTTTGCAAATTCCTCGTGGCAAGATCACTGCGATCATGGGCCCTAGTGGCACCGGGAAAACAACATTGTTGCGTCTAATTGGCGGACAACTGAAGCCGGAGTCTGGCTCGGTTTTGGTTGACGGCCACGACATACCCAAGCTGCGGCGCGGTGCGCTGTTTCAGCTGCGGAAAAAGATGGGCATGCTGTTCCAAAGCGGGGCCCTGTTTACCGATGTGAGCGTGTACGAGAACGTAGCCTTCCCCCTGAGGGTACACACCAAACTGCCGGAAGACATGATTCGCGACATCGTTCTGATGAAGTTGGAAGCCGTGGGCCTGCGCGGCGCGCGCGACCTGATGCCCGCAGAGCTGTCCGGCGGCATGACGCGGCGAGTGGCCTTGGCTCGCAGCATTGTGTTGGACCCAGAACTGATTATGTATGACGAGCCCTTTGCCGGCCAAGACCCCATTGCCATGGGCGTGGTGGTGAAGCTTATTCGACAACTGAACATTGCCATGGGTCTGACCAGCGTGCTGGTGTCTCACGACGTGCCGGAATCACTCAATATTTGTCACTACGCCTGTATTCTTTCTGACGGCAAGGTGATCGGCGCGGGCACGCCGGAGCAGCTGCGTGAGCACTCATCAGACAAGGTGCAGCAGTTCTTGCAGGGCAAGCCCGACGGGCCCGTACCTTTTCACTATCCGGCGCCAGAACGCGCCGTCGATTTCGGCCTGGGAGCAAAGCAATGATGGATGCGATTGCCCGCCTGGGCAAAAACACGCTGGATTTTCTGGCGTCTTTCGGGCGAGCCAGTCAGTTTTTGCTGGGCGTGCTGGTAGGTGTGCCAAAACCGTCGGTGGGCTTACCGCTGCTGTTGAAACAGATATATTCGGTTGGGGTGCTGTCACTGGTGATTGTGGTGGTTTCCGGGCTGTTTATTGGCATGGTACTTGGGTTGCAGGGCTACACGATTCTCAGCGACTTTGGCTCTGAGTCGGCCATTGGCCAGATGATTGCCCTGACCCTGGTGCGCGAATTGGGGCCGGTGGTGACCGCGCTCTTGTTCGCTGGCCGCGCCGGTTCGGCGTTGACCGCAGAAATTGGCCTGATGAAAGCCACAGAACAGCTTTCGAGCATGGAAATGATGGGCGTAGACCCTTTGCGCCGAGTGATAGCGCCGCGGTTATGGGCGGGCTTTCTGAGTATGCCCATTCTGGCCGTGGTGTTTTCGATGGTGGGTATCCTTGGTGGTATGCTGGTGGGAGTGGAATGGCTGGGTGTGTTCGAAGGCTCGTTCTGGGGCAACATGCAGGCTTCGGTTGATTTTCGTGACGACGTGCTAAACGGCGTCATAAAAAGTGTGGTGTTTGGCTTTGTGTGCGCCTGGATTGCGGTGTATCAAGGCTATGACTGTGTGCCAACATCCGCCGGCATCAGTTCGGCAACCACAAAAACCGTGGTGTATTCGTCGCTGGCCGTGCTTGGGCTGGACTTTATATTGACCGCCGTAATGTTCGGCAATTTCTGATTATCTGGAAATTAACAGGAGCCGGTGATGGCGCAAAGAACGACTGAAATAATTGTTGGATTGTTCGTGCTGGCAGGTATGGGTGCCATGATGTTTTTGGCGCTGCAAGTCAGCGGTTTGTCATTGGCTGCGGCTGGTAGCACCTACACCGTATATGCAGACTTTACCGATACTGGAGGCCTGGGGCCGCGGGGTAGAGTGTCAATGGCGGGCGTGCAGGTTGGTTCTATCGAGTCTATCGAGCTGGATCGAGACACGTTTAAGGCCCGCGTAACATTGTCTATTGACTCCGATGTCAACAACATTCCTGCTGACAGCGCCGCGATGATACGCACATCCGGTCTGCTGGGTGAGCAGTATATCGACATATCCATTGGTGGTGATTTGGAGTCGCTGCAGCCGGGTGACAACTTTTACACTACCCAGTCGGCGATGAATATCGAACGGCTGATCAGTAATTTTGCCTCTGGCCGCTAAGGCCTTTTTAACAAGCACCCAACCGGAGACACCAAGATGGCCATCGCGCGTTATCGATCCATTTTTCTGTTCGTTTTGCTCAGTCTGCTGGCCGTGTCTGTTCAAGCCGATACTGAAGAACAGTTACGAGCTTATGTGAACGACAACACCCAGCGCATGGTTGAACAGCTCAACCGGGAGCGGGGGCTATACCAAGACGACGCCGAAGCGTTTTACAGCAGCATGAATCAAACGATGGACGGCTTTGTTGACTTTCGCCGCATTGCTGCCCGGGTGATGGGGCGTTATGCCCGCCAGGCGTCTCCGGAACAGCGTGATCAGTTTGTAGAAAAGTTCAAGCGCAGCTTGTTTGAGAGCTATGCCCAGGCTTTAGTAGAGTCGCGCAACTTTCGCATCGAGGTGCTAGGCGCTACGTTCAACCCCCGCGATGATAACCGTGCGTCTGTGGATATGCAGGTGATCACCGAAACAGGCAATCGCTATCCGGTTACCTATTCCATGTATCGCGCCAAAAACGACCAGTGGATGATGGAAAACGTGATCGTGGAAGGCGTGAACATTGGGCTCGCGTTCCGTGACCGTTTCAGTCAGGAAATGGAAGCCAATCGGGACCAAGTGCAGGTGGTGATCGACGGCTGGAATGATGCGGCTGATAGCCTCAATCTGGAGCAGGCCATTGACGAAAAAGCAGGGCAATAATGAGCGCCAGTAACCCGCAGCCAACGCTTAATTTCAGCGACAATAACCTGACAATTGACGGCCAGGCCGATGCTATGGCCGCTGCCGACCTGCGCCAGCGCGGAGAGGCTTTGCTGGCAGGGGCCAAAGGCGACATCACCGTGGATTTGGCCAAGTTGACCAGCGCTAGCAGCTCGTTACTGTCAGTACTTTTGTGTTGGCAACGGTTCGCCCACGAGCGCTCGCTGAACCTGCGCTTTGATCACCCCGGTGAGCGCTTGCTGGCGCTGGCCGCGCTGGCGAATCTGAATGACGCATTACCAGGGTTTTCCGCTGTCAGGCCTGGCGTAAACGCGGATTAACCTGGCAAGCATCGCTGGCGGCCAGCATTGATGCGGATTATCCAATGCGAAAGCTGACCCTGGCTAAGGAATTGGTTACAATTCCGCCCCTTGATTTTTCAATGTCCGTGGAGTGTTTATGGATGTCGCCGAAATTGCCACGCTGGTGCAGAATGAGCTGCCAGACTGTGAGATTCAGGTGCAGATTGACGGTTCACATTGCATGGTTGTGGCAGTGGGCGACGTTTTTGAGGGTTTACCAACCATCAAGCGCCAACAGCTGATCAATAAAGCGCTGTTTCAGATGATTATGGATGGCACCATTCACGCTCTGCATCCCAAGGCCTTTACTCCCGCCGAATGGGCTGCGCGCCAGGGCTGATAGCCCGCAAAATACAGGATACTATTTGTTGTGGATAAACTTCTGATTCGCGGGGGCAGGCCGCTAGACGGTGAAATCCGCATTTCCGGCGCCAAAAACGCTGCTTTGCCGATTCTTGCTGCGACACTTTTGGCCGATGAACCGGTCACCATCAGCAATCTGCCGCACCTGCACGATGTCACCACCATGATTGAGCTGCTTGGCCGTATGGGCGTTGAGCTGATGATTGATGAGAAGATGAGTGTCGAGATTCACGCCAACACCATCAAGCACTTCCATGCACCCTACGAGCTTGTGAAAACCATGCGCGCGTCCATTCTGGTGTTAGGCCCGTTGGTAGCGCATTTTGGCGAAGCACAGGTTTCTTTGCCCGGCGGTTGTGCCATTGGTAGCCGCCCGGTAAACCTGCACATTCAGGGCCTGGAAGCCATGGGCGCTGAGATTTCCGTGGAAAATGGCTACATAAAAGCTAAAACCAATGGCCGCCTGAAGGGCGCGCACATTTTCATGGATATGGTGACCGTTACCGGTACTGAAAACCTGCTGATGGCAGCGACTCTGGCCGATGGCAAAACCATTCTGGAAAATTCTGCTTGCGAGCCAGAAGTGGTGGATTTGGCTGAGTGCCTTATTGCCATGGGCGCCGATATTAAAGGTCATGGCACTTCTACCATTGAGATTAACGGTGTAGAGCGTCTGCATGGCTGCCACCATCATGTACTGCCCGACCGAATTGAAATTGGCACCTATCTTGTGGCTGCTGCTGCTACCGGTGGCAGAATAAAACTGAAAGATACCCGCGAAGGTCTGATGGATGTGGTGTTATCCAAGCTGGAAGAAGCTGGCGCCCACATTACCAGTGGTAAAAACTGGATAGAGCTGGATATGAAGGGCAAGCGCCCCAAAGCCGTCAGTATTCGTACCGCTCCCTATCCTGCATTTCCTACCGACATGCAGGCCCAGTTTGCGGCCATGAACTGTATCGCCGAAGGTACGGGCACCATCATAGAAACGGTTTTTGAAAACCGCTTCATGCATTTGCAAGAGCTGATCCGCATGGGTGCCGATATCACCATGGAAGGCAACGCGGCGATTATAAAGGGCGTTGACCATTTGACTGGCGCACCGGTCATGGCCACCGACTTGCGTGCCTCTGCCAGCCTTGTGATTGCCGGCTTGGTAGCCCAGAGCGACACGGTGGTTGATCGTATTTACCACATCGATCGCGGTTACGAGTGCATCGAGGAAAAGCTGCAGTTGCTGGGTGCCAGCATTCGCCGTTTGCCGGGTTAAGTAACACGGCAGCAAAGAGCTAACGGGAAACCGGATACGATATGACAGATTCCATCACCATTGCCTTGTCGAAAGGCCGCATTCTGGAAGAAACCTTGCCCTTGCTGGCAGAAGCCGGAATTGAGCTGATCGACGACGTAAATAAGTCCCGCAAGCTGGTGTTTCCTACCACCAGCGACCATGTGCGCGTGCTTATTCTTCGAGCCACCGACGTTCCGACCTATGTGCAATACGGTGCTGCTGACTTGGGCGTGACGGGCAAAGACACGCTGATGGAACACGGTGGTGAAGGCCTCTACGAGCCGCTGGACTTGAATATCGCTCGCTGCCGCCTGATGACCGCCGGCGCCAAAGGGTGTCCGGTCCCGACTGGGCGCTTGAAGGTCGCTACCAAGTTTGTGAATCTGGCGCGGCGCTATTATGCAGCTCAAGGCCGCCAAGCCGACATCATCAAGCTTTACGGTGCGATGGAGCTGGCGCCGATTCTGGGTCTGGCCGATGAGATTGTCGACATTGTTGATACCGGCAACACCTTGAAAGCCAACGGCTTGGAAGCGCGGGAATTAATCGAACATATCAGCACCCGATTAATTGTGAATCGTGCCTCCATGAAAATGAAACACGAACGTATAAATCCCATTATCGAAATGATGTCGGCTGCGGTGGAAAAACGCCGTTAGTTCACGGATACATGGGAGGTTGCGTCCGTAAACGGCTTGCGTCCTTGCATTGGTGCCTTTAGCGCCTGTGGGGCGGCCTACCAAAACACGCTCAAGCACGTCCATGTGACGCTTGGGCTACGCCATCCATGGCTCCGCACAGTTTTGGTAGGCCGCCCCACAGTCCCTTCGCTGAACTTTGGGTGGTGGCAAGCCCTTTACGAGCGCTTGCCACGAGTTGCCTATAGGCATCACTTTTTAGTTTCAACTTCAGTTTTTATTCACTACAGGGTTTAACACATGACCGTTAACATCCAGCGATTGAACGCCTCCGATGCAGACTTTGACAGCGCGCTATCTGCCCTGTTGGCCTGGGATGACAGCGTGGATCATCAGGTGAACGAGTCGGTGCGTCATATTCTGCACGAGGTGAAAACCCGCGGCGACGCGGCTGTTCTGGAGTTTACGGCCAAGTTTGACCGCTTGAGCGTTGGCAGCGTAGCCGAGTTGGAAATGAGTCAGGAACGGTTGCAGCATGCCTTGAAAACCATTCCTCAGGACCAGCGTGATGCCTTGGAGCACGCAGCTCGCCGGGTGCGGGATTATCACCAGCGTCAGAGTCAGGAGTCCTGGCAATATGAAGACGCCGACGGCACGGTGCTAGGGCAGAAGATTACGCCGATTGATCGGGCAGGGCTGTATGTGCCCGGCGGCAAAGCGGCCTATCCATCGTCTGTTCTGATGAACGCCATACCGGCAAAAGTCGCCGGCGTGGCCGAAGTGATTATGGTGGTGCCGACACCGGATGGCGTGGTGAATGACATGGTGCTGGCGGCGGCGGCGATTGCCGGAGTAGACCGTGTATTTACCATTGGCGGAGCGCAAGCTGTGGCCGCGCTGGCTTATGGCACTGACACGGTGCCGGCGGTGGATAAGATTGTGGGCCCGGGCAACATTTTTGTAGCTACTGCCAAGCGCGAGGTGTTTGGCACCGTGGGTATCGACATGATTGCCGGGCCATCAGAAATTCTGGTGATTTGTGACGGTCAGACCGATCCGGACTGGATTGCGATGGATCTATTTTCTCAGGCCGAGCACGACGAACAGGCCCAGTCGATTCTGATCAGCCCCAGCGCCGAGTTTCTGGATGCGGTGGAAGTCAGTATTGAACGACTGCTGCCCACCATGGAGCGGGCGGAAATTATCCGCACCTCATTAGCCGATCGCGCGGCTTTGATTCAGGTTGCCGATCTGGCAGAAGCGGCCGAAGTATCCAATCGAATTGCGCCGGAGCATCTGGAATTGTCCGTTGCTGAGCCGCAAGCGTTGTTGGCGGACATTCGCCATGCCGGTGCTATTTTTATGGGCCGGTATACCGCCGAGGCCCTTGGGGACTATTGTGCCGGCCCGAATCACGTGCTGCCTACTAGCGGTACCGCGCGCTTTTCATCGCCTCTGGGTGTCTACGATTTCCAGAAGCGCTCATCCATTATCGGATTTAGCGCCGAAGGTGCGAGCCGTATGGGGCGAGTGGCTTCCGTGCTGGCCAGAGGCGAGGGCCTGACCGCCCACGCGCGTTCGGCAGAATACCGGATTCAGCAAGATTAGACGCCGCATTACCAACGGCCACCGCTACGGAGAAAACCCATGAGCAAATTCTGGAGCCCACTGGTTCACGATTTGGTGCCTTATATTCCCGGGGAACAGCCCAAAATCGCTAACCTGGTAAAACTCAATACCAACGAGAACCCCTTTGGCCCGTCGCCCAAGGTCATCGAAGCCATTCAGGCCGAGCTTAACGATAATCTGCGCCTGTATCCGGACCCCGAGGGTCAGGCGCTGAAGGCAACCATTGCCACCTACCACGGTATTAAAACCGACCAAGTGTTTCTGGGTAACGGTTCCGACGAAGTTTTAGCGCACGTTTTTTGCGCACTGTTTCAGCAGGACCAACCGATACTTTACCCGGACATCAGCTACAGCTTTTATCCTGTGTATTGCGGTCTTTACAACATCAAGGCTCGCAAAGTGCCATTGAATGACGAGTTTGCGATTGACCCTGATGATTACAGCCAGCCCAACGGAGGCGTCATTTTTCCCAATCCGAATGCGCCCACTGGCCGCTACCTGAACCTTACCGAAATTGCGGTGGTGCTAAAGGCCAATCCCGACCGAGTCGTCGTTATTGACGAAGCTTACATCGACTTCGGCGGCGAAACCGCCATTGACTTAATTGACCTTTATCCAAATCTGCTGGTTACCCAAACCCTGTCGAAATCACGTTCGCTGGCGGGTTTGCGGGTCGGGTTTGCTGCCGGTAATGCGGAACTGATAGAGGCTCTGAACCGGGTGAAAGACAGCTTCAACAGCTACCCTCTTGATCGCCTTGCTTTGGCGGGCGCACAGGCCGCGTATGAAGACGATGACTGGTTTCAGGACAGCCGAAACGGGGTAATTCGTGAGCGTGAGCGGGTTAGCGAATGTCTGCAGAAACTGGGCTTTGAGGTGCTTCCGTCCAGAGCCAATTTTGTGTTTGCCCGCCATCCGCAACGGGCTGGAGTTGATTTGGCGAACGGTTTACGCGAGCAGGGTGTGATCATTCGGCACTTCAACAAGCCGCGGATCAACGAGTTTCTGCGTATCACCATTGCTAAAGCGCCGCAGAATGATGCTCTGTTGGAGGCGTTAAAAACACTCTGTGATACACGCTGATTATCGAGGTCTGGCACTGCTATGGCGCATAGAAACGAGATTATGGCGCTGCTGGAGAGCTGGCTGACGCCCGAAAAATTTCAGGATTACAGCCCCAACGGTCTTCAGGTGGAAGGCAAGGCCGAGATAAACACCCTGATTACGGGCGTTACAGCCTCACAGGCGCTACTGGATGCGGCGGTGGAGCTGAAAGCAGATATGGTTCTGGTGCACCACGGTTATTTCTGGAAAGGTGAAGACCAGCGTGTAGTGGGCATAAAGCGCAATCGTTTGAAAACCCTGCTGACTCACGAGATCAATCTGGTGGGTTATCACTTGCCATTGGATGATCATCCGCTGTATGGCAACAACCGCAATCTGGCCAGGGTGTTGGGTATCGATAGCCCGGAGCCTTTGAATGGTCTGGTGTGGCGTGGTGAGTTTGCCCAGACGTTAACGCCACAGGCGCTAAGCGAGCGTATTTCGGGTTGTTTGCAGCGGCAACCTTTGCATATTGAGGGCGGGCCAGACCTGATCAAAACAGTGGCTTGGTGCACCGGTGGTGCGCAGGGTTTTATTGACACTGCGGCGGATGCAGGGCTGGATGCCTACATCAGCGGAGAGATTTCAGAACCCACGACTCATACCGCCAGAGAGCGGGGGATTCACTATTTTGCGGCTGGCCATCACGCCACCGAGCGTTACGGCGTTCAGGCGTTAGGGGAAGCCTTGGCGAAGGAGTTGGGGCTGGCCCACCGGTTTATCGAGTGCGATAACCCGGCGTAGGCCAGCCTTTGCTCAGGCTTAAGCTTTGGCCTTAGCTTTTGCTTTTTCTTTCAGACCGTAATCTTCTGCCAGCGTGCCAGAACCGTCAGGGTCTTTTGGCGCATAGTCGCGAGGCGGTTCTGAACCTTCTTTGCGCTCATCTTTCAGGCGTTGGGCTGAGTTCTGCTCCAGTTCGTGGATCAGCTCGTCGTCGTTACACAGGCGAGTGGCGCTTTTGGCCATGTGCTGATTCACATCGCGATAGCTGTCATTGAAGCGGCGCAGTAGGTGGGCAGACTCCATAAAGTGCTCGTTAACCTGCGCCTGATAGCGGGTATATTCGTTGCGCAGCTCATCAACTTGCTGCTCGGTGCGACGCTGCCGCAGAGATGAGCCTTGCCCGGTAGAGCGGCCCAACAATACCCCGATCAGAATGCCAACCACCAGGGCGGCAACTGCTGCCATAATCAGGTTTGTCATAAGTTGCTTTGTCCTTTTAAAAATAGTGAACCGTAGAACAGGTAATGAGTATAACGTCACTGACTCCATACGCCCACGACAAAAGCTTGAGCCAATCGTCTTATTGTCGCGTTGTGGCACCACATGGCGAAAAACTCAAATTGCGCGAGAATGTAGCGCCAAAATTAACCAGTAACCCGCGGAAACCACTGATGACAGCGTCTATGCCCACTGCCAGTTCGATCAATATGCCACCCTGGCAACGCTACCAGCAGGACCTCCAGCGTCCGGAGTTCCTGCGTGATGCTGCGCAGGAGGATGCGGTAAAGCGTCTTCAATCACTTTACGACAAACTGGTGGCAGCGGAAAGCTCCCGCGACAGCAAGATGTCAAAATTGCGTCGTAAGCTGGGCAAGGGAAAGGGCAAAAAGGAACCGATCACAGGTCTGTATTTTTGGGGCGGCGTTGGCCGCGGAAAAACCTATCTCATGGACACGTTTTTTGAGGCCCTGCCGTTCGATCGCAAAATGAGAGTGCATTTTCACCGCTTTATGCAACGTGTTCATAATGAACTCAAGCTGTTGAAGGGGCAAAAGAATCCCTTGGAGCTCGTAGCCAAAAAATTTGCCGATGAAACCCGGGTCATCTGTTTTGACGAGTTCTTTGTGTCCGACATTGGTGACGCGATGATACTGGCAACCTTAATGCAAGGTCTGTTTGAGCGTGGCGTTACTTTGGTGTGCACGTCTAACATTGTTCCTGACGGCTTGTACAAAGACGGTCTGCAGCGGGCGCGCTTTCTTCCGGCTATTGAGCGGGTAAAAAAACATACCGATGTGGTGAATGTGGATGGCGGCGTAGATTACCGCTTACGCACGCTGGAGCAAGCCCAGCTTTATCATTCACCGCTGGGGGCTGAAGCCGATGCCAGTCTGACCAAGAGCTTTGAGAATTTGGCGGTCGAAGCAGGCAAGCACAGTAAATCGATGGAAATAAACGGTCGCAAGATTCCAGCCCGTGCCCACGCCGATGACGTGGTGTGGTTCGATTTTGAAGCGGTGTGCGACGGTCCTCGCAGCCAGAATGACTATATCGAGCTGGCCCGCCAGTTCCACGCTATTATCATCAGCAACGTGCCGCTGTTGGGCAAGGATAAAGACGACCAGGCTCGGCGCTTTGTTAATATGATCGACGAATTTTACGATCGTAATGTAAAAGTGATTATCTCGGCGGCGGCTCCAATTGTAGAATTATACGCCGGTGGCCGGTTGAATTTCGAATTTGAGCGCACAGAATCGCGCTTGTTGGAGATGCAATCCCAGGACTATCTGGCCGCGCCCCATAAACCGTGAGCTTTAATACAGCGGCTTGAATACTGGAATACGCTCGGGCCAGCGAGTTCCTGCCGATAACAACGATGTCATTATTAAGGGGATAGGAAACCAATATGAGCAGCAGCGATCAGGTTGTAATTGTCAGTGGAGTGCGTACGCCAATGGGTGGGTTTCAGGGCAGTTTGTCCTCTGTGCCTGCACCGGAGCTGGGTGCTGTGTGCATTGCTGAAGCCGTGCGTCGCGCTGGTTTACAGCCCGGTGACGTACAAGAAGTGATCATGGGCAACGTATTACCTGCGGGTTTGCGCCAAGGCCCCGCGCGACAGGCCATGCGCAAAGCCGGCTTGCCAGATAGCACTGGTGCAACCGCCATCAATAAGTTGTGTGGTTCGGGTATGAAGGCGGCGATGCTTGCCCATGACCTGATCAAAGCAGGCAGCAACGACATCATGGTAGCTGGGGGTATGGAGAACATGTCGAGCGCTCCGTATTTGCTGTTAAAAGCGCGCAGTGGCTACCGTATGGGCCCAGGCGATGCACCTCAGGACCACATGTTTTTTGATGGCCTGGAAGATGCTCAAACGGGCCGTTTGATGGGCGCTTTTGCGCAGGAAATGGCTGATAAAAAAGGCTATACCCGAGAAGACATGGATAACTACGCCATCAGCTCCCTCAAGCGTGCGCAACGCGCAATTGAACAGGGCCTGCTAAAAGACGAAATTGTCCCGGTAACCGTTAAAACCCGCAAGGGTGACATCCTGGTAGAGCACGACGAGCAGCCATTTAACGCCAACCTGGAAAAAATCCCGACCTTGCGTCCTGCGTTCAGCAAAGACGGCACCATCACGGCTGCCAATGCCTCTTCTATTTCTGACGGCGCATCTGCGCTGGTACTGATGCGCGAATCCGAGGCTGAAAAGCGCGGGCTCAAACCTTTGGCCCGAGTGGTTGCCCACAGCACGCAATCCCAGCATCCGTCAGAATTCACCTGTGCCCCGGTGGGTGCGCTTGAAACCTTGTTTGCCAAAACCGGCTGGAGTAAGGACGACGTTGATCTGTACGAAATCAACGAGGCTTTTGCCATGGTTGCGATGATGCCCATTCAAGAGCTAGGGCTTGACCCGGATAAAGTGAACGTTCATGGCGGTGCCTGTGCCCAGGGCCACCCCGTAGGCTCAACAGGTTCGCGAATTTTGGTTACTCTGATGTACGCGCTGCAGCGCTACGGCAAAAAGAAAGGTGTTGCGGCCCTGTGTATTGGCGGTGGTGAAGCAACTGCGATGGCGATCGAAATGTTATAAGGCAGCGGTCAGGCTGGCGTTAACAAAACGGGTGGTTGCTTAAGCGCAACCACCCGTTTTGTTAGGGTGCCTTGGGGCTATTTGTGTCTTGAGTCGTCAGTCGGTTTGCATTTTTTTCGACCGTTCGTGCGCCAATACCCTTAACGTTTGTCAAGTCTTGGGCGCTGGTGAACGGGTCATTGGCCTTTCGGTATTCGATAATCGCTTCGGCTTTGCTTTGGCCAATGCCTGAAAGCGAGGCCAGGCTGGTACTGTCGGCGGTATTGATATTGATGCTCGCCGCCTGAGCAAAGGCAAAGCCGGACATCAGGCTTAACAAAAGAGTAAGCGTAGCGAGCAGTGAGCTGCGTTTCATGATTTAACTCCGGACGTTCTCGTCGGTTGTTGTGGTTAGTATCCACACGGCAACATGGGACTAAACCAGAGCCGAAAAGGGCAGACGGAACTTCAGGAGATAAGAAAGTAGGTTGCTACGGGGGCGCACGGCACAGCTGACATCCTTGCCAGCTGTGTTGCCCGTGACTATGACCCCGGCCTGATCCGTCAGGTTTCACCCATCCTGGGCGCATCTTCCCTGAATTCCATCCTTGTATGCCCGACTCCTTCGAGCGCCCCCGGTTCCGTGGGGTTTCTTCCATGTGTTGGCATTCCATGCCAGCGTGTCATCCTTGACCGCTAAAGTGTAACCAATTCCGCTGCGCTTTGTTGTAAGCCTTTTACCCTTTGTTGTGTAAGTTCAGGCTTACAAAAAAACGCACCCAGAGCGCGTGCCACATCATATATCTACCTCAGCTCTCAGCTCCGGCACCTTGGCGTTCCAACCCAGGGTTTCATGCAGGCGACGGCGCATTTGGTCGCTGGCAACCATTCAAGAATCTCGTTGTAGTCGCCGTGGGCCGACAGTGACGTCAGATTGTGTATTTGCGCCTTCACCGGCCAGTATTCACCGTGGAATTTACTTCGCTGGCTCCGTTAACCAAAGCATCACCGCGGGTGCCTTGCGCCTGGAAATCTGCAAAAATAACGCTGTTGCGATGATTGGGCAGCAGGGTTTTCAGGTGGTGCAGTACCCGCCCGCCACTCGCCATGCCGCTGGCGGAGATAATGATGCCGGGATAACGAACGGCATCGAGTTTGATCCAGTGCGTACATACACATGTCATCCTTAAATCAGTCAGTGTCTACTTCAGGGTAGCCTACGGGCCGTTCACGCGTAGTGTTTGCCAATGATCTTGCTGCCATATTCGCGTTACAATTGTGGGCTACGCCTATGTGGCGATAGCGGTCGTTGCGACTGGTTGCTATTGACTGTTGAAAATGGGTTGTAGATAGGTGCGCGATATCAGCAAACCAGCTGTACGTATAATCCACCAGGCATTACTAATAGGCTCTTTTATGAAGTGGTATGTCCTGCAGTGCAAGCCCAGTCAAGGAGATCGTGCTCTTATGCATTTACAAAATCAGGACATTCCCTGTTTTTACCCGAAAGTGATGGTTGAGAAGCTGCGCTCGGGAAAGCGTAGTTGCAAACTAGAGGCGCTGTTCTCGGGCTATATTTTTATCAATTTGTCGCAATTGAATCCAGTCTGGTCAAAACTGCGTTCTACTCGTGGTGTGATAAGAATTGTTGGGTTCGGTGGTAAACCTCTGCCGGTTGAAGATGAAGTGATCGATCATTTGCGCGCCAGTCTTGACAAGGTTGCGTCCGCGGGTGGCATTAAAAGTGGCGACGATGTAGACGTTGCGGAAGGCCCGTTTGCTGGCATGCGGGCAATATTTCAATGTTATGATGGCGATGAGCGAGCAATTGTGTTGATTGAATTCATGCAGAAAAATCAGCGTATATCTGTGCCGATAACGTCATTAAGAAATCAGTGATAATTGATAATGCCTTAACAAAAACGGCAGAGGTTTTGGAGTCTGAAGTGATTGTAAGTTTTAATACGGTGGATATTTCATTAATACTTTGATTTGGCGTTACTGATTCATTACTATTGATATCGACATTTTGGTGACTACATACGATCGGTATAGTGTCATCGTTCATATCAGGCACTTCAGACCTTAAGGTTTAAATTTCATGGCGAAAATTAACGATTATTATCAAAAGAAGCAGCTGATGGAAAAGCTGGCGGCAGAGCTGGAGAAGCTGGAAGAAGATCAAGCGCTGAAAAGCGAATTGGCGTTTGAAACTAAAGTCCGCGAACTGATGGGCGAATACAGCAAATCACCGAAAGACGTCCTGCAAATTCTGGCAGCGATTGATCCGTCCATTGCTTCGACACCAACCGCTACGACTGGCGGTGGAAATCGCGCCAAGCGTCCGGAAAAAACCTATCGCAACCCGCACACCGGCGAAGTGGTTAAAACCCGTGGCGGCAACCACAAGACGCTTAACGAGTGGCGTGAAAAGCACGGAAAAGAGGCAGTGCAGAGCTGGCAGGACTAGTCTGCGAGTCATAATCTGTCTGCAGTCATAGTGTTTAACTGACCGGAGCGTCTATTCATTAGCGCTCCGGTTTGTGTTTTTAGTGGCAAGCATTACTACCGGGGCTCAAGCTGGCTATTGAATTGCCGCAGCTACCATCAAAAACCGTCACGAAAACGTGACAATCTGATTGCGCCCAGCCTGTTTTGCCGAGTACATAGCCTGGTCGGCCTGTTCTAGCCAAGCCATATAATTTTTTGGTCTATCAGTTAATGGTGCGACACCAATACTGATGGTGTAGGTAATGTTGTGGCTGTCTACCGTCACTGGTTCGCGGGAAATGGCGCTTAAAATGCGCTCGCAAATAGTGAGAGCCCCTTCCGTATCGGTTTCCGGCAGGATAATACCGAATTCTTCTCCGCCATAACGCCCGGCGCTGTCTGAATGGCGCAAGTGTCTGCGGATTGTTGCTGCGGTGTGGCGAATGACTTCATCTCCTGCCAAGTGTCCGAAGCGATCGTTAATGGCCTTAAAGTGGTCAATATCAAACATCACCAATGTGCTATTGCCGCCGTAGCGCTGATGGCGTGAGAATTCCGCATCCAGTAGATTTTCCCAGGTTCCACGGTTAAGCAGTCCCGTCAGTTTGTCGATCATGTTTAGCTTGGCAAGTTGATCGTTAGCGCGCTCCAGTGCACGTTTGCTGCTGGCAATATCGGTAACGTCGTAGATCATCAGGCACACTTTTTCTACTTTCCCGGATGGACCGCATAGCGGGCTGATGGTGAGGTTCTGATACATGAACTCTTCGGTACCGGTAATTGGCCGGGTATTGCGAAAGCGCAGCAGGTAAGGGCGCTGCTCCCACGACGTAAACGCGCGAGTGTTCAGCAGGGTCACGGCTTCAACTTTGCGGCTTAGCCAGGCGCGGGGGATGTCCGGGAACAGCTCGAACAACACCTGATTGTGAATTTTGCTGGCGGTCATGCCGCTGTGGTGCTCCATGAAGCCGTTCCACATCTGCACGCGGAACTTCAGGTCTAGCACGACCAGGCCAACCTCCACAGACTCAACCATGTCAGCCATCCAGTGGAACGAGCTTACGCTTTCCGGGTTTAATGATGGCATTCGTTACTCCGCCAGGTATTGTAAACGTTGCTGCAAAAATGGCAGCGAATCTTCGGTAAACAGCACAAGCATGTCACACTGGATATTGTGATTTTCTATGGTGTAAGTAATTTCAATGCACAACAGTTGTTGCTCGTGATTATGATGGTGGTCCAGCAGTTCGGCAATCTGTCGGTGCTGACCTAGTACCGTTGGGTGGCTAAGGCCCAGCCGTAAATCCATCTGATCGCCAATGCCCTTCAAAAATGCGCCGAACAAAATGCTGGACATGTCCATTAGTACTTCAATATTGACCGCCGGGCCGTCCAGGTTGTCGTAGTGCAGCATTTCTGCCATTTCGCGAAAACTGCTGTCTGCGAACAGCAGCATGGCTTCGCCAGCAACTCCGGCTCCGGTGAAGCCCTGGCATGCTGCCGAATAATGCGCTTCATCATCCGCCGCGGCGATGGTCATGTGCAGTTCGGAACTGGCAATAAAAGCCACTTTTGGTATCGGCTGGCGTACGAAAATACCCAGTAAACGTGCTAACAGGTCTGATGAGCGCCCCATGGCGACGTTGGCGATTTCCCGCAGGTAGTCATTCAGCAATAATTGCGGGTCAGGGTTGGTGCTTGCAGGGTGGCTCGGGGTGTCGGTTTCAGGCTGCGAGCCCGAAGGTGGTGATTCCTCTGGCTCGCGGTAAATGCCGTATTGGGCAAGAAGCCCTGCAACCGCTGTCGGGGCGGTCGGTTTGTTAAGAAAAGCCACGGCCCCAAACTAAAAACCCGGGCCTTTGCCTGGGGCTGAATGTCACCAGACACCACAATGGTCAGCAGCTCGATCTGTTCGCTGCGAAGATGCTCGAGCACCACGTAGCCGTCCAGGTCGGGCATATTCAAGTCCAGAAACAGCAGGTCTGGCACGCTGTTGCGTATATGGGCAAGCGCTTCACTGCCATTGCGGCAGAAGCTGACCTGGTGTCGTAGTGCGGTTGGCAGAGCTCGGGCCATCTGTTTGCGAGCCATCTCGGAATCGTCGCAAATCAGTATGTCAGGTAACATGTGCAGGCCCAGACAAAATGGAAGTGTCTGGATATTATAACAGTGAAGCCTCGTGTGTACATTGGTGTTACGTTAATTGTATGAGATCTGTATACATATAAATGGCCGGTGCTTTTGTGTATGCCGGCTACAACCGGGCGCAGGCAGTATTTTCTGTCAGAATCAGCGCCGTATTATTTGCAGGAGCTTGCGGTTTTGACCCCCACATTTTACTGGCACGATTACGAAACCTTCGGTGTCGACCCATTGCACGACCGACCCTGTCAGTTTGCAGGTGTCCGCACTGACAGCGAGCTCAATATTATTGAAGAGCCTTTGGTTATTTTCTGCAGGCCCTCTGATGATTATCTGCCGGCCCCTGAAGCCTGTCTGATTACCGGGATAACACCGCAGCAAGCCACGCAGGAAGGCTATCCCGAGGCCGAATTCATTACGATGATCAACAGCGCCTTCAGTCAGCCTGGCACCTGTGTGGTGGGCTATAACAGTTTGCGCTTTGATGATGAAGTAACCCGCAATACTCTGTATCGCAACCTGCGCGACCCTTACGGCCGGGAATGGCAAAATGGTAATTCGCGGTGGGACCTGATTGATGTGGTGCGCCTGGCTTATACGCTGCGTCCAGAAGGCATAGAATGGCCGCTAAAGCCCGATGGTAGCCCGAGCTTTCGCCTAGAGGATTTGGCCCGAGCCAATGGCCTTGAACATGGCCAAGCCCATGATGCCATGTCTGATGTAACCGCGACGCTTGCGCTGGCGCGACTGATCAAGGAGCGCCAACCCCGGTTGTTTGAATTTGCGCTGGCCAACAAATCCAAGCAGGCGGCCCGCAAAATGCTGGATACCTCCACACGAAAGCCGGTTTTTCACGTGTCCGGAAAGTACCCGGCCAGCCAGGGCAGTTGCGCGCTGGTGGCGCCAGTTGCCGAACACGCCAGCAACAAGAATCAGGTGATTGTTTATGATTTGCGTGAAAACCCTGATGAACTGATTAACGCCAGCGTTGAGCAGATTCGCGAGCAGGTTTTTACCGCGCAGTCTGCGTTACCGGAAGGCATTCGCCGATTCCCGCTAAAGGCGATTCAGCTGAACAAGTGCCCGGTATTGGCGCCGGCGACCATGCTGGCAACGCTCTCGCCGGAACGTTTGCAACAGCTGGACCTGGATGGTGAGCAGATGCGTCGCCATCTGGCCATTCTGCGCCAGGCAGGGCCAGATTTTGGGCAGCGCGTGGCTGCTGCTTTCGAGCGTGATTACGACACTAAGCTGACGGATCCGGACGAACAGATTTATGCGGGCGGCTTTCTCAGCCCGGGGGATCGTGGGCAATTGGATCGCGCGCTGGCAATGGAGCCGCAGCAGCTTGCCGAAAGCGAATTCCAGTTTACCGACCAGCGCTTGGCCGAAATGCTATTTCGTTATCGTGCTCGCAATTATCCGGATACCTTGAGCGGTGAGGAAATGGAGCGTTGGGAGCAGTTTCGGGAGCAGAGATTGACCCAACCAGCGAAAGGTTGGTTGTCACTTGCCGACTATGGCGCGGAACTCCAGCGCCTGATGGCTAAGCCAGATGTCACTCAGCAACAGCGGCACATTCTCGAAGAACTGCACCTGTATGGAGAAGCTATTTCCCCTTACTTGTAGAGGCAACGAATAACGGGCTGTTAAGGCCCGTTGTGTTTTCCTGATTCGCGATAGTCAGAGTTGTCGCAATCAGCGCCGACGCTGAAAGTACACACTCAGTTGCTGGCCTAGCAAACTTTGAACGTGACTGCCGAGAGCTTCCTCGCGAATCTGCTGCTGCACCGGGCCTGTGGCCAGACTGTGACCGTCTTCGTCGCGAGCTTTGACCAGCTTCCACTGCACTTCGTTACTGACCATAGCCAGAACACAATGTTATCAATATCTGTCGCCTCGGCCATGGCGCTGCCGCGAGCTGTTGCAGCCCATCCTCTAGCTCGCCACTGTCGGCAATGTGCTTTACCAGCTGGTGTCTCAATGAGGTGATCAGTGATTCCACAGCAGGGTCGGGCAGAAGGATCTGGTTTAACGCCAGAAGCAGCAGCTCGTCGCTGGCTGCAACGCAGCGGATCAGCGTTATGAACGCTAAGGTGGCTGGCACACTCCAACATAGCGCTGTAAACCCTGGTGTTGGCGTGGCCGCTGCGAATCGGCGTGCGGTAATGTAGATAGGCAACATCAAATTGATTCTGAAGCCGTTTCGCATGGGCTATGCCACTAAATGCGGAAGCAGATTGCCATCGTCCATCTCCACTCTGTCCATCAAACCTTGCGCCTGGGCATTTAACCGTGTGTTGATGAGGAAATAGCGAAACTTGTGCCAGTTTTTGCGAAATCCTTGCCAATTTCGTGCTGAATTAGTGGGTCAGGCAAAAGGGTGTGTCCCAAACGCAAAAAAAGCCCGTTGTGTGTGGCTTTGTAGCGGCTGATTTAACGGCGGATTTCCGGTAGAATCAGGCCCTTGTTTTAATCATCACTTGCCAGAGCGAGTCCGCATTTCATGGAAATTAATCCCATTGTTATGAAGATCAAAGAACTGCGTGAGCGCACTGAAGCGCTCAGGGGGTATCTTTGACTACGACCAGCGCAGCGAACGTCTGACCGAAGTAGAGCGCGAACTGGAAATGCCCAGCGTTTGGGAAAATCCCGAGCGGGCGCAAGCTCTGGGTAAAGAACGCTCCGATCTGGAGCTGATCGTGTCCACCATTGATCGACTGACCAGCGGCCTGACCGACGCCGAGGGCCTGCTTGAGATGGCCGTTGAAGAAGACGACGAAGCCACGGTTGCCGACATCGAAAATGATCTTGCAGAGCTGGATGCAAAGTTGGAAAAGCTCGAGTTCCGTCGGATGTTTTCCGGCGAAATGGACCCCAACAACGCCTATCTGGACATTCAGGCCGGCTCTGGCGGCACCGAAGCCCAAGACTGGGGTAATATGCTGCTGCGCATGTATCTGCGCTGGGCCGAGCGCCGTGGCTTCAAGGCCGAGATTGTCGAGTTGCAGGAAGGCGAAGTGGCGGGCATCAAGAGCGCTACGCTTCACATTCAGGGCGATTACGCCTTTGGCTGGCTGCGCACCGAAACCGGCGTGCATCGTTTAGTACGCAAGTCGCCGTTTGATTCCGGTAACCGCCGCCACACCTCGTTTTCATCGGTGTTTGTGGCACCTGAGGTAGACGACAGTATTGTTATTGAAATCAACCCGGCGGATCTGCGGGTGGATGTGTATCGTGCCTCTGGTGCTGGTGGCCAGCACGTTAACCGCACCGAGTCGGCCGTGCGTCTGACCCACAACCCAACTGGCATTGTTGTAGCCTGTCAAGCCGGTCGTAGCCAGCATCAGAACAAAGATCAGGCCATGAAACAGCTGAAAGCCAAGCTGTTCGAACACGAAATGCAGGCCCGTAACGCCGAGAAGCAAAAGTTGGAAGACTCCAAGTCCGACATCGGCTGGGGCAGCCAGATCCGCTCTTACGTGCTGGATGACAGCCGTGTCAAGGATTTGCGCACCAAGGTAGAAACCAGCAATACCCAGTCGGTACTTGATGGCGATATCGACAAGTTTATTGAAGCCAGCCTGAAAATGGCGCTGTGACCCAGCGCCCTTCCCTTTGATCCGGACTAACCCGATTCTTATTCCCAGTGAGCCAAAATGACTGAACAGATGCACAATGCCCAGCCCGATGACAACAAGCTGATTGCCGAGCGCCGCGCTAAACTGGCGGATATTCGCGAGCAGGGCAATGCGTTTCCCAACGATTTTCGTCGCGACAGTACCGCTGCCGAGCTGCTGGAAAAATACGCGGATTATAGCAAGCAACAGTTGGAAGACATGGCGATTCCTGTGGCCATTGCCGGCCGCATGATGCTGGATCGCAAGGCGTTTAAGGTAGTTCAGGACGTGACTGGCCGAATTCAGGTGTACGCCTCCAAAGACGTGCAAAAGGCCACAAAGCACTGGGATCTGGGGGACATTATCGGGGTTCGCGGCATATTGGCGCGCTCAGGTAAGGGCGACCTTTACGTCACCATGGACGACTACCTGCTGCTGACAAAATCTCTGCGTCCGCTGCCGGAAAAACACAAAGGCCTGACTGATACCGAGTCCCGCTATCGTCATCGTTATGTGGATTTGATGGTCAACGAAGACAGTCGCCGGGTGTTCCTGACGCGTTCGAAAATCATTACCGCCATGCGCCAGTTTTTTGCCGATCGTGACTTCATGGAAGTTGAAACCCCCATGTTGCAGGTGATTCCCGGTGGCGCCACGGCACGGCCGTTTATGACCCATCACAATGCCTTGGGTATTGATATGTACTTGCGCATCGCGCCGGAACTGTATCTGAAACGCCTTGTAGTAGGCGGTTTCGAGCGGGTGTTTGAAATTAACCGTAACTTCCGTAACGAAGGGCTCTCGACCCGTCACAACCCGGAATTTACCATGGTCGAGTTCTACCAGGCTTACGCCGACTACAACGACCTGATGGATCTGACCGAAGACATGCTGCGCAGCATTGCCGAGCAGGTTTTGGGCTCCAGCCTGGTGGTGAATACGGCGGTTGACGCCGACGGTAACGAAACCCGCATTGAATACGACTTTGGTAAAACGTTTGATCGGCTGACCGTCGTTGACGCTATTGTGCGCTACAACGAAAACGTCAGCGCTGAGCAACTGGCGGACGAAAGCTTTGCGTGGCAGATGGCGAAAGACCTGGGCGTTAAAATGAAGGACAACTGGGGCCTTGGCAAAGTGCACATCGAGATTTTCGAGGAAACTGCCGAGCACCGCTTGATGCAGCCCACGTTCATTACCGAATACCCGAAAGAAGTGTCACCGTTGGCCCGCTGCAAAGACAGCAATCCGCTTGTCACCGAGCGCTTCGAGTTCTTTGTCGGCGGCCGCGAAATTGCCAACGGCTTCTCCGAGTTGAATGACGCTGAAGACCAGGCCGAGCGTTTCCGCGCCCAGGTGGCGGAAAAAGACGCCGGCGACGACGAAGCCATGTTCTACGATGAAGACTATGTGATGGCGCTGGAATACGGCATGCCGCCCACCGCGGGCGAAGGCATTGGTATCGACCGTCTGGCTATGCTGCTCACCAACTCCGCGTCTATCCGCGACGTTATCTTGTTCCCGGCCATGCGCCCGGAACACAAAGCGGACAGCAAAAAGAGCGAAGGCTAAGCGATGACACCGCTGCAGGGGCTGGCGCAGCAACTGCTGCCCGGCCGCGGTTGGTCGGAACGGCTGGCAGAAGAGTTCCGGCAGCCGTACATGGCGTCTTTGGCGCCGTTTTTAGCAGCAGAGGAAGCGGCGGGTAAGAATATTTACCCACCGGCGCGCCAGGTATTTAACGCGCTGAACAGTACGCCGTTGGGACAGGTGAAAGCGGTGATTCTGGGGCAGGACCCTTACCACGGGCCGGGCCAGGCCCACGGTTTGAGCTTTTCGGTGTTGCCCGGTACCCGTACGCCGCCATCGCTGGTTAATATGTTTAAGGAAATTCGCAGTGACCTTGGCATAGAGCCGTCAGCGCACGGGTGTTTGCAGGCCTGGGCTGACCAAGGCGTATTGCTGCTGAACAGCGTCTTAACCGTCGAACAGGGCCGTGCTGGTGCGCATCAAGGTATGGGCTGGGAAGAATTTACCAACTCTGTGATCGCAGCAGTCAATGAGCAGGACCAGGGAGTGGTGTTTATGCTCTGGGGCAGTTACGCCCACAAAAAGGGCCGCGGTATTGATCACCAAAAACATCGGGTACTGGAGGCGCCGCATCCATCACCCCTGAGCGCCTATCGCGGCTTTTTAGGTTGTCAACATTTTTCCCGGGCCAATCAATGGCTGGGTGAGAGGGGTCTTGGCGCTATTGACTGGGCGCTGCCCCAGCGCCCCTGATGTTCCCCGCGTTGGCTTTCCCTGCTCTCGCTACTGCAGCATCGCCATGGCGGCCGCCATCTGGGCATCCAGGTTTTCATCGTCACTTCCTTCAGGATCTAGCCCAAGCCGTTCGAACGCGCTAATGGTGCTCCAGTCCATCTGAGCCCAAGGGTGATCGGTTCCGGCAACTCTCTGCAGAGTCGCTATCATCACCAGATCGCTGTAATCAGCCTTGGCAGGGCTGCGGTCGAACTGGTTATAAAGTAACGGAACATCCTGCAGGTCAGCGGGGAAATTCCAGCGCTTGAGGATAATGGCGCCAATCCGCGGGTGCAGTTCAGCAATGATTTCATCCAGCACAATGCCGCTGATTTTGATGGCGGTAATCACGTCGTTCTTGATGGTGTCAGCGATGTTCGACATAGGGTGATCGAGTCCGGTTAAGCGATGAAGCGCGGGCCTGTGGCCTGTTGGGTATCCGCATCGTGACACTAGTTTATAGCAAATTCGGCGGCGCTTGCCTGTCACATTATGTATCTGCCGTCTTCTGCGGCTGTTCGCGTTCCGGCACGGCGTACGCCAGTGGGCACAGCTGTATCTTGGCATCGGCGCTGTTTGCCAGTGTTAGCGGACCATTTGCAGCGTCATGGCGAATGACCGCCAGTAAATGATACTGCTGCGGCCCGGTCTGCAAGGTATTGACCACTTCGCCCACGTTGCGTTCGCCATTGCTGATAGCGTCGCCAACGGCCGGTGCTGCATCGGCGGTAACGGCCAGCCGGTAAAGGCTCTTTTTCAGCTGCCCGAGAAAGTGCATGCGCGCAATAACTTCCTGGCCGGTGTAACAGCCTTTCTTGAAGTGGACGCCTCCCAAATGTTGCCAGTTCAGCATTTGTGGTACGTAGGCGCCGGCGGTTGCGCTGGTCAGCCATGGCACCCCGGCGGCAATTTGTCCGGCTTGCCAGGTAGCCAGGCTGCATTGACGTTTGGTTTGGAGTACATCGGGTAAGGCGCCGTCCGGTGACCAGAGCTCATAGCGCGCAGGGCCTTCGATGGAAGGCTCGAGCAAAATCAGATGGCCGTGCCCAGTGGCCAGGGTGTCTCCGGGTTGCCGCAGATCGGTGACTAGCGCAGCCTGTTCACCAGCAACCGCCTGCGCCAGTTCACTGCCAAAGATGCCGATGATTTTGCTGTCATCCAGGCGGGCCATGGTGGTGCCGCGAAACAGCATCAAATACTTGCGCAGCTCGGCCTCAGTGGCATCCGCCAGCTCGCGGCTAAAGTCCATCAGAATAGCGTCATCGTGGCGCACCATACGCACCAGGGCGTAGGCCCGGCCTTTGCGATTACTGGCGGCTGCATGCAGGGACTTACCCGCGATGACTTCGCTCACGTTCTGGCTGAACTGGCCTTGCAAAAATTTATCGGTGCCAGCTCCACTGACCGTCAGCATCAGGCGGTCATTCAGCTCTGCCCAGTTGTTTTCTGGCAGTGGTTGCTCTGCTATCGCGTTTGCAATGGAGTGGGCAATAGAGTGTGCAGTGGGGTTGTCAGCCGACAGGGCTGTGGTGTTATCGCTCATTACAAACTCCGCAAAACAAATGCAAATGGGGTCAAACGTTGGCGGGCATAGGTTTTTGCCCGAGCCTCAGCCACAGGCGCAAACGGCGCGCATCGTCTGAGGGCAGGTTGCCACGGCCGCCGCTGAGCAGCAATACCGTTGTGTAATAGCGGTTGCTGTGGGCCTGGCGTAATTGCAGAACACTGAAGCGGGCGCCGATGCGGCTGCCAGGGCCCGGATTGACGGCGACCGCCGCGCTGTCGTGGTGTAAGGCCCACAGTTGGCCGTCATGAAGGCGCAATCCGACCACGCAATGTTGCCCTAGCAGCAAGCCGTGGCTGCGAACGGCATGAAACGCACCAACGGCAGCTAAAGGAACCATCGTCAACAGCCACACATGGCCGTCAGTGGACAGTAAACTCACAAAACCCGCTAGCACCAACCAGGGTAGGGCGGCGATAGCACCCACCAGCCCGGTTGGGCGCAGTCTGATATCAATCCGGCTGGACACGTTTCAGAATAACCTCAACGATGCGCTGCAGGTCCGGGTCGTCAGACTTGTTGCGTTGCATAAACCACTCGAACATGTCGCTGTCTTCACACGTCAGCAGTTTTTCATAGCAGGCTTGGTCATTTGGGTTCAAATCACAGTAGGCCTGCTCCAGAAACGGCACCAGGAGATTATCCAGTTCCAGCATACCGCGGCGGCTGTGCCACCATAAGCGCTTGAACTCGGGAGAGTTTGAGGTGATTTGGGTTTCAGACATATCGCATCCTGTCAGTTTTGGGTTTGGTGCTACCTGGTATCACCCCTATGGGGTGTCAGGGTTCAGAGGTACGGTACGTGGTGGGTACCAATAGGGTGTCACGGGCTTCTGCCTGCAGCCCCGGATAATCCAGGGTGTAGTGAAGGCCACGGCTTTCGTGCCTTTGCAGCGCGGAACAGATAATAAGGTCTGCCACGGTAACCAGATTGCGCAGTTCCAGCAAATCGTTGGATACCCGGTAATTACTGTAAAAATCGCCAATTTCCCGAGACAGCAAATCGACCCGGTGCTTGGCACGCTGCAAGCGTTTCGTGGTGCGAACTATGCCGACATAGTCCCACATAAAATGGCGCAGTTCGTCCCAGTTGTGGGAAATGACTACGTCTTCATCAGAATCGCGAACCTGGCTTTCATCCCACTCCGGAACATCTGGCACGGCCGGTATGTCGGCTTCCCGGCGGGTAATGTCTTCCGCGGCAGCGCGGCCATACACCAGGCATTCCAGCAGAGAGTTGCTGGCCATGCGGTTGGCACCGTGCAGGCCGGTAAAAGCGGCTTCGCCGACCACGTAAAGCTGGTTGATATCGGTTCTGGCGCGTTGGTCGCTAATGATGCCACCACAGGTGTAATGAGCAGCTGGTACCACTGGAATTGGCTCGCAGGTGATATCAATGCCATAGGTCAGGCAGGTTTCGTAAATGGTCGGGAAGTGATGTTTTATAAAATCTGCCGGCTTGTGGCTGATGTCCAGATACACGTGGTCTGCGCCCAGGCGTTTCATCTCGTGATCGATGGCGCGGGCAACAATGTCTCTGGGTGCCAGTTCCGCACGACTGTCGAAACGGTCCATAAAGCGGCTGCCGTCCGGCAACTTCAAATGCCCACCTTCGCCGCGCAGAGCTTCGCTGATTAGAAACGATTTGGCGTGGGGGTGGTACAGGCAGGTCGGGTGAAACTGGTTGAATTCCATATTGGCGACGCGGCAGCCCGCACGCCAGGCCATGGCGATGCCGTCACCAGAAGCACCGTCTGGGTTGGTGGTGTAGCGGTAGGCCTTGGAGGCCCCTCCGGTGGCGATTACCGTAAAGCGGGCACGGATCAATTCAACGTGATTGTCGTCGAGATTCAGCACGTAAGCGCCCACGCAGCGATTGCCAGGCAGCGACAGTTTGCGGTTGGTGATCAGATCTACCGCGACCCGGCCAGACATCAGCGTGATATTGGCTCGTGCTTCGGCTTGGGCCACCAGGGTGGTAGACACGGCCTGCCCGGTAGCATCTGCAGCGTGGATAATGCGGCGATGGCTGTGGCCACCCTCGCGTGTCAGGTGAAAAGCGGCGTTGTTATCGCGAGTGAAGTCCACGCCGGAATCAACCAGCCAGTCAACGCTGGCCTTGCTGTGCTCTACAGTAAAGCGTACAGCGTCTTTGTGGCAGAGGCCTGCTCCGGCGTCCAGGGTGTCCTGAATGTGGTTTTCAACGGAGTCTTCCCCGTCAAGAACCGCCGCAATTCCGCCCTGGGCCCAGAGCGTGGCGCCACTGCTGATGGCCGCTTTGCTGAGGACGCAGACTTGCAAATGGGGCGGCAGATTCAGAGCCACCGTCAAACCGGCAGCTCCACTGCCGATCACCAGTACATCGAACTCGAAGGATTGTGGCATTGGGTTGGTATCACAGGCCATAATGTGGATGTGTATTGAACTAAACTTTGTGCTCGCTGTCCATTTGCCAGAACCGGGAAGTCGCTTTTAAGCGGTCGTTTTTCCCGAATACTCCATTAATGGACGCCGGGCAGCAGCATGATACATTCCATTCTCAAGCAGGCCGAAACTCAGGCCACCGAACCAGCGAGTGCCGGCAAACCGTCCATGACGTCCAGTATCGATCAGACAGCCCCCGACCAGGGCGACAGCCAGACCGACTTGCAGTTGGTGCGCAAGGTACGCAATGGCGACCGCGCTGCATTCGATCTGCTGGTGCTGAAATACCAGTCGCGAGTAGCGTCTATCATCAGTCGTTATGTATTCGACAGCCACGAAGTGATGGATCTTACCCAAGAAACTTTCGTTAAGGCCTTTCGCGCTATTGACCGTTTTCGCGGTGACAGCGCATTTTACACCTGGCTTTACCGCATCGCGGTTAATACGGCTAAAAATTATCTGGAAGCGCGCAGCCGGCGCCCGCAGGGCAGCGCGGATTCGGCGGACGCGGAAAACTACGACGATGGCCAACGCCTGCGGGATATTGCTTCGCCAGAGAAGCTGCTGCAGCGCGACCAGCTACAGCAGGCCTTGAACAAAGCCATAGATGCACTGCCGGAAGAATTGCGTTCGGCGTTTTTGTTACGAGAATATGATGGCCTGAGTTACGAAGACATTGCCCGCATACTGGAATGCCCGATTGGCACGGTGCGTTCCCGTATTTTTCGGGCCCGGGATGCGGTAGACCGCCATCTTGGCCCCTTGCTCAACCATTCTGCAAGCAATTGAGGTTGCATCCCATGGATGATCGTCTCAGAGAAACCCTGTCGGCCATGATGGACGACGAAGCAGACGAACTCGCTGTGCGGCGTTTGCTGTCCTTTTCCGACCAGGATGAGGTGCGCGGCCAGTGGCAACGCTGGCAGCAGATTCACGACCTGATGCATGGCACAGGCGCCGCGGCTGACTCGGTCTCGCCGGCCGCCGATGTCAGTGCCGGTGTTTGGCAGCGCCTTGACGGCGGGGTGCCAGCGTCAGAACACCGTGCGGTAAAGACAATCGGCCGTCAGCGCTGGCACTGGCCCGCGGTGGCCATGATTGCGATGGCGCTGGTGGTGGGTTTTGGCGCGGGTTCGGGCTGGCAAAGCGCCGCTGAGCCGGAGCTGATTGCTGCTCAGGCCTCAGCGGAACCAAACGCGGCTGCAACGGTTGCTTCGGTCAGCGAAGTATCGCTGCAGGGCCTGGATGACAGGCAGCGGCAGCAGATTCACCGTTATCTGCTGGAACACGCCCAGCATAACAGTGTGGGTGCCGGTCGGGGCTCGGTGGGCTATGCGCGCCTGGTCAGCGTTGATGCAGGGGGTTATTAAACCGTGAACGGGCAGGCAGGCACAGTATGGTTGCGTTTTTTCCTGGCCCTTGCGGTTATGGGTTTGTGGATGCCGGCTGCGGCACAGGCGACCGAAGCGCAGCCCCAAACCGCCAATAGCGCAGAAGCGGTCAAGTGGTTGCAGCGCCTGGGCCCGGCCATGAACATGACCTCCTACCGGGGTGTGTTTGTGTACGGCCGCGGCCAGCAGGTGCAGTCCATGCAAGTGGCCCACCGCTACAACGGCAGTATGGTTGAGGAAAGACTGGTTATTCAGGACGGCGGGAGCGGCGAAATTGTGCGTCGTGGCATGGAGGTTATTTGCGTGTTGCCAGCCCAAGATACCGTCACACTAGATGCTATTATTCCCTCCGAGCCGCTGGCTGACTCGTTTAGTGATCAGCTATTGCCTGCGACGCGCTGGTACCAGGCGCAAATGCTGGGAGAGGGCCGCGTAGCAGGCTACGCCGCTGTAAAAATTGCCTTGACCGCTAATGACCCTTACCGCTACAGCTATCGCTTGTGGCTGGAAAAAGACACCGGCCTGCTGGTGAAAAGCCAAACCCGTAACGCCGACGACCAGATCCTGGAGCATTTCCAGTTCACCAGTCTCGATATTACCGATGATATCGCCGATAGCGAGCTGCAGATAGCAACGGCAGACAAGAATCAAACCAGTACCATCAGCCTTGAGCCTGGCAGTTCGGCCACCGAACTGGTGACCCGCCTGCAAGGTTGGTCGTTGGATTGGTTGCCCGCGGGTTTTGAGCCCGCGGCTACGCCGCGATCGGATAAACGCCAGGTGATTGCGTTCAGTGATGGTTTAGCGGCTTTTTCGGTGTTTGTAGAAGA
This sequence comes from Marinobacter gelidimuriae, assembly GCF_000372805.1. GTDB lineage: Bacteria > Pseudomonadota > Gammaproteobacteria > Pseudomonadales > Oleiphilaceae > Marinobacter > Marinobacter gelidimuriae. Next base: position 22,426 of record NZ_KB889827.1, on the reverse strand, counting down.
CGTTGCAAGCCTGGATATGCCGACAGGTGCATCGCGTATTGGTGCTACCACGGTGTATTTGCGGCCAGTGCAGTCAGACGGGCGTCAGGTATTGATCTCGGTGGTCGGCGAAGTGCCTCCGGTCACCGCCCGTAAAGTGGCAGAGTCGGTGCGTTTTGACAGCGCTGCGGTTGATAGTTCTAATGTCGATGGTGCTAATGCTGATAGCGCCACCGCAAGCCTGATCGAGCATCAGGGCGCAAGCCGGTGATCACCGAAAGCGGCCGGGTGGTAGCGGTGTCTGGCAACACCGTCTGGGTGCAAACCATTCGCCAGAGCGCGTGTCAGAGCTGCACTGTTCGCAGTGGCTGTGGTCAGCGAGTGCTGGCGGCTGCCAGCGGTGGTCGGGCCAATCAAGTGCAAGTTCTGAACAGCCTGCACGCGGGTGTGGGCGACGATGTAACTCTGGGCATTGCGGAACAGGCGCTATTGCAGGCGTCGTTAATGGTGTATGCGTTACCGCTGCTGTTGATGGTCGTTGCGAGCATGGCTGCAAGCCAGCTGGTGCCGGGCAGCGACGGCGTAGCTATCCTGGCCGCTGGCCTTGGCTTGGGTGCGGGCTTTTTAGTCGCAAGGCTATGGCAGCGCCGCATGCCCGGTGATTATCAGCCACACTTAATGAAGGTTAATAAGAACGTCCCTGCCCCAAGCGTTATAATTTCTTCCAACGCTCGTATATTGAAATAACGGGAAGTGCCCTCACACACTCATTTGTTAATACTGTTCGCTGGCTGTTTAGGTCAGCTCAGAACTCATTGCGGGAGTTGCTCAATGCCAAAAATACCCTCGGTTGTGGCTGCCAGGCAGTCCACCAACTTCGTTTCTTTGATGTGGGCTGCGCTGCTGTCCACTAGTCTGATGATACTGCTGATATGGAGCCAAGCTACCCAAGCCCGTGGCCTGCCTGACTTTACCGAGTTGGTGGAAGACAATGCCGGTGCAGTGGTGAATATCAGCACCACCTCGGCAGCGCCGGAAAATACAAGCCGTTTCCAGAATCTGCCTTTTGATGAACGTCAGCTTGAGCAGATGCCAGAATTCTTCCAGGATTTCTTCCGTGGCCCCGGCTCCGGTAATCCCCACGGTGGTCGCGCCCAGCCAACCCAGTCTATGGGATCCGGTTTTATTGTGTCCCGCGATGGCTACGTGCTGACCAACAACCACGTAGTAGAGGGCGCCGACGAAATTATTGTGCGCTTGAACGACCGCCGTGAGCTGCCCGCTCGCATGATTGGCACGGATCCGCGCTCCGATATGGCCGTGCTGAAAATTGAAACCGGTGACGACCTGCCTGTGGTTCAAGTGGGCAAATCGAAAGATTTAAAAGTGGGCGAGTGGGTTTTTGCCATCGGTTCACCCTTTGGCTTTGACTATACCGTCACCGCCGGCATCGTCAGCGCTCTTGGCCGCTCCCTACCTAGCGAAAACTACGTGCCTTTTATCCAGACCGATGTGGCTATCAATCCCGGTAATTCCGGCGGGCCGTTGTTCAACATGGACGGCGATGTGATTGGCATCAACTCCCAGATTTATACCCGTTCCGGCGGCTTTATGGGGGTGTCTTTCGCCATTCCGATCGATGACGCCATGAGCGTATTCCGCCAGATCCGCGACAATGGCAGCGTATCCCGTGGTTGGCTGGGCGTGCTTATTCAGGAAGTGAACCGTGATCTGGCCGAGAGTTTTGGCTTGAAGCGTCCGCGCGGCGCGCTGGTTGCCGAAGTGCTTGGTGGTTCACCGGCAGAAGCCGCTGGTTTGCAGTCTGGTGATATTGTGCTGGCCTATGACGGCGAAGAATTGCAGCTGTCATCTGATTTGCCGCCGATGGTAGGGCGCACGCCGATTGGTGAGTCAGCGCGTTTGACGGTACTGCGTGGCGGCAACGAAATATCTATTGACGTTAAAATTGGCCAGCTTCCGGACGAACGTGGCGCCCAGGCGCAGAGCCCCACAGCCCCGGACGACCGTGCTTCGTCGCTATTCGGCCTGAGCGTTGAGCCGCTGCCGGCGAGCATGACCGATGCTCAGGGCATCAGTGCCGGCGTATTAGTGGCTGATGTTCAGGGTGGCGCTGCTTTCGACGCAGGCATACGCCCCAATGACGTGATCACTGAAATCGATCGCAAAGCGGTGACGTCGGTGGCGGACTTCCGCAACATTGCCGGCAATCTGGTCGACGATCGCGCCGTGCCAGTGCGCGTAGTGCGCCAGGGACGTGCGCTCTATCTGGTCATGAAACCTTAGCATCTCTTCAAACCCGGCCGCCGACAGCCATGGCAATGGCGGCCGGTAAACTGTAAAATTCCGCCGTTGCCGAGTCCGGCAGCGGCCCTTTCCGGGCTCAATCCTGTGTCTTATACGAGTATTCATTGTCTGTGACTGAACTGAGCCGAATCCGTAACTTCTCTATTATCGCCCACATTGACCATGGCAAATCCACACTCGCAGACCGGTTTATCCAGACCTGCGGTGGCCTGACCTCCCGTGAAATGGCGGAGCAGGTGCTTGATTCCATGGATATTGAGCGTGAACGCGGTATTACTATCAAAGCGCAGTGCGTGACCCTGAATTACACCGCTCGTGACGGCCAGATTTACAAGCTCAACTTTATTGATACGCCGGGGCACGTAGACTTTTCCTACGAAGTGTCGCGTTCACTCTACGCGTGCGAAGGTGCGCTGCTGGTAGTAGACGCCGGGCAGGGCGTTGAAGCCCAGTCAGTGGCCAACTGCTACACAGCCATTGAACAGGGCCTGGAAGTGGTGCCGGTGCTGAACAAGATGGATTTGCCGCAGGCAGAGCCGGAGCGCGTAGCCGCCGAGATTGAAGACATCATCGGAATAGACGCCAGCAGCGCTGTACGCTGCTCGGCAAAGAGCGGCATGGGTGTGGAAGACGTGCTGGAAGATCTGATCCAGAAAATTCCACCGCCAACCGGCGATCGTTCGGCGCCGCTGCAGGCACTGATTATCGATTCCTGGTTTGATAACTACTTGGGTGTTGTGTCGCTGGTGCGGGTGACCCAGGGCGTACTCCGAAAGGGCGACAAAATTGTTATCAAATCGACAGGTAAGGCCTGGAATGCGGACAAAGTGGGTATTTTTAACCCAAAACCCCACGACACCAACATTCTGGAAGCGGGTGATGTCGGTTTTGTGATTGCCGGTATCAAAGCCATCCATGGTGCGCCGGTGGGCGACACCATCGTGCACCACAAGTTTGCCGACGAAACCCCTATGTTGCCGGGTTTCAAGAAAATTCAGCCGCAGGTATACGCGGGTCTGTTTCCGGTCAGTTCCGAAGATTACAACGATTTCCGTGATGCGCTTGATAAACTGACGCTGAATGACGCGTCCCTGTTTTTCGAGCCGGAAAGCTCCGATGCTTTGGGCTTTGGTTTCCGCTGTGGTTTTCTGGGCATGCTGCACATGGAAATTATTCAGGAACGGCTGGAGCGCGAGTACGATATTGATCTGGTTACCACCGCGCCCACAGTAATCTATGAAGTGGTTACTAAGCAGGGTGAGACCTCATCGGTAGACAGCCCCTCGAAGTTGCCGGATATTGGCTCCATTGAAGAAATGCGTGAGCCTATTGTGCAAGCCAATATTTTGGTGCCGCAAGAGCATTTAGGGAATGTAATCGCCCTGTGTGAGCAAAAGCGCGGCGTACAAAAAAGCATGCACTTCACCACCAGGCAGGTGCAGCTCACCTACGAGCTGCCCATGGCCGAAGTGGTTCTCGACTTTTTCGACCGGCTAAAATCCGTCAGCCGAGGCTTCGCTTCACTGGATTACCACTTCATTCGGTTTCAGGCCGCCAATCTTGTGCGCCTGGACGTGCTGATCAACGGTGAGCGGGTGGATGCTCTGGCCTTGATTGTTCACCGTGAACTGGCGAATCACAAGGGCCGTCAACTGGTGGAAAAAATGAAAGAGCTGATTCCGCGGCAGATGTTTGATATTGCCATTCAGGCGGCTATTGGCAACCAGGTAGTGTCACGAGTGACGGTGAAAGCCTTGCGTAAGAACGTGACCGCCAAATGTTACGGCGGCGATGTCAGTCGCAAAAAGAAACTGCTGCAAAAGCAGAAAGACGGTAAAAAACGCATGAAGCAAGTGGGTAACGTAGAAGTGCCCCAAGACGCGTTTCTAGCGGTATTGAAAATCGACAACTAGAAAATCGACAAAAATTAGGCGTCTGATAAACAGGCACCTGATAAACAGGCATCTGATAAGTAGGCATCTGAATGGATATCGATTTTCCGCTGATTTTGGTCATTCTGACCTTTGCAACGGGTTTGGTCTGGCTCGCCGACACGCTGTTTTTACGCCCGCGCCGCGCCGCTAAAGCGAGTGCCGTGGCCTCAGAGAAAGACTCGGCCGTAAAAGAGCCTTATCTGGTCGAGCTGAGCCGTTCGTTTTTCCCGGTATTGGCCATTGTGTTGGTTCTGCGTTCGTTTCTGGTAGAGCCATTCCAGATTCCCTCTGGCTCTATGTTGCCTACCCTGGAGGTGGGCGATTTCATTCTGGTAAACAAGTTTGCTTATGGCCTTCGGCTGCCGGTTCTGGGCTCAAAAGTGGTCAGCATCGACGATCCAGGCCGCGGTGATGTAATGGTATTCCGCTACCCTGAAGACCGCAAAACCAACTACATAAAGCGAGTGATTGGGTTGCCCGGTGACCAGATTCGCTACCGCGATAAAACTCTGTTCATAAACGGTGAAAAGGTGGAATCGCGATTTGTGGCGCGTCTGCCGCCCAACGAATACAGGCGCGAACAGCTAGGGGGGGTAGAACACGATATTTTTCTGACCAAGGGCCGTCTGGGTACCGGCGGTGAAGGCGAATGGCAAGTGCCCGAAGGCCACTATTTTGTAATGGGTGACAACCGTGACAACAGTAATGACAGCCGCTACTGGGGCACGGTTCCAGACGACCTTGTTGTCGGCAAGGCCTTTGCCATCTGGATGCACTGGGAGTCGCTGGCCAGCTTGCCATCGTTTCGCCGGGTGGGTGGCTTAGACTAATGGGAAACCTAATGAGGATGCAGGGGATGAACAACAACAACTGGTCAGATATAAACAGGCAGCGCGGCGCATCCGGGTTGGTCATGCTGGTCATGGTTCTGTTTTTTGGCAGTCTGCTGACTATGTTGCTGAAACTTGGGCCAGCGTACATGGATGATTACACCATTCAGAAAGCACTCGAAGGCCTGAACGATACCAAAGGATTGTCAGAAATGGGGCCGGCGGAAGTGCGTTCACACATTAATAAGCGCCTGAGTGTGAACAATGTTCGCACTCTTAGTGCCGAGAGTATTACCGTTGACAAAGACGGTGACCGGGTACTGATTGTGGTGGACTATGAAGTGCGCTCGCCGGTAATTAGTAACATAGACGCCGTGATGCACTTCAAGCACGCTTACGATATGAGTGGCCAATGAGCGTACAGCCCGACCTTGAGCCCTTGCAGCGACGTATCGGTTATCAGTTCAAATCCCAGGAACGTTTGCTGCTGGCTCTGACCCACCGCAGCTTTGGCAATCAGAACAATGAACGCCTTGAGTTTCTGGGTGACTCCATTGTAAACATGGTGATCGCCGAGCATTTGTTCAGGCGCTTTCCCAAAGCCCGTGAAGGGCAGCTAAGCCGCTTGCGGGCGCGCATGGTCAAGGGCGTAACTCTGGCGGAAATTGGGCGGGAGTTTGATTTAGGCTCCTATCTGCGCTTGGGTTCAGGTGAGCTAAAAAGTGGCGGCTTTCGCCGTGAATCCATACTGGCGGATGCGGTAGAGTCCGTCATCGGCGCTATCTATCTGGACAGTGATTTTGTTACCTGTCAGGCCCAGATATTGCGCTGGTTTGATGTGCGCCTGCAGAATCTGGACTTACAGGATACCCAGAAAGACCCGAAAACCCGCCTGCAGGAATATCTTCAGTCGCGCCAGTTTCCGCTGCCGATTTATGACGTTCTGTCGGTTGACGGTGAAGCCCACAATCAGACATTTCACATATCCTGCGCGCTGTCCTCATTGGGGCGCAAAACCACAGGCAGCGGCAACAGTCGCCGCATAGCCGAACAGCAAGCCGCCCGCAATGCCCTGAAAGAACTGGGTGTGGAGAACGATTGATGACGGATACAACCCGCCCGCAAGACCCTGACAGCCGTTGTGGCTTTGTGGCCATCGTAGGGCGCCCCAATGTGGGCAAGTCTACCTTGATGAATCACATACTGGGCCAGAAACTCAGTATTACCTCGCGCAAGCCGCAAACCACCCGTCACCAGGTTTTGGGTATAAAAACCATTGGCCCGGTGCAGGCTGTGTATGTCGACACACCGGGTATGCATGAAGAACAACCACGGGCGATAAACCGATACATGAACAAGGCTGCTACCTCGACCTTGAAAGGTGTCGACGTGGTGGTATTTGTGGTTGAACAGTTGGCCTGGACCACCGCCGATGAACTGGTGCTGGAGAAGCTTTCGAGCTTGAAATGCCCGGTGATTCTGGCGATCAACAAGGTCGACAAGATTGAAAAGCGGGAAACCCTGCTACCGCATCTGGACATGCTGTCGCGCAAGCGCGATTTCGCCGAAATGATTCCCGTCTCGGCCCTGCGCGAGACGAATCTGATACCGCTGGAAGAATGTGTCGGCCGCTTTCTGCCGCAGAGCGTGCACTTTTACCCGGACGACCAGATTACCGACCGCAGCGAGCGCTTTATGGCCTCGGAAATGGTGCGTGAGAAAATCACCCGCCAGCTAGGTGCCGAATTGCCCTATTCGGTGGCGGTGGAAATAGAAGAGTTTAAGCACGATGGTAAAACGCTGCACATATCAGCCGTGATACTGGTTGAACGTGAAGGCCAGAAGAAAATCATCATTGGAGATAAGGGCGACCGCCTGCGCAGCATTGGCCAGGATGCCCGGATCGATATGGAACGCATGTTCGACAACAAAGTGATGCTGCGGCTTTGGGTGAAGGTCAAACGCGGCTGGGCCGACAGTGAACGGGCTTTGAAAAGCCTGGGCATGAACGACTTCTGAGTCTGCCATGAGGGCTAAGGTGCTTCTTCTATGAGGGGCAAGGTGATTCAGGAGCCGGGCTATGTGATCCATCGCCGGCCCTGGCGTGAAACCAGCTTGCAGGTAGATGTGTTCACCCTGAATTATGGCCGTGTTGACTTGATTGCCCGCGGCGCCAGCACCAAAAAAAGCCCGCTCAAGGCTCAGTTGCAACCTTTCCAGCCGCTATTGCTGGACTGGGTCGGCCGCGGGGGCCTGAAAACCCTGACCCAGGTAGACGTTTGCCATGCGCCGGTTCTGGCGCAATCGCAAGCGCTGTTCAGCGGTTTTTATCTGAATGAATTGCTGCAGCGCGTTCTGCCCGCAGCTGACCCCTATCCGTTGTTATTTGCTGCCTATCTTGATGCCATGGCCGAGCTGGCCGCTGCCGCCGAGCTGGAACCAGTGCTGCGGCGTTTCGAACGCAGTCTGGCGCTGGCCCTGGGGTACGATTTTGCCTGGGACCTGGCGACCGATAGCGGTGCGCCGGTGCAATCGGGCTGGTTTTACGGATACCATCCGCAGCAGGGCATTGTTGAGCGCCCGGGTGCCGATGTGCGGGTGAAAAAACTTCGTGGCGATGCGCTGCTTGCGCTGGCTGCCGATGATTACAGTGACATTGACGCGCGCCGCAGCGCCAAGCGGGTGATGCGTGCGCTGGTAGACTATTTGTTACAGGGGCGACCGCTGCACAGCCGCCAACTTTTTATCCAGTCAGGGGCAGTAAAATGAACTCCAGAGTATTGCTTGGTGTGAATATTGATCACGTGGCCACGTTGCGTCAGGCCCGCGGCACGCGGTATCCCGATCCGGTACAGGCTGCATTGCTGGCGGAAGAAGCCGGCGCCGACGGCATTACCATTCACCCGCGGGAAGACCGCCGTCACATTCAAGACCGTGACGTGCTGCTGCTGCGCGATACCTTGCAAACCAAAATGAATCTGGAAATGGCGGTGACCGATGCCATGCTGGATTTTGCCGAACAAATCCGTCCGGCTTGCGTGTGCCTGGTGCCTGAAAAGCGTGAAGAGCTGACCACCGAGGGCGGTTTGGACGTTGAAGGCCAGGAAGACCGCATCGCCAAAGCCTGCGAACGCCTCGCGGCCATAGGCGCGGAAGTATCCCTGTTTATCGACCCGGACAAAACTCAGATTGATGCCGCCGTGCGCTGTGGCGCGCCAGTGATTGAATTGCACACCGGCGAGTACGCCGAGGCCAGCGGCGCGGCTGCGGATGCGGATGCGGCCTTTAAAGTATTGGTGGAAGCGGTCACTTACGCCCGCAAGAAGGGTTTGGTGGTTAATGCAGGCCACGGTTTGAACTACCACAACACCGAGCGGGTGGCAGCGATTGCCGGCATTAACGAGCTGAACATCGGCCACGCTATTATTGCCCGGGCGGTTTTCACCGGTTTGAAAGAAGCCGTGCGGGATATGAAAACACTGATTGATAACGCTTGCCGGCGTTAGGAATGCGTCGGCTTTAAGAGTGCGTAAGGCTGCTGTGTTGCCTGAAGAGTAACTGCCAATGGGTGTTGTCGCCCCAGTTCAATAGCCGCTTCAATGCTTTTAACAGCTGATCGGTCAGGTCCTCAATATCGGTGTCAGCCGTTTTTAACGCGGTTTCCAGCTGATTGGCAGCGGCCCGCACTTCCGGTACGCCGCAGTAGCGGGCGCCACCGTGCAGCTTGTGCACGCACTCCAGCAGTTCCAGCCTGTTGCCGCTGTGCCAGTGCTGCTCAATGGCTTCTACGGTGGGTGTTATCTGTTCCAGCAGCATGCTGAACAACTCTTCGGCCAGGTCTGCTTTGCCGGCTGCCAGGCGCAGGCTTTCCTCAATACTGATGCATTCGCGGGTTATTTTTCGATTCGACGGTCGCAGTGCTCGGTGGCCGTCGCGTGCCTCGTCAGCCCGGCCGCCGTCGCCTGCGCTGTCGCAACACACAAGCCCTGTGTGCTGCTCTACGGCGTCTAACAGTTGGCGGCTACTGACCGGTTTGGTCATATAGCCGTCGAATCCCTGCCGCGCCAACCGGCCTCGCTCGTCACTCATGGCGTGAGCGGTTAATGCAATAATGGCGGCGCGCTGGCGACCGGCGGTTTCCAGTTGCCTTAGCTTTCGGGTGGTAGCAACGCCGTCCATACCGGGCATCTGCAGGTCCATGAATATCAGATCAAATTGACGGGAGCGCGCTTTTGTCAGTGTTTCAAAGCCGCTGGCGGCGCCTACCGTGTTTACGCCCGCATCCTGTAGCAGGGTCAGTACCAGTTTGAGATTGGCTTCGTTGTCGTCTACCGCCAAAACCCGGGGGTTAAGGCGTTCGCTGTTGGGCTGCGGCTGAGGTGCTTCCAGACCGTAACTGCGATCCGCCGGGCGGTCGTTGGCGTTGATACCGTGCACCAGCAACACCAGTTCATTGTAGAGCGCCTCGCGCAGAACCGGTTTGATCAGGTGACTACTGACATTGGCCACAAGGGGTGTGTCGTGGCTTTCCAGAGTGGGCGTCAGCAACAGGGTGCGACAATCACGGTCAACCTCAATACTGTGCACCAGACTGCGATATTGGCTGGAATTGAGCAGATGGCGATTAATACCAATCAACGCGACGGCAAAGCCGGCCTGCTCCCGTTGTGCCTGTTCGATGCGCTCTTGCATGGCGCCAGAAGAGCTAACCCGCTCTACGGTAACGCCCCAGGCCCGCAACAGGTGTTCCATCGCCAGGCCAGTGGTTTTTTGTTGCTCCAGGTAAATCATGCGTTCACCGCGAAGGCCGTTACGGGGGCTGTCGCTATCGTTTTGGCTGGCCCGCGTGCTGGTCAGGGTAAACCAGAATGTGGAGCCTTTCCCGAGCTCGCTTTCCAGGCCGATCTTGCCGCCCATTTCCTCTGCCAGGCGCTTGGATATCGCAAGCCCCAGCCCGGTACCACCGTATTGCCGCGCGGTTGATGCGTCGGCCTGACTAAACGCATCAAATAAAGATCGCTGTTGTGCCTGTGACAGCCCCATACCGGTATCCGCTACGCTGACGCGCAGGGTAACGGTGCCATTATCGGCGTCTTCTTCTTCCAGGCTGGCACGCAGGACGACTTCGCCGGCGCGGGTAAACTTGATGGCGTTGTTGAGCAGATTGGTAATAATCTGTTTCAGCCTTAATGGGTCGCCCATCAGGTTGTCGGGCACATCGTTGTAAGCCAGTGTGACCAGGTCCAGGTTTTTGTTGTGGGCCGCTGGTGCCAGCATCACCATGACATCTTCCACAATGTCCCGTAGTTGGAACGGCACCCGGTCAAGCGTGAGCTTGCCGGCTTCAATTTTGGAAAAGTCGAGAATGTCGTTGATGATGGTCAGCAGGATTTCTGAAGACTTGCGAATGGTATTCAGGTGGTCTCTTTGCTGCCGCGCCAGGGAACCTTTCAGTAGCAGTTCGGTGAACCCGATAATACCGTTCAGCGGAGTACGGATTTCGTGGGACATATTGGCCAGAAATTCCGATTTTATGCGGCTCGCTTCCAGCGCTTCCTTACGCGCAAAATCCAGCTCGATATTCTGGATTTCAATGGTTTCCAGGGTTTCTCGCAGGTCTTCGGTGGCCTGATCAACGTTTTGCTGCATGTCTGCCTGGGCCTTGCTCAAGGCGGTTGCCATGGCGTTCAGGCCAGACTCAAGCTGTTCGAACTCTGGCCCTGCTCGGGTATAAACCCGGGTTTCCAATTTACCTTCTTTGAGCTCGGCAACGGCTTTGTTCAGTTTATACACCGGGCTGGTGAAAGCCCGGCTCAGGCGCAGCGACACCAGCATGCTGAACACCACACCGGAAAGGACTAGCAGCAGGGAAATCAGCAGCGCTTTGTAGGTTTCTTTTTCGGTGCGGATATGGGACATTTCCACCGCTACCCAGCCCAGAGTTTGCTGGGCACTGGGCATCTCAGCTTCGCCATTGGCATTGAGCAAATTCTCGATCATCAGGCCCTGCAGGGTCACCGGCGTAATAAAAAGAGTGCTCTGCTGGCGCGGCAGCTGCTGCGCGACCTGATCCTGCAGCCGCTCGGCGATATCGCGTTTGTGGGTGTCTGGGCCGGTGTGCAGAAGACGCTCGCCGGCGCTGTCGAAAAAGCTGATAGAGCGCACATCCTGCTCTTGCAGCAAGGCATTGGAAAGGCTGTATAACAAGTGCCGGTTGGCCGTAAACAGGCCGTATTCTGAGCCCGCCGCCAGTTGCCGCGACAAGGCTTCGCCACGGTCCCGCAGCAGGCTTTCAATCTGGTTAACCCAACTTGAACTGAAAAACAGGCCCAGCAGTAAAGTGGTAGCCAGCGTGGGCACCAGTGTGGCCATCAGTACCTTGTTGCGAATGCCCCAGTGACGAATACCCCGGTTGGTAAAACCCCAGCGCCCCATAAACAATTCCTGAAAATGGCATTTTGCCCGCGTACTACGGGCATCAGTCTGTTGGTTCGGTGTTTGCGCCCGACGGGTGTTGTTGCCGGCAGCCGTTAACGTAATTCGTAGCTATAACGCCAGGCTCTTGCGATAGCAATAAGCGGTATTGGGCTGGAGTTGCTATAAAGCGTATGATTTAACCCCAAAAGTATACCACAGGGACTCATTATGTATTTTCCAACCATTGAAGATTATGTTGGTAAAACCCCCCTGGTTTGCCTGCAGCGCCTGCCAGGCGATACCAGTAATGTCATCCTTGCCAAACTGGAAGGTAATAATCCGGCCGGTTCGGTCAAAGATCGGCCCGCGATTAGCATGATCCAACAAGCCGAAATCCGCGGCGACATCAAGCCCGGCGATACCCTGATCGAAGCCACCAGCGGTAATACCGGTATTGCCCTGGCTATGGCGGCGGCGATAAAGGGTTACCGCATGGTGTTGATTATGCCCTCCAATATGAGCGAAGAGAGGCGCGCGTCCATGCGCGCTTATGGCGCCGAAATTATTGCGGTGAGCAAGGAAGACGGTATGGAAGGCGCCCGCGATCTGGCCGAACGCATGCAGGCCGAAGGCAAAGGCAAGGTTCTGGACCAGTTCGCCAATGCTGACAACCCACTGGCGCACTACCGCACCACCGGCCCTGAAATCTGGCAGCAGACCAATGGCCGGGTAACCCATTTCGTGGCCTCTATGGGCACCACGGGTACGGTTATGGGCGTGTCCCGCTACTTGAAAGAGCGCAACCCCGACGTCCGCATTGTTGGCCTGCAACCCAGCGAGGGCGCGGCCATACCGGGCATTCGGCGCTGGCCAGAAGCCTATATGCCTAAAATTTTTGATGCCAAGGCGGTTGATCAGGTAATGGATATTGGTCAGGTCGAGGCCGAAACCACGATGCGCGCGCTGGCCGAAAAAGAAGGTATTTTTTGCGGCGTATCGTCTGGCGGTTCCATCGCCGCGGCGCTGCGACTTTCCCAAACGCTTGAAAACGCCGTTATCGTGGGCATTATCTGTGACCGTGGTGACCGCTATCTGTCTACCGGCGTATTTCCTGGCGCCTGAGTCTGATTAAAAAAGAGAAGAATTGATGAGTAGAAGACGCAGAAAAGTGTTGCCTCAGGAACCTGTGCGCTGCGAGGTCGAAAAGCTCGGCCATGATGGCCGTGGTATTGCCCGTAACGAGGGTAAAGTGCAATTTGTCAGCGGCGCGCTGCCAGGCGAAACAGTGATGGCCAAGATGGTTGGCAGCCGCAGCAAATTTGACGAATTGCGTACCCTTGAGGTACTCAGTGCGGCTCCCGACCGCCAGACTCCGCCCTGCGACTTTGCCGCCGTGTGCGGTGGCTGCAGCCTGCAGCACATGAGCGCAGAGGCGCAGATTGCGTTCAAGGAAAACACTCTGAAAGAACACTTTGCCCATTTTGGTGGTATCGATCCCGAACAGTGGGTTAAACCGCTGCGCGCTGACACCTTGGGTTACCGCCGCAAAGCGCGGCTGGGTGTGCGTTTTGTAAAAGCACGTGAATCAGTGCTGGTTGGCTTCCGCGAAAAGAGCAGTAATTTTCTGACGGATATTGACCGCTGCCTGGTGCTGGACCCACGTATTGGCGAACGCATTATGCCGCTGCGCGAATTGCTGCACGGCATGGATGCTTTTGACCGCATTCCCCAGGTAGAGGTTGCCTGCGGTGATGATGTGGCAGTGATGGTGTTCCGTAACATGGAGGACTTGAGCGACGGCGACCGCAGCAAGCTGATTGTGTTTGGTCAAAACCACGATCTGCACATTTATTTGCAACCTAAAGGCCCGGACACGGTTCACCGTATCTGGCCGGAATCTACAGGTCACCAGGATGAACGTTTGAGTTACAGCTTGCCGGAATTTGATTTGACCCTGGCGTTTCACCCAATGGACTTCACCCAGGTGAATGCCAGCATCAACCAGGTGATGGTTAAGCGCGCCATCGACTGGCTGAACGTGCAGCCCGGCGAGCGAGTCTTGGATCTTTTTTGCGGCTTGGGCAACTTTACCCTGCCGCTGGCCCGCAGTGGTGGCCAGGTGGTCGGTGTCGAAGGCGACGACGCCATGGTTCAGCGCGGCCGCGAGAACGCCGCGCTGAACGGTCTGGATAATGTCACCTTTTTTGGCGCCGACTTGCACGGCGATTTTACCGGCCAGAGCTGGGCCAAAGAGGGTTTCGACAAAATCCTGATTGACCCGCCGCGCTCCGGCGCCCAAGACATTTGCCAGTACTTAACCGTCTTTAACGCCAGCCGCATTGTGTATGTGTCTTGCAACCCGGCCACCTTGGCGCGGGATGCGGGTGTTATGGTGCGTAATGGCTACCGCCTGGTGCAAGCGGGTGTCATGGATATGTTCCCGCATACTACTCACGTGGAATCCATAGCGCTTTTTGAGCGTGATTCTGGTTAAGCGCGATTCCGGCTAATCTGGAAAAGAGTCGACATGGTAAAAGTTCGCGAAGATTACGCCGTGACCGGCAGTGGTGAAGTAGATATTGCCCACTGCGTGCGCCAGCTGGCCGAGCAGACCCGGCTTGAGGATGACAGCCTGCTGCGCCAGGCTTGCGAAAGAGCCGCGGCCATTGACCTTCAGGCCTATCGGGAAGACCGACAATGGACCCCCGGCGCCAGCAGTTTCCGCACCGGCATTGAAATGGCTCGAGTGCTGGCAGAGCTGCACCTGGACCAGGCCAGCCTGACGGCTGCTGTGCTGTATCGCGCTGTGCGCGAAGAACGGGTAACGCTAGAAGCCGTGCGTAAAGAGTTTGGCGACGAAGTGGCTGGCCTGATTAACGGCGTGCTACAGATGGCGGCGATTTCGTCTATCCACCACCCCCTGAAAGGCAATGTTCTGGGCCAGAGCGAAGGTCAGCTCGACAACGTGCGTAAAATGCTGGTGACCATGGTTGACGACGTGCGGGTTGCGCTGATCAAACTCGCTGAGCGCACCTGCGCCATCCGCGGAGTGAAAGACGCATTGCCGGAAAAACGCATGCGGGTTGCGCGGGAAGTATTTGAGATCTATGCCCCGTTGGCGCACCGGTTGGGCATTGGCTATATCAAATGGGAGCTGGAAGACCTGTCTTTCCGCTACCTGCACGAAACCGCTTACAAGAAAATTGCCAAACTGCTGGATGAAAAGCGCCTGAATCGGGAAAGCTACATCAAGCGGGTGGTGGCTGCGCTGGAGTCGGAGCTGGGCAGCGCCGGCATCAAAGGCGATGTGTCGGGCCGCGTTAAACACATCTATAGCATCTGGCGCAAAATGCGCAGAAAAGGCATTGATTTCAGCCAAGTGTATGACGTGCGCGCCGTGCGTATTCTGGTGCCGGAGGTACGCGACTGTTACGCCGTGTTGGGCATAGTCCACGGTCTGTGGCGCCATATTCCTAACGAATTTGACGACTACATCGCTAACGTCAAAGAAAATGGTTACCAGTCTCTGCACACCGCGGTCATCGGCCCGGAAGGCAAGGTGATGGAGGTGCAGATTCGCACCCATGAGATGCACGAAGAAGCCGAACTGGGTGTCTGCGCCCACTGGCTTTATAAAGGGACCGACACCAAAAACAAATCCACCGGTTACGATGCCAAAATAAACTGGCTGCGCCAGGTGCTGGAGTGGCAAGAAGAGCTGGGCGATCTGTCCAGCTTGGCGGAACACCTGAAATCCGAGGTGACATCCGATCGGGTTTACGTGTTTACGCCTGAGGGCCATGTGGTTGATCTGCCCCAGGGTTCCACCGCCGTAGACTTCGCTTATCGGGTACATACAGAAGTCGGTCACGCTTGCCGAGGCGCGCGCATCAACGGGCGTATCGTGCCCTTGATCTACCCGCTGAAAACCGGCGACCAAGTGTTCATACTGACGTCTAAAAATGCGACACCCAGCCGCGATTGGCTCAACCCCAACCTGGGCTACATTCGGAGTTCACGCTCCCGCTCCAAGGTTATCAGCTGGTTCAAACAGCAGGATCGCGGTCGTAATATCAGCGACGGCCGTACCATTCTGGACGACGAATTCAAGCGTTTGTCATTGCACGACTGCAATCTGGAACTGCTCGCCAAAAAGGTGAATTACCACAGCGCGGAAGACCTGTGTGCGGCCATTGGCGCGGGCGACCTGCGCCCAGCCCAAGTGGCCAATGTGGCCCAGCAAATGCTGGAGCCAAAAAATGAGCAGCCCGAACTGAAGCTGCGCAAGCAAAGCAAAGCCTACGATACCGAATCTGACATTCGCATTGTGGGTGTGGGCCAGCTGAAAACCCAGGTGGCTAAATGCTGTAAGCCTCTACCGGGTGATGATATTGGCGGCTACATTACAGTTGGCCGCGGTGTGACCGTTCACCGGCAGGACTGCAACACCTACATGGGGCTGGCGGAAGCAGAGCCACACCGCATTATCGACGTCAGCTGGGGCGTGCGCCAGGCCTCGGTATACCCGGTGGATATCAGCGTTGACGCCTACGACCGTTCGGGCCTCTTGCGCGATATCACCCAGGTGCTGTCGGCATCGCGCTGCGATGTGCTGGCGTTACACACCCAGAGCAATCGTGACGACAACACTGCCAATCTGACGGTCACTGTAGAAATCTCCGATCTGGAACAACTGGCCAAACTGCTGTCCCAGATCCGCAACCTGCCCAACGTCATCGAGGCTAAGAGAAAACGCTGATGAGCTATTCGCTGGACGACTTGAAAACCCTGATGGCACGCTTGCGCGATCCAGACACCGGTTGCCCCTGGGATGCCCGCCAGACGTTTGCGTCCATCGTGCCCCACACCTTGGAAGAAGCCTACGAAGTGGCTGACGCCATCGAACGCGAGGATTATCCCCACCTGGAAGATGAATTGGGTGACCTGCTGTTCCAGGTCATTTTTTACAGCCAGATTGGGCAGGAAACGCAGCATTTTGATTTTGATTCGGTGGTGGACAACCTGGTGCGTAAACTGATTCGACGCCACCCCCATGTGTTCCCCGAAGGCACGCTGGCGAGCCGGATTGACCCACACAATCGCCCAGGCGAAGACTGGATCAAACAAAGCTGGGAACGCATCAAGGCGGAAGAACGGTCGCTAAAGCCTGCGCCTGACAGCGCCGAACCCGCGGGCCGTCTGGACGCTATTGCCCGTACTCTGCCGGCCATGGCGCGGGCTGAAAAACTGCAAAAGCGCGCTGCCCGCCACGGTTTTGACTGGCCCGATATCGGCCCGGTGTTCGACAAGCTGCACGAAGAAATTGATGAGCTGAAAGAAGCTTGGCAGGTCGCCAGTAACGGCAGCGGCGAACGCGATGCGCTCGAAGATGAACTCGGCGACGTGATGTTCGTGTGCGTGAATCTGGCGCGCTTTATGGAAGTAAACCCGGAACACGCTTTAAAGCGAACCAACCATAAATTTGAAGCACGCTTTCGCGCCA
The DNA here is from genome assembly GCF_000372805.1 of Marinobacter gelidimuriae. Classification (GTDB taxonomy): domain Bacteria; phylum Pseudomonadota; class Gammaproteobacteria; order Pseudomonadales; family Oleiphilaceae; genus Marinobacter; species Marinobacter gelidimuriae. Next base: position 5,438 of record NZ_KB889827.1, on the reverse strand, counting down.
TCGAGGCTAAGTTGCTGGCCCAGGGCCGTGATATGGACAGCGAAACCCTGGAAACGCTGGACGCTATCTGGCAGTCAGTGGAAGGTGTAGAGCGCCAGCGCTGAGGCCGTTAAGCCGCGTAGACTTCGGCAGTGGTTCCTTAGTATCTTAACGAGGAACAAATCTGATGCTGCCCTAAACATGACAAAAGGATGCCAATGTGACTGAATTACATCCGGATTTGCGGGAAAACGTGAGGATGCTGGGAGAGCTGCTGGGGCAGAGTATACGTCAGCATCCCGGGCAGCAGTGTTTTGACACAATTGAAGAAGTACGAGCTGCCGCCAAAGCGGACCGGCTTCAGGAAAGCGGCTCGGGCCAACGCCTGGTGAATTTGTTGGGCCAGCTGGGCGACGATGAAATCCTGCCGGTGACCCGCGCCTTTAACCAATTTCTGAACCTGGCCAACCTGGCCGAGCAATATCATGGCATCCGTCGCAATCGCGGTCACAGCGCTGATCTGATGGTGGAATCATTCTCCGAAGTGTTCCAGCGTCTACTAGCCGGCGGCATAAGCGCTGACGAACTGCATCGTCAGGTGGTCAATTTGCGGGTGGAGTTTGTGCTGACAGCTCACCCAACAGAAGTGACCCGCCGCACACTGATTATGAAGTACGACGACATGTCGGACTGCCTGGAGCAGCTGGACCATCAGGATCTGATGCCCAGCGAGCGCGACGAAATTGTGCGCCGTTTGACCCGGCTGATTGCCGAGGCCTGGCACACCGATGAAATTCGTTACGATCGCCCCACCGCGGTAGACGAAGCCAAATGGGGCTTTGCGGTGATCGAAAACAGCCTGTGGACAGCGTTACCGAGATTCCTCGAAAGCCTGGATACCGCTCTGGTGGACGCCACCGGTAAAGGCCTTCCGCTGCAAGCCACTCCGGTGCGGGTAGCGTCCTGGATGGGCGGTGATCGTGACGGCAACCCTAACGTCACCCACCAGGTTACGCGCAAGGTGTTTTTGCTGGGCCGCTGGATGGCTGCAGATCTGTATATGAAAGATATCACAGCGCTGCGCGCCGAACTGTCTATGTGGCAGGCCAGCGATGAGCTGCGAGCAAAGGTAGGCGATACCCGTGAACCTTATCGCCAGATTCTGGGCGAGCTACGCGACCAGCTCAGCCGCACCCGTGACTGGGCCGAAGCCAGTATCAGTGGCGCTGCCGCCGACAGCAACGGCATATTGTTCGCCAACAGCGACTTCACCGAACCCCTGGAGCTGTGCTACCGCTCACTGGTTGAGTGTGGTCTTGAGCACATCGCCAATGGACCGCTGCTGGACACTATTCGCCGTGCCCATACCTTTGGCTTGCCATTGAGTCGTCTCGATATTCGCCAGGAAGCGGCCCGTCACGCTGAGGCTGTGGCCGAAATTGTGGGTTATCTGGGGCTTGGGGATTATCAGGCCTGGTCAGAAGTAGAACGTCAGGCGTTTCTGGTGCGCGAGCTTAAAGGCCGTCGCCCGCTGATTCCGCGTAACTGGCAGCCCAGTGAAGCGGTGGAGGAAGTGCTGGCCACCTGCAAGGTGGTGGCCGAGCAAACGCCGCAGGCGTTGGGCTCCTATGTGATTTCCATGGCCAGTAAGCCGTCCGATGTGCTGAGCGTTATTCTGCTGCTGCGCGAGGCGGGCATGCAGTATCCGATGGCGGTTGTACCGCTATTTGAAACATTGAATGACCTGAGCGGCGCGCCGCAAAGCATGACCGAGCTTTATCAGATTGACTGGTATCGCGAATACTGCGACGGCAAGCAGGAAGTCATGATCGGCTATTCCGATTCGTCGAAAGATGCCGGCCAGATGATGGCTGCATGGGCCCAGTACCAAGCCCAGGAAGCGCTGACAAAAGTGGCCGCAGAATACGATATGCGCTTGACCTTGTTCCACGGCCGTGGCGGCACGGTTGGTCGTGGAGGCGGCCCGGCTAACCGGGCTATCCTGTCGCAGCCGCCGGGATCGGTCAACGGCAGCTTCCGCATTACCGAGCAGGGCGAGATGATTCGCTTCAAATTCGGTATGCCGGATCTTGCCGTGCAAAGTCTGACGCTTTACACCACCGCGGTCATCGAGGCCACACTGGCGCCGCCGCCCCAGCCCGAAGACAGTTGGCGAGAAACCATGAACTGGCTGACTGAACGCTCGTTAAAGGCTTACCGCGATGTGGTGCGGGACGACCCGCAATTTGTGCCTTATTTCCGCCAGGTTACCCCGGAGCAGGCGCTGGGCAAACTGGCCTTGGGCAGTCGCCCGGCGCGGCGCAAAGCCGGTGGTGGCGTTGAAAGCCTGAGAGCCATACCCTGGATATTTGCCTGGACTCAAATGCGCCTGATGCTGCCGGCCTGGCTGGGCAGCGACGTAGCTCTGGAAGCAGCCGCCGAAGACCAGCGTATAGACCAGTTGCGGGAAATGATGGCGGGTTGGCCGTTTTTCCGCACCTACATCGATATGCTGGAGATGGTTTTGGCAAAGGCCGACCTGCGCATCGCCAGCTATTACGAGCAGACCCTGGTGGACGACCCGGCGTTGCGAGTACTGGGTGAAAATCTGCGCCAGCGCTTGAGCCGCTGCATTCATCGGGTGCTGGAATTGAAGCAGCAGGACCACCTGCTGGCAGACGAGCCGGTATTTGCGCACTCCATGAACGTGCGCAATCCGTACACCGACCCATTGCATTATCTGCAGGCAGAATTGCTGCGGCGCGAGCGCCAAAGCGAAGGCAAGGGCGGCGACCGTGACGGGAAGGTACCGGAACTGGTTGAGAGGGCTCTAAAGGTCACCATGGCAGGGATTTCAGCGGGTATGCGCAACACCGGCTAAGGCAGACTTCATTTCGGTATTCCACTGTATACAAACGGGCATGATACTGAGGTCGGCTTTCGCTTGCCGGCTCGACTTCGTATAATGCTCCACCCTTAAGCCTTAACTCGGGTAAAAAAAGTCGAGAGGCTGCGGCAAAGGCACCTGTTTTTGCCATAGCTTTTTCAATTTAGTCATCATTTCAGGAGCATAAACTATGCGCATCATCATGTTGGGCGCCCCGGGCGCTGGGAAGGGTACACAGGCTCAGTTCATGACAGAGCGGTTCGATATTCCTCAGATCTCCACCGGCGACATGTTGCGCGCCGCGGTTAAGGCCGAGTCGGATCTGGGCAGTAAGGTCAAGGAAGTGATGGCCTCGGGTGGTTTGGTGTCAGACGACATTATCATCGCTTTGATTGACGAGCGTATCCAGAAAGCGGATTGCAAAAACGGCTTTCTGCTCGACGGCTTTCCGCGCACCATTCCTCAGGCTGAAGCGCTTAAAAACCAGGGCATCGCTATCGATTACGTGGTTGAGATCACCGTTTCCGATGAAGAAATTGTCAGCCGCCTGTCAGGCCGGCGCGTGCACGAAAGCAGTGGCCGCATCTATCACGTCAAATACGATGCACCAAAAGTGGAAGACAAAGACAACGAAACCGGCGAAGCGTTGATTCAGCGTGAAGACGATAGTGAAGAAACCGTGCGCAAACGCCTGGGTATCTATCACCAGCAAACCTCTCCACTTATAGGTTACTACAAGGATTGGGTTGCCAAAGATGCGGACAGCGCGCCACGTTATGTTCAAGTTGAAGGCATTGGCAGTCTGGACGATATTCGCGCCCAGATCAGCGCCAAGCTGAAGTAGGTCAATGAAATTACTGGCACTTGACACTTCGGCCGCAGGCTGCTCGGCGGCTCTCTGGCTGGGCAGTGCAAAGGCGGGTTTAGCCTATGAGCGTTTTGAAATTGCGCCACGGGGCCATACCCGCTTGCTGATGCCTATGGTTCGCAGCCTGTTGCAGGAACACGGGTTTGAACCTGCTGATCTCGACGCAGTCGCGTTCGCCTGCGGGCCGGGTTCGTTTACCGGGTTGCGTATTGCCACTGGCGTGGTGCAAGGCCTGGCCTGGGGGCTGAACATACCGGTCATACCGGTGTCATCGCTGGCGGCCGTGGCCTTGGATGCCTTGACCCAGGCCGGTGCCGCTCAAGGCCAGCGCGTGGCGGTGGCCTTTGACGCACGTATGGGCGAGGTGTATTGGGGCTGTTATCAGCTGCTTGATGGCGCACCGGTACTGCTCGGAAAAGAGCGGGTTTGCGCACCCTCTGCGCTGGCAATGCCGGCAGCAGAAAGCTCTGCTGGCGACGTTGAAGGTGCTCATGCCAGAGCCGACAACGCCGATTGGCTTGGTGCAGGTTCCGGTTGGGCTTTGAGTGAACAGATGCCCGAGGCTGTGACCTCTGCGTTGGCGGCCTTGCCCAGCACTGATTTGGTGCCAAGAGCTGCGTGCGTTGCCCGCCTGGCCGCCAAACAGTTTGCCGCGGGTGCCGGTGTGTCGGCACAGCAGGCCCAGCCTGTGTACCTGCGCGACGAAGTAACCTGGCAAAAACTGCCCGGCCGCGAATAATGCAGAATTCTCTGGCCGTAGCCTGTTCTGCGCTAGGCGACAAGCACCGTGCACAGGAGTTGGCCACAGAGCTAGATGTGTCTCTGGTGGCCGCCACAGATCCGCGCCGCGTGACAAGTGTTCCTTTGCTGTTGACCCTGGATGAGCAGGGGCTGGCCTTGCAGTTAACGGGGAAGGGCGCGCCGGGCCCCGTTCGGGCCGAATTCGTCAGCGGCAAAATGGGCTTTCGTCGCGAACACGGCGGTGGCACCGGGCAACTAGTGGCGCGGGCGGTGGGTCTGCATAAAACCCGCACCCCTTTGCACGTGCTGGATGCCACTGCAGGCCTGGGCCAGGACGCGTTTATTCTGGCGGGCCTGGGCTGCCGGTTGACTCTGTTTGAACGCCACCCCGTTATTCACGCTTTGCTGCAAGACGGCTTGGCCCGTGCGGCACTCAACGTTGAGTGTGCGCCGGTGGTTGCGCGCATGGACCTGCGCGTCGGCAGCAGTCTGGATTTTCTAAGCCAGGCCGAATCCGGCGAGCCGGAACACGCGTTGGCAGACGTTATTTATCTGGACCCAATGTTTCCCCACCAGGATAAAACCGCTCTGGCGAAAAAGGAAATGCAGGTGTTCCGCCATCTGGTGGGGCAGGATGACGACACGCCACAGTTGCTTCAGTTGGCGCTAAACGCCGCGCGCTACCGTGTGGTGGTCAAACGCCCGCGCAAAGCTCCGGCTATAGATGGCGCAACACCCACCACCCGGGTAGAAGGCAAGAGCAGTCGCTACGATATCTACAGCTTGCGAGCTCTACCCTGAATCTGTGCTTTTAACGAAATGAGCGGAATTCCAATTCAAAATCTCTGATTTAGTGTTGGATGGATAGCGCTTATTTGGGTCGGTCTTGGTTTTCGATGTGCGCACGAATTGTGGCTTCTTTTCATGGGAAAATGATACTGTATAAATGATTGACACCAATTT